>NZ_JCAQID010000006.1:0-65880 GCF_059736405.1 Halosolutus sp. DAT137 | reverse complement strand
GACACTACGACCAGTCAACCCGAATGGAGGAAATGCGGGAGCGAAGACGGCCATACCTTGATCGGTTGACCTTCAGTGACAAGGAGGGCGAAGACGAATGATGTGTAAATCCGGGCGATTCGACACTCCGCATCAGTGTCGCCGGTCGTGACCCACAGGTCGTTCGTGTACGGATCGAGCTGGACCGCGTGGACGTGTCGAACGTCCTCGAGCGAGAGAAACGGCGACCAGGTCTTCCCACCGTCGGACGATCGAAGCACGCGCGGCGGTACCGCCGAGTCCAGCGGATACTCCCCGAGGTAGACGGTCTGGCCGTCACAACACACCGCGGACGGGAGCACACCCATCGGCCCCGACGAGGCCGGCAACTCGCGGCTGCAAGTCCAGGTCTGGCCGCCGTCGGTGGAGTAAAAAAGCCATCTGTCCGCGGCTGCCAGCAGTTTCCTGTCGGTCACCGGCCAGACGTTCACCGACGGAAACGAGCCGACGACGCTCGCGAGAGCGGTCTTCCAGTAGCGCGTGGTCTTCAGCCGGTAGGTGAGGCGATCGCGCCCCGTCGCCGGAGACGGAAGTCGTCCGACCTCGGAACAGGGCGAATCGTCGACCGCGGACGCCCGGTAGAGCGTACGATACCTCGTTGCGTACACCGCTCCGTCGTGAGTGTCGTGCAGTCGCATCGTGAATCACCTCAGACCGGCCCCCCAACAGGGTCGTCAGCCCCGGCGGCTGTCGATCGATCGACAACGACTCCAGCAGCAGGCAACAGGTCTACCATCGTTCGACACACCGGCGTTCGCTGGTCGTACCGGTAGAACTCCCGCGACGGTGCTGCGGTCCGTATTCGGGAATGCATCACTGGTTGGGATTCGGGACGTTCCGGTTTCGTTATCTTCTTGCTACCGCAAACGCGAGTCGCGACGCGGTATTCCTGATCGACGCAGATCGAACCGTATCCCACCAAATCGCGCTGAGACACCCCGCGTTGCTTCTGGCACGAGCGGACCACGGCATCACAACGACGGCGGCCACTCGTGTCCCCAGATGGGAAAGCGAGCCGGACGCTCCCAGAAATGCCCGCGTCACGCCCATCAACCGGGTAACAGGACGATAACAATAGCTCCGAAACTCATAGCCCTGCCCAACGATGGAGATCCAACGGATCGGACTCGACGAGTGGGCAGAGGCGTTACCGGCGGACGGGTACGAACTCTTCCACGACCCCGACGCGCTTGCAGTGCTCGCGGATCACACCGACGCCCAGCTACACCTCTACGGGGCGTACAAAGGACAGCAAGCGGTCGGGTTACTCCCCCTGTTCGTCCGCGATCGATCGATCGGGCGGACCGTGTTTTCACCGCCAGTGTCGCTCGGCGTCCCGCGTCTCGGTCCAGTCATCAACCCGAATAGCCCGAAACAGCGCAAGTGGGAACGAATCAACAGCGAACTCGCCGAAGGCGTACTCGACATGCTGGAGGTCGACAACCGATCGACGCTCTTTCGGATGACCTGTCCGGTCGGGTACGACGATCCGCGGCCGTACGCCTGGAACGGCCTCTCCGTGGAGCCAGAGTTCACCTACGTGGTCGACTGTAAGAACGCCGCGGATCTGGAGGGGGTCATGGGCGGCTTTAGCAAGAGTCTGCGAAACGAGATGCGACGGCTCGACGAGACCGACCTCCAGATCGAGCAGGAGGGGATCGAGCCGGCGCACAGAATCTACGAGGACGTCCGGGAGCGCTACACCGCGACGGACGACGAGGCCCCCATGTCCCACGACCTGCTGGACGACCTCTTGCGGAGCCTCGACGACGATCGGTGGCGAGTCTACGTCGCGCGGACGCCGGACGGCGAGTACAAAAGCGGAATCATCACGCTCTACTCGAACGATCTCGCCTACTACTGGCAGGGTGGCGTCACCGCTTCGTACGACAACGTGAGCGTGAACAATCTCCTCCAGCGCGTGATTCTCGAGGACGTGCTCACCGATCCGGCGCTCGAGTCGATCACGGGGTACGATCTGGTGGGCGCGAACACGGAACGACTCTGTGAGTACAAGGGCAAATTCAACGGCGAGTTGCGCCAGTACTACGTCGTCGAATCCGCGGGCCTCGAGATGGCTGTCGCGAAGTCGGTCTACCAGCGGTTGAGCGGATCCCTGAAGTAGGGGACGCACGTTCCGTACGGTTCGGTTTTGTTCAGGCCGGTAGAACGGTTCAGTTGTACTTTCTCAAAATTGGAGAAACTGGAAGAGATATTTCGACGTAGGAGGCCCGCGGGCATCGAGTCACCGCAGGTAAGAGAGACATCGATCGCGACGCCTCACTCCATGTAACCGAGACCGCGAAGCCGGGCCTCGACGTCGTCGAAGTCCTCGTCGACGGAATCGTCATCTTCGTCCGATCGCCCGTCAGCCGTCTCCGACGCCTGCGACGAGACGGACTCGACGGTCGGATCGAGGTCGGTTGCGAGCAGGTCCATTCGGACGTCGCCATCGATCTCGTCCGGGATCGGTTCGCCGATACTGTGGAGAATCGTCGGAGCAACGTCGACGACAGAAAGATCGAGCGCCGCGGGTTCGGAGTCACCGATCGAATCCGCAACGGTCGGCCCGCACGCGAAGAACACGCCCTCGCTGCGGTGGCCCGCGGCTTTGTTCCCGGCGGGAACGAAGACAGCGTCGTCGAGTTTCGTCTTCTCCTCGTAGCCGTCGCCGGCGCGCACGACGAGATCCGGCGACGCGTCGTCGTCGGGAAACACGTCGTCGCCGTCGTAGACTGAAAGCGGGTGCGTGCCGGTTTCGGGGTCAATGACCTCCTCGAAAACTGATCTGAGTTCGTCTTTGACGGTGGACACTTCGTCGGGAGCCACTGTTCCCGAGTCGAATCGTCCGCTCTCGTTGATGTAGACGTACCCCGGACCGTGAGCGAACGCGATCGTCTCGTCGAAATCGACGTCGTATAGCGCGTGATCGCCCGGAATTTGCTCCGCGATGTCGTCGACCAGCCGTTTCGGGAGCGACTGGACGAACCGCTTCTCGTCGATCCCCATCCGGTTGAGCGTACCCAGGATGTTCGATTTCGTAATGCCGAGTTGGGACAGCGAGTTTCCGGCTGTGGATCGGTTCTTCTGCCTGAGATGCCCCGACCGCTCGAGAATCGTGTTCAGATTGACGAACGTCGAGACCGACCCGAAGCCGTGGTCCGAGACGACGAAGAGGTTCGCGTTCCGATCCTCGACGTACTCGAAGACGTCCGCGAGGATGTCGTCCAGTTGCTTGTAATGTTCGAGGATCACATCCTCCTCCCAGATCAGGTGCTGGAGACGATCGGGCGCGGTGTAGACGAAAAAGAACAGTTGCCAGTCGTCGATCGTCATGAGGCGGTTCATCAACTGCCGTCGCGCCGCGACGAGCGAGCCGAGGTCGTCCAGAAAGGTCTCCTCCTCGCCGGCGTAGTCGTACCAGTTCAGCCCGATTCGGTAGTCGGGAATGTCGGTCGTGATCTCCTCGGCGAGCGAGGACGGATGTGCAAACCGCTCGTTGGGCGACGGTGAGATCATCCCGGTGACCATCGTACCGTCGATCTCGCTCGCTGGGTAGGTCATCGGGACGTTCCCGACCACCGACGGCGACAGTAGATCCCACAGCGCCGGTCGTTCGAGATCGGTGCTCGTATTGAGCTGCTGGGTATAGTCGGTTTCGAGTCGCTGAAAGCCGTAGATGCCGTGGTTGTCGGGACGAGCGCCCGTCGCGATCGACGGCCAGGCCGCCGGCGTCGTCGGCGGGTTCGTACTCTCGAGTGGGGCGGCAACGCCAGTATCTCGGAGCCGTCTGAACGTGGGTAACTCGCCGGCGTCGACCCACTTGTTGATGAGATTCCAGGGGACGCCGTCGACGCCGAGTACGAACGCGCGGTCAGTGTCGGTGGTGGTGCTCATAGTGGTAAGTCGGTTTCCCTTCGCCAACGTCGCCAATTGTTATGGTACGTGTTATGTTCGTCAGCGGGAAAATAATTCGACACGAACCGATCGTTCAGTCACCAGAAACGGATCCTGAACCGGCAGAAAACAACACTATCACACCGGATTCGACCCCTGATGTGTGACTCCCGTCGTTCAGTCGTCGACGTCGTACTCGAGGTGCACCGCGGCGTCACCGATCAGTTTGAAGTCGGTAATGTCGCCGTCGAACCGGTAGGCGTCGAGCCAGTTTGCGACGACGCCGCGGACGGTCGATCCCTCGATCTCGTCTTCGTCGTCGATCGACGCGCCCATGTACTCGGAGGCGGCGACATCGCCGTCGACGGTAAACGAGTAGGAGGTGGGGCCGCTCGCATCGGTTCCGTCGAACACCAGCACGTGCGGGAGCGGTTCCGACTCGTCTTCGCCGTCCCAGGAGCCGACGCCCTCCAGTTCTGCGGGATCGAACTCGGTACCGTTGACGATCGCGACGATGCCGTCGTCTGCCGTCACGGACTCGATGCGACCGGTAACGTGGAAGTCGTCGCGGAACCCACCGAGATAGCCCTCGATCGCGAACTCGTCGCCGTCGGTGCGCACGGTGTCGCGGTACGGATCGTCGGAGTTCGTGTTGGCATACTCACTGGGTGATGCATCACCGGAGCCTGTTAGCTGGTACTCGAGCGTGCCGCTCGATCGAGCGACGAGGACGATGTGGTTCGTGTCGTCGTCGTTCCAGACGTCGTCGATCCCCTGTTCGTCCTCGGCCTCCGTCCGGTCGTCTTCGTCCTCGACCTCCGCCTCGGGTTCGTCATCCGATTCGACCTCCGAGGTCGGTGTGGCCGTCGAACCGGACGAACCAGACTCACCCGAAGCGGCTTCTTCTGGCGATTCCGGGACCGATTCCGGCGGTTCGGTACGTGGCGTTCCCGCCGAACTGCCGACGATTCGATCCGACGAGGTCGCAGTGCTCGTGGTATCGAACCGACAGTTCGTCACTTGAACCGTCGCGGACGTGTCCCAGGCGCGTGCGCCGACTCTGACGTCCTGGAAACGACCGCCCGACATGTCGGTGTCGCGTATCTCGGTGTCGTTGAAGTAGCCCCAGAAGTTGCGGTCGTTACCGACCATCACGCAGTTATCGACGACGGAGCCGTCGGTACCGATACGGAAACCACCCGCATTACAGTTCGCCGCATAGGAGTTCGAGATCCTGACGATGCCGCCGTTTCCGGTGTTCGGGTGTTGCCCCGGATTACCCGGCGCGGATGCGTACACCGCGTTGTCGGGCATCCCCTGGATATTCACGTTGTCGATTTCGAGCGTCCCGGCGTGACTCGCAGACACGAAAATTCCCGTGGGTCCGTTCGGGTACGTGCTACCGCGAGCACCGTCCCCGAGGTAGACGTTTTCGATTCGAGAACTGCTGTCCGGGTCCGGGACAGACATGAGAAGTGGCGAGACCTGCGTCGTGTTGTCCCACCGACCGCGGACTCCGATATTTCGAATCGTGATATCGTTACCGACGGCGTGAATGTTGTACTCAGCGCCGCTGGCCGTAATATCGATCAGCGTGTTTTCGAGGGTATCTCCGTCGTCCAGACGGATACTGTGCTTGCCACCCGCTGGTACCTCGATCACGTCGTAGTCGCTGTCGGCCGCGGTCGATCCAGCCGCGGCGACCGTCGCCGCCGCTGCCGCCCCCGCCATCGACAGGTACGATCGCCTCCCGAGTAATCGATCATTACCGCCATTATCGCCGTCGTTGGCGTCTTTACCTGCCGTTTCTTCGCCATCCAGTACCGTAGAGTCGCGTGCCATGCATCAGGGTAACTAAAACATTACAGTATAAGTCTTCCCATTTATTGAGTCATATTTTTAAGAATATTAATTCGTTCGCCGTTATTTATTCAGGATTTAGAGATTATAACGAGTTTTGTACAATCATGGGTGGATGAACGATCGCTCGATCGAATCTCGAAAAATCGCGAAGTCAGCGGAGAACGAGGAGCCGCCTGAAACGGTGATCAGCCACCCCGACAGCTGGTTGGCCGAATGCGAGGCGGGCCGCGTGCCAGTGTCGATCTCGATCGTAGCAGGCCTCGAGGCCGGCAAGCCGTCACCCAGCAGGAACGGAGAGAGGGTATTCACCGGCTCGGCCGATCGGTCCGGGACGACGGGAAGCGCGATCGAACCGACGAGTGGACGCCGATCACGAGGTCGAAAGAAAGCGCCGCGAGGCTAGTTCACCGAACCCGATTCCGGGAGATCGGTCGACTCCGCGTCGGGAATCCACCGCCGAACCAGCGGAACCGCCACGCCGGTCGTTTCCTCGACGACATCGATCACGACGACGTCGTTAGCTTCGAGACCGCCGGCCAGCGCGACCACGACGATCGCTGCGATACCGGCGACGACGAGAAACGGCCCGAACGAGACCAGCGTGATCGTGACCGAACCCGAGACGGCGACCGTCAGCGGTACCAGGACGAGTGGTAACGCGACGTACGATCGGGTCGCGGCCGGCGAGAACGGCGTAATTCCGTACCTGATCGCGAGGAGGCCACAGATGACGAGGTGGAGCGTGACCAGCGAGACGACCGACGCGACGCTCGCGCCGTAGAATCCGTACTGCGGAATCAGCGCGAGGTTGATCACGACGTTGAGCGCCAGCGCGGTTGCGTTCCCGACGGCGATCCACGTCGTCGCACCGAGGGCCGACAGCGTCTCGCGATCGCGACCGGCGGCCGCGCTGAGGAAGAATCCGAGGGCCAGAATCGGGAGGATACTCGCGGCGTCGGAGTAGTCCGGGCCGAAGACGAGCGCGATCACGTCGCCGGGAAAGACGACGAACAACAGGAACGCCGGGAAGGTCACGATGTACACCCACTTGGTCGTCGTCGCGTAAATGTCGTCGACCGCCTCCCGGTCCCCGTTCGCATCGAGGCGCGAAGCGATCGGGAGATAGAGGAACCCAAACGCAGAGAGCACGACGAGCAGCCCCCCCGCGATGGGATAGGCGGCGTCGTACATCCCGACCTCGTAGGAACTCCTGAAGTAGCCGAGCATCAGGGTGTCAGTCCGCGTCAGCAGGATACCCACGACCGTCGAGACGACCAGCGGGGCCGAAAAGCGGACCAGTTCGGGAACGTGCGTTCGGAACGGCCCGAAAAGCGCCACGAGTCTAGCGAGGAGGACGTGGGCGACGACCAGCGCGACGACTGCCGCGAGCAGGTAGGCGACGCCCGCGGCGACGATTCCGACACCAGCGACCAACAGGGCGACGAGCAACCCGATTCGCAGTCCCGGATCGAGAAGGTCTCTGACGACGGTTCGGTACAGCGTGTTCTCGTAGCCGCGAATGCCCGCGACGGCGATGCGAAAGCCGGCGACGAACGGCAGAGAAATCCCGAGCAACCGGACGTAGGTCACCGCCGCTTCGGTCTCGAACAGCCGACTCGCGAGGGCGTCTGCGAACACGACCATCGCACCACCGAAAAGGACCGACAGCGGGATGGCGACGAGCAACCCGCTGACCCAGACCCCGCGCTTGTCTTCAGTCGAGTCGTAGCGGGGAATGAATCGGGAGACACCCTGCGTACAGCCCGCGAGCGCGATCGTCACGGAGACGGTCAGCAACGCGAGTCCGACGCTGACCTCGCCGTAAGCGTCCGGAGAGAGCAGCCGACCGATGACGATCCGTTCGGCTAACTGGGCGACCGACCCCAGAATGCCGCCGACCATGACGATCGCCGCACTCGAGAGGAGCGCGGAGAGTTCGCGTGCCTGATCCGCCATTAGAGATAGCCCAGATCCTCGAGGCGCTCGGTCACCTCGGCGTCACCGTCGGGCCGATCGACCGACCGTTCTCCGTACGGTACATCACCGTACTCGGTTCGTCGAGCGTCGTCGACGAGCAGGCCGTCGGGAATCGAGCCGGTCATCCGCGACGGGATAGGCCGATCGAGCAGCGCCATCGCGATCGGGGCGACGTCGGTCAGCGACAGTCGCTCCGGTGTCGTTCCGGAGAAGGCAGGGCCAGCGCCGATGAAGACCCCGTCGCGCTTGTGGTTGTACGTGTCGACGCTGACGAATGGTCTGCCGTAGAGACCGCTCGAGACGAGGTGGTTCATTTCCGTCGGCAGGAAGCACACGTCCGGTGCGCCCTCGAGGGACGGGCCGTCGTGACCGTACAGCCGTTCGCGCCGACAGACGAACTCGAAGGCGGGCTGTCCGTCTGGCGTCCGGAGATCGGACAGAATCTCGATCAGTTCCGATCTGGTGTCCTCGTAGGCCGACTGCGAGACGACCCCTTCGGGTTCCCGACCCGCGAGGTTGATCCGAACGCCCATGCGGGTCCCGTCGACGCAGTAGGCTCGCGACCGTCGCCAGTCGACGGTATCCGTGGCGGCCGATTTGACCGCATCAGGGGTGAGTCGCAGCAGTGTCGACTCGAGCCCGACGCGCTCGGCGGCGGCGTAGATGTCCGCTGGCTCGACCCCCAGCGAAGACGCGATTCGCTGGCCCGCGCGGATCGTCCCCTCGACCAGCGACGAAGAGGTCGCGGCGGTCGACTGGTCGTCTTCAACGCCGGCCCTGACAGGGTCCGATCCGACCCCGTCGGTGGCACCGTCGCGACCGTCGCCGGGAGCACCGCCACCGCCCTCGCCGGTGACCAGCGACGCCTTCTCCGAGCCGATCGTCGGCCGATCGCTCTCGTCGGCCGCTTCGACGAATCCGTGCTGGCGGAGGACGTCGTTGACGTGGATGTTGTACCCGGTGACGGGACCGATCCCGTGGTCGGAGCAGACGATGACGTTGACGTCATCCTCGACCGCATCGAGGACATCCTCGACGAACCGGTCCGCAGCCGCGTAGATCTGCCGAAACTGCGCGTCGCGCTCGAAGTTGTGGAACACGGCGTCGGTTTTCTGGACCTGCAACAGCGCGAGCTCCCAGTCGTCTCGCCCGACCAGTTCGACAGCCGCGTTGCGGCGCTGGTCGATCAACTCGCAGTAGCCCTCGAACTTCGCGTCGAGATCAGAGCTTACCTCCGCTCGCGAGTAGATTCGGTAGGGTTCGCCGATCGCGTCCGAGAGTTCCTCGCGGATATCGTCGGGGTAGCCGGGTTCGTCCTCGACCGCGAGATACCCCGGCACGATCGCGCCGTCGATCGGCTCCGCCGGGTGGGTGACGGGGACGTTCATGACCACCGAACCCGCGCCAACGGACGAGAGGTAATTCCAGAGCGCAGGCGACTGCACGTCCGTCCGCGAGACGAGCCGTCTGTCTTCCGGATAGCCGTCGGACGTGAAAAACCCGTAGACGCCGTGGTGACTCGGATCGGTTCCGGTGTACATCGACGGCCAGGCGCTCCCCGTCCAGGGCGGGTGTGTCGATTCGAGGGTGGCGTCGACGCCGCGATCGCGGAGTCCCTGAAGCGTCGGTGTCGCCTCCGCGTACCGGTCCAGGTAGCGGAAATCGAGCGCATCGAGCCCGATAACGACTGTTTTCATCGATCCCTCCGCAGCCCCGAAGCCGAACCTGGTGTCCGAATCGATTGTCCATCCGAGCGTGCGAGTCCGTCCTCCCTCTCGCGGGTGACACGCAGCGTGTGAGTCCGTTCGTTCGGCCAATTCATTGCGTCGAGAAACCGGGTAGTCAGCCTTTGTTATCGAACGGTTTCGCCAACGGTAGCCCCCCCGAAACCAGGCTGGCGCGTACAGAACGAGAGCTACGTCGCCGCGTCTCCGTTTGCCCGTATCCAGTAGAGTTCAAACTCACCGTTCGACTGGACGCGATCGATGCCGGGTCGGTCTGCGACGGCGTCGAATTCGGATTCCGAGTACCGCAGTTCCTTGTAGGCGATCGTCTCCCGATCGCGGTCGGCCTGGCTAATCGCGAAGTACTGGTCCTCCTCGGAGCGCCAGGCCTCGTCCGAGTCGAGTCCGTCCTCGGGCGGTCCCGAGTGGCTGCGCATCCGTTCGGGGTTTCCGTTCACCCCATCGTCGAATCGGTTCGGCCCGTTTCGCAGTCCGACGAGCGTGGCGGCGTCGTCCCGCGTCTCGAAGGTCGTTTCGTACCCTTCCATCTGCATGTGGGAAACGTGTCCGGACGACGTGTATATGTACGGCGAGGGGAACACCGCCAGCAGCGACAACACCAGTAGGGAGGCGAGAACGAGGGTCCCAGCCGCGGAGACCACCCGCGGTGTACTCGCACGCGATAGCGACGAGAGAGAGCCGGCGAGCGCGATCGAGCCGAGAATCGTCACGAACACCATCATCAGCCCGAAGACCCGGAAGTAGATTTCGGAACTGGAGGCGATGAAGTAGACGACGAAGAGTACACCGAGTGCCCCGAGACCGGCGGTGAACTGAATCGTCGTCGTCGCGACCGGTTCCGTGAAGGCCTCGCGCCGCACGAGCAGCGCGAACAGCAATGCCGCGATGAGAAGGACGAACAGAAGGTGGACGCCGAACAATTTGAAAAACAGTTCCGTCACGGAACCGCCGATCGCGGTCAGCGACGCCCCCTGCGTGGCGACCGACTCGCCGGCCTGTCCCGACCCGAACAGGTACTCGATCGCGGAGGAACCGGTTCTCATAATCGTTCCGATAAAAAACCCGTAGTTGGAACTCCAGACGAGAAACGCGCCGGCCAGGACCGCCGTCTGGCCGTACAGCGATTGCTGGGTCGCGATCGGTCCGGTAGGTCGATATCGGCGGGCGAGAAACTGGACGAAACAGATGGCAACAGCCACCACGAGCAGGTGCGCGACGAGCTGTGGGTGATACACGACGAGGGCGATCGAGACGAACGCGAGTCCGGCACCGATCGCGGAGGCCGACCGACTGTCGGTGTCGGTCAAAAGGAATTTGACGAGGAGGTAGACGAACAGCGACGAGAGCATCACCGCCTGCGTCATCGCGTGGGCGTGCATGTGCGTTGCCAGCGTCGTAATCGGCAACAGCAGCAACGCCGAAAACGCGGCGACGACGACTGCCAGTGGGTTCGACGTGATCTCACCGACGGTGAGCGGAACGAACACGAAAAACGAAACCGTTGCGAGGAGGACCACCAGCAACAGCGAGTGAGTAGTAGCGAATCCGACCGTCGAAGAGATGAACACCGAAACCGTGTGGATGCCCGGATAGAACAGGTCGAGCGGTGCGATCCGTCCGTCGCCGAGCGCTCGCGCCCAGCCCAGATGCGTCAGCGCGTCGTGGTGGCCGTAAAATCGATAGCCGCGAATGATCGGGAGTCCGGCGAAGACGACCACCGCGAGACCGCCGAGCAAGAGCGCGATCGATCGAAGCCCGGACTCGACGTTGGGCATCACCGAGACGACGAGAGCAAGGACGACTGCGACGAGCAGTCCAACCCACACCGACGTTGGCGTCATCGTATACATCGAGAGTTCGTACCCGGTTGCCGGGTTCGCGTGCGCGAGCATCGTCCCACCGGAAACCGCGAGAAACCCGATCGCGAGCGCTAGTTTCCGCCAGCGTGCCCAGTCGGCGTTTGGAGCGTGTGACATGCGACTCTACCGTATCGAGACGGAAGCCGGGAATTGTTATACGCACAGTGAAGCCGGGTATCGGCCGGCTACCTCTCGAACGCTACCGGGCCGACAGAAGCGGCTCGTGCGGTTCGGGTAGCTAGGGCGGTCGGAGAAGGACTGCGAGGTGCCCCGAAAGAACTGGGCGGTCGAGAGAGGGGCGAAACCGGTCGGACGAGAGCGTTCGAGCAGCCGAACGGAACTGACCGCTGGAAAGCCAGGTGCAGATTGAAAGAGTGGAACGAGCGCGTGGAGACGGGGCGAGAATCCGCACAGAACAGCGGACTCAGAGGGGCGAGGAGTGTTACCCGTCGATCGCGCCGTCGGCGTCACCGCCGACGTCAGTCCAGAAGTAGGCGTGTCGATAGGCGTTGTCTATCGTCGGCGTCTCCGGCACCTCGCCCTCGTAGACGAGCACCGAGATTCGGACGGTACCAGGGTCCGACGTCGGGGTGATATCCCGATCGCCGTAGCCGATACCGCCGTCGCTGAGGATGTAATCGATGCGGCGCAATTCGGTTCGTTCGACGACCTCCCCGTCTTCGAGGCGCTGTTCCTGGACGACGACGCTGTAGTTCATGTCCTGTCCCTCGTTGTTGTCGACGGCGATGACAAGCGGGATCGACTCGCCTGGGTCGACCGACGGCGGATAACCGCCGGCGACGAGGTCGCCGTCGTCGTTCTCGGTGAGCAACTGGACGGACGTGTACTCCTCGCCCTGTTGGGGTGCGACGAGCGCGTATCCGACGGTCGTCAGCGCGAGTACCATGCTCACGACGAGCGCGACGTTGACGGCCGTCAGCGTCGTCGACTGGCTGCCCGTGAGAAACTGGCGGAGGCGATCCACCCGGCGACTGAAGCCGAACCGATACCGCTCGGACGCCGGAACCGTCAGCCGACGACCGATCGCGATCCCGAGCAGGACCAGCGTCGCACCGGCCACCGTTCCGACGACGGCTTCCGTCGTGAAGCCGACCGGCGCGACCAGCAGTCCGAGCAGCGGCAACAGCGCGAAACTCAGCCCGAACGAGAGCGCGAGGCGCTCGACGTCGGTCAGCGTCCGCGTCTGGCGAAGGACCGTCGACCCATCCGCTTCCGACCGTGAGACGGATTCCAGACGCGGAAACAGCGTCGAGACGACGGCGTACCCGGGTGCGAGAAACAGCAGCGGCAACCCGATCGCCGCTCGAACGACCGGCGAAGAGACGTCTACGACGGTCAACGCGACGGCCGCGGCGACGACGAAGCCGACGGTTCCGACCAGATCGGCCGGAAGCCCGGCGAGGACGGCCTTGCTTCGTCGCTGTACGAACGCGAACGGTTTCGACAGAACATCTTTCATGGAAGCGGTAACTACCGATCGGTCAACTGTGATGGCCATTGTTAGTTATCGGATAACCGAACGCGGGTTTCAGGAGCTGATCGACCACCGGCGAGAGGAGAGTGCCATCCCCCAAATCGGGACCCCGGACCGATAGAAGTGGAGTACTTACAAAGTACGTGTATCGCAACCGGTCAGTCATGGACGACCGAACGACGGCAATATTCGAACACGACGGCGAGGTGGCCCGATGAGCATCGAGGTTCGCCTGGCGACGGACGACGACCTCGATCGCTGGAACGGGTACGTCGATCGATCGCCGCAGGGAACGCTCTGTCACGAGTACGAGGCCCTACAGGTGCAAGCCGACCACGCGAACGCAACGTTGCACCCACTGATCGGGTTCAAAGGACAGGAGGTAGTCGGTCTCTTCCCCGTTTTTGAAATCAAAAAAGGGTTCGTCACGACCGTCTTCTCGCCGCCGCCACACCTCCGCGTGCCGTATCTCGGTCCCGCGTTCGTGAACATGAAGAAGCTCAAACAGCGCAAACGGGAGCGCCGGCAGAAACGGTTCATCGAGGGCTGTTTCGAGTGGGTTCGATCTGAACTCGCCCCGAAGTACGCCCACCTGCGAACCGGAACCGCGTTCGAGGACGCGCGGGCGTTCAAGTGGAACGAGTACGACGTGACGCCGGAGTACACGTACGCGATCGATCTCACGCCCGACGAGGACGATCTGCTGCTGTCGTTCAGCAGCGACGCCCGAAGCAACATCCGGAACGCCGACGAGGACACCTACGAAATCGAGGTCGGCGGCGACGAGGAGATCCGACTCATCGTCGACCAGGTTCGACAGCGATACGAGTCCCAGGGCGTCAGCTTCGCCGTGACCCCGGAGTTCGTGCTCGACCTCGCGGACCGAGCGGACGGGGGTGCGGTGCGCCCGTACACGCTGCGAGTCGACGGCGAGTTCGTCGGCGGGATTCTGGCACTGGAGTACGGCGAGACGACCGGACGGTGGCTCGGCGGCGTTCGCACCGATTCGGATGTCGACCTCCCGACGAACGATTTGCTCGACTGGGCGGTCATGTCCGATGCTCGCGAGCGCGGACTCACCACCTACGACCTGATCGGGGCCGATAATCCGCGGATTAACCGCTACAAAGCGAAGTTCAACCCCGAGTTGCGAACCTACTACAGCATCGAGTTCGGGGAGTGGGGAATGCAGACGATCGCCTCGCTGTACAACACGGTCAAATAGCGCGGGTCGTCGCGCCCGTCGTCGACGGTCCAGACCGGGACGCCACTCAGTTCAGGCTGGCCGGTAAGTCTCAGCATAACGAAGGTTCGGTATCGACGACCGTTCGACGATGAGTGATTCGTCTCTCCGGACGTTGCTGGTAGGGATCGACGCGGCCTGTGAACAGGTGCTCGAACCGCTGTTCGAGGCGGGTGAGCTGCCGGCGCTCGAATCGATCTACGAGGACGGGACGGGTGGGCCGCTCGAATCTCAGATTCCGCCGTGGACGGCGTCCGCGTGGCCCTCCCTCTATACCGGGATGAACCCGGGAAAACACGGTGTGTTCAGCTTTCTCTCCTTCGAGGGATACGACTGGGACGTCGTCAACGCGAGCGACGTTCGCGAACGGGCGATGTGGGAGTTGCTCGATCGCCACGACCTCTCCAGCGTCGTCGTCAACGCTCCGGTGACCCACCCGACACGATCGTTCGACGGGGCGTTGATCCCGGGCTACACCGCCCCGGAGAATCCGGACTGCCATCCGGCGGGACTCCTCGAAGAGGTCCGGGACGCGATCGGCGAGTACCGTGTCTACCCCGAGGAGGCGGTCAACGATCTGGGTGCAGCCTACACAGACTGCGTCCGCATGCGCGGCGAGGCGTTTCGGTACCTTGCCGATCGATTCGATCCCGAATTCGGCTTCGTCCAGTTCCAGGCGACGGACTCGATCTTTCACAAGGAACCGGAAAACGACGACGCGATTCGATCGATCTACCGCGAGGTGGACGCCCAGCTCGCGTCGATTCTCGACCGCTGCGATCCCGACACCGTGATCGTGGCCAGCGATCACGGGATGGGACCCTACGGAGGCTACGAGTTCCGGGTGAACCAGTTCCTTCGAGAGCGAGGAGACGTCGACGTCGTCCGCGGCGGTCGCGGGATGCCTAACTGGGCGACCGTCCGCGACGGCGACCTCAAACGCGGCAGTGAGGCGACCGATCGCGACCCCGGACTCACCGAACGAGGGATGGCTGCTGCCGCCAGTGTCGGCCTCACTAGCCAGCGGATCGGCGGTGTGCTCGAACGGCTCGGCCTCGCAGACCTCGCGGCGAAACACGCCCCCGCGGGACTCGTCAGCGCGGGTGCGACACAGGTCGACTTCCCCGACTCGCGGGCGTACGTGCGATCGCGGATCGAACTCGGCGTTCGAATCAATCTCGAAGGACGCGAACCCGACGGTATCGTCGACCCAGAGGAGTACGAGGCCGTCCGCGATCGACTGATCGAGTCGTTACGGGCCGTGAAAACCCCCGACGGACGGCCGGTCTTCGAGGACGTGCGACGCCGGGAGGCGTACTTTTACGGCCCGGAAGCCGACCGAGCCGTCGATATCGTGACCGTACCAGCCGACTTCGAGCATTTCCTGTCGGCAACGGTGCGCGACGAGCAGTTCGGCCCGCCGACCGAACCCTGGAATCACAAGCTCTACGGGACGATCGCCGCCCGCGGCGACGCGATCGACGCATCCGGCGGCGTCGGAACTGCCCACCTCTTCGACGTGGCCCCGACGGTCCTGTCGACGCTCGACGTGCCGATCGACGAGCGCATGGACGGCCAGCCGCTACCCTGCGTCGACAGCACCGGGACCGAACAGTACCCTCGACTCGACCCCGAGGAGTCGGTCGATACCGCCGACGAGGCCGTCGAGCAGCGACTCGCGGATCTCGGCTATCTGGAGTGAGACAACGCTGGCAGCGGCGATCCAGCCCGCGGCCAGAGAGGGCTGGGGCGCGAGACCGAAGGTTTGAGCTGAGGCGCAAAGGACGGTCGAGGCCGAACCCGAAAGAGCGCAGAAACAGATCGAGGGAGACGTTAGCCGGACAGCCGGTGTAACACGCGGCCGCGGGCGTTTTTGAGACCGATTCTGGCGACGTCGATCGCCCCGGGGTCCGAGTACAGCGGGCCGAGTTCGTCCACGACGGTCGGCTCGAACGTCGGGTCTGGAACACGTTCACATGCGGTCGCAAGCATCTCTACCGACGATTCGAACAGCCGGCGTCTGGCGGCCTGCCACGTGTGACAGTCTCCGATGTCGACGGCTTTTTCGACAATAATCTCGCCGCCGTCGAGAGTCGGCGCGAGGCGCTGTAGCGTCACCCCTGCTTCGGCCTCGCCGTTCGCGAACTCCCAGACTGCGGGCGGGCGACCGCGGTACTCCCTGATGTTTCCGTGGTGGAAGCTCACGACGCCGTAGGTTGGGGTCGTGAGCACGTCACCAGTGAGAATCCCGAATCCGCGGCGAAACAGGAGGTCGATCTCCGCCGCCGCGATCCGGTCGATGACCGACGCGGGAAGTTGCTGACCGAGGCCGTCCGCAGATTCGGGCCGAGCATGAACGACGGCCGCCGACTGGAACCACGATCGATCGTCGATCGAGACCGATTCCAGGTACGAGGGCGGATTCACGAGTCTGTGTAACCCGAGCATCGGAGCCCAGGCACCGTACTCGGTCACCGCACCGAGGTATCGTTCCCACGCGCCCGAGGGCGCATCCCGGCCGTCTTCGATGACGATCAGATCGATCGAAATCCCGGCGGATCGCCTCGCATGTTCGACCGCTTCGAGCGCCCATCGCTCCATCGATGGCCCGGACAGCAACAATCCGACTGACAGCCCGTCGTCGCTCATGACCGGTTCCACTCCCGCGATCGAAGCGGAATTTCGTCGGCGTCCTCGCGCTCGCGATCGATCTCGGTTCCGTCCAAGGTCGCACCTGGGTCCACCCAATCGGCCTCTGTTGTAGCCCGGCCCGTGACGAGATCCGGGAGTTCTCGCATCGTCCGGACGTCGATCGCATCCGCGTCCTCACGTGTCGAGAGATACTCGACGAAGGCTTCGATCTGGGGCCACTGCTGGTCGTTGGCGAAGTCGTACAGGTGACACCAGTAGTGGACGAACGAGTCGGCGGCCGCCGCCGCATCGACACCGCGTGTGAGGTTTCGAGCGTGGAGTCGACGGCGGACGGGGAGCGGGATCGTGCGGTACACGGCGTGTGGCGGTGCGGTTCCGATCTGGAGGAACGGCGCGGCGAACGTGGTGTATGCCGGGCTATACGTTTCGAGCACGCCATCCACGAGTCGCGGCTCGATCGTCGGGTGCGTGCCCGCCAGAATATCGAACAGTTTGCCGGGGCGGGTCGCCGCCGGGCTCTCGCCGTCGGCGCGGGAAAACGGCACTCGCGTGACTCGAATGCCGGCCTCTTCGAGGACGGACGAGGGCGGAGAACTGTGTCTCGGGGGGACGATCGAGTCGCTGGACCCGAGGCCGTGATCGCGGTGAATCCGGTTTGCGCGCTCCAGCTCCCAGAGGACGATTTCGGGTTCGACTTCGGCGCACTCGACGTGCGAGAAGGTGTGCGTGCAGATCTCGTGGTCGGTCTCCCGCGATCGAATGTCGTCGATCAGGTCCGGGGCGTAGAACTCGGGGTCTTCCGCGACGGACGTTCCGGGATCGACGTCCCACCAGCCGTCCTGGTGGGGGCCACCGTGGTCGCCGTCACACTCTTCGTAGAACAGATGCCCAACCACGTCGAACGTGATTGGGACGTCGTACTCGTCGCACAGATCGAGCAAGCGCGAGAGGTAGCGCGTCTCGGCCGCCCGTCCCTCGCTGAGTTTGTGCAGCTTTCCGTACCGAACGAGTCCCCAGCCGAGTTCGACTTCGATACTGATCGTCGCTGTTCCTGTCATCGATACACACGTCTGACATACCAGATATATTGAGTATGTGCCACATATACCAGTCACCAACCCAGATCCGTCACGAACGTCGATCGGTCACGAGCGCTGAAACGATCGTCTCCGGCAATCAGTGGCCCGGCGACAGTCGGCCGTGAGTAGGATCTGCTTATTCCCCCAGACTGCCGACGATCGACACAGCAGGATACGAGCCGCCAACGATGTCAGGCCGACGCCGATCGCGGACGCAGCAACTCGCGAGGTGGTAACGCGAGTCGGTCGACCTCTCCCCGCGACTCGGCAATGGCGACGAGGATGTCCGTCAGGTTCACCAGATCACCGACGTACTCCTGGCGGCGGCGTTGCCAGCGGGCCGCGGCGTCGTCGTCTACGAGGATATCGACCGATCGGTCGCGGAGGCGCTCGTAGGAGTCGAACTGTTCAGCGAGGTCGGCGCGTTCGAGCTCCAGGAACTCGCCGTACTCGTGCTCGTCGGTCCCCCGATAGCGGAAGGCGGGCGTTCCCAGCAGCGCGGCCTCGGTGACCATCGTCCCGGTGTCGGAGACGACGAGCGAGGCCTCGGCCATCGCGTCGTGGATCAGCGCCGGGTGGAGGTCGTACGGTCTGGCCGGCGACCCGGTGAGATCCATATCCCCGCCTTCGTCGGAGACGAAGACGGTGGCGCGATCGCTCAGTCGGTCGATCAGGTCCCGACGCTGGGCCATCGAAAACCCCTCGAGATGCGTGTCGTGGAGAGCGTCGAGCGCGTTGAACCGAAGCAGGACGTACGGTTCCTCCGGACCGATCCCGAGTGCGCCACGAACGTCGACGGTTCGATCGAAGACGTCGGGGTGGAGATACGCACACTCCTTGAACCCCTCGAACGTGTAGTGAGCGTCGCCGAGATCTCGGCGGGTGACCGCAGGCGAGAGAATACAGTCCGCAAAGGGGCGAGAGACGGTGTGGTTGAAATCGCCCGGTTCGTCGTCGAGGACGAGCACGACGGGCGAGCGGGCGAGGGTGCCGGCGGCCGCGGCGTAGGGGCCGCGTCCGAAGACGACGTCGGGACGGAATCGGAGCGTTTCCCGAGCGATCGATCGAAGCTGGCCGCCGAGTTCGAGCGCGAAGCCGAGTTTCGAGAACCGATCGGTCTCGTGCGTACCGTAGATTCGGTAGGGGAGACCGTAGTACTCGAGTAGCGCCGTCGTACAGGCGTACTCGCGAGTCAGGACGAGCACGTCGTGGCCGGCCGCCTGGAGGCGATCGACGGCGTTGCGATACAGGTGGACGTGGGCGGGGGTGTTGGCGAAAACGAGAATCCGCATCGATCGGCAGTAGCCGCCATCGGGCCATTGTAATAGCACACGTACACCTGAGTATCGCGATTGAAGCCGGCCGTGCTGAGCGGAACGGGGTCCGTATCGGGTAGGGCCAACCAGTTCAGAACGACGGTTGCCGTTGACGGAGGGCGTGACAGTCTGGCCACAATACCTTTTGAAGGGTGCTCGAGAGATGACGACATGAGTCGATATACGACAGATGCCGACGACCGTGGATTCCCTGCGATCGATCGGCGACGGTTTCTCCGAGCAACGGCAGGTATCGGCGTCGTCTCGGCAGTTGGTGTCGAAGGGATTGGAACCGTTCGGGCCGGATCTACCGACGAGATATGGCGGTTCGGTGGCGAAAATACGGTGGAATCCGGACTCACCGTCGTGGACGGGACGGCTTACGCTGGTGGATTCGCTGACGATGGGGGGATCGTTTACGCGATCGATGCGGAAACGGGCGAGGAGCGGTGGTCCATTGATATCGACGAGGTAGTGACAGCACCACCACACGTCGTCAATGGGGCCGTTTTTGTCGGATCCTGGGATGGAAAGGTCTATGCACTCGATGCGGACACGGGCGACGAACACTGGCGGTTCGACGTCGGCAGCGAAGTGCATTCGTCTCCGACGGTGAGCGACGGAAGCGTGTTCGCCGGTGGCGAGGTCGACGACTTCTACGCACTGGACGTCGAAACCGGCGAGGAACGCTGGAGTTTCGAGGTGTTTGGGACTCGTTCGTCGGCGACAGTAGTTGACGAGACAGTCTTCGTCGGTGCACGCGACGACTACGTGTACGCACTCGATGCGGAGACTGGCGATGAAAACTGGAGCTTCGACACCGGTGGAGAGGTAGGCTCGTCCCCCACTGTCGTCGACGGAACGGTATACATCGGGAGCGGTGGGGGCACCCTGTACGCACTGAACGGTGAAACGGGAACGCCGGAGTGGGAGTTCGACGAACCGGGTCGGATCGCGTCCGGCCCGACAGCCGCTGATGGGACCGTCTGTGTCGGAAGCTGGGACAATTACGTCTACGGGGTGAACGCCGAGACGGGCGAGGAACGCTGGCGATTTTCCACCGACGATCGAGTCCAGACCTCGCCAACGATCGCGGACGGGACAGTTTTCGTCGGAGACACCGCGCTGACCGCGCTGAATATCGAGACTGGAGAGAAACGGTGGCAGTACGATGGGCACATTTCCGGCTCACCGATCGTCGTGGACGGAACCGTTTTCGCCGCGAGAGGAAACACGGTGATCGCACTCGACGCGGACGTCACCGGTTCGAGCGACGGATCACGTGCGATGCTCGGAACGCTCGGACACCACGAAGACTGGCAGTACGCCGACCAGACGTTCGACATCGTCCGAGCGAGCGACGAACACGGCGAGGAGTCGGACGACGAAACCGACAGCCAGACCGACGACGAAACCGACAGCCAGACCGACGACGAAACTGGTGGCGAACCGGACGGCGAAGACGATGGCAGTCCAGGGTTTGGGATCGGTGGTGCGCTCGCCGGACTCGGCACTGCTTCGTATCTGCTGAACCGCCGGTTCGCTGCTCAACGCAGGGAACCGACGCGGGAATAATCTACAGTTGGCACGGTCTCCTCATCCGGACCGGTCGCATCAGGGCTGAATCTGTCGTCCAGCGATCGGTCGCCTCATCGTTGCGATCGGTACCACTCCATCGTCTCGGGGAGGTGGTACTCGATCGGACGGTAGGTGTAGCCGAGTTCCTCGTGGGCCTTCCGTGAGCTGTAGAACAGCCGCTGAGTCGCGAGTCGTGCCATCTGGCGATCGAACGGGAACACGCGGCGATCAGCGACGATATCAACAACCTCCGCGACCGGACCCGCCGCGTGGATCGCACTCGCGGGTACCCGAACGCGGGCCGGAGAGCCGCCAGTGTACGCCGCGATTCGGGAGACGGCGCGATCGAATGTGAGATTCTCACCGCCGAGGATGTAGTGGTCGCCACACTCGCCGCGGTCGTAGGCCGCGAGCAGCCCGGAGACGACGTCGTCGACGCCGACGATGCTCAGTCCGCCCGGCAGGTGGGCTGGCATCGTGGCTTCGGTCCCCATCGCGATCAGTTGGGCGGTGAACGCCTCGTCGCCGGGACCGAAGATCGAGGTCGGATGGACCGTCACGGCGTCGTCCGTCGTTGCGTAGTCGTCGACCAACCGCTCGGCCGCCGCCTTCGAGGCCTGGTAGGCACCGACGGGGTCGGCCACGTCGCCCTCGTCTGCGACATCGCCGTCGACGGCCGGGCGGCGCGTCCCGGCCGTGCTGGTAAAGACGAGACGGCCAGGGTCGCGATCGTGGCAGGCCTCGAGGACCGCTCGCGTTCCATCCCGGTTGACGCGCGCAACGGTCTCGGGGCCGGCGCTCCAGAGCCCGATACCGGCGAGGTGGAAGACGGCGTCGACACCGTCGACGAGCGATCGCAGAGTGTCGTCTTCGGAAATATCGCCGACGTGCCACTCTACCTCGTCGAGTCCGCCTCGATCGGAGGTTGGGCGACTGAGTCCGCGAACCGTCCAGCCCGCTGCGAGCAGCCGCTCACAGAGCCGCGAGCCGAGAAAGCCGGTCGCACCGGTCACCGCCGCGGTCTTCGGCCCCAGGTCAGCAGCCAGTGCCGTGTCTGCAGTCGGAGTGTCACGAGTATCTGCGGTCGGCGTCTTTCGAAGTGCTGGTTCGTCGTCGGTCGCGATATCGTGCGTCGCCATCGTCAATCCCCGTCGAGTTGTGGCGGCACGGCGTCCCCGCTGACCGCCGCGTAGGTTCGGTAGGCAAGCGATACGGCCGGATGCGGCGCGGTCGATGGCGGTAGGTCGCCAGCGGGAAGGCGATCGGCCAGTTCACCCACGTTGATTCCCTCGATGCGAATCGAGTTGGGGTCAGTTCCGGGACCGTGTTCGAGTGCCGTGTCGTCGGCGATCGATCGATCGAGCAAGTTCGCTCCAACGGTGTCGACCGTGCCAACGGGACCGGCGAGGAGCGTCTCGGCCGCGTACGGCTCACCCGCGTAGACCGTTGACGCGTCGAGAACCGAGAGTTCGGGGTCGATCGCCGCCGTCGCCGCAGCCGCCGCGATGCCGCCCTCGATCGAGCAGTGGACGTGGCGCGCGAGGGTCCGCATTCCCCCCGCGATCGGGCCGTCGCGAGTCGGCCGCAAGGTCGGGACCGAAACGACGGCGCTCGACGTCAGCCGCGTCGGAATCGAGAGAGTGACCGCCTGGTCACCGACGGTGACGCGCTCGTCCACCCGAGGCGTCCCGTCGTCGAGATCGACAAGCGTCGCGTCGAACCGATCGAGGACGGTCCGATAGCCGAGCGTTCCCGCCGCTCGAGCGAGCGAGATCACCGGCTGGTCAGAGCCGGCGACGGCGACGGCGGCGTCGGTCTCCCGCTCGAGCGTGGCGACGAGCGCCCCGACGAGAGCCGGGTCGGTGACCATCCCCGTCGATGGGTGGTACGGGTAATGGGCGTCGGGGACGAGCGTGATGTCGTCGGCCGCTGCGAGCGAGTCGATGTGGGGTTCGAGCAGTTGTCGAACGGGTGATTCGAATCGCGCCATCCGGGTCTCGACGGTGGGCGTCCACCCGCCGCGACGATCGCCGTCGGGAACCGCGGCACCGCGAACGGTGTTCACAGCGTCACCTCCGATGGCGTTCGCTCCGGTGTCGGCTCCGGCTGGGCGTGTTCGTAGGCCGTTTCCGCCAGTTCGAGGGCGCGGCGGCCGTCCGTACCGTCGACCGGCGGCGACTCGTTCTCGCGGATCGCTTCACAGAAGTCCGCCAGCGCGTCGTAGTGTGCCTGTAGGTAGAACGTCGGGCCAAACACGTCCGGTTCGTCGCCGGTAACCCTGCTGGCGACGTTTTCGATCGCAGACCGGGCCGCACTCGCGTAGAAGTTCTCCGGGCGGTGATCGTCGTTGCTGATCGTTCCCGTGAGTCCCTCGAGACGGAGTTGAGTGTTGACCGCCGGCAATTGCTCCCACTGGTAGGTGCCACAGTGAAGCGTGATCGCAGTCTCCGTTTCCGGCGCCCGAAGGAGGACCGTCGCCGCATCCTCGACGGGAATCTCGAGGGTGTTCCCGATCGTCGCGTCGCGAACCTCGAGGTCGCCGAACAGCCACTCGAGCACGTCGAAACAGTGGACGCCGAGTTCGTACAGCGAGCCGCCACCCGCCGCGTCGGGGTCGTGGGGCCAGGCCGGCGGTTCGGTTTCGGCGGGCGGTCGCCCGAGCGGGCTGTCGTTGAGCCGCGTCAGCGAGGCGTAGGGGACGTGTCCGGCACGACCCGCCTCGTAGGCCGCTCTGACGCCGACCATATCCGGCTGGTAGCGAAGCGTGTGATCGACGCCGACGGCGATTCCCGCCTCGTCGGCGACCGAGAGCAGTTCGTCGGCCTCCTCGGTCGATCGGGCGAGCGGTTTCTCGACGAAGACGTCGACGCCCGCGTCTGCGGCGTGACTGACGGCCTCGGCGTGAAGAAACGGCGGAAGCGCGACGACTGCCGCGTCGAGTGACTCGTCTGCGAGAAGATCGACGTAGTCGTCGTACGTTCGCGATACCCCGGCGCGCTCGGCCCTGGCTCGATTCTCCGCTACTGCGTCGGCGGCTGCGGGAACCTCCACGCCCGGCATCGCGAGCGCCGACCGGAGGTGAACCATGCCGATATTTCCGACCCCGAGGACGCCGACGTCGAGCGAACTCGAGTCGGTCACTCGATCGATAATTCGTGGTGACATCTGCCCGAGAACGGGGCGTCAGCGGGCTTTGTTATCATCGTCGTACAGCGTAACGACAGCCTGTAGTCCGTCGTTCCTCGTTCAGGCGGTCAATACCCACTCATCGGCTGACTGTTCGTCGGGCTGACGGTGCCATCAGCTCCCCGGTTGACATCGATCCGCGAAGCAACGCTACTCATCGTCTCGACGGTGAGGTCGGTCTCGGATCGCATCCGATCGAGGTAGGAAAGGATCGTCCGCATTCGCCGATCGTCCCGCTCGTGCGTGAGATTATTCGGATGGAGCCACATGTGGAAGATCCCATCGGAGCGCGCCGCCTCGTCGATGCCACGACGGGCAACTCGCACCATCGGGTCGGTCCAGATCGACTCGGCGACGGTCCGCGCCGCACCCTCGAAGCCGAACAGAAACAGCGACGCCGGCACGTTGACCAGTCCGTACTCGTCGACGGTCGGGTCGACCAGGAACGATCGGTCTCGGATCGTCGAGTCGTAGACCGCGCGCGCGCCGTGTCGGTTCGGCGTCCGCCCTCTGTAGGCCGTGATCTCCTGCTCGGCCAGGACATCACGATGACCGACGTCGTTGCGCGGGTAGATGAACGAGTCGATCGATTGTCCCCACTGGGCTGCGATCTCGCGACTCCGCTCGAGTTCGGCGATCGCGAGGTCCCGGTCCGTCTCCGGATGGCCGAACAGCACGTGGGAAAAGGAGTGGCTCGCGAACTCGTGATCGACGTCGGCGGCGAGCAATTCCTCGACGAGGTCGGGACAGAACCGGAGGTCCGCGCGGTCGCGCCACTCGGTCCGTTCGCGCTCGAACCAGCCCTCGCGTGCCGGATGGTCAGCGTGGGTCCCGTCGCAGTCTTCCAGTAAGAGGTGGCCGACGACGGCCCACGTCGCCGGAACGTCGAACTCGGATAGCTGCTCGATCATGACCGACCAGCCGCGACGGCCCGACTCGACCCGACGCGAGGGTGGCGATTCGAGGTCGTGAAATCCCCAGCCGAGTTCGGCGTCGAGCGAGAGGACGACGCTACCCACAGTGCCCACCCGGATTGGCGTCTGTCATAGGGTGTCGGAGACGGTTCGATCGTTTTGTTATTGCTCACTTTTCGGAACTGTCTCGGTTCGATACGGTCACGGTACGCGGACACGAATTCGGTCGTATACCCGCCTTCGAGGCGGCCTGAAACCACGGCGGAGTTAGGGACGCCGAACGCGTGTCGAAGACGGCGTCATCTCGCTGTTCGGTCGCCATAACAAAGCGGCCATCTCGCCACCTGCCGGACAGCAGGCAGTCTTCGACCACAGTATTCACTACCACATCATGAGCGGATCCCCACAGACCACCGAGCGAGCGTTCGTACTCGGACTCGACGGCGTACCGTGGCGTCTCATCGAACAGTGGAGCGAGGCGGGCGAACTCCCCAATTTCGCAAAAATGCGCGAGGAGGGGGCCTCCGGAACGCTCGAGAGTACCCGCCCACCGACGACGCCGCTGGCCTGGCCGTCGATCGCGACGGGCGTCTGGCCGGACAAACACGGCATCTACGGCTTCCAGAACCTCTCCGCTGGATACTCCCACGAGATGTACACGAGCTACGACCTCCAGCAACCGACGCTCTGGGAGCAACTCGGCCCGGCCCACGTCGGCAACGTCCCGATGACCTACCCGCCTCAAAAAATAGACGGAACCATGGTCACGGGAATGATGACGCCCTCGACCGAGCGGGAGTTTACGCATCCGCCGGATCTCCGCGAGGAGATCGACGAGCGGATTCCCGACTACGAGATCAGCCTGGACTACCCCGACTACGCGGGTCGACTCGACGAGTTCCGCGAGGCGGTCGCGACGATGCTCGAGAAACGACGGGAACTGCTTCGGTTGCAGATGGATCGCGCCGGCACCGACTGGCGACTGTTCTTCTTCGTCTTTACCGCTCCCGATCGCTTCCAGCACCTCGTCTGGGACGAGGAGCTACTGCTCGAACACTACCGGCTCCTCGACGACCTGCTGGGCGAGGTCATGGAGTACACCGACGATCACGATGCCGACCTCTACGTCGTCTCGGACCACGGCTTCGGGCCGATCGAGGAACTGATCTACGTCAATCACATCCTCGAGCGGGAGGGGTACCTGTTCCGACAGGAAGACGACGGCACTCGCGGTGCGCTCGCGAGCCTCGGTATTTCCAGAGACCGGATCACGGACGCGCTCGATCGCGTCGGCATCACCGAAGAGTTGATCGTCTCGACGCTGCCGCGGCGACTCGTCGACTCGGTGGCCCAGCAGATTCCGGGCGATCACGCGCTCTACGACGTCGACTACGATCGAACCGTGGCGTTCGTTCACGACGCCGGCAACCTCTACATCAACGACACCGAACGGTTCGACAGCGGCGCGGTCGATCCGAATGACGTTCCGCGGCTGAAAGAGGAACTCGCCGATCTCTTCGAGTCGGTCACCGACGACGACGGCAAGCGCCTCCTCAACGTCTTCGACGGCGACGATCTGTTTCCCACCGACGACGCCTCACCCGATCTCATCGTTAACGGCATCGACGGCTACGAGTCGCGAAACGCGATCACGGACACGCCCTTCGGGAATACCGGATCGACCTCGGCGAGCCACCGCAAAACCGGAATTATCCTCTGTCGCGGCCCGTCGATCGATCAGGGCGCGACGCTACGCGGAGCACGCGTCGTCGACGTCGCACCGACACTGCTGCACGGACTCGGTGAGCCGGTTCCGACAAACGCCGACGGCCGCGTGCTGTTCGACGCATTCGACAGGACTGCGACCCCGTCGACGACGAAAGTCGATCGCATCGACGTTAGCCAGCGAGAGCGCTCCGACAGCGTCGACGACGACTTTACCGACGTCGAAGACCGTTTGAAGGGACTCGGATACATGGAGTGATGGGCGACCGCCGCCGACCCGTCACCCGATCGGGAGCCATCCTTACTTGCCCTGGTTTTTCGCGAAACGGCGGGCGGTCACGAACGACCTGAAGGATCGACGGGACGCTAGTCGGGACAACGCGAACGGTCGGATACGGGACGCTGTATACCGCCAGGTCATTTCGCACAGTCTGCAAATTTCACACGGTGTAAACTGTGTACACAGCGTTTCAGTACTGACCAAAAAGCCAGCCCTCGCCGGGATCAGGTCTGAAACCGACCGCGGAGTCAGCTAGCGCGATCGCGCCCGACGGAAACCAGCCATCGCCGTCGTGTAGGCGGGGTAAAGTGTGTTGTAGACGCTTCCGGGGGCGTTTCTGGCGCTCGCACGGAGGAGTCGATCGACCAGCGATGACCCCGATTCGGCGACGAGCGCGTCGAGATCCGCGTCGTCGAGCCACTCGAAAAACGCGCGTTCGGACGGCGATCGCGGCTCGGTCTCGCGAGCGCGGTCGCGAATGTCTTCCCACATGTAGCGTTCGTCCTGACCGAGCACCCATCGGCCGTCCTCGAGCGATCGACGCACCTGGTGGTAGTCCGCGTCTTCGAAGGCGTAGCCGTGGTCGGTCGGATCGAGACCCGAGAGCCGGAGACCGACCGCCGTCCGGTAACACTTCTCGCAACCGCCGCAGTTGCCGTCCATCCGATCGTTGCAGGTCTGCAACTGGAGTCCCGGAACCTCCTCGCGAATGTAGTCAGCGATGGTGTCGATCCGTTCCTGACGGGTGAGTTCGTAACCGTCGTGGTGGCACTGCGTTCCGCTCCAGCGAACGTAATCGTCGATGTCGGGACGCGAACCCCATTCGAGGTCGATCCCGTCCCAGTGGGTCGCAGCGACGTAGAGGTCGTCCATCCCGCGGGCGTAGGCCATCGGCGCACAGAGCCCGAGCAGGCCGAGACCGTGGCCGACGGAGCTGTACCACGCGCCGTCGACGAACCGCTTGTAGTGGGCCAGCAACATGGCGTGGTCGAGTGCGGCGAGCATATTCGACTCGACGAACGCCGTCTCACAGCCGTGGTCAGCTGCAAACCGGGACACCCGCGATCGAAGCTGGTCCCACTTGTCGTCGTCGGTCGGACCGGGCGTGATCGTCCAGCCGCGGACGCTGATCAGCGTCGGTGACTCGTCGCTGTGACGGACGTACGAGCACGTCGAGTCGACCCCGCCAGTAAAGAGGAGGCCGCTCTCGCCCGTCTCATCGGTGTCGCAGGCGTCTCTCGCTCCCCTCCTACCGTCGGGAACCGGATCGATCGTTCGGCGGGCATACAGGTGACCGCCCTCCATGAAGTCGTACATCGAGAGCAGGGTGGCCTTGACGTCCTCGAGAGCACGCGCGAACGTCGCGTCTACCTCGTCGACGTAGACGTCGTCCCCGTTGGCCCAGGCGACGGGACAGAGCTGGGCGAGCACCGGAATCGCGAGCACGCCCTCGGGGACGCCCTCGATCGGAACGTCGTAACTCGCTCTGAACGGTTCGTTCGTCAGAAAGCGATCGAGGGCCGAACTCGCCTCGATCGAACACTCGAGCGTCGATTCCTCGGCAGCGATGGATGTGATAGTGAATGGCATCGGTGGAAAACGGTGTGGACGGAGAGACGATGAACGGACGCGTACAAAAACCGGCGACATCGTTGATTCGCCGGAAGGGACGAAAGGAGATCGTATTCACACGTCTAACAGGTGCTGTGGCGGGTTCTCGGCGGAACTCGACTAGCCGTCACGAACGACCTCGCTGACGGTCTTCTAACGGTCTCCCGATGGGACCCCGGATTGTCAGTGGAACCATACACTCGACGAACGGGGAATGTAAGCCGTGAGTATCTGCACGCCCCATCACGATATGACCGTCCGGACCCGTCGACCGATCCGGAAACGTCGACTCTGCCGATCGGTCGTCGAGGCAGTCGACGGGCCGCCGCCGATGGCTGTGGTCCGATTCCTGTATTGCGTATATAACAAACCGCATACTGGTCGACTCACCGATCAACAGATGCCAATCGACAGCCGATCCGATCGACTCGGGAGGGAACTGGTATGAGACGGACGACGTTGAACGGCGTGTTCGCGGTCGGATTCGTCGCCGTCGCCGTCGGAGTCCTCATCGCGCGAGCGAATCCAGCGAGTGCGTACGAAGCATCGATGTATACGGCGACGCCGGCGGCGACGTGGATCGGGTTCGCACTCGCACTGGCGATCGCCGTCAGTACGGTGTTGAGCTGTCGCGGTCGCGCCCAGGCCGTCGGGATCGGGCTGGGGGCACTGACGACGATGGCGATCGTCAGTCTCCCGGTGATCCGAAACTACCGGTACACCGGGATGGGAGACGGATTGACGCACCTGGGCTGGACGAAAGATATCGTCTCGGGTCAAGTCGCCCCACACGAGTTGTTCTATCCGGGCATGCACTCGCTCGCGTCGCTGTTCCATTTCGTCGGCGGCGTCTCGGTCGAACGCGGGTTGCTGTTGGCCGTCCTCGCCCTGTTCGTCCCGTTTCTGGTGTTCGTTCCGCTCGCAGTCAGAGGCATTCAAGGCGGGGGGCTAGCCGTCGGCGTCGCAGCCATCGTCTCGTGGATGGTGTTACCGATCAACAATATCGCGACCCACTTCAGCGTCCACACGAACTCGATGGCGCTCTTTCTGGCTCCCGTGGTGATCTTCGCCTTCGTCACGTACCTCGGGCGGCGGGCGACGATCGAACGGTTGCCGTTCGGACTATCTCCGTTTAGCGTTCTCATCTACCTCACCGGACTCACGCTGTTGCTCGTCCACCCCCAGCAGATGATCAACGTGGTCCTCGTGCTCGGGACGATCGCGTTCGTACAGTTCCTCGCCCGGCGGCGGTACGACGACCACCCGATAGTCGAACAGCCGACGACGTACGCCCACACGGTCGTTCTCGGCGGCCTGTTTACCCTCTGGGTCGTCAGCAACGAGACGTTCAGATCCGCCGTTCGAGGGCTTGCCTACGGGCTGTTCGCCAACGATGTCGGAGCCGGCACCGAGATCGATCAGGCCGGCTCCTCGCTGACGGAGATCGGCGGCAGTCTCGGAGAGTTGTTCGTCAAGCTCTTTTTCGAGATGGCCCTGGTCGGGATCGTTGTTGCCCTCTTCCTCGTCGTCACGTGGCTCGGATGGACGAAACTCGATCGGGAGACGAAGTCGTACCTTACGTACTTCGGCCTCGCGCTGGGGCCGCTGGGCGGTGTCTTTCTGGTCTATCTTATCGGAACGCCGAACATGGCGTTTCGCCAGATCGGGTTCATTTACGTCCTGTTGACGATCCTCGCGGGCATCGCCATCGCCCACCTGCTCTCCGGACTCTCGTCGATCGTCACCCGACCCGGCGCGAACGCGATCGGTGCAATCGCACTCGGTGCGTGTCTCGTCCTCGGCTTGATGACCGTCTTTGCCTCGCCGATTATCTACGATCCCGGACAGCACGTGACCGACGAGAAGTTCAGCGGCTACGAATCCGGATTCGAGCACGCCGCCGAGGATCGGCCCCACGCCGGACTCGGCTACGATCCGTTTCGGTACGACCACGGGATCAACGGCGTCGAGCGTGAGGGGGCGTTGAGCGGAGCGTCGACGGCCAGCGGCGAAGTCAACGCCACGGCCTTCGAGAGCGGCAACTACAGCGGCGCGTACAACGATATCGACTACTACTTTATCGTCACCCAGTGGGACGAAACCCGCGAGTTCGAGGTCTACGATGAGCTCCGGTACGAAGAAGCCGCAGTCACCGGGATCGATCGCGATCGGTCTGCGAGCAAGGTCATCTCGAACGACGAGTTCCGGATGTACGCCGTCGATAGCGATCCACCCGCAGCAGACTGACGACACCCGGCGCTGAAAGAGACCCGTAACAAAGCCGGAGACCACCGTTTCTCGGCCTGAGAACCGTGCCAACCGACCAGCAATCCTCGCGATCGATCGATCGCATCGACAACCACAACCGCACGCCATCGGCCGAACTCGACGAATCAGCGACATCGGTCGACGAACAGACGATTATCAGGCCGTACGAACCCGCAGACCGCGAGGACGTTCTCTCGGTGTACGACTCGGTCGGCAGGAACCGGGTCGACGCGTGGTTTCGATGGAAGTACGAGCAGACACCGTACCGGGACGACATCGCGTTGAACGTTGCCGACCGAGGCGGTGAAATCGTCGGCGTCGGACCGCGGTTCACCCTCGACTTTGCGGCGGGCGAACAGTGGATCAGCGTCGAACAGCCCGCGGACGTCGAGATCCGGCCCGGTCACCGCGAGGACGGACTCGAAACGCGACTCACAGCGCGACTCGACGCACGCGGCCAGGATAGGACGCCAACGCTTTGTACGACCGTCGCAACCGCCGACGAGGGTTGGCTCCGCCGAGACTCCGCCTGGCAAGCCGTCGGCCCAGCTCAGACCTTCTATCGATTGCAGCGCCCAACCGCACTGCTCGAGGGCCGCGACGATCGGCTGGCGACGATCGATCGGATTGGCCAGCCGGTCACTGATATTATTCATCGCGCACGCGAGAGGCTGGTTTCGATACCGACGGACGTTACCGTCAACCGGTTTGCAAACGTTCCCATCTCGCAGTTCATCACGCTCGCACGCCAGGGCAAATCGGCCGGTCTACACGCGGTCCGCGACGCTCGCTTCTACGAATGGCGCTTTGCGAACCCGCTCTGGTCGATCGACGCGTATCTCGCGACCCGTCGCGGCGACCCGATCGCCGGAGTCATTACCGGAACGAAAACGGAACGTGACGGGACCGTCCTGACCTGTCTCCTCGAGGTCGTCCCGCTCGCGCCAACCCGGGAGCGCGCGGACGGCCTCCGGGCGATCCTCGATCGAGTGCTTGACGATCGTCGAGACAGCGATCTCGTCTCGGCGTGCGGGACGGCGATGCCCGCCAGCCTGTTGAATCAGTTCGGATTTCTGGCGGACGGTTCGGTACCACTCTCGACGATCGGATCGCCGTCGGTGCGGTTCGTAAGGTCCCTCGGTACGGACGCCGGTCACCCCCTGACCGTCGCAGGACGAGCGATCGCGGATGAATCGAACTGGTCGACTACCTTCGCCGATCGAGCCTGGTGAGCGGAGACGGTCGACCGGCGGGCCGGGCGGACGCCAAAATGGTTGCTGATCCGGGTACGTGGATCGGCCACAGACCGCGGGGATCGAATGGCCCCCAGACCGTGGAGGCAGCCGACGACCGTCGGGTGGACAGAGACGACCGTCGAGTGGAAAGCGAGGTGAGTTCCTTTGCCAGCGGACGCGGTCGCCGCCACCAACTCCCCCGTGCCTGGCGAGACCGAGGTCGTCTTTGGCGACCGGACAGACGCCGACCAGGAAAGCCGAAGCCACGAGACAGTCGTCGGTAATAGTCTATTTCTCCGATTCGTTCTCCGAGTAGTCGATCGCGGATCGGTCTTTCGTTCGTCGCCGGCGATCGTAAGTTCGGAACGAATCGATCACAGATTCTGAGTGGTTCCATACTGATCTAAATATACTCTGTAAATTTAATCGATAACAGTAAAGAAAAGTTTATGAGCGTAAGCCGAAGTTACGGACGTGTATGGCGCACCATCCCCGTACGTCCGACCCGGACACCGCTCCGAATCACGGTCGTAAGCCGCAATTAAGCCGCCGTAACTACGTGCGATCGATCGCGACCGTCGCAGCCACGGTAGCGACCGGCGGCGTCGTCGGCAGCGCAGCCGCCGACGAGGAGTACGAAGAAATTCCGGCAAGCGGGCAGACCATCACCGTCGCGGACGGTGACCGCTGGGAGAACAAGCTCATCGATCTGACGACCGGACAGGATATCGTCATCATTGCCGAGGGCACCGACTGGACGATCCGCAACGTCGGCTTCGAGGGAACGAATACCTCGGGCACCGGTTCCGCAACCTTCGGCGTCGCAGACACCGGCGGTAACACGAGCACGATCGAGAACGTGTACCTCGGCGACGGTTCGGACGCCCGAAACGGGAGCGCAACCGGCCACGGCCAGACCGCGTTCTGGGTCAACCCGGCCCACAGCGGCCACCTCGACATCGAGCGCGTCAACGTCCAGGAGTACGCGGACAACGCGATCTACGCCTCCGCACCCGGCAACGCCGGCGGCGGGACGGTCCACATCGACAGCAGTTTCGCCGCGAACTGTTACGTCTCTCACTTCCGACTCGCGACCGAAGGCAGCAAAGTCACCAACTCGAGCGTCTACGTCGACGAGAGCGGCTACACCGGTCGCGGTATCTGGGCGTGGGCACCGGGCACGATCGAGATCGAGAACTGCCAGATCGACATGAACGGCCAGCACACGGCGATCGACGCCGGTGCGAACGGGTCTGCCACGACCGTCACGGTCCGCGATACCGACTACGACGACCGCGCCGGCATTGCCGAGAACGCGGGCTCGACCGTCGAATTCGAAGACGGCGTTGGGACCGACCCCGAGGCAATCATTCCGAGCGGCGTGCCGACCTCCGCCGAAGCAGCGGCCAGCGGCGGGACGGACTAACGTCGATCGCGACACCGCCGCCAGAGTACCTCGAGTCCGAACGGCCCCCTGAGGTTTCGGCCCACCCCGATCGTCGCCGCCGACGCTTCGGCCCTCCCCGACCGACGCCACTGACGTCTCGGCCCTCCATCTCTGGAGTTTTTCGTGACTCGTACCTCACAGAGCCACAACAGTTCGGCCGGGAACGGACCGGCAGTTCGGGCAGTAATTCAGTATTACTATCGAGACGGACTCGCTTGAACGGACCGGACGACGAAGATTGCCGGTCGTGTGCGTGGTGCCGGATTTTGGTGCTCTAGTTACTTTCTCGAGAGTACGTTCATAGTATACGTAACGAATACACAGAGTTATGTTACATTCAGTTAATTTTACCTAACTTGTATGGGAAAGTTTATTGCGGTAGTGTCTGATTACCCGATTGCATGGCACGCGAACCTTCGGGACTGGATACAGCGGACACCGTCAACAGTGTCGACGATCGGGGTAATGACGTATTACTGCGCCGACGATCGTATATGAAGCTCGCGGGCGCAACGACCGCGAGCGCTGCGTTTGCGAGCACCGCCGCGGGAAGCGACGAGTACGACGTCGTGCAGGCGCGCGGGCAGGTCGTCAGAATCGGTGCTGGCGAGCGTTACGAGAACAAACTGATCGACCTCACGACCGGACAGGATTTTTTGATCCTCATCGAAGGCGGTAACTCCGTCGTCCGGAACATCGGTTTCGAGGGCCTCTTTCGGGGCGGCGGATTTATGATTTCACTTACCGCACCCAGCGGCGACGTCCTCGTCGAGAACGTCTACCTCGGAGACGGGGCGACCAAGGAGGGCGAAAGCTTCGTTCACGGTCCCGGCGCGGTTTTCATGCATCGGGAAAGCAACGCGAACGTCACCTTTCGACGGTGTAACGTCCAGGGCTATCCGAACAACGGATTTTACTGCTCGAACACCGCCTACGGCGGAAGCGTTCGCTTCGAGAACTGCTTCGGCAAGAATAACGGCGTCTCGACGTTCCGGTGTGCGAGTGCGAACGACGCGATCGAAAACTGCGTCGCGTACAACGACACGACCGATTACGGTCCCGGATACGGCGGGTACATCGAGACGGATGGCCGCCCGGTCTGGGTGTGGAACGGCGGCACCGTCTCTATTCGCGGGTCGCACTTCGCGGACGGGCCGTACCCCTACTCGATCGTCGCGGGCGCGAACGGCTCCCCAGGCCGAGTCGATTTCGAGAGCGGGGGCTACAGCGGCCAGATTCAGCGAGCGAGCGGGTCGACCGTAGCGATCGGTGACGGCGTCTCGAACGATCCCGATCTCTCGATCCCCGACGGCGTGCCGACTGCCGCCGAGGAGGCCGCATCGGGCGGCGTTTCGACGGGAACCTCGGGGTCGCCGGCGACCCAGACGGAATCGCGAGACGAAGGGGACGCCGAGGACGACGAGGGAGCCGAAGACGACCACGACCTTCCGAACGTCGTCGTCTTCGATGGCGATGGAACCACCGACACCACCAGCTACGAGTTCGTCGTCAGCGAGGCAGTCGAACCGAGCACCGACGAGGATGCGACGATCGACGACGCGGCCGAGGTCGACGGGACGCACGCACGCGGCACCGTCGCGGATCACCTCGACGCCTGGCGATTCGACGGCGAGATTCAACGGCTCAGCGTCGACGGACCAGCCACCGTTCGCGTCAACGGCGTGGCCATCTCTCCAGACGAGTTCGACGACGTGCTCGCAAACGTCGTCGTGATCGATGGGGATACCGCCGACGCGACCCGCTACGAGTTCGAAGTCGACGGGGAGATCCAGAAATCAAATTACGAGGGCGCAACGATCGACGACGAAGACGTCGTCGAGGACGGCGTCGTCCACGGTGTCGTCGCCGACTGGAAGGACTCGTTCCGGTTTGGCGGCGACCTACAGCAGGTGACCGTCGACGGTCCTGGAACCGTGTTCCTAAACGGCGAGGAAATCGATCCCACCGAGTACGGCCCGGAACTGCCCCACGTCATCGCGATTGAGGGGCGCGGAACGCCGGCGAGTTACGAGATCACGGTCGACGGAACGATCGAACTCGACGCGGAAACCGAGCCGGAAGACGACGTAACGACGATTTCCGGGTCGACCGTCCAGAGTTCGCTCGCCGATCGTACGCAGACGTTCCGGTTCTCGGGGTCGCTTGCCGATATCACGTTCACCGACGGAACTGCCGACGTGTTCCTCGACGGCGAGCGAATCGATCCCACCGAGTACGGCGACCACGAACTCCTGCCACACGCGCTGGTCATCGACGGGACCACGGCTGGGGAGGCGTCGAGTTACTCCTTCAGGGCGAGCGGTGCAGTCATCAAATCCGAGTACCGCTGTGACTCGGTCGACGAGGAGCGCGTCATCGAGGGGACGGCCGTTCGCGGCGTCGTCGGGGACTGGCTCGACGCGTACTGGTTCGAGGGCGCCATCGAGGACTTCACGCTACTCGGGGATGCAACGGTCGACGTGCAGTACAACGCTCGCGATCAGTAACGGCGAAGAACCCGATGGCGGACGGAACCCGATCGGTCGCGCCACTGTGTGGGGTTCGAGCGCGACGAACACTCGTCGTGTCGTTCGAGAGAAAGCGGCTCCCGCGTCGAGAACAGCAAGCTGGCACGCGAACTGTTCCGATACTGGATGACGGTCACCGGGAGCCACTCGTCCGTAGGAGCGCCCATAATAAAAGTCCTTCCCGACCTACCCTCCCGTGTCGATCGGTTCGCGACCGACGACCGGACGGTGAAACCGGATTGCCCGATAATACGATCGACGCCGGTTATTCGATCCGGGAGAGTTTCCCGTCGACGGTCCGTTCGCGCTGGCGGTTCGTCGCGACGTGGACGATAGACAGCAAAAAGAACGCGACGACGACCGTCCCTGCAACTGCGGTCGTCGGGATCGCGGAGACGAACGGGACGCCGAGAAACGCGGCGCTGACGAAGGCGGCACCGACCATGCTAAGCAGGGCATACCACCGGTCCCACCGATCCTGTCGATGGCTATCCGTATCCAGATACATCATCAACAGGTCGGCGTTGTCCGACAGCGAAATCAGGCCACGGTCCTGATCGTACTCGACGATTCCGGCGTCGTCCATCTTGGGCAAATGGGTCTGGTAGAGGGCGACGTACACTCGCTTTCGTTGATCCGAGCTGAGTGCGTTGACCTCCGTATCGTTCTCCCAGGCGGCGATTTGTTCTGCCAGTTCGCCAAGTGTCACCGTCTCCTCGGCTTCGAGCAAGTACGTGAGGACTTCCCGGCGACGACGATTTTTTAGCAGTTCGAAAATGACGTCTTTCGAGAGTCGCTCGTCTTCGTCCGAATCCGCGACCGAAGCGATTTCATCGGGGAGTGATGTATCGATTGAGGACATTATCGCTGCCCCCCAGACGCCGGCCGGTCGTTCCAGCAACCCCGGGACCGATACCGGTCGAAGAGGCCACTACCCTGCCGATCAGGCAGGGTCCGCAATACGTGCGTTAGGCTCGCAATCACGTTTGACACACCAAGTTGTACACCAACAGTGACACTCTTAAGGTCAGCCACGTTTTGCACCGGCTGCAAAGACACGGATGGTACGGAGCGGCTTCCCACCCCGCGCGTACTCGACGTCGAGTCACAGTCCGATCGGTCAAGACGATCGGCTGACGGGACTCCCAGTATCGAACGATTGTTCGAGTATACCTGTCGCATACGGGTAGCTGGGACACGGTGTCGCAGGCGTCGACCACGGCCCGGCGGAGCGATCCTCAACACGGCACTGGTTCGGAACATTCGACTGGAGCGACATAAAAGCAAACGTCGGTTCGGGCCGACAAGACAAATTTACGCGGTGCACTCGGACGTTACTTTGCTCCGGATGCCAGCCCTCGAACGGTACGCATGTCGTATTCGCAGTAGACACCCTCACTGAGGGGACAAAAAGCCCAACCCTCACGGTCTCGACCGAGTGGACGTTGCATCGACGGGGCCGACTCGGTCGGCTTCGTCGGGCCGGCATAGGGACCTGTGTCCTCGCATCTCTCTCGATTCGGGGGTCGCAGTAAGTCGGCGTTTCTCTCGAAACCATGTGAGCCCCTTACAATGCTTCCACGGTTTTCTCCCCGTACTGATGACGCGGTCTATCATCGATACCAGGACCGAATCCGAGGAGACGGAGCCCGGCCTGTGTCCCGACTGTGAAACCGACACGATCGTCCACGACCCGGATCGGAGCGAGCGCGTCTGTGAGGAGTGCGGGCTGGTTCTCAGTGAAGATCCGATCGACTACGGTCCCGAATGGCGTGCGTTCAACGCCCAGGAACACGACGAACTCTCACGCGTCGGGGCTCCGCTCACCCAGTCGATGCACGATCGAGGACTGACGACGACGATCGACTGGCGCAACCGGGACGCAAACGGCCACTCCATGTCGGCCGATAAGCACGGCCAGCTCCATCGACTTCGTGTCTGGCAGGAACGAATTCGAACGAAAAACGCCGGCGAACGCAACCTCAAGTACGCACTGTCGGAGATCGATCGGATGGTCAGCGCGCTCGGCGTCCCAAAGCCCGTCAAAGAGACTGCAAGCGTCATCTACCGGCAGGCGCTCGAACAGGATCTCATCCGTGGCCGATCGATCGAAGGGGTCGCGACCAGCGCGCTCTATACGGCGTGTCGAAAGGAGGGCATTCCGCGTAGCCTCGAAGAAGTAACCTCCGTCTCCAGGGTCGACCAGCGCGAAATTGGCCGAACCTACCGGTACATCGCGGACGAACTGGGCATCAATCTCGAACCGACGAACCCGCGGCAGTTCGTCCCGCGATTTTGCTCCGAACTCGACGTCGGGAAGGACGTCGAGACGAAAGCCGTCGAAATCATCGACGAAACGACGGCGCAGGGGCTCCACTCGGGCAAGTCACCGACCGGATTCGCCGCCGCCGCGATCTACGCAGCCGGGTTGCTGTGTGACGAAACGATCCCACAGCGGGCCGTCGCCGACACCGCACAGACCACGGTCGTCACCGTCAGAAACCGCTACCGCGAGCAACTCGACGCGATCGACCAGACGCCGGCTACATGATCGAGCGATCGTTCTCCGTATAGCTGTCCTCGTCGACCAGTGCGTGTAAGTTCGTGTACGGAACGAATGCGATGAACTCGCCGCTCTCGTCGTACAGCTCAACGCCCTGTTCTGTGTGTTCGTACTCTGCACACGCCATCTGTCCGTCCGGGAGGATCGCACGGAACATACGCGAACGGACACCGTCGAGCAAGATATATTGTGTGGACCCACCCGGTCGCTTCGGCGGGTGCAACTGGCTCGATCGCCGCCACGAACGTAACCGGTTTACCCGTCCCACCAGTATCCCCGGCAGTGACTGACGACCGGTCCTCGCCGGAGAACGCCGACGAATCGAGCGAGCGAGAGCGCCGCGTACCGACTGCCGAGTACGAGGATGGAGACGCCACCTCTATCACCCTAGCGTCGTTTCACGACGCCTGCCAGGAGGCCGGCAGACCGGTGCTCACCGCCGCCGCGGTCGCTCGTGCGCTGGAGATCTCTCACGAAGACGCCAGCGACGCACTCGAGGATCTCGCCACGACGGGGGACCTAGAGCGTCTCTCCGTCGAGACCGACCCCGTCGTCTGGTACCCGACCGAACTCGAGGACCTGACCGATCGCGAACGCGTCGTCGTGTTCCCGAAACGCCGCGAGATCGTCGTCGATCGACCGGACCAGTTTACGCGCGCGCAACTCTCCCAGTTCGCCCACCTCGCTGATACGAACGGGGACCTGGGCTATCGCTACGTCGTCAGACCCGAAGACGTCTGGCAGGCCCCCCACGACGAGTTCGAGGCCCTCCGCCGGACGATGCGACAGGCTCTCGGACAGCGATCGGACGCGCTCGAAGACTGGGTCGAAAGCCAGTGGGACCGCGCCCACCAGTTTCGCCTCGCAACACACGAGGACGGCTATACGGTCCTGGAGGCACAGAGCGCCGAGATTATGGGAAACGTCGCGCGCCAGAAACTCGACGAGGAGCACGTCCACGCGCCGATCTCCGACACCGAAGACTGGGTCCGCGAAGGGGCAGAAGCAGCGATTAAACGCGTTCTCTACGAAGCGGGCTACCCGGTTCAGGACCACCGGGATCTCGAATCGGGTGAGGCGCTCCCGATCGACTTGCGGGTGCGACTCCGGGACTACCAGCAACGCTGGGTCGACCGTTTCGCGGAGTCCGGCGAAGGCGTCTTCGTCGGCCCGCCGGGAAGCGGGAAGACCGTCGCCGCGATGGGCGCGATGGCCCACGTCGAGGGTGAAACCCTGGTTCTCGTCCCGAGTCGCGACCTCGCCCGCCAGTGGGCCGACGCGATCGCGGAGTACACGTCGCTCGAACCTCATCAGATCGGCCAGTACCACGGCGGCCAGAAACACGTCCGGCCGGTGACGATCGCGACCTACCAGATCGCGGGAATGGACCGCCACCGATCGCTGTTCGACGACCGCGAGTGGGGGCTCGTAATCTTCGACGAGTGCCAGCACGTTCCGAGCGACGTGTACCGGCGCAGCACGCACCTCCAGTCGCGACACCGACTCGGACTGTCCGCGAGTCCCATCCGGGAAGACGATCGCCAGACGGAGATTTTTACGCTCGTCGGGCCGCCGATCGGCACCGACTGGGAGGCACTGTTCGAGGCCGGGTTCGTCGCGCAGCCGGAACTCGAAATCCGGTACGTGCCGTGGGGTGACGAGGAACAGCAAAACGCTTACGGGTCCGCCGAGGGCCGAGAAAAGTACCGAATCGCGGCCCAGAATCGGGGCAAAGTCGAGGAGGTTCGGTACCTGCTGTCGGCACACCCCGACTCGAAAGCCCTGGTGTTCGTCGACTACCTCGAACAGGGACGGGATCTCGCGGCAGCACTCGACGTTCCCTTCCTCAGCGGGGAGACCCGCCACCACGAACGGCGTCGACTGCTCGAGGAGTTTCGTCACAACGAGCGAGACCTGCTGGTCGTCTCCCGAGTCGGCGACGAAGGGATCGACCTGCCGACTGCGGACCTGGCGATCATCGCGTCCGGTCTCGGCGGCTCCCGGCGACAGGGAACTCAGCGGGCCGGCCGCACGATGCGCCCGGCAGGCGGTGCGCTGGTTTACGTCCTCGCGACGCGCGGTACCCGGGAAGAGGATTTCGCCCGACGCCAGCTTCAACACCTCGGCCGCAAGGGGATGACGGTTCGCGAGGAAACCGTCGATCGCGGATCGAGTGCCGGTACCGAGTAACCGAAGCGCCTCGAATGGGGAGTAGCCTGGCGGTTCGGACGACCGAAACGACTCACAGTAGCCAGTCGTACCCGTCGATCACCGCCTGTTTCCCGTCTGTTTCGATAATTTCGCCGTGACCCGGAATCACGCGATCGAACTCCCAGGCGAGGACCTCCTGAATCGATCGACGAAACGTGGGCTGGTTCGCGATCGTAAATCGGAATTCAACGGGCGGCGAAACCCGCTCGTAGATACGCAACGCTCGAGCGACGAGTCGGGTCATCAACGGACTCGTCTCGCCAACGTGAAAGCCGACGTCGCCAAAGATCACCGTCCCGGTCGGGCGGTGGAAGTACGCAAGTTCGGTGAGCCACCGGTGGCCGTCGATCGCGACCTGATCGATATCGGTCGCCCAGCGGGGGTCCGGCGTGTCTCCGAGCAACTGATCGAACCGTAGATCGGGACGTCGAGCCGGAAGTCCCGGCGCTGCGAGCAGTTCGGCGTTCGGATAGACTGCCCGGTACTGTTCCATGTAGCGGTGTCCGTGAAGTTTGCTCGCCGGCGCGACGAATCGAACCTCGCCCAGATCGTCGAGTGCGCGTCTGAGCCGTCCGGTCAACTCGGCGGGAGACTGGACGAAGAGCCCGCCACTCGAGAGTCGAACAACCGACATGATGCGGCCCAACTCCACGCCGGCGAATCGGAGCGGTTCCTCGTACGTCCACAGACCCGGCCCTCGGGATTCGAGCATTGTAGTGACAGCGTACTATTCCTACTGTAGTAAACGAGGGCCCGAAGTGGATATGGTTCAACGCTTCAGTACGACCGTTCGTCGGTCGCTCACCAGGGTATCACCGGCGAACGATGAGGATCTTACTCGTCGACAGCTCACTCTTCGCGCGCCGCGAGGATTTCCTCGATCAGGCCGTCAGTATCCGACGCGGCGAGTCGAAACGCCGCGTCGTAGAACTCCCGGCCCGTGAGATCGCGCACGTCGTGTTGGGTTCGCAGCTGTGCGTCGACTAGAGCCTGGGCGTCCTCGAGATCGTCGACGGTTTCGGGGCGAACGTAGACGGTCTTTTTGATTGTTTCGTCGAACGCGAACGCCGTCGGATCGGCGGGCGTTGGCTCCTCTTCTTCGGTCGACGACCCTCCCGCTGCCTCGTCGCTCGCGGCGTTCGATTCGGTTTCGGCGGAGCCGTCATCATCGGCGTTGCTTCCGGCGAGGGTCCCGTCACCATCTGCGTCGTCGTCCTCATCGACCGCCTCGCTCAACCCCGCAAACCGATTCTCCTCAGGCATCGTCGACACCTCCCCGTTCGACGATCGCGGCCAGTTCGTCCAACCGATCGAGCTGGTCACAGTCGGGGTCGTACGCCGCCAGCGGGACCCCCTCACGCCAGGCGCGGCGGAATGCGATTCGTTCGCGAAGGCCCGGCCCGGACGACGACGAGTCGTCGAAGTGGCTCGATCGGGCGAACTGCGGGAGATACTCCGCGAACTGCGACTCCTCGAGATCCCCGATGATCCGCTTTTCCTCGTTGTCGCCCGACAGGGAGTTCGGCACGATTGCGAGGATATCGAGGTCGATTTCCTTGCGAATGGGGCCGATTTGCTGGGTGTACATGCGCTCGAAGCCGCTGACGCTCGGTTCGCTCATCCGCAAGGGAACGATAACGTTCTGAGTCGAGATGAGTGAGGCGTCGGCAAGCGGTCCAAGGTTCGGCGGCGAGTCGACGACCACGTAGTCGTACGTGTCGCCCAACACCGGGTCGACGATTTCGTTTCTGATCCAGAGTTCACCGAAGGTCGCACTCCGGATGCTGTTCTCGACGCTATCTAAGTCCTCGTGGGCCGGCAACACGTCGAAGGCGTCCGTCGATCGGACGATGTCCTCGAGCGTCGTCTCCGAGCCGTCTTCGAGAACGTCACCGAGATGGACGTCGGCGGTGTACGCATCACCGAGTCCGACCCCTTCGGTTGCGTTCCCCTGCTGGTCTAAGTCGACCAGCAACACGTCGTTCGATCGATTGGCGAGCCGTTCTGCGAGGTTGATCGCGATCGTCGTTTTGCCAACGCCCCCTTTCTGCAGGGCGACGCTGACGGCGCGTGGGTCTGTCACGTGTGTAGCCCTCCGCCGCGTTCACCGTCGAAACTGTCATCACGTCCTGAACGACTCAGGTCGTCGAGGCGGTGTACACCGTGTAAACCGTCGAGACTGTGTGCGAAAGTTCCGGCGGCGTGGCCGACGCATTCAGGCACCCGAGCAAGGCCCGGAACGCCGGTTGTGAATTGAGAACCGCTCAGACCGTGAGCACACTCTGGACGGTTTGAACAATCTACCAAGTTCAAGCGATCTGAACAGTTTGCACGGTTTAACCCATCCAGACAGTGTTTCTTCCGCTGGCGGTGCAGACAGCGTTCACTGTCCGGCCAGCCGACCACCGACGGTAGGTACTGCGACGGGAGTCTACACGGTCGTAGCAGTCTACACGGTCGTGGCAGTCTACACGGTCGTGGCAGTCCATACGGTCGTAGCAGTTTACACTGTTCACACCGTGTGAACAGTCTATCCCGTGTGAAACGGGTAACGAGTCCGGACAGTCGACTCGATGTCGACAGTGCCAACAGTCCACGAGGCCTCAACCGTTGAGACCGTTTACACGGTTTGAGCATTGTACAGGAAATGACGGGCGGTTCGATCGGTGTAACGCGGCAACTGACAGTGGTACGATTCCCATGACACGACTTAACAGTATCGGAAACTGTCTACACATTCTGTATGACTCGCACGTTGTACAAAGTCGAGACAGTGTACACATTCCAAACTGTCCAGTCAGTCGAGTAAAATCACGAGAGACCGATCGCGACGGCGTCGGATCTGGGAGCCGAACGATCGATCGCCGGGTCAACCGTTAAGCGACACGGTCTGCACCGTGCAAACAGTGGTTCCGTCGCGAACGGGAAAAGCCGGGACGAAGAAAGCCCAAACGGAGGGCACACCCCGACAGCACGAGCCACTGTCTACACGGTGTACGCGGTTCAAACCGTGCAAATCGCATACAAATTCTGAGATTCAGATGAGATGTTGGGCCGGTGCGGGAGACGAGGCCACCGGTTTCACAGACGGACGCTGGTAATCAGGAACGTCCGAACGGTGTGAACTGCGTGGACAGTCTTCCCGACCGATCGAGTTCCAGACTGAGCGTCAGAGGAAAGCGAGAGCGATACGAACGCATCGTGCACACAGTTCAAAAAGTGTGAACGGTGTACACCTTTCAGACGAGAGAGAGCGAACGCGGAGACGACGCGGGCCAATATTCAAGGTCACGTGATCGAACAGTACGGATAGCATGACCGAATCGGATCAGCCAGAGGTGGACGATCGGTGAGCGAGCAGCGAGAGATTCACGTCGATACCGGCGTAGACGGCTCCGAGTTACACCTCCCGGTCGTGGAAATTCTGACCGGACGCGGGTTCGTTACCGGAAAGTCGGGCTCGGGAAAGTCGAACACGGCATCCGTACTGGCCGAAGAGCTACTCGACGCCGGGTTTCCCCTGCTGATCGTCGATACCGACGGCGAGTACTACGGACTCAAAGAGGAGTATGAAATGCTCCACGCGGGCGCAGACGAGGAGTGTGACATCCAGATCGGTCCGGAACACGCAGAGCAGATGGCCAGTCTCGCACTCGAGGAGAACGTTCCGGTCATCCTCGACGTGTCGGGCTACCTCGACGAGGCGGTCGCGGACGAACTGCTCAAAGAGATCGCGCGCCAGTTGTTCGTCAAAGAGAAGAAACTCAAGAAACCGTTCCTGCTGATCGTCGAAGAGGTCCACGAGTACATTCCGGAAGGGGGCGGCGTCGGTGAAACCGGGAAGTTGCTGATCAAGATCAGCAAACGGGGACGCAAACACGGGCTGGGCATTCTGGGAATCAGCCAGCGACCCGCGGACGTCAAAAAGGACTTCATTACCCAGGCGAACTGGCTCGTCTGGCACCGCCTGACGTGGGACAACGACACGAAAGTCGTCGGGCGGATCATCGACACCGAGTACTCGGAACTCGTCGCTGACCTCAACGACGGACAGGCGTTCGTCCAGACCGACTGGACCGAGGCCGACGTCAGGAAAGTACAGTTTCGCCGCAAGCGAACCTTCGACGCGGGGGCGACGCCCGGCCTCGATGACTTCGAGCGCCCGGACCTCAAATCCGTCTCGGACGCGCTCGTCGGTGACCTCCAGAACATCTCTGAACGGAAAGAACAGGAAGAAAACCGAATCGTCGAACTGGAAAACGAACTCGAAAAGAAAGAAAAGCGGATCGAAACGCTCGAAGACGACCTCGAATCCGCACGCGACGTCTCGAGTGCGGCCAGGCAGATGGCCGACGCACTAATGGCCCCCGAGACGGTCCAGACGCAGCTTCCGGAGGATGGCGAGGAGTTGCGACGACTTCACGAAGAACTGGCCGACCTCGAAGCGGAGCGCGACGAACTCGAGGCGACACTCGAGGAGCTTCAGGGGACACGAGAAGCCCTCGAGGAGGAACTCGTCGATCGATCGGCCAGGATCGACGAGTTCGAAGCGGAGATCGATCGGCTCCGGGCGGAAAACGAGCGGCTGCGATCGGAACTCGACGGGGAGAATCGTGGCGCTGAAACGAACACCGGAGAGACGCGACAGGAAGAACGCATCGTCGAGGCGACGGGAGACGCTCACGAGTTCGGCTATACGAGCGTCGACGACGGGGAGGAAACGATTCTCGTCGCAAACGTCGGTACAGACGGTGGAAACGGGTTCGGAGCGGCGTGGCTCGACGATCGGATCGCTCGCGCCTGTGAGAATTCCCAGTGTGTCGAGCCGACGGCACGAGAGGTCGTGGCCGAACTCGCACGCTCGGGACCGCTCGGGTCGAAGGCAGTCGCTACGCGAGTCGATAGATCGCCAGTAGCCGTCCAGAGTTTGCTCTCGGAGCTTCGGACCGAATCGGTGCTGGACCGACGGGCCAGCCGAACGTATGCCCTGAGCGAGACGACCGTGTCGAAACTCGAGGCGGCGGCGGAGAACGACGGGCAGTCGGAGTGAGGCGTTTCGTTATCGGGAAGGAACCTGTGGAAACGGCGACGCGCTCTCACCGAAGCCGCGATTCGAGCGCCTCGATCGATCGCGGGTCGAGGTGCTGGTGAACTGGAAGAACGAACAGCTCCCGTGACAGGCGCGCGGCGGTTTCGTACTGCGGGTCCTCGAGGACGGTCGACGACAGCCGCGGCCACGTGGTGAGGTCCGAGACGCCACAGCGGGTGAGCGACTCGCGGAACTGCTGTGGGTTCTCGGCTCGGACGGGCACGACCTGCGGGCAGATTCCCATCGGGAGCGAGTCGTAGAGGATTTCGACGTCGCTGCGGGTCTCGAGAACGCGCTGCCAGGCGAGATAGTTTCCCCGACGATCGCGGCGGATGGCGTAGGGATCCGTCCTGGCGACGACGGACGCCGTTAGCTTCGACATCGGGACCTTTCCCGCCTCGTAGCGCACCTCCGGACCGGGTACGGACGAGATATCGCTACCGGCGAAAATCGCGTCGACGGCGTCCCGAATGCGACCGGTTCGATCGAGAACGTCGAAGAGGACGGATTTCGCGACGAACCGGCAGTCGGCGGCGGTAAACCGATCGCGGACGCCGGCACAGGAGGAGGGAACGTACGACCGGGCAACGGTGTCGTCGTTACAGTAAAACACCGCGCCGTTTGGGACCGGAAACAGCTTCCAGAGGCTCGTGATGCCGAGGTCGCCACGCGTTCCCAGTAGCCTGCCGTCGTCGACGCTCAGCGGCGAGTGAGCGTTGTCGTCGATGTGATAGCAGTCGTACTCGTCGACCAGCGCCCGAAATTCGTCGAATCCGGGCATGGGGAAACCAAAGTAGTTGACCGACATGACGGCCGCGGTATCGTCGTCGACCCGCGTTTCGAGATCAGCCAGGTCCGGTGCGAGGCTCTCTTCGATCGTGTAGTAACGCGGTTCGAGACCTAATTCGGAGAACGGTTCGACGACGGCGTCAGGGAGGTACGCCGGAAGCAACACGTTTTCACCGTGTTCGACGAGGTTCGCAAGCCCGTCCCGGAGCGCGACCTTTCCCGACGCGTAAAACGTCGATCGGGAGGTGTGATACTCGACGAACGACTCGAACCCGGTGGGCGATCGATCGCTCTGGGGGTCGCCAAACAGTGAGGGGGAGTCACTGATCATCGGCGGTGTCGATACAACCGCGAATGCCCAGGTTGACTCGCGGGCAGGAAATCGGTCTGTGCGACGATACGGTCACAGTGTAGCGAGAGTGAGCGTCCGGCCGTTTAGTCATGCTGAGAGTACACGGACACACGCGCTGACAGGCCGGGCTTATCACCGCTGGGCTAACGGTCCCCCAACGGCGGACTGAATCCGAAGTACGACCATACAGGAGCCAAGCGCTTGCATAACAAAGCACGGACGGACGAACCACCCGCGTATGGAACGTACGACCGAGGACAACGGTCTCCGTCTCCTCGTGGTCGGGCTCGATGCGGCCTGTCGGCCCGTCCTCGAACCGTTGTTCGAGTCGGGAACGATACCGACGATTCGCCGGTTGTTCGAGAGCGGGACGAGCGGTCCGCTCGAATCACAGCTCCCGCCGTGGACGGCGTCGGCCTGGCCGTCGATGTACACCGGCAAGAATCCCGGAAAGCACGGGGTTTTCGACTTTCTCTCTTTCCAGGGCTACGACTGGGACGTCGTCAATTCGACGCACGTGCGCGAGCGCGCAATCTGGGAATTGTTGAGCAACCACGGATTCTCGAGCGTCGTCGTCAACGTGCCCGTGACACACCCGGCACGCGAGTTCGACGGTGCGCTGATACCCGGACTGACAGCGCCGGAGGACCCGCAGTGTCATCCCGACGGAATTCTCGAGGACGTCAAAGATGCGTGTGAAGGATACCGAATCTACCCCCAGAGCGGACCCGAACCGGATCGATCGATCGACGGCTACGAGCGGACCCTCGAGTGTCGTGGCGATGCCTTCAGGTACCTCTGTGACCGGATCGATCCCGATTTCGGGTTCCTCCAGTTCCAGTTGACAGATTCCGTCTTCCACGAACGGCCCGGCGACAAGCGGGCGATCGAGGCCGTCTACGGTGAGGTCGATCGACAACTCGCCCGAACGATCGAGGAGGCCGACCCCGAGAACGTCCTCATCGTCAGCGATCACGGAATGGGCACCGTCAGCGGCGAGGAATTCCGCGCGAACGAGTTTCTCCGGGAGCGCGGCGACGTCAACGCAACGCGCGGCGGCGAGGGAATGCCAAACTGGTCGAAAGCCTGGGAAAACGACCTGCTAGAGGGTGAGGAAGCAGGCGAACACGCTACGAGCACCGTCGAGCGAGCGATCGCTCTCGCCGCGAGCGTCGGGTTCACGACCCAGCGGGTCGCAAACGCCCTCGAACGAGTCGGTCTCAAAGAGTCGATCGGCAAGCGGGTTCCCAACGACGTGATCCGCGCCGGAAGCGAGCAGGTCGATTTCCCCGACTCGCGAGCGTACGTTCGATCGAAGAGCGAACTCGGCGTTCGGATTAATCTGGAGGGGCGGGAACCGGACGGAACGGTTCCGCGTGAGGAGTACGAGACGGCCCGATCCGAACTCATCGAGGAACTGTCGGCCGTCGAAACCCCGGCCGGATCGCCGGTGTTCGAGGCCGTCGAACCACGGGAAGCCGTTTTCGATGGGCCCCACCTCGAGAACGGGCCGGATATCATCACCGTCCCGACCGACTTCGACCACGCGCTCTCGACCGATCTCGGAACGGGGATCTTCGGAGAGCCGATGGAGCCGTGGAACCACAAACGCACCGGGGTCGTCGCGGCGACCGGCCCGGCATTCGATCAGTCGGTTACGCTGGGAGAGGCGACGATCTTCGACGTTGCCCCGACGATCTGTTCGATATTCGACGTCCCCGTCGACGAGGCGATGGACGGCGAACCGCTGTCGGTCGTCGACGAGAGTCCGCCGGCGGCGTATCCGGCGTACGAAGCGGCTCCGGTCGTCGCAACCGAGGAATCGGCCGTCGAAGATCGACTCTCGGACCTCGGGTACCTGTAACGATGAGTGTCGACATAACCGTCCTCGATCCGGAGGACGACGCCGAGGAGTGGAACCGATACGTCGATCGGTCGGACGGGACCAACCCGTTCTACCGGGCCGAGGCATTGCGGTTACAGGCCAGAGATACCGACACGACGGTGTTTCTGTTGGCCGGATTCAAAGGACAGGAAGCCGTGGGAATCTTTCCGGTGTTCGAGTACACCAAGGGGCCGATTTCCGGCGTCTTCTCGCCTGCACCCCGGTCTTGGTCGTGTTACCTCGGGCCGTCCGTGTTGAACGTCGCCAAGCTCAAACAGCGCAAGGCGGATCGTCGCATACAGCAGTTCCTCGACGGCTGTCTGGAGTGGATCGACGAGCACAGTTCTCCGCTATACACGAAGTTCGTCGCGGCCGAGTTCGAGGACGTCCGGCCGTTCGTCTGGAACGGCTACGACGTCGAGCCGGAGTACACCTACGTCGTCGATCTCGACGGGAGCGAAGAGGACCTCCTCGGTCGGTTCAGCAGCGACGCGCGGAGCAACGTCCGGAACGCCGACGAGGAGTCGTACGTGATCGAAGAAGGGACTGCCGGCGATATCGATCGAATCATCGACCAGGTCGAACAGCGATACGAGAGCCAGGGGCGATCGTTCCAGTTGAGCACCGAGTTCGCGCGATCGGTGTACGACGCCCTCCCGGAGGGAGCGATCCGCCCCTACGTCTGTCGGGTCGACGGCGAATTTCTGGGCGGCATCCTCGTCGTCGAGTCCGAGTCGACCCGCTACCGCTGGCAGGGAGGTGTCAAACCGGACGCAGCCGTCGATCTCGCGATCAACGATCTGCTCGACTGGCACGTCATGCGTGACGGACTCCGATCGGGGATCGAGCGGTACGATCTGGTCGGTGCCGGCGTCCCGAGCATCAACCGATATAAAGCGAAGTTCAACCCCCGACTGGAGACCAACTACACGATCACGGCCGGTTCGTTCGGCTTCGACCTGATGATCGATACCTATCGAAAACGGCTGTAACGATACAGTCAGCCGTCGATCCGGTATTTCGACTGGCGAGCGTCGTCGAGACAGACCCGACTCGACACGAGGTCTTCGTCGTCGAGTTTCCCGAGCGCGTAGCGAACCGTCCGGGCGCACAGCCGCGACTCCGTCGCGATCTCCTCCTGGGTCAACGACCCCTCGTACTCGAGAACTTTGTAGACCAGCTTCGAACTCGGCGGCAGCTCGGAGATCGATCGGTCGACCGGGTTCTCGTCGGCCTCGGGTTCGCATTCGGACGCCTTCATCGTCCCCTCGCACGATCCTGCCGGACAGTCCGGTCGTCGCTCGGCGCGCTCGGTTCGGCCGTGTGGCCGTGGCGCGGTCGCTGACCCGACCGTCGACGCCTCGATTCCGCTCCGTCTTCCGCTCCCGTTCGATCCATGAGCACTCAGCAGTGAATCGACTCCAACGGATATACGCTGACGAACGTTCAAACTCATAGGGTGTCGCTAACGGACGAGACAGGCTCGGCGTCGATCGAAGCTGGTCCCAAGAGCGCGTTCGAATCGACCCCGACGTGCGAAGCGGGACGGGTGTCGGGGTAAAAATCGGGCTGCAACGATCGCGAATCGTCGGTTCGACACGAACACGGATACGCCTCGAAACCCCGATCGCGAACCGAGGAGACCGAGAAATTCGAGAGACGGCGAGACCAGCGACGACGGTAGGCACCGCATAGTAACGCAATTGGATCGACCAGCGGGTGGTATGTTTGGAACGAGTGGCATCCGAGGCCCCGTCGGGTCCGACGTTACCGCAGAACTGGCACTCGAGGTCGGTCGTGCTGTCGCGTCCGACGGTGCCGACCGGATCGTCGTCGGCCGCGACGTTCGCGACAGCGGCCGGTTGCTCGTCGACGCGGCCACCGCGGGCTGTCGCGAGTGCGGGGCTGACGTGATCGACCTCGGCATCGAGGCGACCCCGACCGTGGCGAGATCGATCGAAGGGTTCGACGCCGATGCCGGCGTCGTCGTTACGGCCTCACACAACCCGCCGACGGACAACGGCATCAAGCTCTGGACGCCCGGCGGAAAGGCGTTCGGGCCAGATCGCCGGGACTCGATCGAAGCCCGAATCCGGAACGAAGAGTACGAGTTCGCGGCGTGGAACGAACTCGGCACGCGGCTGTCCAGCGACGATGCCCGCAGTCGCCACGCCGATCGACTGCGATCCGCGGTCGAAATCGACGGATCACCCGAGGTCGTCGTCGATCTCGGAAACGGGGCCGGGACTATCACGGCGTCGGTGCTCGACGATCTCGGCTGTCACGTCACGACACTCAACGGGAACCAGGACGGCTCGTTTCCCGGTCGGCCGAGCGAACCCACCGAGGAGTCACTCGAATCCCTCGCCGCACTCGTCGCGGAAACCGACGCCGCCCTCGGCCTCGCCCACGACGGGGACGCCGATCGACTGCTCGCGATCGACGAAACCGGTCGCTTCGTGCCGAAGGATCTCCTCCTCGCGCTGTTCGCACGGGAGGCGGCCGGTCCCGGGGACCGAATCGCAGCCCCGGTAGATACGAGTCTCGCCGTCGATGACGCTCTCGAGGCCGTCGGCGCGTCAGTTACTCGCACGCGCGTCGGAGACGTGTTCGTCGCGGAACGAGCGACGGAAGCGGACGTCGTCTTCGGCGGCGAACCCAGCGGCGCGTGGATCTGGCCGGAGGAAACGCTGTGCCCGGACGGCCCGCTGGCCGCGTGCAAGCTGGTCGAACTGGTAACGGCGACGGAGTCGCTGGCCGAACTCGTCGACGGGCTCGATCAGTACCCCATCCGTCGAACCGCGTTCGAGGTTTCAGACAACGAGCGTGTGATGGACACCGTTCGGGAACGTGTCAGCGGTCGAGACGACGTCAAAACGATCGACGGCGTCTGGATCGAGACCGACGACGGCTGGTTTCTCATCCGGGCGAGCGGTACCCAGCCACTCGTGCGCGTCACGGCCGAGGGTCGATCGCCGGACGCGGCCGACGCGTTGTTCGATACGGCGACGGACTTGATTGAAAAATCGATCGAAACCGCGACCGACGAGTCGTAATCGCGCCGTCTACTCCCTGCACCCTGTTTTGCAGTCGACCCCGGTCCCTGTCTCCGGGGGCAACTCCGTTGCTCGCTTCACCGATCGACCCCGGTCCCTGATTCCGAGGTCGAGCGACGACGGGAAGCGACACCGCCGCATTTCCGGTTCGAATATCGAGCGTACAGTCGCGACACCCACTCGAGTAGCCGGTCGGTTCGATCGAGAGACGTTAGCGTCGGTCTTCCGGGATGAAATCTGAGGTCTTCATCTCCCGATACGTCGCACACTCCGGGCAGGCGTGGACCACGTCGTGGTTGTCTCCGAACACTTTGGCGAACTGCTGTGTGACCTGGTGTCCACAGTTGACACAACAGGGGGCGTTCGTTTGCTGGCCAGCGGTCATCGGCGTCCACTTGGCATCGATTGGTTCAGTCGACATCACAAATCCGTAGCCACAGAAGGGTATTTACTATAGACAGCATAACTCGAAACGAGCACGTTAGTGTGACATTTCAGCGCTGATTAGCAGTAAATCCAGACTATACATAAATCGATAGTATAGCGCCTCACGCTAGCGGTAACTCGATATTTACCGACGGAAACGCACTGTTTTCATCGGTGAACGACGGTTTTCGCCGGTAAACGGCAGAGCTTCGCGGGTGCTCACCCGTACGCTGACCACGCTACTGACACCGGTCAAAGCGAGCGACGGCGAACGAAGTGACGCGATCGATGCGAGATCATTCCCGAACACCAGGCGGTGACCGGGCGAGTAGTGACCGGATAGTAAACCCCGAGATCACGCTATCGACACACCATGCAAGCCGTCGTTCTCGCAGCAGGGCAGGGAACCCGAATCCGACCGCTCTCCGAATCGGTCCCGAAACCGATGCTCCCCGTCGCCGGGAAACCACTCGTCGCCCACACCGTCGACGCAGCCGTCGACGCCGGGGCCGACGAAATCGTGCTGGTGGTCGGCTACGAACAGGAAACGGTCCGGAGCCACTTCGGAGACGCCTACCGCGGCGTTCCGGTCACGTACGCCGAGCAGGGCGATCAGGCCGGGACGGCAGACGCCGTCGAGGCCGCGAGCGAACATCTCGACGGACCCTTTGCAGTGCTAAACGGTGACAATCTCTACGATCCGGACGCGATCGATCGACTGTTCGACGCCTGTCCGGCAGTCTGCGCGATCGAGGTCTCGGACCCCCGAAACTACGGCGTCTTGAGTACGACCGACGGGACCGTCACCGACATCGTCGAAAAGCCCGACGATCCGCCGACGAATCTCGCCAACGCCGGCGCGTACGCCTTTCCGGAACGGGCGAGGGAGTGGCTCGACGTCCCGGCGAGCGAGCGCGGCGAACACGAAATCACCGACGTGCTCGCGACCGTGATCGACCAGTTCGCCGTGACGCCGGTCACCCTGAAGCGATGGCTCGACGTCGGACGACCGTGGGAACTGCTCGAGGCTAACGAGTGGAAGCTCGGGGAGTTCGACCGTCGGGTCGAGGGTGAGGTGAGCGATGCTGCGCATCTCCACGGCGACGTCGTCGTTGAGGCGGGCGCAACGATCGAACCGGGCGTCGTAATCGAGGGGCCGGTGCTCGTCCGATCGGGGGCGACCGTCGGTCCGAACGCCTACGTGCGGGGTGCAACCGCGATCGGGAAAGACGCCTCAGTTGGCAACAGCGTCGAGATCAAAAACAGCGTTCTCTCCCCCGGAGCCACGGTTAGCCACCTCTCGTACGTGGGCGACAGCATCCTCGGCAGGCACGTGAACTTCGGAGCGGGGACCACCGTGGCGAACTTGCGCCACGACGACGGCGAGGTTCGGGTCACCGTAAAAGGAGAACGCGTCGGGACCGGGCGGCGGAAGTTCGGCGTCGTAATCGGTGACGAGGTGAAAACGGGGATCAACACGAGCCTCACACCTGGGTTGAAACTCTCGTCCGGCGTCACGACCCGCCCCGGAGCGGTCGTCGAACGCGATCGGTAACCCCCGTTCCGATAGCGAATTGCTCGACGAAAACGACAGCTTTCGGGGAGAAGACCGGAGATATCGGCCGAAAGGGATTGGAGACGCCGATCGCGAGCACCGCGCCGGCAATCGAGACAGCCGTATTTATCAAGTGCGGGATTTATAAGACGCGGAATAGTTAGTCGGAACGGAGGGAATCGATCGGTATCGCACACTCGATCATAACTGGCCCTCCAGGGACGATTCCGACGTCGGTCGAGTACGGGTCACAATCCGACGCCGTGTGGATCCGGGACTATGGGGGTGGTCCCCGGCTCCCGCGGTCTCGATGGCCCGTGCTCGGTTCCGATGTGTACGGCACCGAAACGCGGAGCGACGCGAATCGGTTACCAGAACGACCCTCCGAACGCGTCGGCCCGATCCTGGATCGCTACTCAACGGTGACGCTTTTGGCCAGGTTCCGGGGTTTATCGATCGGCCGATCGAGCAGATCGGCCGCGTGATAGGAGAGCAACTGTAACTGGACGTTGGCGAGCAGTCCCGCGAGTGCGGCGTCGGTTTCTGGGATGTGAAGGTGGTCGTCGGCGATCTTGGTTGCCCGGTGATCGTCAGGGCAGATTGCGACGACTGGGGCACCCCTGGTCTGTGCCTCCTCGGCGTTCTTGAGGGTTTTCTCGTCTTCGTCGCCGGTGAACACGGCAAACACAGGCGTCGCCGGCGTAACGAGCGCGAGCGGCCCGTGTTTGAGTTCGCCCGAAGCGAATCCTTCGGCGTGCTCGTAGGTGATCTCTTTGAATTTGAGCGCCCCTTCGAGCGCGACCGGGAATCCCTGGCCCCGTCCGATAAAGAAGTACGACTCACAATCGGCGTACCGTCTGGCAACGCGATCGGCCTCGGATGTCTCGAGGATCGACGCGATTCGATCCGGCATCGCGGCGAGTTCCGGAAGCAGCGTCTCGAGGTCCGCCGCCGGTTCACCGTGAACGTCGGCTGCGATCCGCTGGCCGAGGAGGGCCAGCATAACGGCCTGTGAGGAGAACGTCTTCGTTGCGGCCACGCCGATTTCTGGGCCGGCACGGATGAACAGCGCGTCGTCGGCCTCCCTGGCCGCAGTCGAGCCAACCACGTTCGTCAGCGTGAGCGTCCGCGCGCCGGCGGCCGCTGCCTGCCGAAGTGCACTCAGCGTGTCGGCCGTCTCGCCGCTCTGGGTCACGGCGATCACGAGCGTCCCGTCGTCGACCGGGGGTGCGGCGAGACTGTACTCGTTCGCGAGCAGCGCGGTCGCCTGAATGCCGGCCTGGTTCAGCGCGATCGAGCCGTAAAGCGCCGCGTGATACGACGTTCCGCAGGCGACGAGTTGGACGCTCTCGACTCCCTCGAACGTCCCAGGCTCGAAGTCTTCGAGGGCGATCCGGCCCGTGGCGGGATCGATCCGGCCCTCGATCGCCTGGGCTAGCGCTGTCGGCTGCTCGTGGATCTCCTTGAGCATAAAGTGATCGTAGGACCCTTTGCCGGCCTGTTCGGGGTCCCACTCGACGGTCTCCGAGTCACGTACGACGGGGTTTCCGTGAAGGTCCGTGAACTCGATTCCGTCCTCGTCGACGATCACGACGTCGCCGTCCTCGAGGTAGACGACGGTTTCGGTGTACTCGAGAAACGCTGGCACGTCGCTCGCGAGGAAGTATTCCCCGTCCTCGAGACCGACGACGAGCGGCGACCCCTGCCGTGCAGCATAGAGGACGTGCTCGCCGGAGAACATGGCGGTGACGGCGTAGCTTCCCTCGAGATCGGCGATCGCGTTCCTGAACGCCGCTTCGTTATCGAAGCCGGTATCGAGATAGTGCTGGATGAGATGCGGGATAACCTCGGTATCGGTGTCGCTAGTGAACTCGTGGTCCCGATCGATCAGCCACGTTTTCAACTCGGCGTAGTTTTCGATAATGCCGTTGTGGACGACCGCAACGTCCGCTGTCCCGTCAGTATGAGGATGGGCGTTCTCGTCCGTCGGCGGGCCGTGCGTGCTCCAACGGGTGTGTCCGATCCCGACCGTTCCCTCGAGGAGCCGATTCTCGATCGACGACTTGAGCTCATCGACCTTTCCGGATCGTTTTTGAATGTCGATTCCAGACCCGTTTTGAACCGCGACGCCGGCAGAGTCGTATCCGCGATATTCGAGATTCTCGAGTCCCGTCAACAGAGTCTCGACCGCATCATCGGATCCGACTCGACCGATAATTCCACACATTCTAGGGTCACCTCACGCCCGCAGTGAGAGCAGTCCTCGCCGGTTTCCGAGTGGGGTCTCCATTCCGACCGGGCCGTCTGAAAGCGGAGCATCGTCGAGGGTGAACCGCCGTCAGCAACAATCGTGATCGTGTCATAGTTAGGTGAACGTCCGTGGGTACGAACGAGGCACGGACATGCTACACACCAGCAGCCACGAATTCATTACTATAGACGGGCTACCGGCAGTCGTAGCGTGTGAGTACATCGACGGGGCGGGCCAGACTCTGAGACGAAGTGTCGACGGCAACGTCGATTTCGGATGTCGACAGTTCACCAATAAATATTCGATAGTTCCCGTGAAAAGGCAAAATATACACAATTATCCTCCTATATCGATCGGTATGTTTCGCAAACAGGTGGAGTACGGAGGGCTGAACGGACGGTATCCACCGAAAAACCGAGGTATGGTCGACAAAATACCGCGTCGAATCGCGTCGAACTGAGCGATGCTGTCGCGTACTCTCGATCGAAATCGACGCTCGTTTATTCTTCTACCGTCGGGGGTCGTTTATCCACGTTCGATGCCGAAGATAGGGCAACGTTCACCACTTCATAATATCGATTCCACACCGTATCAATCATTTTAAGATCCAACCTGTCGTCACGTTCTGACGAGAGCCTCTGCTCCGAACACGTCCACATCGTTCCGATCGATCGCCGTCGTCAGCTACCCAGCGAGAGTCGATCGAGTTTCGCCAACGGGGGACACCGTTTCGATGACACCAGTACCGTTCGTCGTTGCCATCCCTGAACTCCCACTCGAGGAGCCGGTGTTGGTCTTTGCGATCGCGATGGCGGTTTTTCTGGTCGGCCCGCTGTTCGTCAAACGGCTCGGGCAACCGGGTATCGTCGGCATCGTACTCTTCGGTGCGCTCCTCGGGCCGGGCGTGCTCGACGTCGTCAGCCACTCGGATGCGATCGTCTTGCTCGGAGAAGTCGGATTGATCTACCTCCTGTTTACCGTCGGGCTGGAACTCGACTTGCAAGGCTTTACCGAGGCCCCCGAGAACGCAGCGCTGTTCGGACTGACGAGTTTCCTCCTGCCGTTTATCCTCGGGACGGTCGCGATGCAGACCGTCCTCGGCCTTGATATCTGGGCCGCACTGCTGTTAGCTTCCGTCTTCGCCTCTCACACGCTGCTGGCGTACCCGATCGTCAACCAGTACGGGGTCACGAAAAACCGGGCCGTGACGGCCGTCTTCGGCGGGATCCTCTTTACCGACACGCTCGCACTGGTGGTCCTCGCGATCGTCACGGGTGCTGTCGGCGGCGAGCTTTCCCTCCTGCTGTTCGGTGAGGTCGGAGTGGCACTGTTCGTGTTGTTCGGCGGTGCCTGGTTTCTCCTGCCGCCGCTTTCGCGGTGGTTCTTCCAGACGTTCAGCGAGGAGAGCTACTTCGAGTTCCTGTTCGTAATGGCTGCGATATTCGCGGCCGCCAGCCTGGCGGCGCTTCTGGATCTCGCGCCGATCCTCGGCGCGTTCGTCGCGGGACTGGCGTTGAATCGACTCATTCCCGAAGGCGGCACCCTGATGAACCGAATCGAGTTCGTCGGCAACGCCTTCTTCATCCCCTTTTTCTTGTTGCACGTGGGCATGTTCGTCGACCCGGCCGTTATCTTCGACGGCGTCGCAACCCTCCAGATCGCCGCCGTCATCGTCGGCGTCATGCTCGCGACGAAAGCCGGTGCGGCCTGGCTGGTCGCGCGCGTGCAAGACTATACTTCAGCCGAACGAAGCGTGATCTTCGGGCTGTCGATCGGGCAGGCCGCGGCCGCGCTCGCGATCACGCTGATCGGGTTCGAGGCCGGCCTGTTCGGTCCGGAGATCCTCAACGCCGTCGTCCTCATGTTGTTGGTCACCGCCGTCGCGAGTCCGTGGCTGACCGAGCGCGCGGCCAATCGGGTCGCCCTCGAACGTGACGTTGCGGGCGAAGGAGAGAGTGCGAAAGACCCGACGATTCTGTTGCCGCTGTCCCACAACGCCGAACTCCAGCAGCGACTCCTGGAACTCGCGTTCGTCATCAAAGGCGATCGGGGTACGGAGCCAGTTCACGCGCTAACCGTCGTCCAGCCCGACCGTAGTGAGGCGACCGAAAAACAGATCGCCGCGGTCAGGGAGGAGCTAGATCGGCTCGCGGCCTCGGGCAGCGCGGCAGAGATTCCCGTGGAAACGGAGACGCGAGTCAATCACAACGTCGCCTCCGGGATCGTCCAGGGATCGATCGAGGTCCAGGCCGATCAAATACTCATGGGCTGGGACGCCACCCAAACGTTCCGCCACCGCGCTTTCGGGAGCATCATCGACCAGGTACTCGAACGAACGAAACTGCCGGTACTCATCTCCCGCCTCGGCCATCCGATCAACACCACTCGACGCATCTTCGTCGTCGTCCCGATCGGAGCCGACCACCACGAAGGGTTCTACGAGGCCGTCCACCTCACCAAGCGAATCGCCGCCGGCCTCGGTGCGGAACTCCACGTGCTCGTCGTCGAAGGGAGTTCACACCAGTTCGAGCATCTGTTCGAACTCGTCGAAGAAGATGCAACCGCGACGTTCGACTCGATCGATAGCTGGGACCGACTCGTACCGTCGCTTCGAGACCGAACGGACGAGGACGATCTCATCGTCTCCATTTCTCCGCGCCGTGGTGATATCGGGTGGCACAGTGCCCTCGACACCCTCCCAAAACGACTGGCGGCGTTGCCACCCAGATCGTTCATTACGATCCACCCCCGACAGGACGAACCCGAATACGATCGACAGTACCTCAGATTCAAGTGATGGAGTCTCGGGCGTAGTCCGTGGGTGTGAATCGATACCGGTGTCAGTCCTGTCGTGAACGTTGATTCCGCGTAGCGTCAGCTCCCTCGTGAGCGTCGAACCGTGGCCTACGTCAATCGATGTGGAGTGACAGACAAGCCGTTTAACAGTGATGGTGTGGTACCACAACGTACGGGACGGACTCACTACGAGAAGGCGAATCGGCACTTCTTTATCGGTGACAGACCTACGTGTTGATATGGGTTTCGGTAGCTACGATGAATCCGAGCAACAGCAACAAACGGCCGACGAGAACGACGATGTAGAGGCCGTTAACGTCCACGAGAACGACCACGACGGGAAGATGTCATTCGAATCCGACGTCTCGACGGACGAACTCGTCTCCAAACTCGGATCGATGAAAGACGACAAGTCGGACGATTGAATCGAAGGCGTCGAAATTCGTTCACGTAGCGGACTCGCCCACGCTTCGCCCGGTAACAAAGACTGCCAGCGATGCCTTCGATCGCCGCCCCGATCGCGGCGCTGTCGCTGCTCACTCGTTCGGTATCGACGACGTACAGAGCGCACCGATCGCCCGCCGGAGCCGCTGTGAGATTGCCGATTTCGAGACGCCCAGTTTATTCGCCAGTTCGTCCTGGGAGATTCCTCGTGGAACGTCGAAGTACCCTTCGTCGTGAGCAACGGTCAGCAGCTGCTCCTGTTTTTCGGTCAGGACGACTACCCCGTCGTTCCCGTCGTCCGATACGCGCAGGTGTTCGACCGTGACCGAAATATCGAGCTCTCGACAGTAGTCGTTGAAATCGACGAGCGAATCGCGGTCTCGGAATCGCACCTGCAACTGCCACCCGGTTCGGGTGCTCTGACACTCAAGAAGTCTGCCGCCGAACACGACGGTCCTGGAGATGACGGGGACGGTTCGATCGCCCACCCCGACCCGATAGACCCGCCTGTCGGGGTAACGGTCGACACAGACCGGATCGAAGATGGTTGGATCGGTCCCGAGGGTTGACTCGAACTGTTCGAAGGAACCGTCGATCCCGTACGCGGTGAGAAACACGAGCGTTCGTCCCGGCTCGATCGTCGTCCAGTACTCCGGTTCGACGGTCACGTCCGGAACGCGCCGAAGCGTCGGTCCAAGAAACAACGTCGAGTGTTCGAGACAGAGCTGGGTAACGATACCCCCGTCGGCTTCCGACCTGACGCCTGCTCCCCCGGCCGCCTGCTGCCCGTCGACCTCGGCGGTGTCGACGTTCACAGTCCCATCCGCCATCCGAGTGGACGACCGGTGTAAGACGAGCTTACCACGAACGAAATCATTAACATGCCTTTTCGCCCGGTTCTATATCATCGTAGACGCTAGATACGGAACCGGTACCCAAACCATCATCAATCAGTATTCATCCGTTGCAGTTCCAACAACTATGACGGCGGCGGCGACCGGCTGTGCGCGACGAGAAAGCCCCCGTTACCGCCGTCACACTACGCGACAGGAGCCACGTCACCGACCGAGTGGTCGACGCATCTTGCGGAGGGCCATGCACCACCGTGTAACCGATCGTAGCTGCCATTCGGCTCGCGTTACTCGTCGGCGTCGTCGGTCGCCAGTAAGTCATCAAACAACAGCCTAAACAGTTTCTGCTGTGCCAACCGGAAATGGCGGCTAAACGTGGGCTGAGAGACGCCGAGCGAAGCCGCAACCTCTTCCCCGGTGCTCTCCCGCGGCCACTCGAAGAAGCCGCTGTAATACGCCGTCTCGAGCGTTCGAAGCTGGCGCTCGGAGAGCCGATCCGGTAGCTCTGCTGTGAGCGATCGGTCGGGCCGTATCGTTCGCGTTCGGTCACGGCGAGCCGTCAGTTCCGTTCCCGGAACCGTTCGATCGAGCATCTCGACGAACGACCGGACGTCGACGGTACTCGAGAGATGAACGACCAGACGGCTCCGGTGACCGGCCGGCGTCACTGCGGTCAACACCGCCCCGTGGTCTGCGAGCGTTTCGGCGAGACTCTCTCGGTCACAGCCGAGTTCGACGATCGAGTGGCCGCCCCGGTCCCCGACGACTCGAAACGTATCGAAACCGCCGACATCGGAGAGCGCTCCCCGGATCGACTCACCGTCCTGAATCGACTCACCGTCCCGAATCGCCTCTCCACCCGCGTCTTCGATCGCGCAGAAGACCGAGATTCCGCCGGAAGACCTCGGGACGACGGATCGAATCGTGATCGCTGCATCGAGGCGGTCAGCGAGCACCGTTATCGGATCCGCCCTGGCGTCGACGACGACCTCGAGTTCGGTCACGGACTCGCTTACCAGCGCGCGTTTGCGCTCGATAGCCGTAATCGCAAATCCGGCGACCGTCGCGAGATGGTTACAGACCGATCGCGCCCGATCGTCGAACGCCCCTGGCTGGTCGGCATACGCTGCGACGACGCCGTAACAGAACCCGTCGTACATCAACGGGGCACTCATCGCCGCCCGGAACCCGCGCTCCGCTGCGAGACGCTCCCACGGCTCCACGGCGTCCGCACCGATCTCCGAGCAGACGGTCGGTTCTCGCGTCGCTGCCGTTTGACTTGCCGGCTCCCCCGCATCCGAATCGACGACAACGGAGCGTGATTCGAGGAACGACCCGTCCCTCCCGGCCCAGGTCCGCAGCGTCACCTCGTCCCCGCCGATATCGATCTCACCGACCCAGGCGAGTTCGACCGAGGCGTCCATGCCGACCGCCTCGAGCGAAACGAGTCCCTCCGCAAGCCGGCGTTCGACCGCGTCTCGCGTGTCCGCTTCGAGCAACTCGCGTTCGAGCTGTCGAACGTCGTCCGCTCGTGCGACGAGTGCGTCGAGAGCGGTCACCTCTCGATCGAGATTCCGACAGCGTGTTTCGGTCGCGAAGCCGTCGATCGCAAGCGTCGCGATCGTCGCCAGCGTGTCAATTGGTGCAGTGTCGGTTCCGTCGAATCCCGCGGAGTCGGTGCTCGTCGCGACCAGGAGACCGTCCGCTCCGATCGGGACGGTGAGCACTCGTTCACACCGGATTCCCAATCGAGAAGCGAACGGTTCGAGATCGTCCGGATTCGAAACGAGAGACACGCTCTCACGGACCGCACTCGGAAGCGGATCATCGCGGCCGTCAATCGTCGGTGGATCGACGGGGCGATCCGTCCCCGACCCGGACGTCGCGACGGCGGTGGGACGGATCACCGAGTCCTCGATCGCGTACCAGACGACAGCGTCGGCAGCCGTGTACGCGCACACGGCGTCGACGACCGACTTTCGAACGGTCGATCGGTCCGAAGCCTGCTGTATCTCGGACACTGCGGTAGCGAGGGTCGTGATGCCGGCCGCCGGTGAGCCGCGACGGTTGCGAATCACACAGCACGCCCGACTACAGGATTCCCCGTCGATCTCCGCACCACCGAGGGGGATAACCGAGACGTCGATCGGTCGGCGGTCGCCAGCGACGAGCAGGGACCCCGAGATCGGGTCCATCCACCGCACTAACGGCGAGTTTGTCCGTTCTCGGACCGCTGCCGCAAGTTCGGAGTCGACGATCGACTCGATCTCTCGACCGACCAGTTCCTCACCGTTTGCCAGGTCGAGCAGCGCAGGGTTAGTGAACGTAATAGTCGACCCCTCGAGCATCGCGATCCCATCAACGAGCGCGTCGACGACCGCTTCGAACCGTTCGAGGCGCTCGCGATCGGCGTCCCGAGCCGCCAAGTCAGCACGCTGACGTACGGATACGGAGACACCAGTTTCCGACGGATATGCGGAGACGACAACTCGATCGCCCCATGGGGGAATCGACGTCTCGAACGCGACGACCGATCCCGTTGCCCGTGCTTCGCGGAGTCGATCCGCGAACTCGCTGCGGACCGCATCGGGCAATAGTTCCCAGACGACCGTTCCAGGTTCCGGTTCGAGGCGACGGAATCGAGTCGCATCATTGCCCTCGCCTTCAGCCCTGGTTCCGATCGGTCGCATCCCATTCGTCGAGTTCGTCTCGGAAACCGACTGGAACAAGTCGCGCGCGGCGTCATTGATAGTTCGCAGTTCCCAGCGAGGGCCGACGGAGAAGAACGCATCGTCGAGTCGATCGATCGCATCTTGAAGCCTTACAACTCCGTCTCGTTCTTCGTGTGAATCGGCAGCACCCGTGATCGTCACGACGACTCCCTCGACCCGCGGATCAGACTCACGATTGACCAGATAGAGGTCGAACACGCGCCACGTGCCATCCACCCGTCCGAGTCGAAGGGAAAGTCGAGTCGCCGCTCCCAGTTCACCCGCCACCGTCCGGGCGACCTCATCCCGTAGCGACGATCGATCGTCCGGGTGGATCAATCGCACCAGCGACGTTCCCTCGAGTTCCGCCAGCGGATACCCCAACCGCTCCTCGACGGCCGCATTCACGTACTCGATCGTACCTGTAGCATCGACGACACAGATCGGCGTCGTCGTACTCTCGAGGATCGGCCAGTGTCGGCGGTCCAGCGGGGCCGTCGCGAGTCGATACCGCGCTGCGGCGTTCCGTACACGAGTCGCGACGAGTCGGTCGGGTTCGCCGGGGACTATTACGTCGACGGCACCCGCATCCAGTGCATCCGTCGCCGCCGACGTCGCAGCGACGGCGACGATGGGGATCTCGTCGTCCACCTCTCGCATCCGTGTGATCAGCGACGCATCCGAACCGTCGAACGCACACACGACGCAGTGGACATCCGTGTCCGCGAGTCGATCGCTAGCGGTGGCCGCCGCTCGTTCGCGCACCAATGAGACGGCATCGAGCGCCGTCGAGAGTGCCGTCGCCGTCTCGTCGATTGCTGCTGAATCCCCGACGACGAGCACGCAAAGTCCCTCACTGAGGACGGCCGAGACGCGGTCGCTCACTGGACCCCCATCTGCTGATCCAGTGTGCCGGCGACTATCGATCCAAGAGAGTTGTGACGATGGAGGACCACGATATCCGGGGTAGGAATCCCGGTGCGTTAATTATCACGACCGTATTTCCGGGTAAAACCGGATTACTCGTCGGTTTCCCGAACCGTGACCACCGGGACCGTGGCGTTGCGTACGACTTCTTCGGCCACACTACCGACGATAAGGTGATCGAGACCGGTTCGACCGACCGTGCCGACGACGATCATGTCGATCGGCTCCGCGTCGGCATAGGCGATGATTTCTTCTTGTGGAACCCCCTGCCGGATAGCACTGGTCACCGCGACGTCCCGCTTGGATGCTGACGACGCAACCCGGTCGACGGCTCGATGGACTTCTTCGGAGTGGTCGGTCCGCATCTCGTCGCGCTTTTCGGTACTGTGCGGTCCCTCTTCAGAAACCGAGAGGACGTGTAACGAGGCGTCGAGTCGATCCGCAAGTTCGATCGCGTGCGTTGCCGCTCGTTTGGCACCGTCGCTATCGTCGGTTGCGATCAACAGGTTCTGGTACATTCCTCTGGGACTCGTTCGGCCGGCAGCGGGATACGTTCCGCACCTGCCGATGCCGGGGTATTGCGTGCCGATCGACGGTATCGGTGGAGTCGTGTGTCGGTCGACGGTATCGGTTTTCGAGAATTGAACCGACAGGCGTTTTTTTAGCCGACACCAACCCATCGACAATGAACCGTCGAGCCTTCCTTCGTGGGGCGGCCATCGCTAGCGGGGCCGCAACCGCCGGCTGCCTCGAACGGCTCGGTTTCGAGGAACAATCCGCCTGGGCGAATCCACCGATCGTCGAGGACCGCCCGGACGCGGTCTACCTTCCCGCCGGCAGCGAAGAGATGGGGACGTACGGCCAGGCGGTCAGTGGTGACTACGCGCTCGAACTCACCTATACGATCCCACACCGGTTCTGGATACCCGGTGGAGGCGGCAGTCGCGTCGATGTCGACACCGACGACAGTCTCCACCTTATGCTCACCGTCTGGGATCGGCAAACGCACACCGTCCTTCCGGTGGACATGTCACTGGAGATCCGGCGCGGTGGCGAGCCGATCGACGGCGTCGGAAGTTCACCGTGGCCGATGCTCTCACAGCGGATGGGATTTCATTACGGAGATAACGTCCCGCTGCCCGGCGAGGGATCCTACACGCTCGACGCAAGGGTCGGTCCTGTCGACGCCGTCCGGACCGGCGCGTTCGAGGGCCGCCTCGATTCAACCGCAACCCTCTCCGTCGACTTCGAATACGACGAGTCCGACATCCACGACCTCGACATCAAACCGATCGCGGAAGACCGACGCGGAGATCGCGGCGCGTTACCACTAATGGAACACGGTGGCGGCCACGAACACCACGAGAACGGTGGCGACGAACACCACGAGGATGGGAACGGAACTACCGACCACGACGGTCACGACGGTCACGACGGTCAAGACGGTCACGACAGCCACGACGGTCACGATGACGCGACACACGACGGGGTCGGTCCGCGCCCGACCTCACGTGGGCCACCGATCGACGGCCTTCCTGGTGACGTACTCGGTACCGAGCGAAGCGGAGATGCGAACGTCTCCGCGATCGTTTTAGAGCCAGGCAGCGATCGAATGGGAGGCAACTCGCCGTATCTGGCGGTCTGTCCGCGGACACCCTACAACGACCTCATACTGCCGTTTACCTCGATCTCCGTCTCGCTCGAACGCGACGGTGACGTGCTCAACGAGACGGCGCTCAGCGAGACGCTCGACGAGACGATCGGTCACCACTACGGATCAAATCTCGAGGAACTCGATTCCGCCGACGAGGTAGGCGTCTCGATCGATTCACCCCCGCAAGTGTCACGACACGACGGATACGAGACGGCATTTTTCGATTTCGATGCGCTTAGCTTTTCGCTGTGATCGGATGTTCTTTCGCTGTGATCGGATGTTCTTTCGCTGTGATCGGATGTTCTTTCGCTGTGATCGGATGTTCTTTCGCTGTGATCGGATGTTCTTTCGCTGTGATCGGATGTTCTTTCGCTGTGATCGGA
>NZ_JCAQID010000005.1:0-84378 GCF_059736405.1 Halosolutus sp. DAT137 | reverse complement strand
GGATGTTCTTTCGTCGTGATCGGAGGTTATTCCGGCGATCTGTTTCGGACGCTCCGAAGAGCAGTCTATTTGATCCGACCCAAAGCGCGGTGACGACGAGTGTCGATAACGGCAATCGCCGGGTCACGTCAATTACAGATTGCGGGACGGTCCGTTCGCAGCAATGGACCACAGAGATCGTCTCACGATCGCCCGGAACCAACGAGAATCGACGAAGGAGAAAAGCAATTCGGAGTGCGTGGCGACACGTTGCTGGCGGTGCGTCGCCAATGATTACGTTCGGACTTCGATTCCGCCCAAACGAACCGCGCGGTAGTCATAGTCCGTCGAACGGATACCATCGTAGTCACGATAAAACGATACGATACGGATTCTATTACCGGTCGTACGCCGGGTATAACTAACGGAGAACGTCGATTACCCACGGTGTATGTCTCGTGCCAATCAATCAACGATGACTATCGGGTGTCCCAACTGCGACACGAGCATCTCTGCGACTGTTCCTCCCGGATCTGGAATCGGGAGTCGAGACCCGGCCGGTGCAGGGATCGGTGGTCCTGACGACGATGACCGACTCCAGGGAAAAGCGACGTGTTGTCGAAACTGCGGTCACGAACTCGAACTGTACTACTACTGATCGGCCAGCTTATCGATCGACTTACCGCAGAATACGTCGTCGGTCGTTTTTGTACCACCTACTGTTCACACCGGCTAACAGACACCAGATTTCCGGTGTAATGCGAGCAGTGGATGACGATCGTTGCGTTGGTGAAGCTAATCCGAGAGAGAAGGCACACCACGTTTCCGGTGAATAGAGAAGACGAACCCGGAACACTGGGATTGAAACAGCGATTCAGAGACTTGGATCGATAAACGCAACCAGACACCGAAGTTCCGGTGACCTTGCACACCACGTTTCCGGTGGAGAGACACCGTGTTTCCGGTGAATTCGATCGATCTCAGCTCCATGATGTTCGATTCAAGCGATGGGAAAAGCCGACGAATTCACTCGAATAGTATCTCTCCGTGAGGACACTACGTTTCCGGTGAATTTCGTCTGTGTGTCCATTGGAAATTGCACTCGCAACGGGAACTGTCTTACCGTTCCGATTGGTGAGGCGTTCGTGAGGTGATTTTCGATAAGAGTAACCTGTTAAAACGGTGTCAGATAGTTGGGAAGCAGTATTTGCCCATCAAAAAGTGGCAGCAGAGGGCAGACACACACACACCACATTTCCGGTGAAACGCTCCTGAGGGATATGCGGGTGAAAGATACGTGCGGGCAGGGTCTGTTTCGATGAAGAGGAGTATTTGGGTTGGATACCAAATGTGCGCGCGCACACCACGTTTCCGGTGAAATGGAAGTGTGAGATGGGGAGAGAGGAGATAGGAAATGAAAAATCGGATGCTGATCGGACAGAGAGGCTGATTGATAACTAGCCAAAGGCTATTGCTAATGGATACAGCGCGCAACTATTAGCAAACTGCACAACTATTAGAAATAGTTAAGTAGTGGCAGAGAGTAAAGTCCACTAAGTAAATCAAATCAAACACCTTGACGATTTATCGTCACCGCTCCATTAGAAAAACTGGTAATCTCGTGGCAGTCTCGTGGCGATTTCGTATTGATTCGTATTGAATCCCACTCACCACTCCGAGCTGAGTTTACCCGAATCTTCCTCTTTCCTCCTCTTCCTCCTCCTTTTTTCTTCTCTTCCTCCTCCTTTTTTCTTCTCTCTCGATAAACCACTTCTTCAAGTTTCATACTGCACTACATTGCACGCTATGGGTCTGAATTCTGAATATTTGAAGAGTACTCACTTTCACCTGAGACTGTAGCAATCGCTGTCGATCACACACCGGGTTTCCGCTGAATTCCTGGTTCCGAACTCATGACTTTCGACTCCCACACCCCCGTTTCAATTGCACCCTCCCCCGCCTTTTCGCCATTTCACCGGAAACGTGGTGTGTGTGTGCGCCACTATTCGACCTCTCGACTCTCCTCCCCAATCGATCGTCTTAGCAATTCGTAGAGGATCGCTCGATCCCTGTGAGAGTATTTTGGTGCCCGAGTCCAAACAGTAAAGATGTTTCACCGGAAACGTGGTGTCTACAACCAATGTCGAGTTCCGGTGACGACCTCTTCACTCGAGACGACCCGATATTCGAAAACAAAGAGCTTCTCGAGATCAATCATCTCCCCGAAGAAGGTCGTATCGTCGGCCGGGACGACGAAATTTCTGATCTCGCGAACGCGGTCAATCCTGCAATCTTCGGACAGAGTCCGAGCAATCTTCTCATTTACGGAAAAACGGGCACCGGAAAGTCCCTCTGTGCGAAACACATCTCCGAACGACTCGTCCGCGTGGCCAAAGACGAAGGGGTCACGGCGGAATTCGCATACGTCGACTGTGCACAAGATAGCACCGAGACACAGGCCGTGCAGACGATCGCGCATTCGCTAAACGATCCCGAGGTTACGGATGTAAAAATACCCGACAAAGGACTGAGTACCTCCACCTACTACAAGCGTCTCTGGCGGGTTCTCGATTCCCAGTACGGCGTCGTCCTCATTATTCTCGACGAGGTCGACAAACTCGACGACGACGATATTCTCATGCAGTTGTCCCGTGCGGGCGAGGCTGGCAAACTCGAGCGGTGTAAAATCGGTGTGATCGGAATCAGTAACAAGATCAAATACAAAGACCGGATGGACGAACGCGTCAAGTCGAGTCTCTGCGAACGCGAGTTCGTTTTCCCGCCGTACGACGCCAACCAGCTTCGTGATATCATGCAAGCCCGTAGCGACGCGTTCAAGGATGGGATTCTGGAACCGTCGGTTATCCCGAGAGCCGCAGCGCTTGCCGCACGAGAACACGGCGACGCCCGGAAAGCGATCGACATTCTTCGCTATGCGGGGGAGATCGCCCAGTCGAACGGAAGCGAACGCGTTCGCGAGGAGTTCATCGTCCAGGCGCGCGAACGGGCCGAAACCGATCGATTCCGAGAACTCATTCGCGGCTCGACGCCGCATTCGCGGTACGTACTGCAGGCGCTGGCTGTCCTCTCGTTAAATACGCCCGAAGAAGATGGGTTTCGAACTACCAATATTTACGATGTTTACGAGGAAATTTGCCGTCAGGAAGGATCAGATTCGCTGTCGCTGCGACGAGTACGTGACCTCCTGAAAGAACACGCGTTTCTGGATATCATCGAACAGTCTCGCCAGAGCGGCGGTAGCGCCGAAGGCAGTTACACCGAACACCAGCTTCTGGAAGACCCCGACGTTGTCCGGAAAGTGTTGATCGAAACTGGTCAACCGGAACCGGTCGATTCGTAGCACGTCTGTTGACGGTGGCAGTACGACAGGTCCGGTCGAATACGTGTACACGTACTAACATACACGTATGTCTGTTTTGTCATCAATTAGTCAGTTTTGGGCCAGTAGTACCAGCGTCGGATCGGTTCCGACTGATTGGGTCGTACTTCGAATCTGAGGGCGGCGTTACTATAGTGACCCAGATCAACCTTGCGATAACCGGTCTTGTGACTGGTCTTTTCGCTGTTTTCATCAGAAATACGGTGTCGTCCACGGATCTCGTCTTCTTCCGTCCAGGATCGAGCTAGAGCGAAACTCTTTCCCCCGCTGTCACCGGAAATCCGGTGTGTCGCTCCGCCCGGTGCCGTAAATTTTGTGTGCTACCTTGATGATCGTGTGCCGTTTTCGTCTCGTGGACATTGGCGTGAACGTCTATGTCTCACTGACAGCCCGACCGTTTAGTCGCTACGCTCCTCTTTTTCCACGGAGACATCGTCGAATCGAGATACCACTCCACCGGAAACGTGGTGTGTAGTGGTGCCGGTTCCGATCGATCCGAGCGTGATCGGTGACTTGGCTGTGAACCGGTCGAAACGGGTTCGTCGTCGGGTCTACCTCGATCGTCCGACGCCTGCTCTGCAGTCGGTCGATATTCACCGGAAACCCGGTGTCTTGTAATTCTGAAATCGGGTCGCCAAGTTCAATTCGCAATCAAACCGGCCCGGTGTGAGACCATCGACTCAACCTCGGTGCTGCTGAACTGATTCGCTGTTTCGACCCGTCGAACCGATCCGCTGTTTCGACCCGCCGAACCGACCGGAAGGCCGGCGGCGTTCCACATCGTGCCGAAAGACGACTGTGCCCCGGATCTGGCAGGGAATCGATCGCGTTCCGGGTGGATCACACCAGTATTAGACCGCCATGCGGATGCAGGCCGCGAATCAACACGTCCGGGACCACTTCTGATACAGTCAATGCGAACACCCGAAGAGAAGTCGTCGTCGACGATCGCGCCCGACCGATCGGATCGAAGGGTCGAAAGTCCTCAGAGAGTCGAACCTCTGCGGGACGCGCCGACCTGCCCCGGTAGATTGGTTGTCGTCTCGAATCGCCAGCCATATCGCCACACGTACGAGTCAGCGGGGGTGCCATCGGATACCGACACCGCCTCGGACCTGAACCCAAACGATGTCGCCGCACAGGAAACCGACGATCGGTCTATTTCGGTCGACGAACCGACGGGTGGCCTGACTGCTGGGCTGGACCCGGTCGTCCGCCGGACCAACGGAACATGGATCGCCTGGGGCGACGGCGATGCGGACTTTGCAGTCACTGACGGGAACCACTGCGTTGCCGTTCCGCCGGGCGAGGAAGAGTACACCCTCCGCCGGATTCGACTCTCCGATGAGGCGGTCGACTGTTACTACCGTGGGTTCAGTAATCGCGTTCTCTGGCCGCTGTGTCACGAATTTCCCGGTCTGGTCGAGGATCGGGTGGGGGACTTCGAATGGTATGGGACGGTCAACGAGCGGTTTGCGGATGCCGTGATCGAGCACGCGACCGGTGACTCGGTAATCTGGCTACAGGATTACCATTTCGCGCTCGCGCCGCGACTGATACGAAGCGGCGTTCCGGAGTCCGCGACAGTAGCCCAGTTCTGGCATATTCCGTGGCCGACTGTGGAAATCTATCGAACCTGTCCGGCCGGCCGCCGGATTCTCGCTGGATTACTCGGTAACGACCTCCTTGCGTTTCACGTCGATCGGTACGTCGAGCAATTCCTCGCCTGTGTCGATCGATACCTCCCGGCGGCGACGGTCGACTGGGAGTCCCGAACGATCCAGTTCGAGGGTAGCACGACGCGGGTTGTCGCGACACCGATGGGGGTCGACGCGAACGCACACGCGGCGGACGCAGTTGCCGGCGACAATCGTTCGACGGTCCTCGACTCCCTCGATATCAATCACGACTGTGCGATCGGTCTCGGCGTCGATCGACTCGATTACACCAAAGGGATTCCGGAACGACTGGGCGCGATCGAGCGGTTTTTCGAACGAAACCCGTCCTGGCACGGACGGTTCACGTTCGTGCAGAAGGCGACCCCGTCGCGAACGGAGATCGGGACCTACCAGCGGTACGGCAAGCTGGTCAGAGAGGAGGTTGAACGGATCAACGGTCGATTTCGACGGGACGGGTGGGACCCCATCGTCTACACCGAGTCGTATCTGGATGGAGAAACCCTCGCGGCGCTCTATCGCCATGCCGACGTAATGGTCGTCAGTCCGTTACTCGACGGGATGAACCTTGTCGCACAGGAATTTGTGGCTTCGAGCGTCGACGTCGATAGTGTGCTCGTCTTGAGCGATCGAACCGGCGTCCACGAACGACTCGGCAGCCACGCGCTGTCGATCGATCCGACCGACACGGCGCAGTTTACCACACAGCTCGAACGGGCGCTGGAGATGCCACGTCACGAGCGACGACGCCGGATGAACGTTCTTCGGAGCCGGGTATTCGAGAGCGATCTCGAGTCGTGGATGCGAACCCAATTCGACTGGCTCCGCCGAGTTCACGGCGGTCGTGACAGCAATAGCGGCTGCACCAGCACTCACACGTCTCAGGAACGGACGCCACAGCCGTAGCGGACGTCTCTTCCGGTGGCGTAGCTACTGACGTGACCGATCGCGGTGCTGTCGTGGATTTCTGAATACTGACTGCCTAGCAACTCTACGCCGTCCCGTCTGGCCTAATGAATAGCCACTGCTCAAGTATTCAAAACAGGGGCTGCTATATCATCACCCGTTCTACATAATTCCAAATCGACACACGACCTAGCGACGGGGAACTGATTCGAAAGTATTAGTCAGTACTGGAAATATGGTTGGATAGGGACGTGACAGATAGTGAAATTACGTCAGCCGACTGACTTCTTGATACTCAAGGAGCTCGAGGACAAGGGGCGAAACGTCGCAACGAATCTGGCCGCACATACGGGTAAGAGTCGAAAAAATATCAACACCAGATTACCGGTGCTCGAAGACTACGGGCTGGTTCGCAAAATTGGACCAGCCGAGCGATCGGGACTGTACGAGATTACCTCGATGGGTAAGGCCGCGCTCGTCTATCGCGACCAGTACGACGATGCCGACGATTTCGAGGCCCTCATAGAGGGCCCTGACCCGGAGATGTCATCGAACGGCGGCCAGCACGCGCCCTTTGCTCGCGGCGAAAACGAGAAAGACGAAGAGTAACACCGCTACTTCGGTCGACTCGTTGCTACCACGGCGTCTGCATCGTTATCGTCTCACTTCGCGCTCGCCCGTGCGTACGCGAAATCACACCGTTTGCCACTAACGCCCGTACGTTTGTTTGCCACTAACGCCCGTACGTTTGTTTGCCACTTCGTACACCGGTCATTCGAACCCTGTCGCCGTGGGTTGAGCGCTTAGTCTACTCAGCGACCTTCTCGTCCCGAAACTGCTCCATCGTCTCACCCCGTAACTCCTCCGTTGTAGGTCGCTAATGCTCGTCGCGCACACGACGAAAAAACGAGACTGAGCTTTTGCCGCCGTCCCGCCGGGTCGGTATACTCCGTCCCACAACGTGACGTGTCCCCGTCGTAGGAGGGTGACCACGCATAACTACTGAGCATCGGCGTCGCAACGATCGCGTTACCGTACCTGTACGCCACCCCGTGTTCGTGTGTCAATCCGAGCGCGTGCCCGATCTCGTGAACGAGAATTTGCATCGTTCGCGTCGCTGTCGTATTCGGGATGATCTTTCGGTGTTGCTCAGCAACGGATCCCACCGCCATCAGTTCATCGAAAGGTGGCAACTCCGCGATGTGTCGGGCACCGCCAACCGACGCGACGTGTGGGGCACCGTACCCCGTCGGTGCCGTTTCCATCTGGCCATCGGTGACGAGTACGTTAACGTCGCCGGCCGGATCGAGACCGCCCCGACCGATCGCACCTCTGGCGACGATACTCGGCCACTCACCACGACTCGTGACGCGCGCACCGTCTTCGGTCGATACCTGCACGACACCTTCGATCGTGAGGTTGAGCGACCAGTGATCGAGTTCGAGAATTCGCGTCAGATACTCCCGGATTCGAAATGGTAGCTCCTCGTATTCGTTTGCTTCCGCCGAGAGCCACACTCCGACATCCAGCGTTTCCGTGGGTCCTCGCGTCGTATAGCCAATCGTTCCGATCGACGCGAACGCACCGACGGTTCCGAGGACGGTACGGCGATTCACCCGCGAGAGTGGTGCCTGCGAGGACTAGTAGCTGCGGATTACCCTGTGTCGTCTTTATATTCTCGACTCACCTGCGGTTGTCCGCAACTACACACGCTGGTCCTCCGACCATGCCAGAGCAAGCCATCGGACCGATCGATTCACCGTCCAAGCCGACTCGCGGTCCCGCGATCGATTGGTCCGGTCCAATCTCGGTAGCGGGTATTCAAAACGAAAAACCGTGGTGAACAGGAGTTTTACGATTTGATCCCGTACCCTCTACGATGACTCGGTCCCCGATACACAGTCACGACGGTTCGCCAGCCCAGCGCAAGTCGACGCTGTACTGTTGGGACTGTGGCCACGAAAACCCCCCAGACGGCGACTGGCTCCGCCGCAGCCACGGTTCAGCCGTCGCGTACGACAGTTCAGCCGTCGCGTACGACTGTCCGGTTTGTGGGACGACGATCACAACCCGACCGCAAGCGAGCGAAACCGAAGCCGACGGTGGCCGTCCCAGAACTGTCTGGGGTGGCATGGTTCGCCATTCGATCGAGATCTGGCGGGCGGGCGTCGACGCCAGTCTGTCCACTGTTACCGCGTTACCGCCGCGACACAAATAACGTGCCGCCACGAATCCACTCTTGACGCACCCCTGACCGCTGCCGAAGTGGCTCACGTGGTTGTGTCTGGGAACGATCGCTCCTGCCTGACCGAGAATCGCGTTGCACGCGAGATTCTTCATTGTCCAATTTTCCCGGATAATTTCCACACGTGGTAACTCTAACCCCCCTTAATCGCGACTTCAGATCTACTATTTGGTCACTTTTCGTGCTACTCGCGGATATTCGCCCAGAACAACAGAGCTTTTATACTGCAATCCAATGTCTAACTCGAGTAGAAGATGACAGACGGAAATCTAACCACGGTAGAAGAGGACGTGCTCGAACAGATCGAAAAAGAGGATGTCGACTTCCTTCGACTCCAGTTTACCGACATTCTCGGGACCGTAAAGAACGTCTCGGTGCCTGCTCGCCAGGCCGAGAAGGCGTTCACCGAGGGAATCTACTTCGACGGTTCCTCGATCGAGGGTTTCGTCCGTATTCAGGAATCGGACATGCGTCTGGTTCCAGACCCAGACACGTTCGCGGTTCTTCCGTGGAGGCAGAAAGAAGACAGCGCAGCCGCCCGAATGATCTGTGACGTCTACAACACGTCGACGGGCGAACCGTTCGAGGGCGACCCGCGCTACGTCCTCAAGCAGGCGCTCAAACGTGCTGACGAGATGGGCTATACGGTCAACGCCGCCCCCGAACCCGAGTTCTTCCTCTTCGAGGAGGACGAGGAGGGCCGCGCGACGACCAAAACCGGCGACCACGGCGGTTACTTCGACCTCGCGCCGAAAGACCTCGCGAGCGACGTTCGCCGCGACATCATCTACGGTCTCGAAGACATGGGCTTTGAGATCGAAGCCAGCCACCACGAGGTCGCCCGCGGCCAACACGAGATCAACTTCGAGTACGACGACGCCCTCGCGACGGCCGACAACGTCGGCACCTTCCGCACCGTCGTTCGCGCGATCGCGGCCCAGCACGGCCAGCACGCAACCTTCATGCCCAAACCGATCCCGAAGATCAACGGCTCGGGTATGCACACCCACCTCTCCTTGTTCACGGAGGACGGCGAGAACGCCTTCCACGACGGCGACGACGAGTTCGACCTGAGCGAGACCGCCCACTCGTTCCTCGCGGGCATCCTCGAACACGCTCCCGCGATCACGGCCGTCACCAATCCGACCGTCAACAGCTACAAGCGCCTGGTCCCCGGCTACGAGGCGCCCGTCTACGTCGCCTGGTCCGATCGCAACCGATCGGCGCTGATCCGTAAACCGGCCGCGCGCGTCCCGGCGGCCTCGCGCATCGAAGCGCGCTTCCCGGATCCGTCGTGTAACCCGTACCTCGCGCTCGCGGCGCTCATCCACGCCGGGCTGGAAGGCATCGAGAACGACCTCGACGCGCCGGACCCGGTCCGCGAGAATATCTACGAGTTCGACGAGGAGAAACGCGACGAGTACGGCATCGAGACGCTGCCGACGAACCTCGGGGAAGCCGTCGACGCCCTCGAAGACGACGAGATCATCTACAGCGCCCTCGGCGAGCACATCGGCGAGAAGTTCGTCGAGGCCAAGAGCCAGGAGTTCGAGGAGTACCTCATCGACGTCTCCCAGTGGGAACTCGATCGCTACCTCGAAACGTTCTAAACAGCGCCTGACGGCACCGAAATTTTTATTTCGGGGGGCAGAACGAAGTGTACTCGGATTCGTTCGAGGTCGATCGACGACCTCGTTGTCGACGTCCGCCGCAATTTTAAATTCGTAATTTAGAGAGGCGTAATTACCGCGATCGATCGTTATAGCGGTGCCCGATTGATTACTCGGAAACGACGTACTGCGCTCCGCGTTTTTCGACGTGCCCGTCGTTCGATAGCGTCCTCAGAATGCTCAGTATTGCCATCTTCTTCATTGCTAGTGTTCGACTCAGGTCTTCGACGGTTGTTCCGCCGGTGACCGCGAGGTAGCAGTAGACGAGTTTTGACTGTGGTGAGTCGAGGCAGTCGGGGATCTGTCCGATCTGTTCCGACAGGGGCGGTTGTTGGTGTTGTTCAGCTATCACTATTCACCCGAAAGAACCATACTGTGATATATAAACTCTGGTCCCGTTGAGTTTATACTCCACCCGTACCATTAATATGGGTCGTGATACCGCTCCACAATGGTTGGCCCAGATTTCCAGATCGGCTACACGGCAGAGAACGGAGCTGGTCTCCGGTAAATACAAAGAGAGAGTTTCGATTGAACTGAACGAGGCGACGCGAGTTCGAGCACGGAGTCCTCGCTCGTTGACGCCGACATTGCTCTGCCAACCTCGGACGCACAGGTAGAATTTTACCGACTCGACGGCAACCGACGATCGGCATGGATGCAGGCGATCGACCGACGCCTCCCGACGACCTCGATGCGGAGATCCGTGCGTTTCTCGAGGCGCTCGCGGACGAAGACGTCGAGACGATCCGAACGGTCTCCGCGTACGTCGACGATCTCACGTCGTGGATCGACGCACACGCTCACGGACCGATCGAACCGGAATCGAACGCTCTCGACGCCGAACTAACACCGGTGAACGACGGTGATAACGTCCTCTCTCCGGATGTCCCGTTCCCGGAGGACGTACCGGACCGGGCCACCGTTTCGACTACGGAAATTGGCGGAACTGTCTACTACTATTTCCAGTGGCGGTCGGGAGACGAGATCCGGTCGAAGACGGTGACACGATAAGGAGATGGTGAGACGATACGTATTCGTCATCGCGTCGCCGTCGGAGTGGGGAGAGAGGTGCGGAGCCCCCTTCGAGTTCTGATCGGAGCCGTCGACCCGGACGACCGCACGTCCGTCAGGGTCGTCGAGGGACCAACCCGTGGACAAGGTGATTGACACGCCCTGACGGTCGATCGACGTCGATCGTTCGTCCGTTTAGGCTGTCGCGGGTCAGTCGCTTGGACGTAGTCGGATCGTTTCCGGACGGTGGCGACCGGTGTCTCGATCGTCGGAGTCACGGACGGTCTCGGATCGATCGCGACGAGGGCAGTACTGACCCGGATTTCAAGCGCACTGGTCCGAGATTCGGCACCCGATATCGATGGTTTCGGGTCCCCCGAGTCAGATCGATCGATACGGCCCGAGTCGGGTTCCATCAAGCAAGTACGCATCGCCATCGGGCAGACCGGACGGGAGAAACGGAGCGAGAAACGACTGCCCGGGAACGTTGATCCACGTCCCGCCGACGAGATCGTTAAACGCCGGGACGACCACCACCAGCGGCGGTGAGTCGGTGCCTGCGATCCACGGGAGATCGTCGTACTCCGGTCGATCGCGAAAGGCAGTCGGATCGAGACGGCCGCGAAGCCACGCCGGTTCGACGCGAGTCCCGCCGACTTCGTCTTCGAGTCGAACGAACGGATGCTCGTGTCCCATACAGACGACATCGCACTCGAGAACGGTTGACGACGGCCAGGTGTGTCCGTGGCAGAGACCGACTGGACCGAGGGCAATGCCGTTTCCAGAGACGACGCTCACACCCTCGAGCCAGGTCTCGATCTCACCGTCGTGGTTTCCTTTGACGACTGTCACCTCGATCGACGCCGGGATCGATTCGAACAACACCTCGAGTTCGCCGCGCTCGGCTCCGCCTGGGGAGCCGATCGAGTGCATGAGATCACCGAGGACGACGAGCCGCGACGACTCGGTTTGCTCGATGAGCGCGAGCAGTCGCTGACGGCGATCGGGTGCCCTGCTCGGGACATCGACGCCGCGTTCGGCCCGGAGACCGGTCTCGTAGCCAGCGTGGTAGTCGGCAATGAGCAAGACTCGATCGCCCTCAATGGTGGCCGTTGCAGCCGGCGCGCGGGGAACGGGTTCGACGTGGTCCGGTGATTCGCAGCGCGAGTCGTCCGGCATCGTCGTCAGATCGGTTTCACCGTTTCGTCATCCGGCTCGTAGCACTGCCCGCCCATCAATGCGTCCTGAATGGCGTCTTCGATCTCGTCCGTACTGGCCTCAGTCTCCTCGGCCACCGTTTCGACGAGTTTCGTTCGATCGGCACCATCTCCGTCGTCTAACTCGCCCATCGTTTCGACGACGTACTCCTCGAGATCGACGTCGTTTTTTGCGCCCGCATCCCGCTCGGCTTCCGCGTCCTGCTCAGCGTCGGTGTCCGATGCCGTACTCTCGGATTCGGAGTCGGAGCCGTCTCCCTCCTGGTTGGGTTCGTCGGACGTCGGTGGGGTCTCGTGGTCGGAACTCTCGTCTGGTGACGTGGGAACTTCGATGTCGCTTTCACCGGGCTCGTCGACGTCCGCACCGGTTGAAAACTCGGTACCGAACTCCGATTCGATCTGTTCGCGCTCTTCGTCGTCCATCTCGTACATTCCATCGCCCGCATCGGAGGCGTCGAAATCGTCGAGTTCGTCATCGATCGACCCGTCACCTGCAGGTTCGGACTCCGAATCGTTCGCGATCGTTCCGCCAACGTCGAAGTCACCGAGGTCGTCCGACTCGTCCGTCGTGTCGTCTCGATCCGGTCCTGAATCGGCTGGCACCGCTTCGTCATCCGTCCCATCCGTCGGCACATCGGCACCATCCGTCGGCACATCGCCATCGTTTTCGGTCGTCGTGACTCCCCCGTCCGAGTCACTCGTCGTCGCCTCGGCATCTAGTTCGTCCACCGCGGAATCGGGGGTCTGGGTAGTGGTTTCGGTTGGTTCGTCAGTTTCCTGCCGTGCACTCGCTGTTCCGGTCGCGGACCCGGTTCCAACGTCGATCGTTTCTGTCCCGCCGACACTGTTCTCATCAGCCGAATCGGTGGCCGCCGTCTCGGCCGTCGCTGCGATCGGTTCGCTGGGTTCGTCCTCGGTCGCACCGATCGAATCGACGGTGTCGAGGTCGAGGTCCGTGAGCGTCCGCAGGTGGGCAAACGACGCCTCACTCGCGGTCCGCGTTTCGTCGGGGGAGATCTCGAGGGGTGCGACCTGGTCTCGATCGCCCGCGACGACTTCGACGGCGTCGATCGCGCAGTTTTGCAGCGCAGCGAGATAGTCGGCCGTCGTCTCGTAGTGGTCGCGTGCAAGCGGGAGGCCGGCCGCGAGACCGCTCTCGATGCCGCTGTCCTCGAGCGCCTGTGTCAGTGACTCGCCGCTCAAGCCGGTCTCGGTCGCTGTGGCGTAGGTTCCGATGCGATCGAGAGTCTGTTCGGCTGCGGTCACGACCCACCGATCGCGCGTGTCGGCGTCGACGACGGCGATACTTTCCGGTCGGATCGAGGTGTAGACGCGATCGGAATCGTCGGGCTGGAAGGTTCGCGCTTTGCCGGTTACCGCGACGAACGCTGGGGGTTCGAGCTGTTCGAGTGTCGCCAACTCGTCGGGCTGGTACTGGCCGGCGTAGACGACGAACGCGCCTGTCGGGTCGACGACGCGTGCGCGAACCATCTCGTCGTTGACCGACGTGACCTCTGTCAGCGTCCCGACGGCGAACAGGCGATTGAGTCGCGCACCAGTCGGCGTGATGACGTAATTGGGTGCTCGCTCCTCGTCGCTTTCGGCGTAGGAAAAATCGGCGTCGTCGTACTCCGCAGCGAAGACGCGGTAGGCGATCTCTCGTCCCGGAATCTCGTCGTCACCGTCGCCGTTTGCGCTCATGCCTCCACCTCCTCGAGGAACGCCCTCGCACGCGTCGTCGGGTCCTCGTCGCTCTCGGTGAACGTTTCGGCGTCGAGATTGGCACCGTACTCGTCGACCGAGAGGTGGCCGCGAACGCGGTACTCGCGTCCGACGATCTGATCACGGATCGCGTCCGCAACGACCGTCTGGTCCATCGCTTCCCGAGCCTGGTCGAGGGCGTCGTCCAGCGTTCCACCGTAGACCTGCTGTGTCAGTCCGTCGTCCAGGACGACGGTGACCGTGCCGGTGCCGTCGTCGAGAATCGCTTTAACGCGGAGGTCGTCGACCCCGTCGACGTCACCGTGGGTTCGACACTGCCCTTTCTGGACGACGCGATAACACTCCGGACAGCGCTGGATCAGGCCAGAGCCGTCACGCACTGCGAGGACGTTGCCAACGAGTTCGACGTCGTAAATACCGCCGGTTCGGACGGCGTCGCCGACGGCCATCGTCGTCGCGTCCGAGCCGACCCGAATCTCGCGATCGATCGCCGTCACCGTCGAAAACGTCGAGACGTTGACTTCGGGAACGCCCCGGAACTCCTGGACGTACGCGTTCTCGATACGGACGGGGCCACCCGCTTCAATTTCAGGGGCCGGCTCCCAGTTCGTAAACGGCAGGCGGCCGCTCTCGTCACCGAAGACGCCGCTGAGAATCTCCGTTTCGCCGTCCCGGCCGTCGATCGTCCGGCGTTCGCATTCGACGACGGCAACCTCGACCGTGACCGCGCGGTCGCCCGTGTGAAGGTCGGCGAGTTCGCTCTCGCCGCCGATGTCGTGGCGGATGTCGATCGCGTCGTCGACGAACGACAGCGAGGTGCTCTCGCCGAGGTTGAGTTCGGGTTCGCCGTCCCACTCGCGGACGCTAGCGTTGCCCGCGGTGATCGTATCGCCCGGCGAGAGGCCGAAGTCCTCCCAGGCGGTGTAGTCGATGACGCCGGTCTGGTCGGCGAGTCGGCCTTCGACGATGACGTGGTCGTCGCCCTGGTAGCGGATCGATCGTTTGCCGGCGGTGAGGACGACGCCCGTGACGGTCACGTTGCTATCGTCGGGAGTGATCTCGCCAATGTCTTTCGCGGACGGGGCTCCGCCACCGCCACTGCTGCCGTCACCGTACTTGCGGCGAAGGCTCTGTGTGGCTTCGTCCACCGGAACGCTGTACTCCACTAAGTTCTGCAGGTCCGCTTTGACCTCCTCTTTGTCGACACCGAGGTCGGAGGCAAGATCCTCGGCATGATCATCGAGTTCCATCATCGGGTTTTCGTTCGGGGGCTTCAAAAGCGTTCCCGCAGCAGAGCGGAAGTGAAACGCGACTCTGAACGGTAGTGTATCCGCGGGGCAGTACAGTAGGCGTATCTGCGGGGCAGTACAGTAGGCGTATCTGCGGGGCAGTACAGTAGGCGTATCCGCGGGGCAGTACAGTAGGCGTATCCGCGGGGCAGTACAGTAGGCGTATCCGCGGGGCAGTACAGTAGGCGTATCCGCGGGGTAGTACAATCGGTTCGACCGCTAAGTCGTGCAGTAGGCTCATTTCGCTCCCGATCGAACTGGTTGCATGGAACGGCTCGGTGCGGCAGTGGGAGGGCTCGCGTTCGTCGTCCTCGTTTTCGGTGGAATCGTCCTCGTACGGATCCTCACGCGAGCGCTGTACGCAGCCATCTGGTTCGCAGAAACTGTCGCAACGTTCGGGTTCGCCCTGCTTATCGGCTACGTCATCTATCGAATTCTGCTCGGATCGAGCGACGACCCGCGTCGAACTCGCTAACGTGTGTCCGCCGGTGAATGCGAGTACACTCAGCCGGAAGGATTTAATTCGGTGGACGTAACCTCTCACTAATGGAGAGTGCACCGCTCCGCAGCCAGGCGAAACGGCTCGTCGTCTGGCTCGTTGCAATTGGAATATTGCTTTTCGGGGGCGCAATAATCGTCTTCGGAACGCCCCTCCACGGCGCGCAGGTCAGTATCGAGAGCGTCCAGGACGACACGGACGTGACGGTCACCGAACAGGGAGAAACGTACGTTCTCGAGCCTACAACGGGCAATTCCACGGCCGCCCTCGTCTTTTATCCCGGCGGACGCGTCCATCCGGACGCCTACCTCGCGTCGCTCGCCCCCCTCGTCAGCGATGCCAACGCGACTGTCGTCATCCCGAAGATGCCGCTCAACCTCGCGATCCTCGATCGGAACGCAGCCGCGAAATACGTCGACGACCAGTCGATCGATCGCTGGTACGTCGGCGGGCACTCGCTGGGCGGCGTGGCGGCCTGTCGATACGCACAGGAACACCCGGTGCGCGTCGAGGGCGTCGTTCTCTTCGCGTCCTACTGCGACCGTGACATTTCGGAGACCGACCTCGACGTTCTGAGCGTGACCGGGAGCGTGGATACAGTCCTCGATCGGAATGCCTACGACGCAAACCGCGAGAATCTACCGGCGGGCGCGACGGAGAGAACTCTGCCGATGAACCACTCACAGTTCGGAAGCTATGGGGGGCAACCCGGCGACGAACCCAGCGGCGTCGACGACGCTACCGCTCACGATCGACTGGCCGACGTGATGCTTCGGTGGTTCGATCGCGAGGATCGACTGGCCGGGACCGACGCCTCAGTGCTCGTCTCTACCACCGTCGCGGCGTTCGGCGCTGCGGACACGACAGTAGTGACGCCGATCGATACCTGGGCCGTCAGCGACCGAGACGTAACGCCACTACTATATTCGTTGTCCGTCGAATGGGTGACCCGTGGTCTCGATCGTTGACGTCGTGGTGATCGCGTTACTCGCCGGGGCTGCAACCGGAATCGGTGCACTGCCGGTCTTCGTCACGCAGCGAGTCAGCCATCGAGCGTACGACGCCGCGATCGGGCTCGCGGCGGGGATCATGTTCGGCGCGGCGGTCTTCGCGCTCGTGGTTCCGGGACTCGAGTACGGGTCGCTGTGGGAGGTGATCGCTGGCGTCCTCCTCGGTGCCGTCTTCTTGCTCGTCGCGAACAGACTTCTGCCCCACATTCACCTCGTCGGCAGAGGTGAGGGCGGCCGGACGTACCCCGAGTCAGCGGGTGCCGAGGCGGAGATCGAGCCGGTACCGGATTCCGAACGTGAGAACCGGACCGAATGGGACGAGGGGACCGACACGATCGACCATATCGGGGCGTCGGACGAAACCGGGCGGACGGCCGAAACCGGATTGTCGAAAGAGACCGAACAGGGGGCCGGAACCGAACTGCCGAAGGAGACCGAACAGGGGGCCGGAACCGGGTTACCGACGGAGTCCGATGAGACCGACGAGACCGAACTGAACGCTCGCCGCGCGTTGCTCGTCGGCAGCGCGATCACGATCCACAACGTCCCTGAAGGGCTGGCGATCGGAATCGCGTTCGCGAGCGGGCTAGAAGGCGTCGGTATCGCACTCGCGACCGCGATCGCGATCCAGAACGTCCCCGACGGCTTTGCGATGGCGATTCCCGCGAGTCGAACGGGGCTCTCGAACACGAAGACTGTCTTCTATACGACGCTCTCGGGCGCGGTTCCCGAACCGATCGCTGCCGCGGCCGGCTTCGCGCTCGTGGTGGCCGTCACCGGACTCTTTCCGATCGCCGCCGGATTTGCGGCCGGCACGATGATGGCCGTCATTTTTCGGGAACTCATCCCTGCGAGTCACGGGCACGGGTACGCCGACATCGCCACGCTGACGTTCGTCGCCGGGTTCGTCGTCATGGTGATCGTGGATGTCGGACTCGCCGTGTAGCCGAGCGATCGCCGGAAGTGGGACCGATCGACTTTCGATGAGTGGGGACGAGTTTTGGCCGGACGAACACGGAGTCTTCATTATTCCTGCCGCTTGAACACGAGTATGCACCTCGTGGTCAACGCCGCCATGAGCGCGGATGGCAAACTGTCTTCTCGTCGCCGCGAACAGATCGCGATCAGTGGTGACGAGGACTTCGACCGCGTGGACCGCCTTCGAGCGGAGAGCGACGCCGTCTGCGTCGGTGTCGGCACCGTGCTCGCGGACGATCCACACCTGACGGTCAAAGACGAAGCCCTCCGGGGAGCGCGACGCGAGAACGGGGAACCGCCGAATCCAGCGCGCGTCGTTTTCGACTCACGGGCACGGACGCCAGCCGACGCGGCGATTCTCGACGATGCGGCGACAACCTACGTCTGTGTGAGCGAGTCCGCGCCGATCGATCGACGCCTGGCTCTCGCAGATCGAGCGGAACTGGTGACGGCGGGTGAGGATCGCGTCGACCTGCTGTACGCATTCGCAACGTTACAAAACGAGGGACTGGACCAGATCATGGTCGAAGGCGGCGGCGAACTCATCTTTTCGTTATTCGAAGCTGGTCTGGTCGACGAACTCCGAGTATTCGTCGGACCGACGGTGATCGGCGGCCGCGACGCGCCGACGCTGGCCGACGGGGAGGGGTTCGCGACCGAGTTTCCGACGCTCGAACTCGAAACCGTCGAGCGCCTCGACGGCGGTGTTCTCCTGATCTGGCGGGCTACCGACTGATTCGCGTCCCGACGTTTCTCGCCGCCCGGTCGGTGGGGTGAAACGGTGGCGACGGGTTACGGGTGGGCGACCTTCGACTCGAACTTCTCGCGAACCTTCTCGACCTTCGGCGCGGCGTGCATTCGGCAGTAGGCATCCTGCGGGTTCTTCTCAAAATAATCCTGATGTTTCTCCTCGGCTCGGTAGAACGTCTCGAGTGGCTCCAGTTCGGTTACCACGTCCGCATCGTACTCCTCGTCGAGCGCTTCGATGTACGCCTCGGCTTGCGATCGCTGCTCGTCGCTCTCGAAAAGGACGATCGATCGATACTGACTGCCCACGTCGGGACCCTGCCTATTCAGCTGTGTCGGGTCGTGAACGGTAAAGAACACTTCGAGAAGTTCGTCGTAGCTGATCGCATCGGGGTCGTATTCCACGCGAACGACTTCGGCGTGACCGGTCGTCCCGGAACAGACCTCGCGGTACGACGGGTTCTCGGTGTCACCGCCCGCGTATCCCGAGACGACGCTCTCGACGCCGTCGAGTTCTTTGAACGCCGCTTCGATACACCAGAAGCAACCGCCGCCGATCGTTGCACGCTCTGTCATCACCCCCAACTAGCCGTTCGGGTCGTATGTATGTGACGTGCAACTAGCGAACTACACGGGAGTTTGAATTTACGGAAATCCATTCATACCTGTTACTGGAGACTGGGTTTGCGGAATCAGCAGGGTGATAATCTCATTCGAAACCTGTGTGATGGTTCGTGCTACCGTTCTCTATCGTGTTTATTTCGCGTTCCCCTCACTACCGTGTCTAAAAATAAAGACTCTCAGAACTCCTGGGTCGCATCCGACCAGATGCCGGCGGAAGCGTCCGTCGATCGGCTGACCTCGACGCGAAACTCTCGATCGTCGTCGAGACCGATCGAGAGTCGGTCGAAATTGACGACGTACCGGGATTTGTGGTGGCGGCCCTGCTGAACGCCGACGGTTTCGGTGAGCAGTTGTGCGTCGGTCAGCCGATCGAGTTTGCGATAGGTCGACGAAAGCGGGAGATCGGCCGCCTCTGCAATCTCCGGGACGGTCATCGGTTCCTCGAGTATCGCGATAATGCCACGACAACCCTCATCGTCCAGGACGCTGATAACGTCACACAGCGGCGGCGTATCGTCGGGCGACGAGAACTCGAGAGACATGCGATAGGGCTACGTTAGGAGCGAAGCCTAAAGTCACGTTTGGTCGGGAGAGTCGGTCCGGTTGGCGCTCGACGGATGCCGTAGCTACATATGTGGCGACCCCGAGGCCACGGTATGGACGACGACCAGACGCCCGACTCGACGGTCGCGAACACGCCCGGGAAGGGACGTACGCCCGAAGCCGAACCGATCGAACCGGCCGCACCCGACGAGTTCGGTCTCGTTCAGGTGTGGTGGGGCGACGGGAAGGGAAAGACGACGGCGACGCTCGGCATGGGGATGCGGGCGGCCGGCCACGGCTACCGCGTCCACGTGCTCCAGTTCATGAAAGGCGGCGCATCGAGCGTCGATGCCGTTCGCGGCGAGTACAACGCGATCGCAGCCCTGCCGGGGATTAGCTACGAGAACCTGGGCCACTACGGTTGGCACGGGATGGCCGACGGCAGCGAGGAGGCGGACCACGAGGCGGAGGCTCAGGCTGGTCTCGAACGCGCCCACGAGTTGCTCTCGGCGGCACACGAGGCAGCCCTCGACGGACCGATTCCGCTCGACGCCGACCCCGAGGCGGGGATGCACATGCTGATTCTCGACGAACTGCTGTACGCCGCCGACCGGGGACTCGTCAGCGAAGCCGACGTACACGATCTCATCGACGCAACGCCCGATCGGCTCGAACTCGTTCTCTCTGGAAGTCACACCGAACCCGACTACCTCTCGAAGCGAGCCGACCTGATCACGAACGTCCGGAAAGTGAAACACCCGATCGAGGACGGCCAGCGGGCGCGTCAGGGGACGGAGTACTGATCGGGCCGACTCCGGGGTCCATGTTGGGCGGATGTCGCCCGGTCACCTCCCGGTCGCGCGTCGATCCGTGGCGACTGGATGTCCCGCCAGCGCCCGCCGTCTGGTTTGAGCCACACGATCGCCAGCACAGTTATTACCGACCGATCGAAATGATCCGCCATTGATGAGTGTCGTACGCGTGACTGGACTCCGGCGGTCCTTCGGCTCCGTGGATGCACTGAACGGGATGTCGTTTTCGGTCGGACGGGGCGAATTGTTTGGCTTTCTCGGTCCCAACGGTGCTGGAAAAACTTCCACAATTCGAATCCTGACAGGACAGATCGATCCCGACGCGGGGGAGGTCCGGGTCCTCGGGACGAACCCAGCCGCGGAGCCGATCGAGACGCGCCGTCGCGTCGGCATCCTGCCCGAGCAAGGATCACCGCCCAGCTTTTTGACGCCGCGGGAGTACCTCGAGTTCGTCGGTGCGGTTCGGAATCTCGACTCCGAACACGTGGTCGAACAAACCGCTCGCTGGGCCGACCGACTCGGCTTCCGAAGCAAACTCGATACACTCTCCACTGATCTCTCGCGGGGCCAACAGCAGAAGGTAATGATCACCCAGGCGTTCGTTCACGACCCGGACGTCGTCTTCATCGACGAACCCCTTGCAAACCTCGACCCGCTCGTCCAGGAGCAAATCAAGGAGTTTCTCGTCGATTACGCGTCCAGGGACAACGCCGTTTTCGTCTCGACCCACGATATCGACGTTGCCGAGGAGATCTGTACGCGAGTCGGTATCGTTGCGGACGGTCAGATCGTCGCAGAACGATCGATCGAAGCCGACGCGAACGCCTCTTTGCTCGAGGTCTTTCTCGACGCCGTCGGCGATGGAACTGCTCGTGACGTTCCTGCAGGTACGCCCACATGAGGAGATCGACGACGGCCAGCGGGCCCGCTCGTCGGACCCTGCTCCGAGTGCTCTTTCGGGAGGAGTGGCGGCTGCACACTCGGTTGTTTGGCGGCTGGCGATTCGCGTTGTTTCCGGCCGTCGTGGCGGTGCTCGCAGCTCTCGGTGGCGTTGCGCTCGTTGCAAACGGTTCGAGTACGAGGACGGTTCTTGCGGGACTGCACTTCCTCGCGGCCGGCTTCGGTCTCTACGGCGGGACGGCTGCGTTCGCCGGGTCGGACATGCTCGAGAACGTCTTCGGGGACCTCTCGCTCGTACTCTCGACACCGTCGACGCTCCCGATCGGTCGCCGGCAGTTGCTCGGGTTGTTTCTCTTGAAAGACGGGCTATTCTATGCCGTCGTCATCGTCTTGCCTATGGCGATCGGCGTCACACCGTTGTTCGGCTCGTCGGTACGGTCGCTTCTCACTGTCGGCGCACTCTGGGCTTCCCTTTCGATCGTCTTCGCGACCGGAATGGTCACGACCGTCGCGTTGGTTACGATACGGACGCACGGCGTTCCTGCGTGGGCGATCGTCGTCTGTCTCGGTGTTCTAGCCGCCGTTTTCGTTGCTCTAGGCCAGCCCAGCGCGATCCTCGTGCCCCTCGACTCGCCGGCTATCGCCGGCGGACTAGCGGTTGCAACCGTCGTGGTTGGGACCGCCGCTCTCGGCGTCTACGATCCGACGTACGGCCGCCCCGATCGGACTGCCACCGACGGCTTCGCCAGGACCCGAAGGGTCGTTCCCGCGGCCGAAAACCCCCTCGTCACGAAAACGCTGCTCGATCTCGCCCGTTCGTCCGGTGGTGTCTGGAAACCACTCGTCTCGGCTGGAATTCTGTTCGCGCTCGTCGCTTCGCTGATCGGGGTCGTCGACTCGATTACCGGCGTCGAGCCAGCACCTGGCATCTTCTTCGGCGGCGTGCTCGGCCTGTCGGCTTTTACCACGTACAACTGGCTCACCCAGTTTGACGCGGTCGAGTCGTACCTCGCGTATCCCGTCTCCGTCACTGACGTTTTCCGGGCGAAACGGGTCGCGTTCGTCCTCGTCGGCGCGCCAGCGGTCGCAGGCCCCTACCTCGGGGCAGTCCTCTGGTTCGAGGCGTCACTCCTCGATGCGATCGTCGGCGCAACCGTGCTCGCCGGCTACGCGCTGTACTACTACGGGTTGACGGTCTACATCGCTGGCTTCGACCCAAACGAGTTCCTCTTCGACGCCGTTCGGTTCTCGCTGTTTACTGTGGGCGTCGCCGTCCCGCTCGTCCCGACGCTCGTCGTCGGCTTCGTGATCGTGCCACCGACAGTTTCGACCGGTGCTGCGATCGCGATCTCGGGAATCGCGTTCGGGATTTTCGGCGTCAGGCTCTCGACCCACGCCGGACCGCGCTGGGAACGTCGGTATCGGACTGCGGAGTGAGTCTCGGGTTCCCGATCGGCGTCTGCAGCGTCTCATCTTTCTGGGTGTCCGAATCACCGACCGCTTCCCGAGTGCAACTGCTCAAAGCCATCGGTGCAGTGGGTCTTTCCGAATCGAACTCGAGAAGACCGCTGCACCGATGGTCCGGTGGCACCTGTAACGAACGGCGAACCCGCACTGTAGATGTCGCGGGTATTGGAGAGCAGGGTGATGGAATCGCTCGCGTCGAACGAGGATCTGTGACCATCGTTTCCGAGATGGAAAGAGGAGAACGGGTGACGATCGAACTCACGGATGTCAGAGAAACCGTTGCCTTCGCTGACGTGCTCGAACGTGAAGACTACTACTTGTAAATCGGCTCCCGATCGTCAGGGTTAGCTGTGAATCCCCATTGCAGCGATTTGCTCTTGATATCGATTCCGAATTGTGACCTCCGTTACTTGCGCCACGTCAGCGACTTCTCGCTGCGTCTTTTTGTTATTACAGAGGAGGGCAGCCGCATAGATGGCAGCTGCGGCATACCCAGTCGGTGATTTGCCCGACAGTAACCCTTTCTCGGCCGTCGTGTCGATAATTTCGTTGGCCTTCGCTTGTACCTCTTCGGGAAGTTCGAGTTCAGAACAGAAGCGAGGAACGTACTTTTTGGGATCGACAGGCTCCATCTCGAGGTTCAGTTCCTGTGAGATGTATCGATAGGTTCGTCCGATCTCCATCCGGTCTACTCGTGAGACGGCCGCAATTTCATCGAGCGATCGTGGGATTCCTTCCATCCGACAGGCTGCGTATAACGTACTGGTAGCAACACCTTCGATCGATCGTCCCCGGATGAGGTCCTCATCGAGCGCGCGTCGATAGAGGACGCTTGCAACCTCTCGAACAGAGCGGGGAACACCAAGGGCGGAGGCCATCCGATCAGTTTCCGAGAGCGCAAACTGAAGATTTCGCTCGCCAGCGTCCTTTGTTCGGATTCGTTCTTGCCATTTCCGCAGTCGATTCATTTGACTGCGCTTTTCCGAGGAAAGCGATCGTCCGTAAGCGTCTTGGTTTTTCCAATCGATCGTCGTCGTCAGTCCCTTGTCGTGCATCGTCTGGGTCGTCGGCGCACCAACGCGTGATTTGTTGTCACGCTCGGCTGCATTGAACGCCCGCCACTCTGGCCCTCGATCGATCGTCTCCTCTTCCAAGACGAGACCACAGTCTTCGCAACTAATTTCACTTCCATCTGAACTTTTCACGAGTGCTGTCGAATCACATTCAGGACAGCTTCGAACGCCCTCTTTCCCAGTGGTTTCGTTCTCGGTTTCAGTGTCGTGCTCTTTCTGTCGGGTAAGGCGTTCCATTATCTAGAAAGAATTGCTCTACAGGGTTAAACACTGGGTGCAATATCGGGACGGGAATATGCGAAAGCCCAGCAGCAAAACGCACCCTATAACAGTCACGGACCGTCAACCGGCTGATCCGTCGGCAACGGTTGACCTCGTCGGTTCGATTACTCCAATGTGAGTCCGTCGATTACATCCCATTCAGATGAAAGCAAAGTATGCAACAATCAATATGTGGATATGAAACGGCACGCAGGCAGCGGTAAACGCCCAGCGGATTCTCGAGGGAGGATCGGCAATCGGGCGCAGATTCAGGAGCGGATCGACGAATCAGAAGGAATCCACAGTCGGCCGATTTTCGGTCCAACTCGACGGGCCATACTCAAATCTGGTGTGGGAACGGCGGCAGCGATAGCGGGTGTCTCTATGGCCGGAACGGTCTCTGCGACCGCGGCTGCAAACGGCAGGACCGTCGAGTGGACCTACGAGGCCGACCAACGGGCACGGACCGCACCGACAGTCGTCGACGGGGTCGTCTACGCGCTGGACGCGTGGACCGCCGAGCGTGAGTGGACCTTCGAGACTGACGATGGTGTCAATTCGACCCCGGTCGTCTCCGACGGAATAGTCTATGTCGGCTGCCACGACGAAACGCTATACGCGATCGATCTCGAGACGACCGCATCCAGCGAGGATTCACGAGTAGCACTCGGAACGCTCGGTCACCATGATGAGTGGGCCGACGGCGGGGAGACTGGCGAAATCTCACCGGCTGTCTGGGCAGATACCTTCGAGCCGGATCCTGGGCAGGAGGTATCGATCAGCGGATCACCCTCCGATGGAGCAAGCACTTCCTTCAAGTGGAACGCGCCACAGGCCGAGAACTTCCCGGAAGCAGGAGAGTCGATCCGCTACACCTCCGAAGACGTTGGAGCGCACGAGGTGACGTTAACCATTGTCGGCGCCGACGGGGAGACAGACTCGATTACCACGTCGTTCACCGTGGGTGACCCGGACGAGAACGGGTCAGGAAACGGTGTCATGGACGATACTGACTCTGCTGAGGACAGCTCATCTGCGGATGATACAGACGATACTGAACCAGCCACGAACGGAGAAGACGACGGGGCTATCGGCGATTCCGTCCCGGGCCTGGGTATCGTTAGCCCGCTGGCCAGCATCGGTGGTGCCGGCTACTGGCTCTCTCGCCGAGTCAATGGTTCAGAAGACCAGTGAGATTATTCTCGCCGTAAACGGCGAATTTTCTCATACTGGAGCGTCACCTCCCAACCCTCTCACTCATCAAATGCCCCGATCGATTCGAGGTAGTCACGGACCTCGATGACGAACTGGCGATACCGCTCGAGACCCGACAAAACATTACAAGCCACGTCGTGTTCGGTGATGCTCCCGTAGGTGTGTGCGAGGTCAATTGCGAGTCAACAGTACAGCAACGTCATGCTTGCAGATCCCGCCGTGATCGTACGGGCAGGAACAGTCGGCACGAGCGACGAGAGCCTCGTCGATTCGGTCTGGAACTCGTCGACCACGCAAATCGAGCCGTCGTATGCAAGGCGGATCGGAATTTTACCGGAATTTCGACGGAGATCGATCGAACACACGTTCGTACCGTCTACAACTCTGAAATGCGTACGAGGAGATCAGCCGCTATGACTTCCGCGAGTACGAACGCGGCGTCGATTTACACGACGAGGGGGGCACACCATCGGCTCCGTCCTCCACGAGATTCTGAGCCATATCGAACCCCATTCCGAGGAGAAAGTCGACATCGAAAGCGTCGACCGTAACGCTCACTCGGATTAGCCTCGACGGTTGCTGGCGATCGACAGCCCGGAACCGACAGGTCGATGGCCCGGCGGGCGAAAGGAGTCGATATCCGGATGACACGGACCTTCCTCGTCGCCGGCACGGCGAGTCACGTCGGCAAGTCGACTGTCGCCGCCGGTCTCTGTCGGTACCTGTCCGATCGCGGCGTCTCTGTTGCCCCGTACAAGGCACAGAATATGAGCAACAACGCCCGGGTCGTCGTTCGACCCGACGCGGTTGCGAGCGGTGGGACTGACCCAGGTGTGGGTGACACTGGGTCGACAGCCGACGATCGATGGGGCGAGATTGGCGTCTCGCAGTCTGTGCAGGCGCGTGCAGCGCGCGTGACGCCGACGACCGACTGCAACCCCGTCTTGCTCAAACCGCGGGGCGGCGGCGAGAGTCAACTCGTCGTCCAGGGAATCGCTCGCGAGCACGTCCCGCCCGGTCGCTACTACGACGAGCACTGGGGGGATGCACTGACGGCGGCCGAGGAATCCTATCGTCGGCTGGCAGCGGACCACGACGCGATCATCGCCGAAGGAGCCGGTAGCATCGCTGAGATCAATCTCCACGACCGCGACCTCGCGAACGTCGAACTGGCTCGCTTTGCCGACGCCGATATCCTGTTACTGGTCGACATCGAACGCGGCGGTGCCTTCGCCAGCCTTTACGGAACGATCGAACTCGTGCCGGACGATCTCCGGGAGCGAATCGTCGGGGCAGTCATCACGAAGTTCCGCGGCGATCCGTCGCTGCTCAACCCCGGCATCGAAGAGATCGAGTCTCGAACCGGCGTCCCGATCCTCGGCGTCCTTCCCTACGACGATCCGGGACTGCCCGAAGAGGACAGCGTCGGCCTTCCTACGACCGGCGAGCTAGCCGTAGTCGGTGACGACGATCGGATCGCTTCCGATCGGCGCGTCACGATCGCGGTTCCGCGACTCCCCCGTATCTCGAACGCCACCGATCTCGAGGCCCTCGCGGCACAACCTGGCGTCTCCGTAGCGTACCTTCCGGTCGACATCGACGCCCCGTCGCCAATAGACCTGCTCGAGACGGTCGACGCCGACGCGGTCGTCATTCCGGGAACCAAGAACACGGTGGACGATTTGCTCGCACTCCGGGCCGCCGGCTTCGACGAGGCGCTGTCGGCGTTCGACGGTCCGATCGTCGGTCTCTGTGGCGGCTACCAGATGCTCGGCAAACGCATCACGAACGCAACGCTCGAGGGGATCGGTATCGACGATGCCGTTTCGGGATTCGGCCTGCTACCGGTCGAAACGCGTTTCGAGGAGGACAAGCGTCTCGAACGAACGACGGTGGCGGTCGACGATGGGGCCACGCCCCTGCTCGATGGCGCGTGCGGGACCGCCTCGGGCTACGAAATCCACGCAGGACGAACGACGGCACTCGAGCCAGTCAGTCGGCCCCTCGGGGATTCGAGCGCCGCTACCGGCATCGTCCTCGGAACGTACCTCCACGGCGTATTCGACAACCCGAACGTCCGCGGCCCCTTCCTCGACGCCGTCGCCGCTTGCGCTGGGGTCGATCGACCGGCGACAGCAGCCACCATCTCATCCACGCTGAGCAAAACGCCGTTCGACCGAGCGGCGGCGCTCGTCGGTGAGCACGTCGACCTCGGGGCGCTCAGCGCACCGTTTCCCTGAAACTCGACGCGGTGAGTCCGACCGATAGACGGGGCTATATCGATTTGTCTCGGTACGTTCCGAGCAGCTCTTCGAGGATGATGCACTCCTGGTCGGTCGGTTCGTAGTGGGTGTCGATAAACCGCTCTGCCGCCTCGTAGTTGCCGCGCAGTCCCTGCTTTCGGACCGTGATAACGGCGTCGAGGAAAAACGTGCCGCCGTCGGTCCCCAGGGCTCTGGCGTGATCTGCCTCGCAGATATCGAGTTCGGACTTGATCTCCTCGAAGTTGAACGTCTTCACCTCGTGGTCGGATTCGATGAGTGTGAGTACGTACTCCGCAGAGAACCGGTAGAACTCGGATTTGCTCTCGAACATACCGTCTTCGACGAGGGCGTCGATCTGATCGACGACGTCGTCGGGGTATCTGACGGTATCTTTCGCCATAATCGAGGAGTCGTCGCTGCTACATCATTATTGTTTCGGAGACGTATTCGATACGTGATACGTCCTCCGGATTGCGATCGCTCCGACCGATCGATGTCGCCAGACGAAGAGCGTATTCGGCGTTCGTATCGAGACTCGAAACGGAACGAACGTTGAAGAGTGCTGGATGCAGTGGTTGAGACGACAAGCCGTGCACGACGTGGTTTCGCTGTTCGTATTCAGTACGCTCCCGTGGTGGATCGCAGCGCCGCTGATCCAGCTGCTGGTCTTGGTCTTCGGGATGGCGCTCGACGAGACGTACGTCAACAGGACGACCGTTCTCACGGGCGCGATCGCGGTCCAGATTCACAAACTTGTGGCGGGGGATGTGGGGTTGCTGGTCGCACTGTATGCGGATATCGGGCTCGTCGTCGGTGCCTACGGGGTGTACGCGTACGTCGTCGACGCGTACGTCGACAACTGGTTTCGGGTGCTCGCCTACTTCGTTTACTCCCCACTTGCGGCCTTTCTGGTGATCCTGACCGCTGGGCCGATCCTGTTTGGGATCGAGGTCCTGTTCGTCCCGGCGCTCGTGCTGGCGGGATACGCGAATTTGCAACTGATGGCTGCGCTCAAACCGACCAACCCTTACTATTTCGGACCAATCTCGCCGGAGGAATTCGAGGAGGCCGTCGAGAGCGCCAATGAGGATGAGAGCTCCGACACGGCCGATGGGACTGACGGAGCTGTCGCGGCTGCGAGCGAACCGGACGCGTTCGACGAACCGACCACCTCGTTCGACGACGGGACCGATGTCGATCGGCCGGGTGCGAACCCGACCGGGGCCGGCGATTCCACCGAGCGCGGAATTCTCCCGGAATTCATGCGTCGACTCTGAGTTTCGCCCGCTCCGAATGAGTGAATACGACTGACTATTGGCTCGGAGCGGTCGCCGTCGTACCTGCAACTACCTACAAATTTATTATTTATCGTGTGTAACACCGAGACGCAATGGTAGACGAAGCCGAACTCCGAGAGCAGATGATCGACGCCTTCGAAGGTGCAGACTACCCGATTTCCAGCCCGATGGACCTCGTGCCGGCGCTGCCAAACGGGCCGGGAACGAAGTTCGAGTCGGGTGATTACTCCGTCACCGCGATGGAACTCAACACCAAAACGTCCGGCGGGGACTTCCCCTACGACGACCCCGAGACGTTCGTCGACGACATCATCGAGGACCTCAAAGAGCAGGGTGAAATCTAGTTCCACCAGCCGAGACGGGACTGTCCGACCGCTTACTCGGTGGTCGAACCGTCGACAATTACCCGCATACGTGCGACCGCAAGGCGGGCCGCTCAGGCCGACTTCGTTTCGCCGCAATCCGTCTCCTCGTGCACCTGGCTTCGACAACGCCGTCCATCTTTTACTAGCGCTTTTTACGCTCGTGTTCGACGTTCCTCAGAACGATCGCCACTCACACAGATACGAGTAGGAAGCCAACGACTTCAGTCGTGGGTTACTGACAGTCGGACCTGCTGGGAGGTAACGGAGTGACTGCCACAACTGTACGGCCAGCACCGACCTCCGGGCCATACGGACCAGTAGGTTTTTACTTTCAACCGTCCTGTTGGTAAAAGACCACGAACTCGTCCGGCGATGCCGAGCCTCCCGTCGTCGAACCGACGCGTGCGAACCGCCCCTCGACCGATCGCAGATTTCATGGCAGGACACCCTCGAAACGAGCGAATCGTCGTCGTATCAGATTCCGAAGAGTGCAACCGAGAGTTCTATACTGCGCTTCGTGCGGACCCATCGGTGGCCGTTACGGTGGTTTCTGCCGCTGGCGATATCGAGGCCGCAATCGCCGCGTCCGGGACGGAGCGAAATGCGGGCACGACGGAGCGTGTAGACGGGTCGATGTCGACTTCCGGTCCCGCTGTCGTCGTCGCACTCGACCAGCCGGCAGCGATCCGTCGCGGTGTCGAGCGGATTCGTACCGCTCGACCGACAGTTCCGATCGTCGTCGCCCCTCGATGCGGGAGCGAACGGGTGGCGACGGCCGCCCTGCGAGCGGGTGCGACCGACTACGTTCCGGAGGATGCGGACGTGATCGACCGAATTGAACCAGCTGTTCGACCGCCTCTCGAACCGCGAGCGGAACGGGACCGACAGCACAACGCAACCGAGCAGTGGAACCTTCTTCGGCGCTTTGCCGACGAACTTCCTGACGAGGCGTTCCTGATTCGTGCGGATGGAACGTATCTCGAGGTGAGCGTCCGTCCGAACGCAACAGCGCTGTATTCACTTCCCCCCGAAGACCTCGTCGGCAACACGATCCACGAGGCGTTCCCCGAGGATACCGCGGGGCGTCTCCAGTCGTGTATCGACCGGGCGATCGACTCTGACGAGGCACAGTGGATCGAGTACGACGCCGAAACGATGGATGGAACACGCAGTTTCGAGGCGCGAGTCCTCCCGGTTGGGGACGGACAATCGTCTTCGAGGGCCGTGTTGTGGCTTGCTCGGGACAACACGAAGCGGGCCCGTCGCGTCCGTGAACTCAGGTCCCGCCGCGATCGACTCGAAACGCTCAACAGAATCAACGCGGTCGTTCGGGAGGTCATCGAAACGCTCGTCGAGGCACCGACGCGGGATGCTATCGAGCGCGAGGTCTGTACGCAGCTCGTCGACTCAGAGCTGTATTGCGGGTCGTGGATCGCAGAACGGACCGGGAATCGAGAACTCGCCTACCGAACCGGATCAGGCACCGCTGAGACGGTTCTCGACTGCGTTCGAGACCTCTCGACGGACCAGCAACCGCCGCTTTGTCGGGTGATCTCCGCAGGTGAAGTAACGACTGCGACGGGATTATCGACGGCGGATTCGCTTCCGACATCGTTGCAAGACGCCGCCAGTGCGGACGCCGTGGAGTCGCTGATCGCCGTCCCCATCAGCTATGAGGACGCGATTTACGGCGTGCTCGCCGTTCTTGCGGCTCGCGACGATGCCTTCGGAGAACGCGAACGTGCGGAGTTCAAGCTGCTCGGTGAGACGATCGGATTCACGATGCAAGCGGTCAAGAACCGGCAACTGCTCTTTGCGGACACCGTCGTGGAACTCGAATTCCGGATCGACGGCGGCGAGACGTTCTCACTCGACCTCTCCGAGCGCTACGACTGTCGCTGTACGCTCGAGTGGGCCGGAACGACGACGGACTGTCGGTCGTTTCAGTACGTGACGATCGAGGGCCTCGATAGCGAAGCGGTGCTCGAGGCGGCATCGGCCCACGATTCGGTCGAAGAGAGTCGCCTCATTCGCGAGGGAGACGATCGATGTACGATCGAACTCCGACACGCGGAGTCCGGCGTCCAGACGCTCGCGAATTACGGCGCGACGATCCGGAACGTGAGTGTCGAGGACGGCGTCGGTACCATTCTAGTCGAGGTGCCACAGAACGCAGACGTTCGCAACATCGCTGAGGCACTGACCGCGGTTTACGAGAACACCGATCTGGTGGCCAAACGCGACATCGATCGACCGGTTCGGACGGCCGCGGAGCGCCGAACACGAATTCTCGACGGGCTGACCGATCGTCAGCTGACGACGCTCCGACTTGGCTACTACAGCGGCTATTTCGACTGGCCCCGCGAGAGCACCGGCGAGGAGATCGCCGCGGCGATGGGCATCTCGCCCCCGACGATGCACCAGCACCTCCGGAAAGGACTCAAAACGGTACTCGGTGAGTTCTTCGAGGAGGGACACGGAAATCCGTAGCCCCGGTCGCTTCTGTCACCGTGAGGCGGGCGGACGGGCAACCAGTGAGCCGTTCTCGATAGGCCTCACCACTGCTCCTGTGCCTGGGTCGGACGATCACGCTGGTAGATGTCGTCTCGGACGTCCTGGAACGTATTGATGAGTTCTGCGACGGCGTGTGTGATCGTCTCGAAGTACTCCTCGCCGAGATCGGCGGTCGCGTCGCTCGGATCGCCCCACGTCCCGGTTTCGCTGACTCGATAGTACGCTCCTTTCCCGATCAGCAGGTGGTCTAACAGCGCCGCGGGGTTCTCGATGTCTTCGGGAAGGTCGGGGTCGTCGAAGGACGTGCTCTCGAGGTCGACGAGGTCCTCGTCGATCGCCATGACCGCGGCCGTCTCGCCGATGTTCGCGTGCCATCCGGCGTCGAAGGAGAGGTACTCCGCCATGTCGTCGCCGCTCAGCGCGTCCCAGTAGGGGAAGGCGTACACGTAGTTCTCCTCGGGCAGGTCGTGTGTGGCCTGATTGGCCCCGACTTTCGCCGCCCAGTCGTTCGTGAGATGGCCCGAAATGAACGCGACGTCGGTAAACCCGCTTTCGGCCAGCGAGTAGGCGATATCGCGCACGACCGTCGCCAGCGTCCGGTAGGAAAGATACGTGATGCCCTCGTACCCGGCGTGCATATCCGACGCGCCGTAGGTGATCGGTGGCCCGACGAGCGCGTCGACGTCGCCGGCGATCCGTTCGCAGATCTCCGTCGGAATGAACGCGTCGGTCCCCATCGCGAGGTGTTCGCCGTGTTGTTCCGTCGTTCCAACCGGGATCAGGGCTGTCGGCGTCTCCGTTCCGTCGAGGTAGGCTTCGACCTCCGGATGTCGCATCTCGTCGAGTCGATTCGAGTTCGACATGGTGTGTCGTGCCACGACGTGGCATATAATCCTATCAGGGACTGCCGGTCCGGACTGTCTGGAACGCTGAAATACCGACCTGGTGTCGGGCGGTTCCGGCACGGCCAGAAGTCGCCACTGTATAGGTCACCCTCGGTCAACGACCGGCCAATGGCTTCACCGCTTTCCTGTTACGAGTGTGCGGCGACTTACCCTGATGACGGTCGCGTCCGGTGTGACTGCGGCGAACCGCTTTGGTTCGCCGTTGACGCGTCGGGATTCCAGTTCGGAGACGATTGCGACGCGGACGGACTGTGGCGGTACGATAGTCTGCTTCCCGGTCCACCATCGGACGGGATCGCCGCCGCCGCCGGACGGACGCCGCTGATTCGAAGCCCGCGGCTCGATCGAGTCGCCGGTTGTCGCGTGTACGTCAAAGACGAGGGCGAGAATCCGACGGGATCGTACAAGGACCGCGGCAGTGCGGTCGCCGTCTCGCGGGTCGTCCGGCGAGGCGACGACGTCGTCGGGACGGTATCCTACGGAAACATGGCGATGAGCACCGCCGCCCACGCAGCCAGCCTCGGCCGTCACTGCGTCGTGCTCGTTCCGGCCGATATTCCGCCCGCTCGGCTGGAACTGATCGCCCAGTACGAGCCGACGATCGTGCGAGTCGACGGAGACTACGGCAGGCTGTACGACGACGCACTGCGATTGAACCGGGAACTTCCGATCTCGATTCTGCTCAGCGACGCCCCGGCGCGAGTGAGCGGCTACAAGACCGCGGCGTTCGAAATCTACGAGTCGATGGCCCCCGAAACCCCCGACGCGATCGCGCTCCCAGCTAGCTCGGGCGGGTTCGCAAGCGGCGTGTGGCGGGGACTTCTCGACCTCCTGAACGCCGGTGTGGTTGATACGATGCCGCGTCTGTATCTCGTCCAGACCGCCGAATCGGACCCGATTACTCGCGCGTTCGAGGCGAACAGGGAGACGGTCTCGCCGCTCCCTCCCGAGGAGATCGGGGAAACGATCGCTCACTCGATCGGGAATCCGAACCCACCCAGCGGAAGCCGGGCGCTGACCGCCGTTCGCCGGACCGGTGGTGCGGTGGTCTCCGTCACGGACCGGGAAATCCGCGACGCACAGCGCCAACACGCCCGGCGGGGTGGGCTCTGTGTCGAACCCGCGTCTGCGACACCACTTGCCGGAGTCGCCCGGTTATCCGAGCGGGGCGAGATCGACGACGACGAAACGGTAGTCCTGATTCCGACCGGAACCGGGTTCAAAGAGTCTGAAACTGGAGCAGACTCCGCTCAGACCGACTCCGTTACCCGTCCCGAGCTTTTTGCACGACTCGAATCGCTTCTGTGAGTCGATCCGGCGACTGCTACCGGTGGATGACCCGTTACGTGTCGTGCACTGTCGCGTGCCGCGCCGTCTCGCGAGGACCGAAATCGTTGTCAGCGACCGATCGTCCCCTGGCGAGTGATCGGTGCCTCGGGATCGAGACAGAACGCGACGACGATCGAGTTTTCAGTTGCGGTGACAGGGACGTCGCCACTGGCGGTCACGAGCGCGCTTTCGGTGTCTCCGACCGACTCGCCGCCGACTTCGACTGCGCCGTCGAATACGTAGCAGTAGGTGTCCCACCCCGGTCGGGTCGGTAGCGTCGTTGTCGTTCCCGCGTCGAGTCGGCAGTCGTAGAACTGGACGTCGTTTCTGACATAGAGCGGTACATCACCGCCTTCGGGACCGAACAGGTAGCGCCACTCGCTCGGGAGCGGGTCGGGAATCGGTTCGTGTTGGATCCCGGGCTCGAGATTCAGACTGTGTGGCCGGACGAAAATCTGGAGCATTCGGAGCGGTGGGTCGTCCGCGTACGTCTCCTCGGCGTGCCAGAACCCGCGACCGGCGTTCATCACCAGCAGGTGATCGGGGTCCGTGACCAGCTCGTTCCCCTGGCGATCGTCGTGACGCATTACCCCGTCCGGGACCCACGAAATAATTTCTTCGTTGCGGTGCTGGTGCATTCGGATGTGCGTCCCCGGGTCCATGAACGACTCGACGACCGTAGCCAGCGGGCCGTAGCCGTGATCGTCGTGATTCGGGACGGCGCGGCCGGGGAAATTGAAGTGAATCCTGAACGATCCCTGATTTTGGGAGATATCCGTCCGGGGTGCAGTATAGATTCCCGGCTGACTCCGCGTCGAGGAAGACTCGTCCATTACAGCCTCGTACGTTCTCGTACAGTATATGGGTTCTGCGGCGGTGTCCCGAACCTGAAACGCTCTGTATAGTAGCCATGACAGGGCGCTTGTAGCGTGTTTCCGCCAATACGGCACGTACTGATATTCGACGGGGTAGTTCCGACTGGGATCGAACGGCAATCACAAATCCACGGTCCCCACGGCTGTTTACAGGTTCTACAGTCCCCACGACAGATCCGAAGAACGCGGGAGGTGGTAGGTGGTGTGTCCGAATGGTTCCCGCTCGTCGGACCGCCTTCAGCCGATCGAAGGCGAGGTGCTCTATGTACCCGAAACGGAAAACGTTACCCGAATTAGTATGCGTCCCGACCGGAAAAGCCCGTGGCTCCACCGCAGCGTCCGACGGCGTTACTGAACGCCTGTGAGAGTCCAACTGAAACGGGTCGGACGCCGATCGAAGCGAGCTGGACTTCACCGGAAATCCGGTGTGTCGTTCGACCGCCGCCGACCGCTCCCGACAACCGTGTGGTCGCTCGTGTCGAACGCACACACGATCGCAGAAGGGTCATACGCGTCGTCTCCAAAAGGGAATCCGCATGCCAAACGCAGCTATCGTCGTTCTCGCCGGTACTGAATCGCCTTCGGACCTCGGCCGCGTCGTCAACGCACTCCAGACTACCCAGGAGTTCGACGAGGCCGGTGACGACGTCGACGTCGTCTTCGACGGAGCGGGAACGCAGTGGATCCCCGAACTCAGCGACGAGGATCACGACTACCACTCGCTGTACGCTGACGTGACCGATCTAATGTTTGCCTGTCACTACTGTGCGAACGCCTACGGCGTTGCCGAGGAGATTGAGGACGGTCCGGCCACGCTGCTCGACGAGCACGAGGGCCACCCGAGTATCCGCAGCTACGTCGACGAGGGCTACGAGATCATCACTTATTGATCGGGCACGATCGCCACTCAGCCGCGTCGGATCGTCTGTTGTACCGTTTCCCCTCTGTTAGGACGGGCACACTGCAGTCCGCTGCGACCGTTCCGCGTTCTGCCGTGCGTTTTTCCGATCGACCGCTCTCACTGGCACGGTACGACATGACGTTCACGATCCGCTGACAGTCACGATATAGAACAGTCCTATGTACACCCGAAGGTCGATCCGCTCACATCGTATTCGTTCGATCGACTATGTCCAGACGATGCGGTCGACAATCCGCAGCGAGAGGCGGGGTGACCAGTACGTGGCGGTAACGCTCCCCATCGACGCCCTGTTCGAGGGATCGGACGGTCGGTACTACACCGAGTGGCAGGTCCGCCACCGACTCGAGGCGGGTGCATGGAACCTGTGTATTCGACAGCGATCGCCGGATCGACGGCTGATCGAAACCGGCGACGGATCCCTGGTTTTGCTCGTTCCGATCGACGCCACCGCATTGCCGCCCTGGGTGGAGATTCGCATCGACGGTCGCACGGCTCGAGCGGTCGATACGCGCCGGGTCCGATCGTGGCACTATCACCCCGGTTGAATCGCGTTCAAATCGATCGCCGTGGTCCGCAAACGCTTTGCGGTCCTCTCTCACATCGTACTGATATGCCTGTCGACCACGGTGGGATCTCTGTACTCGGGGTTCGGTGTGACACCCTGACCAGTTCCGCTGGCGGTGCTCCCGCCGCCGAGCGACTGGACGATTTCCTCTCCGTGTTCGATCCCGACCTCGTTGCGATCGCTCACAACGGCACTGACATCCGAACCGTTAGCCGTCTCCGTCGAGCGTTCGACGGCCCGGTGTTCGCGCCGGGCGACGCGCCGGTCCGATCGGACACGATCGACGGCGTAACAGTCGGATTTGCCACCCGTCTCGAGGCAGTCGCGGACCTTCCGGCAGGAGTCGACTACGTCATCTGTGACAGCATCGCGACGAGCGCCGACGAAGTCGCCATGGAGGCGTCGCTCGCTGGTCGTGATGCGATCGCTCGCTATCAGGATCGCTCGCTACCGGCGGTCGCGGAGGGGCCGACGGGGGCGAAAACGGAGGATACGGACGCGAACGCTGGGACGAAATTGGCCCAAACGCCGACGACGTTTCTCACGGCCTCTCTCCCGGCAACGTACGACCACGTCTGGCACGCAACCGTCGACGGGACGACCCGCCGACTCCCGGTCCGGGGACTCGGTCCCGTCCGCCGATCGGGCGCGCCCGAAATCGCGTGTCTGACCTGTGGGCCGGACGGCGACGTGGCCGTCTCGTCCGTTCCCGCCGATCGCTTTGGGCTACAGGCGCTGGATGGAGTGGGATCGACAACCGCCCGCCGATTGCGCGAAGCCGGCTACGACGACCGCGAGGCCATCGTCGAAGCCTCTGAGGACGAGTTGCGATCGGTCCACGGCGTCGGCGCGGCCACGGCCCGTGGAATGCGAACCAGCGCTCGGGCGCTGACCGATGGACGGGTGGTTCGACGGACGGGAGAGCCGGTTCCACCGGCGACCCGTAACCCGATTTTCCTGGATATCGAGACCGACGGGCTCGCGCCGACGATCATCTGGCTGATCGGAGTCTACGACCCTGCACGCGAGACGTACGTCGACTTCGTCGATACGGTGCCTTCGCGCGAGGCTCCCGGCGAGGCAACCCGTGCGTTTCTCGACTGGCTCGCCGCCGAGTACGATCGGCCGGCGCTCGTCACCTGGAACGGCTACGAGTTCGATTTCAACCATCTCGATCGATTCGTGAGTCGTTACGCCCCCGAGTACGCGGAGTTCTGGTACGAGGACGTGTTTCGATACGACGCCTACGACTGGGCGGTCCGACGGGAACACGCCTGTTTGCCAGGTCGAACGAACCGGCTCGAGACCGTCGCGAGCGCGATCGGGTGTGAGCGCGACGGGGAAGCAGACGCCCTCGACGGCGCGACGCTCGCCCGTCGCATTCGACGGGGAATGGAATCGCCGGGACCGGTAGCGATCGACTGGGGTGCGGCCCGAGCCTACTGCGAGGCCGACGTTCGCGAACTGGCGGCGGTGTACGATGCGATCGCGACCGCAGCGCCAGCCGCCGAGACCGATCGGCGGACGGGCGAGACGAGCAGCGACGTGGCGAGCAAACCGATCGACGAGGGCCATGATGCGGTCCAAACTGGACTGGGTGATTTCTAACGATGGAGGAACCGAACCGGCGCACGTACACAGGCCGAAACCGGATAGAGTCCGGACGGACGGCCGCAGAACGGATCGAACTCGTGGATCGACAAGACGTGACGACCGACGGCGGACTGGCGCTCACGGCCGACGATCTGGCAGAAACGTACCCCTCGCGTCGCTACACCGGACAGATCGAAGCGACCTTTTCGATTCCGGCCGAGTCGGCCAGTTACGTTCGACCGGAGGACGTCCTTCCCCCGCAACTCGCCTCACGACTCGGCTTCGATCTTTGGAGTCACCAGGCCGAGGCGCTCGACGTGCTCGATGACGGTGAGAACGTCTGTGTCGCGACGTCGACCTCGTCGGGCAAGACGCTCGTCTATGCCCTCCAGATCGCACGCAACTACCTCGCAGACCCCGAGACCCGGGCGCTGATCGTCTACCCCACGAAGGCGCTCAGCCGGGACCAGAAGCGCGAACTCGACGATTTCCTCCGGGGGACACTCGATCTCGACCTGACGATCGGCGTCTACGACGGCGATACCGGCGCGGAAGACAAGCGTCGCATCCGCGAGGAGGCGACCGTGGTCATCACGAACTTTGCGGGACTGAACCAGTACCTTCCCGGCCACCACCGCTGGACGAAGTTTCACGCCAACTGCGACCTGCTCGTGGTCGACGAAGCCCACTCCTGGACGGGACTCGGTGGGATGCACGCCGCCTGGATTCTCCGGCGAGCCCGTCGCATTATCGACTGGTACGGCGGCGACCCCCGATACGTCTTGACCTCTGCGACGATCGGTAATCCTGGCGTCCACGCGCGGGCGCTCACTGGCGAAACCGCGACGGTCATCGACGACGACGGCTCGCCGAACGGTCGCCGCGATCTCGTGTTCTGGGAACCGCCCGCGAAATCCGGCATCCGAACTCAGCCCGGGAATGGTGATCGTGGTCGGCCCACGGACGCCGACCGTGGTCAACGCTCGGAGGCCGATCGTGGTCAGCGCAGGGATGACGGTCGTGGCGGGGAGTGGGCCGGCCTCTCGAAACGCCCGGCGACGGTCGAAGCGCCGGAGGTGTGGGCGCACCTCTGTTACCACGACGTTCCCTCGCTGCTGTTCTGTAGTTCCCGGAAGGGAACTGAACTGGCCGTCGATCGAGCCGAGTCGTTTCTTTCGGAGTCTGGCCTGCCCTACCAGGGGTCTGCCGCCCTCGCCCCGTACAACGCCGGCCACGGGAAGCGGACCCGTCGATCGACCGAGAACCGTCTCAAAGACGGCCGACTCGACGGGGTCGCGACGACGAGCGCGCTCGAGGTCGGCATCAACGTCGGCGGAATCGACGGCACCGTTCTGCAGGGATATCCCGGCTCTCGCCAGTCGTTCTGGCAGCGAATCGGTCGCTCGGGGCGCGACGAACGCGACGCGCTCTCGGTGTTCGTCCCCGGTCACGCCACGCTCGACCAGTACATTCTCGAACACCCCGAGTACGTTCTCGAAGAGGATCACGAAAGCGCCGTCGTCGACCTCGAGAACAACCCCGTCTACCGCCGCCATCTCTACTGCGCCACACAGGAACTGCCCCTTACCGAGGCGGACGCCGATCGATTCGGCGGCACGGACCGTCTCGAACGGGCCGTCGAGTTCGGTCGTCGGCTCGGGGATATCGAGGGCTCGCTCGTGGGTGGCGTTACCTACGCCCACCGCGATCGGCCGCAGGACGAGATCAGCCTCTACGCGTCTGGCGGGGACACCTTCGACGTTCGACTCGCTGGCGAGGGGTCGATCGATCACGAACCGATCGGACGCGACCGCGCGTATCGCGACTATCACGAAGGTGCGATCGTCCAGTTCCAGGGCGGCCAGTACGAAGTTCTCGCGCTCCGAGAGGATCGCCCGCAACCGTCGATCGAACTCGAGCAAGTCGACGTGGACTACTACACCCAGTCCCAGGGGCAGGTCCGAATCTACGACACCGAGGTCCGCGACTCTCGATCCGTCGGACCCTTCCGGCTCAACTACGGCTACGGCACGGTGACGATCCACTACAGCACGTTCCTCCAGCGAGAGGTGAACTCGGGCGACGTTCGCGCAGTCGGGCTCGACGCGGGCGTCCCACCGCTGGAGATGCGAACGCAACTGTGCTGGGCCGAGGTTCCTGCCGACGTCGAGCGGTCCGTCCACGCCGACCACGGCGACTATCAGAACGACGACTGTACGGACATCCCGCCGCGGTTGCACGGCTATCTCGGGGGTATCCACGCGATCGAACACGCGATGATCGCCGTCTCACCGCTCGAATTGAACGTCGATGCGGCGGATCTGGGCGGTCTCGCGACCAACCGGCTTCCGGATGCGCCCGACACCAGTGGCTGGTTCATTTACGACGCGATCGAGGGCGGCGTCGGATTCGCGCGGAGCATCTACGAGGAGTACGAGGCGGTCGCCCGTCGCGCTCGCGAACTGATGGTCGACTGTCCCTGCGGGCGCGACGAGGGCTGTCCGGCGTGTCTCATGTCCGATCGCTGTGGGAACGACAACCGGCCACTTTACGCACCTGCCGCAACAGACGTGATCGACGTACTGCTCGACGATCGCGAGCAAGTCGGGGCGGATCGCCACACAGTGGTCTCGGACGGTACTGACGATTCACGCGTTGGCGATGGCTCCGACGACGGTGACGGCGAAACAGCCCACTCCGACGAAACGCGTCGACGGCCGCCTGCGTCGGTTTCGTAGAACTCCTTGTTCACCGGGTCGACTTCGTCGGCGTCGTAACCGCTTTCGCCGTGTTCAGGCGTCGTCTTCATCAGCCGCCAGCTCTTCCGGATCGACCTCGCCCGCGAGGAACCGTTTTCCGAGTTCGGTGACCTCGTACATCCCGATCGCCTGTTTGTCTAACAGACCGTGTTTCGCGAGCACCCGGCACCGAAGGGCGACATCCGGGGCCGGGATCGGTACGTCCTCGGCGACCTGATCCGGCGTGAAGACGTCTTCCGACTGGAGCAGTTCGAGTATCTGGTCGTCGCCGTAGTTCAGCCACTCGACGGATTCCTCGTCCATACAGGGCCGTTCGGTATCGATCACCGTCTGTGTATCGTCTCGACTCGACGATCGTCCTACGCGCCGTCTTCGAGTAGCCCGAGCTCTTCGGCGGCCAGCGTCGCGATCTGGTCTGCGATATCCGGGTCGACGCGTGCGACATCCTCGCCGTCGTGGAGCTGGTCGTTGTGCCGATCGACTGCGCTGGCGACGGTGGACAGCGGAACGCGGGAGGTCGTCTCGCAATCGGGACAGTGTATCGGAACCCGTGGGTCGGAATCGCTGTCGTCGGTTGGCGGGGTCATTTCCTAGCCTTCTCTGGGCAACCGTCAAAATGTGATTGGTTCTCGATATTGGGTACTCCGATTCGATGGTGTCCGTCACCCTGGCGGCGCGGTAACGGGCGGAGGATGCGGCGATACTCTCGGCCCAGTTTGGCCGGCAGAACTAATAGCACTGGTCGAAGCGACGATGGGCAGGGGTGTGATGGTCTACCGGCGGTGGGACGCTGTCGCCCCGTCGATCGCTGGCGGCGGGTTCAGTTTCGGAACGGTCTCGCTCACTGTTCATTTTGGACTCGACTCAGTGCGATACCGACGGCTCCCGATGACGGCGGCGCACAGCAGGGCCGCGATCGCAGCGGTCGCGCCGAAGCCGGGGAGTTCGTCGCTCTCATCGTTACCGTCCTCGTCACTATCCTCGTCGGACTCGTCGGCAGCGTCGGGGGAGTCGGTCGTCTCGTCAGGGTCGCTCTCCTCGGAGTCAGCACGTTCGTCGGTGGAGTCGCTTGCCCCGTCGTACTCCGCTGGATCGCGTTCGAGTTGCAAGACGACGACGACCTGTCCGTGTGACCCGCCGGGGTGGAAGGTCCAGCTACCACCCGTTTCTTCGTAGGACTCGGCGTCTTCGATCGGATCGACGCTGGTGTCCCAGGCCTCGTTTGCTCGCTGTACGTACCCGACGACTTCGATGTCGTCGGCGTGTTCGCCGTCGATCTGGGCCTCGCCGTACTCGATCGTCGCGTCCTCGGGTTGGCCGTGCATCTCGATACAGTGGGAGTCCATGTAGCCGTCTCCCTGTGGCACGTCGTCGCTCGTCCCGAACTGGTCGCCGTCGAGGGGCCACTCGTGGTGGTCGGTCATCGGGAACTCCACCACCATCGGATCGGCGTGTGGGTGCCACTCGAGTTCTTCGCCCGTCGGAATCGTCGCGGTCGTGTTGGGAACGGTCTCACCGACGATCGGTTCGCCGGCCTCGTTTACCAGCGTGACGCAGATCTTCCCGGAGCCGTCACCGAGATACGGGTTTCGGTACTCGTCGCGCGGGTTACTGTAGCTGATCCAGTCGCCGTCGGGATCCGTCGCCTCGTAGTACTCGTCACCGCGTTCGGGCGCGGGTTCGACGTACGCTTCCTCCGTGACGTTCACCGGCGGTGTCGTTATCGAGGCGGCCGTCTGGTCGATGCTCGCGTCGTCTGCGGAACCGACGGCCGCTGGCGTGCCCGCAGCGACTCCCACGGCGAGGAGTCCGCCGAGAAGCACCATCCCGACTGCGATGATGCTACGAGTACCGATCGAACCGTCAGATCGTAACGCCCCCATGATTACACCCCCGTGTCCGCGGTTCGGGCGAGCGAAACTGGCCGGATGAACACGATCCCGCTCGCGTATCGGGGTGGCGGCGATGCGTTCCTCTGTGGGGTCACCGTGAGCGCGTCTTCGCGAGAGGGCCTCGACTGATCGTTCGGATGCTGTGACAGTCTCGTTTCAGGATCAATCATCGGCCGAACGTGCACGCTTTTTGCTCTATACTATGCGCCGCGTACGGACACGAAGCGACGATCTAACTCTCGGATGTCTCGCGTTAGATGAGGTCTAACGGGAGGTGACCGCCGACGATCGGTGCAGATACATGGTTATCCGCAAGTGGGATCATCCGGCGGGCCATATCGATCGTAATGCTCGACACGGCCTGCCGAAACGAACGACGTTCGTCAACCCGAGAACGCACCCGGCCGACGGTTCGCGGGCATCTTCGAGATGCACTCGCGATCGCCGGCTTCGTCGTCATTGCGCACATCGTCCTTCGGTACACTGAATTACGCGATCCTCATCACGACCGTCGCGAACCGTAACGCGTTCCGAGAACGTGGGTCTTATTCGTTCTTCGTCCCTACTGCCGTCGATGACAGCGGGTGACGTTGCGGCCTTTACGCACCTCGGGGCGACGGTTCGCGGGGCGCTCTCCGAGCGAGGGTTTTCGACGCCGACCGCGCCGCAGCAACTGGCGATTCCGCCGCTTGCCGCCGGCGAGAACACCCTCGTGATCGCACCCACCGGGAGCGGCAAGACCGAGACGGCGATGTTGCCCGTCTTCGATCACCTCGTAGACGATCAACCCGATGGATTCGGCGCGCTGTACGTCACCCCACTTCGAGCGCTCAACCGCGACATGCGCGATCGTCTCGAGTGGTGGGGCGAGTACCTCGACCTCGAGGTCGACGTCCGCCACGGCGACACGACCCAGTACCAGCGGAGTAAGCAGGCCGAGAACCCGCCGGACGTTCTCGTGACGACGCCGGAGACCTTGCAGGCGATGCTCACCGGCGAGCGACTGCGCGAGGCGCTCGAAGACGTCTCTCACGTCGTGATCGACGAGGTCCACGAACTCGCGGCGTCGAAACGGGGGGCACAGCTTTCGGTCGGGCTCGAACGGCTCCGAGACCTCGCCGGTGGAACCCAGCGCATCGGCCTTTCCGCGACGGTTGGGGACCCGCGGGAGGTCGCGAACTTCCTTACCGGCGGGCGAGCCTGCGAAATTCGCGAAATCGACGTGGGGAGCAACGTCGACGTCACCGTTTGCCGCCCCGAAATCACCGACGAAGATGATGCGCTCTCGGGGAAACTCGTGACAGATGCCGAGACGGCCAGTCACGTCCGCCTGATACGCGACCTCGTCGCAGCCCACGAATCCTCGCTCGTCTTCGTCAACACGCGCCAGACGGCCGAAGCGCTCGGCTCTCGGTTCAAAAAACTCGACCTCCCGATCGGGGTCCACCACGGCTCGCTCTCGAAAGACGCCCGAATCGATGTCGAAGATCGCTTCAAGACTGGCGAACTCGACGGCCTGCTCTGTACGTCCTCGATGGAACTCGGAATCGACGTGGGGCGGGTCGATCACGTAATCCAGTACAAGAGCCCCCGCCAGGTCACCCGACTGCTCCAGCGCATCGGCCGTGCCGGCCACCGTCAGGACGCAGTTTCGAGCGGGACGATCGTTACGACCCGGCCCGACGATACGTTCGAGGCCCTCGCGATCGCCCGGCGCGCTCGCGCAGGCGAGGTCGAACCCGCGGCGATCCACGAGGGGAGTCTCGACGTGGTCGCGAATCAGCTCCCGGCGATCGTCCAGAGCCGCGGCGCGACTCACGTGAGCGAGGCGATCGAGACGATCGCGAGGGCCTACCCCTTCCGGGATACGTCCGAGGAGACGATCCGCGACATCTGTGCGGAACTCCACCGCAACCGAATCGTCTGGTTCGACGAGGACGCCGATCGGCTCGAGACGACCGGCGGCACGTGGCAGTACGTCTACGCGAACCTCTCGATGATTCCCGACGAGGAGACCTACGAGGTTCACGACATCGCTTCGAGCACCCAGATCGGGACCCTGGACGAGCGCTTCGTCGTCAACTTCGCCCAGCCGGGCGAGGTGTTCGTCCAGCGCGGCGAAATGTGGCGAATCGCTGAGATCGACGACGAGGAGGCGACGGTGAAGGTCAGTCCGATCGAGGACCCCGGCGGCGAAGTGCCGTCGTGGATCGGGCAGGAAATTCCCGTCCCCGCCGCGGTAGCGGGTGAGGTCGGTGAGATTCGTGGCGTCGCGGAACCGCAATTGCAGTCCGGGGCCGACGCGGCAGCCGTGAGCCGAGAACTGGCCAGCCGCTATCCCGCAGACGAGGACACGCTCACCGACGCCTGCGAGCAACTCGAACGGCAGGTCGACGCCGGGTTCGCGGTGCCGACCGCCGATCGGCTCGTCCTCGAACGCCGCGGCCACACCGTCGTTCTGAACGCCCCGTTCGGTCACACGACGAACGAGACGCTCGGGCGGGTACTCTCGGCGCTGCTGGGCCAGCGCGCTGGCGGTTCGGTCGGTCTCGACGTCGACCCCTACCGCATCGAACTCGAAGTCCCGAGTTCGATCGCCACGGGTGATATTCTCGAGGTGATCGAGGAGACGGACCCGGATCACGTCGAGGCGATCGTCGAAATCGGACTCAAGCGGTCGGACGCGCTCGCGTTCCGACTCTCGCAGGTGTCGGCTAAGTTCGGCGCGCTCAAGCGATGGCAGGGTTCGGGCCGGATGTCCAACGATCGTCTCCTGACAGCGCTCGAGGAGACGCCGATGCACGCGGAGGCCATTCGGGAGGTGTTCCACGAAGATCTGGACGTCGAGGGCGCACGGCGCGTTCTCGATCGACTTCAGGCCGGCGACCTCGACCTGGTGACCGAACGCGGGCGGACGCCGATCGGACAGGGCGGGCGCTCCTCGGGCAGGGAACTGCTCGCGCCGGAAAACGCCGACGCCAGCGTGATCCGGACCGTCCGGGAACGCCTCCAGAACGATCGGGTGATCCTCCTCTGTACGCACTGTCGGGACTGGAAGGCGAAGACGAAGGTCAAGCGCGTTCGCGACCAGCCCGAGTGTCCCGAATGCGGGTCGACTCGGATCGCGTCGCTGAATCCGTGGGCCGACGAGGTTGTTCAGGCGGTCCAGGCTGAGGAGAAAGACGACGAACAACAGGAAATGACGGAACGCGCGTTCAGGGCTGCAAACCTCGTTCAGAGTCACGGCAAACAGGCCGTAATCGCGATGGCCGCCCGCGGCGTCGGCCCGCACAATGCCGCCCGGATCATCGCCAAACTCCGGGAGAACGAGGACGACTTCTACCGCGACATTCTCTCGAAAGAACGCGAGTACGCGCGGACGCAGTCGTTCTGGGACTGAGGCTGTGGGACCGAGGCTGTCCGAACTGCGGCGGTCCAGCGGCCGTCGATCACCGTAACCACCATACGATCGCCCGTCGTTACGTCGACCATGAACTTCGCGCCGGGGGCCTGGAAGTACGCCATCGTTCCCCTGCTCGCCGCGCCGTTTGCGCTCATCATCAGCGTTACTGCTGGCCTCGTGACGGCCGCGATCGGGGTCGCCACGCTCGCGTTTTTTCGCGATCCCGACCGGACTCCGCCGCCGACGGGCGTCGTCGCACCCTGTGACGGAACCGTCTCGGTTCTTCGCGAGGAGGGCGATCGCGTCCGTCTGGGGATCTTCATGAACGTCTGGCACGTCCACGTGATCCGTGCGCCCTTCGACGCGAGCGTGACCGAGGTCGAGCACGTTCCGGGCGCGAACCGACCCGCGTTTTCCAAGGATTCCGATCGGAACGAGCGCGTGCACGTTCGCGTCGAGACCGAGGAACCGCTCACCGGCGGGGAACCGTTCACAGACGAGGAACTCTCGACCGCAGACGAACCGTCCGAAACCGACGACGCAGCCACGCTGAACGACGCGACGATCACGTTCATCGCCGGTGCGTTCGCCCGTCGAATTCACCCGTACGTCGAGGCTGGCGAGGACCTCGATCGCGGCCAGCGAATCGGCCACATCGCGTTTGGCAGCCGGATGGACGTGTTCTTCCCACCCTCGATCAACGCTGACGACCTGGCCGTCGAGGTTGGTGACTCGATGACGGCCGCCGAGTCGGTAATTCTCGAGACGGACCCGGGGGATCCGTTCGAGATCGAGACGAACGCGGACAGCGTGGATGCGAGTGATTCGAACTCGGCTACAGGAGGGGGACCGGCCGGCGACGGCGACGCCGATGCCGACGAGTTCGGGGACTCCGACGCTACCAACGCGCCATCCTGACCGCCCGTCGATTCAGACTCGCAAGTCCGATCGTCCACTGATCGCGACTCGCTAGTCCGACCGTTCGTCGATCGCGTCCCCGTAGACCTACCGGCCCGAGGGGTCGACGCTCGATATCGCGTCTTCGAGATGGCGGCGTTCGATCACCACGCTGTCGGCGCGCTCGTTTGCGTCGTCGGGATCGTACTCACTCGCGACTTCTCGGATGGCGTTCATCGATGCGGTCCTGACGACGGCCTCCAGGTCGGCTCCCGTGTATCCTTCGAGTTCCGCCGCCAACTCCGGCAGATCGACGTCGTCGGCCAGTGGCTTCCCGCGGGCGTGGACCGCGAGGATCTTTTCGCGGGCTTCGAGGTCGGGTTCCCCGACCAGGACGTGCGTGTCGAGTCGCCCCGGTCTGAGCAGGGCGGGGTCGATCTGATCTTTGCGGTTCGTGGCGGCCAACACGACGAGATTCGGGTTCTCGCGCATCCCGTCCAGTTCCGTCAGGAGCTGTGAGACGACCCGTTCGGTCACCTCGTGACCCTCGCCGCGGGCGGCCGCGATCGCGTCGATTTCGTCGAAGAAGACGATCGACGGGGCGGCCTGCCTGGCTCGCTCGAAGACCTTGCGGATTGCCTTTTCGCTCTCGCCAACGTAGCGATCGACGATCTCGGGGCCGTCGACGCGCACGAAGTTGACGTCGGTCTCGCCAGCCAGCGCACGGGCCAGCAGCGTTTTTCCGGTCCCCGGCGGGCCGTAGAGCAGAACGCCCGACGGTGGATCGGTGTTCGTCTCCTCGAAGAGTCGATCGTAGGTCAGCGGCCACTCGACGGACTCACGGAGGGTCTCTTTGGCGTCCTCGAGTCCGCCAACGTCCGTGAAGTCCGTCGTCGGTGACTCTGCAACGTACTCGCGCATTGCGGATGGTTCGACGGAGGCGAGCGCGCTGTCGAAGTGGGCCTTTGTCACCGCGGGGTTGCGGTCCCACTCCTCGCGTTCGTCGGCGTCGGTGGGTCGGGTCCGGATCGCCGCCATCGCGGCCTCGCTGGCGACCGAATCCAGATCGGCACCGACGAAGCCGTGGGTTCGCCGCGCGATCGCGTCGATACTGACCTCCTCAGCGAGGGGCATCCCCCGCGTGTGGACCTCCAGAATCTCCTTGCGGCCCGCCTCGTCCGGAACTCCGATCTGGATTTCACGATCGAAGCGCCCGCCGCGTCGAAGCGCGGGATCGATCGAATCAACCCGGTTCGTCGCGCCGATGACGATCACCTCGCCGCGGGCGTCCAGCCCGTCCATCAGCGTCAGCAGCTGGCCCACGATCCGGTTTTCGGCGTCGCCGTCGTCGTTTCGGGTGCCGGCGATCGAGTCGATTTCGTCGAAGAAGACGATCGCCGGGGCGTTCTCCTGTGCTCGTTCGAAGGTCTCCCGGAGCTGTTCTTCGGACTCGCCTTTGTACTTCGACATGATCTCGGGGCCGGAAATCGTCTCGAAGTAGGCGTCGACCTCGTTGGCGACGGCGCGGGCGATCAGCGTTTTACCGGTCCCGGGCGGGCCGTAGAGGAGGACGCCCGACGGCGGATCGACGCCGAGTCGCTGGAACAACTCGGGTTCGGACAGCGGCAGTTCGATCATCTCGCGAACGAGTTCGAGCTCCTCGTCGAGGCCGCCGATGTCCTCGTAGGTCGGTCCCGAGGTGGCTTCGCGATCGACGCCGGCGGATGCTGCGTCCATCTCGGCGTTACCTGCGCGCGCGTCGGTACCGGTGTGGGATCCTGCTGACGATCCGGACGGTTCGCTGGGGTCCGTAGCCTGCTCCGGATCCGAACCGACGACGCGAACGCTCGTCGTGCTCGTGATCCGAACGTCGCCGGTCGGCGTCGTGTCCGCGACAGTAAACGGGTCCTGTGCGACGGCGTCGATTCGGATCTGTTCGCCGGTCCGAACCGGCCGATTCCGAAGGTGTTTGGTCGCCTCGCGCTCGGCAACCTTTCGTTGGCCCGCCGCTAGCGAGGCCGGCGGCGACAGCGTTACGCGCTCGGCTTCGCTGATAGCGGATTGCTCCATCGCCCGAACAGTAACCGTGTCGCCGACGTGAACGCCCGCGTTGGCCCGCGTGTCGCCGTCGATCTGGATCACGTTTTCGGGAACGGCGGAGTCGGCCGGCCACAGCTTCGCGATCGTGGTGTGATCTCCCGCAATGACGATCGTGTCGCCGCTCAACACGCCCAGCTGCCGGCGAGCGAACTCCGGGATGCGGGCGACGCCGCGGCCGGCGTCTCGCTTCTCGGCGGCGCGGACGGTCAATGTCACGCCGTCCGATTCCGACTGGCTCATGGGCGTAGTTGCCTCGCCGCCGTCTTGAGAATTGTCCTCGTGGATCGATTACCTGTTGTTTTCGTTCGTGAGGTCGATCCGATCGATCACCCGCGTCTCTCGCGAACGCAGCCGATCCCAGCGGCCGGTGCCGGAGCAACGCCTTTGGGGGTCGGTGTGGACGCCTCTGTATGGTGGTTCAGACCGAACGAGACGACGCCACCTGGTATGAGTGTGAAACCTGTGGGCTGCTGTTCGACGAGCGGGCGGAGGCGACCGAACACGAAGATCACTGCGACGACGCCGACCCGTCGTACATCCAGTAACCAGGTGGCCGGCAAAATCCCGTAATCAGACGCGTCTCGTAATCAGGCGTGTCCCGCGCTCAGACGCACGTTCAAACGTATCGACTCTCTCCTGCGTGTGGGCAGTTCGAGTTATCGACAATTCATTCGAGTCGATCGCGGTGCTCGGCCGCGAGGTCTCGAGCCTGATCCAGGGTATGGGTCTCCGTCCAGCGAACCCGCTGGGCATCGCCGTAGGCTAACGCGGTCTTGAGTTCGTCGCGCAACACGCCGTGGTCGACTGCCTGTACGGTCCCGTCAGCAGCACCCAGTTCGTAGACGCCGGGCCGATCGGGAACGCTGCGGACGGTCTCTCGATCGAGGTCGCGCCACGGTTTTTGTAGGGGCATCAGGTGTTCTCCTCGTCCGCCACGACAAGTTCGTAGGCGTGCTCGCTCATCTCGTCTTCTGCGAAGACGAACACCCGCCCATCGACGATCGAGAGGTCTGCCTCCACGCGGATCGAGTAGGCTTCGGTCGCGACCGTAACGCCCGGAAACAGTTCCTCTTCGTCGCTTCGATCGAGCATGATACGGCCCACCCCTGTCGACTGGAGGATCTCGTCGTGCGTGTTGCGATCGTTGACGTAGGTCATCACACCCTCGACGCCGTCGGGATCGGTGACGAGAACGTGGACCTCCTTGCCTGGCGGCGTCGTGATCGCTCCCTCGACGGGTTCGGGTGGTCCGTGGTAGAAGACATCTCGCCCGTCGAGATACTGGACGACGACACCGCCCTCGACGAGGTCGACGCCGATCGTGCTGGGTGGGACGTTGCTGCGCGCGCTCATACGCCGTGGTTCGACCGCGCTGGGGAAAAGCGACCGGTTTCGGCTCGTCTGGGCTGACCGTTGGGACACGCGGATGCGGTGGCGACCGAGACCGAATCCGCGTCGATCGTCAGCGGTAAATACGCGCCCTGAATGAGGTGTGATATGAACGGCCGTGCCGTTGCTCCTGCAGCGGGGACAATTCTCAACGCACTCGCGACCGGCACCGGATCGGCGTTCGCGATCGATCTCGAGACGACTGCGACGGTCGAACTCACCGACGACGGCGACATCGTCGGCGAGATCGCAGGCCAACCGAAAGCGGACGCGACGTTGATCGAACGCTGTGGCGCGCTCGCGATCGAGGAGTACGCAGACGACGCCGGAGTCGACCCTGCGACGACTGGAACCCGTATCCGAACCGAAAGCGAGGTGCCGATGGCCTCCGGTCTCAAGAGCTCGAGCGCTGCGGCCAACGCGACCGTCCTCGCGACGCTCGACGCCCTCGGGATCGCTGACGATATCGATCGCGTTGACGCCTGCAAACTCGGCGTTCGGGCGGCCCGCGAAGCCGGCGTAACGGTGACGGGCGCGTTCGACGACGCCAGCGCGAGCATGCTCGGCGGCGTGACGGTTACGGATAACACGAGTGACGAACTCCTCGCCCGAGAGTCGATCGACTGGCACGCCCTCGTCTACACCCCGCCGGAGCAATCGTTCAGCGCGGACGCGGACGTCTCGGCGTGCGAGCGGATCGCCCCGATGGCGAACCTCGTCGAGGAACTCGCACTCGACGGCCGGTACGGCGAAGCGATGACCGTCAACGGCTTTGTTTTCTGTGGCGCACTCGACTTTTCGACCGGCCCGATGATCGATGCCCTCCCCGACGTGATGGGCGTCTCGCTATCGGGAACCGGACCGAGCTACGTCGCCGTTGGCGACCGAGACACGCTGGAAACGGTCACCAAACGGTGGGCTGAGCGTGACGGAACGACACGATTACTTCGCACCCGGACGGACGGAACACGAACGACATGACTGGAGACGCTACCACCAACGAGAGAGACGAGGAGGATCGCTCGCCGGACGAGATGGGCCTCGAGGAACTGCGCGAGGAGATTCAGATGATCGATCGCGAAATCGTCGAACTGATCGCCCAACGAACGTACGTTGCGGATACGATCGCGCAGGTTAAAGCGAACCGGAACTTGCCGACGACGGACGAAACACAAGAACAGCAGGTGATGAATCGCGTCGGGAGAAACGCTGAACAGTTCGATGTCGACTCGAATCTGGTGAAGGCGATCTTTCGGCTCCTCATCTATCTGAACAAAGTTGAGCAGCGTGAGAATAGGTAGCAAGCAACACGCATTTTACGTACCTACTATCGTTTCTCTCCGTCAATAGCTTCAGTGTTTGAACGGCGAAACACCTACAGTAACACGCGGGTAATACATCTGTATGTCCGAAGCGGTCACAAACAACGGCGACGACGAGATCGTCACGGTGAACTTCAAAGTCAAACGGTCGTTTCTCGACGAAATCGAAGACACGTGGCAAGGACGAGGATTTAACAGCCGGAGCGAATTTATTCGGTATACCTTGCGTGATGCCGTCGAACATCCCACGTTCGACCGCGACGAACTCGTTGCACTCCTCCAAGCCGAAGAGGACGTTCGTGAACAACGGACGATGAGTTCCCAAGAGGCACGCGAACAATTCGGCACTGACAACGCGAATGAGTGAGGACGGCTGGACGTGGGAACTCGCATCGAAAGCACAGGACGATCTCGATGCGCTCAACTCGATTGAGCAGCAGCGCATCATCGACAAACTCGACGAAATCGTCGATTCTCCGTGGCGAGACCCGCCGGAGTATGGCGAGCCGCTCCAGAATAGCTCACGTCGGAAGGTACGTATCGGCGAGTTCCGTCTTGCGGTCACTTTCCGCCGGGATGATCACCGAATGGTCGTTGCTCGAATCAAACGTCGTGGAGGCGCGTATACAGCTGACGACGACTGAGTAGCTGTACTGGAAACCGGCAACGTAGACGAACTCTGTAACATCAGTTCGAGACCTGAACAAGGTCGAGCAGAGGGAAAGCAGATAACGTTCAAAACATACGTATTAGGCCCTTTATCACCAAAATAGAGGTCTGAAATTCGTTTCAGAGGGAGTGTTCTCGTTCGGTCAGAGTCGATGAGCAGCCGGAAAACCGGATACTCGTCCACGTCGAATCCGTTCCAACAACACGGCACGAGCACTTCGCTCAGTCTCGATGAGAAGAACACCGCGAAACTGGCAGTCAGTTCTTGCTGCTGTGTTTCCACCCAAAGACACAAGATTCTGTGTATCAATAGTTCTCTGTATGCCCAGTATTACCGTCAATGTCGACGACGATCTCAAAGACCGAATGGAGCAACATCCGGAGATCAACTGGAGTGAGGTCACCCGCCAGGCCATCCAGGAGAAGATCGAGACACTCGACGTGATGGACGAGCTCACGTCCGGGAGCGAACTCACCGAGAGCGACGTCGCGGAAATAGCCAACAAAATCAACGGGAGCGCACGCGACCGCGTCGAAGAGGATTTGGAGTAGTCCCGACGAATGAAGCTGGTTGTAGACGCCAATGTCGTCATCTCCGCGCTCATCGCCGACTCGAAAACCCGCGAACTCATCGTTACGCTCGAACCCGATCTCCTGACACCCGAGTTCGTCCACGACGAAATCGAGAACTACACGGAGTTGATCGTCGATAAATCCGGGATGCAACCGAATCGAGTCGCGCAGTTTATCGACCTTCTGTTTCAGTATATTGAGGTCGTCCCCGCCAGCAAGTTCTATCCCCACATCGAGGAGGCCGACGCAGCGATCGGCGAGACTGATCCCGACGACGTGCTCTACGTCGCGTGAGCCCTCGCCAGTGACGCGGACATCTGGAGCAACGACACTGACTTCGATGAGCAAGATGTCGTCGAGACCCATTCGACGTCCGACGTGATCGGCTCGTTCGACACGCGCTAGCCAACCGATACTAACGGTTGTAGGTTACGACGTTTTTGTTTATATATGCTGCCTAGTGAAGGGCGCTGTACCCTGTATTCGACAGGATCATTTTGTAGCCAGACGTTGTTTTCGCGAGAATCCATGGTGGATATCAGCTACCTGAACAAGGTGGAGCAGCGCGAAAGTCGGTGAAACCGTATTTCGTCGGGCTTCGAGCAAACAGTGAGCGAGTCGTTCTTCGAAGGTAATTCGGAAAAATCGGTGACTCAATCCAGCCCGAGACTCAGTTTCAGTGCTTCGTCCATCTCGGCCATGGTCGGCTCGCTCAGACTCCCAACAACCGAATGAAGCCGCTTTTCGATAGAGACGACGCGGATCTGGTCGAGGCGAACTGAGGAGTCCTTCTCGAACGGTGATCCGTTCTCTTCGACTAGCACCTCGAACGGGTAGCCTCGATGCGTACCTGTCACCGGAGCAACGATGGTCGTACTGGAGTTGCGATTTCCAATATCGTTTTGCACAACCACCGCAGGTCGAGTCTTTTTCATCTCGTGGCCTTCGGCAGGGTCGAGACGAACGACGACGACATCGCCACGCTGAACCTCGGTCTCGTCCCTCATTCATCCAGTCCGTTCCACGCCTCGTCAGATGCCCCCTTCCACTCCTCAGCGAGATGGTCGGCGCTCTCGGAGGCCTCGCGGTACGCTGCGGCTAATTCGTCCTCGTCGGGTCGATCAGATTCGACTTCGACGACGGCTACGGTCACGCGCTTGTTCGCGTACTCCGTCCCAAGGTAGATTCGACCTCGGTCGTCGGTCTCGTTAGTTCGCAGGTCGTCAGCATCCACTTTCGTCATGGTGTCCGCTACGACTCACTTCTGGATAAGCCTTACCCACTATTACCCACGAGGGTTGTTTTTTAGTGAACACTCCATGGATTTTAGCCGTCTGAACAAAGTAGAGCAGCGTGAGAATTGGTAGTGAACGACACGAATTTCGTGTATCCACTATCCGTCCGGGGGGCCGCCGCCAAAAACGCGCTCGGGGACGTCTACGGCTCGATGACGAGTTTTCCGAACACGCTATCTTCCATGACGGCCCGCTGTGCCTCGCTCGCCTCCGCGAGGTCGTACGTCTCGTCGATCGCAATCGAGAGCGCACCGGTGTTCATGAGGTGCGCCACGCCACGCAACGGAACGCGAATGTCGGGCGTGTTGAACATGCTCATGAACTGGTAGCAGACGTCCTTCGATCGGGCCGCGCCGTCGTTCGTAAAGGCCGGATCGGGAGAATTCTCACCGATGCCGACGACTCGCGCGCCTGTCGCCGCGACGTCGGCGTCGAACTGGAGATAGTCGTCGAGTCGGTGGTCGAGGATGGCGTCGACGCCGCCGTCGGAGGCTTCGATGACCGCCTCTGCGAGATCATCCCGGCCGTAATCGAGGACGGTCTCAGCGCCGAGGTCCGCAAGCGCATCGTGATACTCGGGCGCGGCGGTCGTGATGACCGGCGAACTGACCGCAGCAGCGATCTGAATCGCGACGTGGCCGACGCCACCGGAACCGCCGTGGATCAGCGAGTATTCTGCTGGATCGAGGTCGGCGTAATCGACCAGCGCCCGCCAGGCGGTGACGGCGACGACGCCGGCCGCACCAGCCTCCGTCGCGTCGACGCCGTCGGGAAGGTGGACGACGCGATCGGTCGGCACCGTCGCGTACTCGGCGTACCCACCCTGCAATGAGGCGTTTCCGATGCCTGTTCCGAAGACGCGATCCCCGGGTTCGAACCCGTCCACGTCGGCACCGACCTCGGTCACGACGCCAGCGAAATCGACACCCGGCGTGAATGGAACCGAGACCGGTTCGTACGATCCGTCCCGGAAATAGGTGTCGACGGGATTGACGCCCGCGGCACTGACTTCGACCAGGAGTTCGTCCGCATTCGGATCGGGACGATCGATCTCGTCGACCTGTAACACGGCCGGACCTCCGTGTTCGTGTAGACGTACGGCGTGCATGTCGGATGGACCGACGCGACGAATCGGCATAACAGTACTCATGAGTCCGAGGGCCGCGATTCGTCGCACGTGGCCCGGTCCGTCCCAGCGGAGATGGGGAACACCGCAGCGATGGAACAATGTACGGTGCCGTCAGTTGATCCGAACGCATGGACAGCCACCACACCGCGGTTCGCATCAGCGATCTGGACGCGACGAAGGCGTTCTACGAGGACGGTCTCGGACTCGAGTACAGTCACGATTTCCACACCGACGACGGCGTTCACAACTACTACGTGACCGGTGACAATCTCGGGACTGCGATCCAGTTCGTCCACGATCCGGACGCGAATAGCGAGGTCGAGCCGTCGGGAATCGTCCACCTCGCGATCGTTCTCGACGATGCCGAAGCCGTCGACGAGCGCTTCGATCGGGTGGTCGATCGAACCGACTGCCCCGTCGTTCGGGCGCCGACGACCATCGAGGCCGCGAACGCGCGTGCGGCGTTCGTCGAGGACCCCGACGGCTACGAGGTCGAACTGTTCTCGACACTCGACTAGCGACGAGTCGTTCGGTCACCGCTCGCCGGCGGACGTCCCCGCGGGTTCTTTGCGAATGCCCGCCCTGAAGCCGGTATGGAGTATCTCGTTGGGACGGACTCCGTCCACACGACCGCGGCGATCTGTGACTATCTGGACGATCGAGCGACGGCCGACGACGAGGTAACGGTCGTCTCGGTCGCACCGCCGGAGGACCCGACCGCAAACCGGGATAGCATGGAGGCGCTGAACGTCGCACCGGTTCGGCTGGCCGCGATCGGGTCGGTCGAAACCGAACTTCTGGAAGGGGAGCCTGCGACGGAGTTGCTCGCGACCGCCGGCGAACTCGAACCCGACGAGATCGTCATCGGCGTCCACAGCGGCAGGCCGGGAGCGCGATCGGACCTCGGAGGGACGGCCCAAACGCTGCTCTCGAACGCGTCACGGCCAGTCGTCGTGGTGCCGATACCGGACCTCTGAGCGCGATCGCTGTCTGGGTTTGTCCGAGTGAGAGTGCTGGCATCGTCGCAGTCGTCGCGCAGTCGTCGCCGGTCCCGAACACGACGATTGTGCAGTTGGTGCAACGTATGAAGAATTGAGAGAGCTCTCAGATAGAATCGTCCCTTTTGACTACTAAATAGATTCTGGTGCGTGTAAATCGGTGATCGCGTAATCAATCAGAAGTTATAATTGAATGATTACGCAAGCCATTCGTGATGGCTCAAGCGACGGACCGACTCGAACGGTATCTGGAAGAGGAACTCGGAGCGTGTCGGAGCGAGGATCTCGAGCACCGGCTCGACGAACTCAGTACACTCGAAGCAACACTCGGTTCGGCACAGGTTGAATCCGAACTGCAACTGGTGTCGGCGCTCGCAAACGAGACGCGCTACACGCTCGTGCGGGTTCTCGTCGCTGCGGGCGACGAACTCTGCGTGTGCGAACTCAACGCGGTCGTCGACGTCACCGAGAGCGGTCTCAGCCACGCTCTCTCGAAGTTAGTCGACGCTGGACTCGTCGACAGTCGAAAAGACGGCCGCTGGAAAAAGTACCGTGCAACGAACCGGGCCGTCGCGCTTCTCACGCTCCTCGAAGGGTGTGCCGAATGACGGAATCCACCCACGAGCACGGGCCTGACTGTTCGTGTGACAGCTGTGGCGATCCGCGATCGATGGACTTCCTGGACAAGTACCTGACCGTCTGGATTTTCGGTGCGATGGCGATCGGGATCGGGTTCGGGTACGGTGCGCCCGAGAGCGCGGCACGGATAACCGAATTGCCCCTCGTCGAACTGGGACTGATCCTGATGATGTACCCGCCGCTGGCGAAGGTAAACTACGGGCAGTTGCCGACGGTATTTCGCAACTGGCGCGTTCTCGGATTGAGCCTCGTCCAGAACTGGCTTCTCGGGCCGACGCTCATGTTCGTTCTCGCGATCGTCTTTTTCAGCGGCGCGTTCTTCGGCCTTCCCGCCCGGCCTGAGTTCTTCCTCGGATTGATTTTCATCGGGATGGCTCGCTGTATCGCAATGGTTCTCGTCTGGAACGAACTCGCGGAGGGGTCGAACGAATACGCCGCCGGATTGGTCGCGTTCAACAGCGTGTTTCAAATCCTGATGTACGGGGTATACATCTGGATCTTCGCAACGGTCCTTCCGCCGCTTCTGGGCATGGAATTCCTCACCGCCGAGTTCTCGATTACGACGATGCAGGTGTTCGAAGCGATCGCAATCTTCCTCGGTATCCCGTTCGCAGGAGGAGTTCTCACGCGCTATGTCGGCGTAAAGCAGAAAGGTGAGGAATGGTATTCGGAGACGTTCATCCCGACGATCAGTCCGATAACGCTGATCGCACTGTTGTTTACCGTTATCGTCATGTTCTCGACCCAGGGAGAAACCATCATTTCCGCGCCGCTCGATGTCGTCTGGATCGCGATTCCGCTCACGATCTACTTCGTGGTGATGTTCCTCGTGAGCTTCGGAATGGGCCGTGGAATCGGGGCTGACTACTCGACGACGACCGCGATCGGGTTCACTGCGGCCTCGAACAACTTCGAACTCGCTATCGCGGTGGCCATCGCCGTTTTCGGCGTCGGCTCTGGCGTCGCGTTTGCGACGGTGATCGGACCACTGATCGAGGTCCCCGTCTTGCTCGCGCTCGTTCACGTCGCGCTGTACTTTCAACGGCGGTTCGACTGGGACAGCGTCACCGTCGGACAACTCACCGGGTCGTCGGAGTCAGGGGTAATTGACGACGATTGAGGACGAACACCACACGTACGAGTGGGTATCCACTCGATCGACAACGTAGCGACGCGCTGTGCGTTGTGGAACCGACCGAAACGATCTCGGAGACGGCTTCCCTGGCGGGACTCACCAGCAATCGAGCGATCCGAGCCAGTCGAACAGTCGATCGAGAACGCGCGCGTCGCCGGCTTCGGTGAAGACGTGGCCCTCGTTTGCGTAGGCCTCGAGTAGAACGTCAGTCTCGAGCGTTCGGGCGGCCTCGAAGCTGTGCTCGATCGGCACCGAATCGTCTTCGCGCCCGTGGAAGATCGCGACGGGCGTCTCCTCGAACGCGTCGACGACCTCGTCGAAGGGATGGTCGTCGAGGTCCTCGAAGAACCGGAGATCGACCTCGCGACCGTCGTCGAACCGACACCGGCCCTCGCGGCGGACGATCGATCGGTACTCCTCGAACGCGGCGGTGGCCGTAACTGGTGCCCGAGTCGCGATCGCAGCCGGTGTGACGCGATTTCGGGCCGCGGCGTGAAAGGCGACTTTGCCGCCGAAGCTCGAGCCGAAACAGACGAGCGAGTCGGGATCGAAGTGGTCGACGACCGCAGCGAGGTCGTCGAGTTTCGCACTGAGCGGCTGTTCGACGAAGCGGCCATCGGAGTCGCCACAGCCTCTGAAATCGAAGCGAACGGCGTTGACCCCCTCTTCGACGGCGCGACGCGATCGCCGCTCGTAGCTCCCGCCCTTATCGCTCAGGAAGCCGTGACAAAAGACGATCCAACGGTTCGATGGTGCGCCGTGGTGAACGGCGACGATCGATTCCTCGGGAGTGACCTGGATTCGGTGTCGATCGGGCATACCAGGGCTACGTTCTCCCGGCGTAATAGTCGCGAGGACCGCCTCGATCGATCCGCTGACGCCATCGATTTACGGGACCGACGAAACCGGCGGGTCGGGACCGCACCAGTCACTGCGCCGAAACGGATCCGCGGGGAAGCCGATTCGGAGCGGAGACACTGGTGGGACGCACGAGGTGCCGACACGGCAGGCACATCGAGGTGACGACGAGCCGGGAGACGGGACCGAAGCGGGACCGGCGGCTTGCTCGTCTCCGTGCCTACCGCTCTTCGATGTAAATCTCTGGATCGACGACGGATTCCGGGGGGAGACCGCCGCGGTTGACGATCGTCACGTCGGTTACGTCGCCCGAGAACCGAAACCGTTGCGTGTCGGCGTCGACGGTTCCCTCGACGGTCGATCCGGAGACGACCGTCGCTTCTTCGGCGGCGATCGCATCTGCCATATCGATCGTTCCATCGACTGTGATCTCGAAACTGGCGGGTGTCCCCTGTCCGTCGACGGTGATGACGTTCGGGTGGGTTGATTTATCAACTGAACTGCGCTGGTCCGTGTCGAGACGTTCCATACCGGCCAACGCTGGCAGTCAAGCATAAGCTTTACCGTCTGATTATCACTAGTAATTAGCGAATGTTCCTCCGGCCAAAATAACTCGCCCGCGGACCGATACCGACGGAACCGACGCGGGCTACCAGTTACGCTAGTGCGACCCGATTCGGCACGCCGATGTCGGCCCGTCTGGATCGGGTCGTGTGAGTCGGTGTGTAATCTTATGCACCTGGGTGGCGGGTACTCTATCGTGGGGGGCGATCACACATCTCATCCCTGCTGTACGCTTTGTCAGACGCCGGTCGAAGCCGAAGTGGCGAATTCGGAACCGGCACTGACCCCGTTCTGCTCGACTGGGTGTCGCGACATCTACGGAACGCTCGGTCAGGAGGGAGTTATCGCCTCCGACGATACTGGACGACGCAGGGTTGAGGAGGAAGAATCCGAAGATGACGGCGACGGCGCGTTAGCAGAGCAGACCAGTGACGAGAGCAAGACCAGTGACGAGGGCGAGAGCACCGCCGCGACCACGCGGACGTTTTTCCGGATTGACGGAATGTACGCAGCAACGTGTGAGGCGTTTCTCGAACGGATTGCCGGGGCCCACGACGGTGTAACCGACGTAACGGCGAGTTACGTAACGGAGTCGATCCGGATCGATCACGATCCCGATCAGGTGACGGCAGCCGATCTCGAAGACGCACTGACGACCATTGGCTACACCGCCTACCGCCGGGATACCGCGACGATCGGAGCCGATACCGACGGTTCAACTCGACGCGATCGGGAGATGAGCGGCGTACGGAAGCGACGGAGCGACGACCTTCTGGAAATCCGGTACGTCGTCGGCGTCGTCTTCGGGTCGTTCCTGCTGGTTCCGTACGTTGCGATCTTCTATCCGGTCTATCTCTCCGCGTTCACCGACTGGTGGATGCTGTCTCTCTACGAGGACGCCTTCGAGAATCTCGAGGGAGTGTTGTTGTTGCCGGTGTTCGTCGTCGTTACCGGGACGGTCCTCTATCTCACCGGCATGCCGCTTCTGCGCGGCGCGTACGTGAGCGTGAAACTCCGCCAACCGACCACCGGACTGCTCGCCACTCTGACGATCGTCAGCGCCTTCCTTTACGGCACGATCGCGCTCGTTCTCGGACGAAACGACGTCTACTACGACCTAACGATTCTCGTTGCCACTCTCGCGATGGCCGCCACGTTCTACGAAGCGACGGTCAAACGACGGGCGATGGACCGACTCACCGATCTAACGGTATCGCAGGTCGACGAGGCCCGGCGACTCGAAGATGACGGAACGGCGACACGGGTTCCGGTCGACGAGCTCGATGCCGACGATCGCGTCCTCGTTCCAGCGGGCGATCGGATTCCCGCCGACGGTGTCCTGAGCGAGGGTACGTGTACGATCGACGAATCGGTCGTCACCGGCGAATCGTTGCCGGTGACAAAGCGGGCCGGCGACGGGGTTGTCGGCGGATCGATCGTGACAGGGGACGCGGCGGTCGTCGCCGTCGACGACCGACCGACCAGCGGCATCGATCGGCTCATCGAGACCGTCTGGAACGTCCAGAGCGCGCGCCACGCCGGACAGACCGCAGGTGACGAACTCGCCGCGGGGGCGCTGGCCGTCGTCGTCGTGGCGGCTATGGTTTCCGGGGTCGCTGGGGCACTCACGGCGTCCCCTGCAACGACTGTGCTAGCTGTCCTCGCTGCCGTGTTCGTAACGAGTCCCTGGGCGCTCGGATTCGCCACGCACGTCTCCGTCGGGAGACAACTGCAGGCGGCGCTCGATCACGGTATCGTCGTCTTCGACGAGACCGTCTTCGAACGAATCCGGGACATCGATACCGTCGTCTTCGACAAGACCGGGACCCTCACGACGGGTGAGATGACCGTCCTCGACGTACATGCGCCGACAGATATACTGGATGCCGTCGCCGCGTTAGAACGGCGAAGTGCCCACCCAGTTGCGGCGGCAATCGAAAGCGCGTTCGACGGCATCGAAACGAATCTGCAGGATGGTGGCGAGACCTCGGCCGAGAGTCGATCAGGTGCCGAACGCGGGCACGAAATTCGCGACGTAAAAAGCCACGATACCGGCATCGAGGGCGTCGTCGACGGCGATCGACTGCTCGTCGGTCATCCGTCCCTTTTTATCGAACGGGGGTGGCCTCTCCCGCCGGCAACCGACGAACGCGTCGCGGCCGCCCGCGACCACGGTCGGTTGCCCACCGTCGTCGGTCGAAACGGGGTGGTCCAGGGCGTGATCGTCGTCGGTGACGAGCCACGTGCGGAGTGGGCGGACGTCGTGACTGCACTGTCCAATCACGGTCTCGACGTCGTCGTCCTCACCGGTGACGATCGAACCGCGACCGATGCCGTTCGGGAGCATCCCCACGTCGACCGCGTCTTCGCAGGCGTCCCGCCTGCGGGAAAACTGGCTGCAGTTCGTCGATTCGCTGCCGATCGGACTGTCGCGATGGTCGGCGACGGGACCAACGACGCTCCTGCACTTGCGGCGGCCGATCTCGGCTGTAGCCTGGGCAGCGGCACCGCACTCGCCGCCGACGCGGCCGACCTCACGATCGTCGACGACGATCTTGCCGCCGTCGGTCGATCGTTCGCAATCGCAAAAACGGCTCGCCGTCGGTTCCGTCAGACCCTGGCACTGGGATTTGTCTACAACGCGATCGCCATCCCAGTCGCGGTCGCGGGCGTTCTAAACCCGCTCGTTACCACGGGCGCTCTGCTCGCGTGTACGCTACTGGTCGTCGCCAACGTGTGGCGGCCCCTCCTTTCGCAATGACGGCGCGTGCCACGATACGGATGCTCTCGACACCGCCCCACTGAGAACGGTTCTCACGGGCCGCTGTGAATCGAAGCACGCCTCAAGACAGCGAGAGCGCAGACGATCTGTCATCATTCGATACCGGCGATCGCTACCCGATTCGAACGATCACCAGGAGCGGGACTCACCGATCCGTACCGATCGGGAGAAATATCCGTGTGATGACTCGAAAAGCGCCTTCCGTTCGAAGAAGTGGTAAGAGATCGTAGTGGGTGACGCCCGCTTTCGTGAGTTCGATTCCTCGGTCGAGTTGCATTCTGGTACCAGTGTGTCACGTCACAAAACGATACGGTTTACCTACCGTCAACCGCCATCCTGCCAGCCGTGCCGAAATATCATAATAACTGCAACGAGTGATACACTGGTCGCACAGCCATCGTGCGATCGAGTGTGCAGTGACGTTCAGCAGCACTATAGGTAGAAATACCTCTCGTAGAATCGTTGTACCGTTTTACCGGTGATCGCGGCCCCGGTCAGACGATCCGACACGTCGACGCCGGCAAGCACCACTGGTAGCGAATTCCAACAGCCCGTATCAGTAACGCACAGTATACTCGTCACTGTTGCGCTGAGAGCACTCTTTCGACTCGGTCACTGTGTTGGCGTACGTCGTTCTCGGTTCTACGAGTTGTTACCGATCTGATCTCCCTCGCAGTTGCTCACTCCGACTGCTCGTTCTTTTCGACTTCGGTGATGATTACGTCCCAGTCGGGGTGTTCGACTCCATTCCGGCATTCGAATCCGCCTTCCACGTCGATTCCGTTCTTGTAGGCCGTAATAAGGAGCGTTTTTAGCTCCGCGTTCAATTCCGCTTTCGACGTGAGCGGAGTCTCCTCAGACGTCATTTTCCCGTGTCCCTTTCGTACTGTCCCGCTGCTGGTTTGTGCTCTGGTGTGATTGTGACCACACCGTAGCTATGCACGGTTATCGCGCGGTCCTCGTGGGTGAACGTGACGTGGATATCTCCGTTCGTCCCGTTTCGGACGCGGACGAGCGCATCCAGCACCTCTGGGTCAACAGTAGAATGTAGCGGATTCAGTTCAACCGGATCGGCGTCCATCACCTCCGCCAGCGTTGCAACAACAGCCATACTCGCGGCTGTTTTCTCCTGATCAAACTGGGTACGGATAGCCACAGATTCATGATGATACTCAGCCGCTTCTACTTCAACTCCAGCCACCATCGTGCCCATATCTATCTGTCCTAGCGGTCTGAATCGGTTCAACACCCCTACTGATTATACAAAGGGTTTAAATAGAAATCGTCGGGAAGATCACGACAAACTGATGAGCGTCGCTCCAACGAGGCGTCGATTCCCGCGGCGGAGTCGTGAGGAAAGCGATTGCTGGGTAATGCCGAGTTCGTCTGCGATCTCTTCGAGCGACGCCTCCCGTGGGGTGTCGAAGTAGCCACGCTCATAGGCCAATACCAGTGCCTCCCGCTGGGTTTCGGTCAGCTCGTACCCCTCCCCCTGGATTGGAAGCATGGCGTGGACAGCGGTGATCGCTATCGGGATCTCGTTTTCCTGGCAGTACTCTCGAAACTCCGCGATTGCCTCTTGATCTTCGCCGCGCACCTCGAATCGCCACTCGTTTTTCGTTCCAATCCCAGAGAGGACGACAACGTTGGCCTTGGCCAGGGCACTCAGAACGCCGAAATACGCTTGTTTCCACTCTGCGCGCATCAGGTACTCGTCTCCGATACTATCGACCAGTCGAATGTCAGTTACGCCAGCGTGTGGTTCGAATTCGGCTTCGATGTCCTCGGTTTCTGAACCACGTACCCAAAAGTACGGGATGATCAGCGTTTCGTGGGGGATCAGTCGTTCCAACTCGACCGTCACTCCCGGCAAGTTCTCGAAGATACTGCCCAATGGGAACTCTTCTTCCGGAGTCGTAAACTCCATGACGGTCGCCATGTGGACCCATTCGTCTGGTACGCGGATAATCAATAGGGATGGTGTACCATGGCTCCGAAAGTGAAATGCTGCATTTGTACTCGCTGAGACAACTCTTACTCGTTTCTTTTCGAGATGAACAATCGCGACACTACGGACCCACTCGAGCACGTCTACGGACGGGTGAGTGTCTCGCTGATGAGGCGTCGATGGCCGCGGCGAAGTCGGGAAGACAACGACTGCTGGGTGATATCGAGTTCGACAGCGATCTCTTCCAGTGATGATTCGCGTGGAGTATCGAAGTAGCCACGTTTGTAGGCCAATACCACTGCCTCGCGCTGGGTTTCGGTTAATTCGTAGCTGTCGCCTTGAATCGGGAGCAACGCGTGGACCAAAGTGATATCGATCGAAATGTCTTTTTCCAGATGACGAGTCCGAAACTCAGCGATCGCTTCCCGAGTGTCCCCTCGTACTTCGAAGCGCCACCCATCAACTGTTCCGACCCCTGAGAGCACGGTTATGTTTGTCTCCGACAAAGCGGTCAACAGTCCGTTGTATTCCCGTACCCATTCTGCGCGCATGAGATGCTCGTCTTCGACGCTATCAACCTGTCGAATGTCCGTCACGCCTGCGTGTGGTTCGAACGCGGCTTCGAGCTCCTCGTTTTCCGTACCCCGTATCCAGAAATACGGGATCGTCAGCGTCTCGTGTGGAATGAGTCGCTCCAATTCGACCGTCACTCCCGGTAAATTCTCGAAGATACTTCCTAGCGGAAACTCCTCTGCTGGAACTGTAAATTCCATCTCAGTTGCCATGCAGCAGGGTTCATACCGAGGACGGATAATTGACCATGGTGTGCCATGGCTTTAAAAATGAGTATCCAACAGGTGCGCGATATACCGCAGTCTATCTATACGATAGTCTACGTGTAGGGCAATTGTAAAATACTGGTCGGGCCTGGTGCACCATGTCCCCCTCTTTTGTACGGCCCTGAGCAACGTAGTCTCATAAGCGAGTATGAGTGTGATAACAGAAGTTCGAGTACCGCCCGATGATTTCGAACTCGGGCAGATTCTCAGTCTCGATGAGGCGTCGGCCATCAAACTCGAAACGCTCGTTCCAAATGATGATGCCACTGTACCGCTCTTTTGGGTCTACGAACCGGTCGGAAACGAGTTTCTCGATGCCGTCGAACGCTATCCAACTGTCAACAGCGTAACGAAAATGGACGTGTTCGGAGATCGAACCCTGTTCAGGCTTGATTGGGATGCGAGCCAGGATCGATTTTTTCAATGCATCTTGAACCACAAGGGTCAGATATTGAGTGCGACCGGAACTTCGGAAGGGTGGGATTTCGAACTCCGATTTCCCCATCGCGAGGCCTTGTCTCAGTGTCAATCCTGTTGTGCGGATACGGACATATTCTTGGAACTCATTCGGGTGTACAATCCGACGGATCATAATACTGGTCCGTGGTACGGCTTGAGCGAGCCACAGCGAGAAGCGCTCATGCTTGCTGTTCGGATGGGATACTACGACATTCCTCGGGGCTGTACAACTGAGGAGCTCGCAGATGAACTAGGAATTTCTGATCAAGCAGTGACAGAGCGGCTGCGACGTGCCATCGGTGGGTTCGTCAGGCATACACTGATTACCCCCGAATCGGAGCCGTAATCGGATCAGGCGCATCCTTTGTGCACCATGGAATAGAACCAGGCAGTTGGGGTTCCGCTATGTGAGTATGGATAAGAATCGAGAGCGAGAGGAATATGATCTACAGCAAATCGACAATCTTTCCAGCCCTGCGGACCAACTGAGACCAATTTCCCCCGATAAGCTTCTATCGGCAGTAGCGAACCAACACCGACGAACGATCCTCAACTCGCTGAACAGCGCATCCGATAAAACACTGGAATACGATGCGCTTGTAGACTGCGTTGCAGACAGACTCCGAGACGAAGGCGAGGAGCAACTATCCGACGAACATCGCCAACGCGTCCGGATCGCACTTCACCATACACATCTCCCAAAGCTGGAGGAGGTCAGGATAATCGACTACGAGTCTGCGACGGGACTCGTCCAGTTTGTTGGCGGTGAACTGGAACAGAATCTACTTACGCTGGTCGAGCCGTACGACGCCTACGAGTGACAGAAACCGGACCAACTTCCCACCATATGTTCATATCTGCGTCTGTAACGTTTGGTCATAGAACGAAGAGCAAGCGGCGGAGTTCATCGGTTTCCAGCAGTACGGCGATTTCCAAGTCGTCGATCGAGAGTCATCAGTAAACTTTCTTGCCGAAACGCCGTTCAGCAGTCTGACTCATCAGAGCGATCCGGCGGAAGCGGCCGGTCCACACCCGTCCAGTGGTCTACAGACCGGCATCAACTCCGACGCCGGTTGCAGCGTTCTCCAGTCGCAGTACGTAGTCGTGACTGGTAGTCGCTCGATTACTGTCCGAGCAGGGAAAGACGCCCACGAGACGGTTACCGTCGTCGAGAGGGAAACAGATGGGCGGTACCACGATGGCTTTCGTTCGTTCATCGGAGACCACCGATGTTCGCTCACATCGGGTAAACGCCGGTTCGAGCGATTAGCCGTTCTGACCGGTCCAGGGTTCGAAAGCCGAAAGTCGGTCACGTATCCGTTCGATACCGTCTCCGCCGATGACAGATGGGGCTGCAGCGATCTGTCGTCCCCACACCCAGAGCGATACGTTAGCTACAGCCTGTGCTCCAACGGATTGCGCGTCAGTTTCGCGGTCGTCGATGGCTGAGCGAAACCGCCGGACGTTTAGCGTTTACTCGTGAGTACAGGTCATGGATACCGATCGACCACCGGAGCCGACAGCGACGAGAGCGCCGGCGTCTACGGGTCCGCCGCCGACACCGGAGGGATATGCTGAGCCGTACGAGTTCACCTATCCGACGGTGGTGTTGCTGCTCGGTTCGGGACTGCTGGGCCTTCTTTCGTCCGTTTGTTTCGCTGCGCTTCTGTGGACCGTTCAGGGACCGGAGGTGTTCGCGGGATTTTACGACGTAACGATCGAGGACGAGACGACGACGGTTGCGGTGGATCTGGTCGTCGTCGGCGTCCCGTTCGTCGTCGCCCTCATCGTTACCGTCGTCATCCACGAACTGATCCACGGCGCCGTTTTCGGGCGCTACGGTCACGAGGTCACGTACGGCGTCTCGCCGGCGATGGGTGCGTTTTACGCGGCTGCCTTCGGGCAGTTCGTGCGACGCGACGAACTTGTCCGTATCGGCTTCGCACCGCTCGCCATCATCACGCTCGTGTGCGTTCCACTGCTGGCCGCTCCGATTCCGATCGTCGCGATCACGGCCCTGTTCGTGCTTGTTCTCAACACGGCTGGAGCGATCGGCGACCTCTACGCCACGTGGCGATTTGTCCGAATGCCCCCTGGAACGATGACGTACGACATTGACCTGCGTCACTCGTACGTCTACGAACCGCTCGATCGATGATCCGCGAACTGTCCACAGCGCTATTTTCGTCGCGGACTACCTGAATTCCCGATCGAGTCTCGCGGTTCCGCTATTGTGTGCGTGTGAATGCCTGCCAGAGATTTAGGAGCGTGGAATCCGATCCTCTAGTGGAGAGCCATGACTGACAGTCCCCACCAGAACCTGGCGATTATTGGCCACGTCGACCACGGGAAGAGTACGCTGGTGGGTCGCCTCCTGTTCGAGACCGGCGGCGTCCCTGAACACATCATCGAGCAACATCGTCAGGAAGCACAGGAGAAAGGGAAGGGCGGTTTCGAGTTCGCATACGTGATGGATAACCTCGCGGAGGAACGCGAACGCGGGCTGACGATCGACATCGCCCACCAGGAGTTCCAGACTGACCAGTACGACTTTACGATCGTCGACTGTCCGGGCCACCGCGATTTCGTCAAAAACATGATCACGGGTGCGTCGCAGGCGGATAACGCCGTTCTGGTCGTTGCCGCCGACGACGGCGTTGCTCCCCAGACACAGGAACACGTCTTTCTGGCACGCACGCTCGGCATCGACGAACTCGTCGTCGTGGTCAACAAGATGGACGTCGTCGAGTACGACGAGTCGCGGTTCCGGGAGGTCGTCGAGGAAGTCAAGAATCTTCTCAATCAGGTCCGGTTCCAGACCGAAGACGCGTCGTTCATCCCGATTTCGGCCTTCGAGGGCGACAACGTCGCCACCCCCTCCGAGAACACCGACTGGTACGACGGGCGAACACTGCTGGAAACCCTGAACGACCTGTCCGAACCCGAGCCGCCGACGGACGCGCCGCTTCGGCTGCCGATCCAGGACGTCTACACCATCTCGGGAATCGGCACGGTTCCGGTGGGTCGAATCGAAACGGGACAGCTACGGACGGGTGATTCGGTTTCGTTCCAGCCCAGCGACGTCGGCGGCGAGGTCAAGACGATCGAGATGCACCACGAAGAGATCGATCTCGCGGAACCCGGTGACAACGTCGGGTTCAACGTCCGTGGCATCGGGAAAGACGACATCCGCCGGGGCGACGTCTGCGGTCCCGTCGACGACCCGCCGAAAGTTGCGGAAACGTTTCAGGCCCAGATCGTCGTCATGCAACACCCGAGCGTCATCACGCCCGGCTACACGCCGGTGTTCCACGCCCATACCGCCCAGGTCGCCGGTACGATCGAATCCCTCGATCGGAAGATGGACCCGGCGAGCGGCGAGGTCGACGAACGGAACCCCGATTTCATCCAATCCGGCGACGCGGCCGTCGTGACCGTTCGCCCGCAGAAGCCGCTGAGCATCGAACCGTCGGACGAAATCCCCGAACTCGGGAGCTTCGCGATCCGGGATATGGGCCAGACCGTCGCCGCCGGGAAGGTCCTCGAGGTACACGAAACGTAGGTTCGGGAACCGACCGGCCGGCCCGATCGCGCCGACGACGTCACTGCCCTCGGGCAATCGGCTCGGTTCGATCGAAGACGGGTTCCGTGTCGAGTACTCGCTCGTAGACGTCGAGTACCTGCTCGACCGTCGTCTCCTGACTGACTGCTCTGGCAGCCTCGCGCCCGTTCGAGCGGCCGCCGTGCTCGAGAACGTCGATGAGGCCGCGAACGAGCCCGAGATCCTCCGTCGTGACTCGAGACGGTTCCACGCCCGCTAATCGCTGGCGGACGTCACCGACGTCGAGCGAGACGACGGGGAGGGTACACGCCATCGCCTCCTTGACGGACGTCGGGGATCCCTCGCTGTGTGAGGTGAGCAACAGGGCGTCGGCGGCGTTCATGTAGGTCGGGATGGTTTCGTGATCGACGCCGTGGACGGCGTGCAGCCGCACGGGTCGATCGAGTTGCCCGTCGACGGCATCGACGGTGCGTTTTGCACGCGGGTAGTTCTTGACGGTTCTGCCCGGTGCGTACGGAAAGAGCACGTGATACTCGTCGTCCGACCAGCCGACGCGATTGCGAGCCTGCGTGCGGTTCTGTGGTCGGAACGTGTCGAGATCGATCCCGAAGGGGATCACCGTACAGTCCGTGCCCAGGTCGCGTTCCATCGCATCGCTCATGACGATCACCTCCTCACAACGACGCGCACAGAGCCGCGTCAGCGGGGCGGCTGGACCGTTGAGATCCGATCCCCACAGGGTCAGGACGACCGGGAGCTGCCGCTGGGCGAGTGCCATCGGTGCCGTCAATCCGTAGTGTGCGTGGAGGAGGTCGTAACCGGCACGCGCCTCGCTGAGTACCTGCGGGACGAACCGAACGTAGTCGGTGACGCCTCGGGACGTCGTCGCGGATACGTCTCCCGGAACGGTGAGGAGATCGATCGAGACGCCCCGGTCTTCGAGCGCCTCGATCTGTTGGGTGAGAAACGGCGATTCGTCGTACGTCGTGAGTGTGAGCACGTCCATCGATCGGTGTTGGCGTCCCTCCGAGGGGAACGTGGATTGTTAATCAGCTACTTTTCGATCGTCCGCACCGACTCTCACGAACGCGAACAGGACGTAGGACGACCGAACACCGGCAGTGATCGGGCTGTTGGGCTCAGTCAAGCGTCGACACGGGATCGCCGCCTCGCCGTCGACGGACACCGGCCGTCGCTGATCGCATTTTCTGACCCAGAAAACCCACGTTCAGGTTGAAATACTACTGCACGGAACACATTCACGGAGCCGACAGTCACCGAACCCCGCCCACTCGTCGGTTTCCGCGTGCGATGACGATTGATCGGCTGCCATCACGGCTCGATCGGTTTTCATCACGCCAATCGCTGCCATCCGCCCGGTTTCCCCGCTGACGTTTCGGCCCTCCACCCGATGCCCGCTAGTGGCGTCCGTACAGCGAGTACATGATTGCCGCCAGTCCGAGCAGCCGGCTCACGTTCTCGAAGAAGACGGTGACTACCTGTGGCGCACCGACCAGCGTGTTGATCGCGACGTTGATCAGGAACGGACACAGCGTGAGCAACAGCAGGCCGACCGCGAGGTAGAGCATCGACCGGGCCTGATTGCGACGATAGCCTCGGTAGGCCTGGTACGCGATGAGCGTTCCCATGATCGCGACGAGAAAGAGCGACCCGATCGTAAGCAGTTCGAACACGGACGCCTCGTCGATTCGGACGACGTCTCGAGTCATCGCATCCCCTCCCACAGTCGCGTGAACTTGTCTGCGACGTCTTCCTCGCGGTACGTGAGTTCGAGTTCGAACGCGCCGTCCTCGAGTGAGAGTTCCAGTTGATCGAGGTTCGCGCTGTAGACGCTGTAGTGGTTGCCGTCCTGGGCGAGTTCCGTCTCTTCGGTCACGAGCTTACACCTCTCGAGTCGATCCAGGCGGCGGTAGATCGTCGGCAACGAGGCGTCACACCGCTCGCTCAAGGTACTGGCAGACATGGATTCGACACTCGTTTCGGTGAGGATTTGACGCGCGTAATCGTCGTCGAGAACGGCAAGCACTGTCGATAGGTCGCTGTCCTCACTCACTGCTACCCGTTCCTTTCGGTGTCTATATAAAAACATCCCGATTTTTCCGATCGAGAACATTCGCCTGTAGAGACGCTGAGATCCGCCGCAAGAGCAAACGACGGTCCATCACTACCGACGAACACCGCGATCGCTCCGCGAGCTGTCCGGCCACATCTGGGTCGCTGAGGCCCTCACCACGAACGGTTGTCCGAACCGTACCGTCAGTGAAGCGGACAGATAACACTTCCGTACTGGCATTTTCTGACCGAGAAAACACGGTGACGGGTCTATTATCGGGAGGCATCGAGTTGGCGGTGACATGACGTTATGGCCACTCGATAGGTTTTCCCGACGACAACAAGTCGCTGCGGTTGCGCTCGTTGCCGTCGTCATCGGTGCACTTGCTGCACCGCAAGTGTACGGACAGACGGTTCAAGACGACGGCACGGTCGCCGTTGTCGAAGTAAGCGGCGTGATTCACTCTGACGTCTCTCAGGAGGTCGAGGACGAACTGCGAGCGGCGCGCCACAATGATTCGGTTCGAGCCGTCGTGCTCGATATCGATAGCGGCGGCGGCTCTCCGGGGTCGAGCGAGCGAATGTACGCTGCCGTCGAGCGAACGGCCGCCGAGATGCCGGTGATCGCGGCCGTCGACTCGGTCGGCGCGTCCGGTGCCTACTACACCATGCTCCCGGCCGACGATATCTACGTCGCACCGACTTCGATCGTCGGAAGCGTCGGCGTCGCCGGTCCCGCCCCGATGCCGACCGGTCCCAACGAGGGGAACAGCGCTCCGGATAAGGGGAGCTTCCACCCCGACGACGAACGCGCACAGACGGAAACGCTCCAGGAGGTCTTTCTCGAGAGCGTGATGGAACACCGCGGAGACGATCTCGAGATGGATCGCGAGGAAGTCGCCCACGCCCGCACCTACATCGGCGTCGAAGCGGTCGAAAACGGCTACGCCGACGATATTGGTACAGCCGACGACGCGATCTACGAGGCTGCGGACCGAGCCGGGATGGACTCGTTCGACGTCGTTACGCACCGTCCGGAGTCCGAAAGCGGAATTCCGCTCTTCCAGACAAACGAGAACGGTGCCGTAGTCGCCGCGACGGACGACCCGGTACTCAGTCCGTACCAGCCACAGTTCGTCACCCAGACGGTCTGGCAGGACCTGTTCGGTCATCTCGATGTAACCGCCTCGAACGAATCGGCTGACCGTTCGACGACTGCGGAGCCGCCGGCACCGGACACGGCCGACACCGAGACTGGAGGTGAAGCGCCTTGAGCACCGCACGGACGCTCGCCGTTACGTTCGTCGCCGCTTTCGTTCTCACCGTCGGAGCCGTATCTGTCGGAACCGTGGTTCTCGACGAGGGAACCCAGACCACGGACGTCGAATACGACCACATCGACGCCTCGCTGATCGCCGACGAGACGCCCGACGGGGGCGAAATCGCGATGGAGAGCGACGAACCACAGAACACGATCGTTCTCTACACCGGCGGGCCACAGGCGACGGGCGGGACGGCCCAACCGATCCCGATCGAAGATCGATCCCCCGACCGCCAGCTTTCGGTTGGATCGCTCGGCGGGCAGGAACGCGGCGTCGGACCGCTCGCGTCGGCGCTGGTCGAGAACGGTCACGAGGTCGTCTACTACCAGGACGAATTCGAAGACGGCCCCCTCGCCCAGACGCTCGACGAAGCCGACGCGTTCGTGATGGTTGGCTCCGCGAGTTTGTCCACGGCCGAGCGGGAAGCGGTGACAGACTTCGCGGACGCCGGCGGCCGAACCGTGATCGCGACGGATCCCGGAAGCTCCGCGGATATCGGTCAGATCGCCGCGAGTCAGGGACTCTACACGGAAGCCGGCTACGTCTACAACCTCCGCGAGAACGATAACAACTACCTCAGCGTCTACACCGAACCGACTGGCGACTCGAACCTGACCGACGGCGTCGACCGCGCCGTCTTCCGCGGCGCAACGATCGTCGGTTCGAATCAGGACGCGACCGTTATGGGAACGAACGACGGAACCCGACACTCCACGACACGCGACGCCGGAAGGTACGACGTCGCTGCCGTTCACGAGAACGTCGCCCTGATCGGCGACTCGAGTTTCCTGTCGCCGGAGAACGCCCACCGCGGCGACAATAACGTGCTGGTCGGTAACGTCGCGGACTACCTTGTGACGGGCGAGAAACCGGAGTTCGACACTGGTGATGGAGATGGTATGGAAGGCAGTAACGGCGAGTTCGAAGGCGAATTCAACGAAGGTGTTGAGACTCCCGAAACGGAGCACTGATCGTCTCTCTGCCGTCGCTGGATAGGTGGTGATGTAGTATCTCGACTCTTTTCGAATCGCGCTCCTGTCGTTCGACGGGTACCGTCCACGGCGGAATGCAGTTCGTCCTGACGATTCGGCGGACGACAGATACTGTATCCGACACCGGTCGATCACGGCGCACCTTTCCAGTCAACCTCTTGTGGCTACGTTTTAGGGGAGATACTCCAGCACAAAAAACGGGCGGCGATCGAACGGTGACGACCGATCGGCCGGGGATAATAAACACCTCCAGTATTCACCACGGATTCTCATGGGGGACCGATGCGTGTGGTAATGTATTATGGGTGTTGGTAGCAGACTTCAAAAGATTGGTCACCTTCTCGAGGAACTCGAGTCCGGAGTCGCCACCGTAACCAGCGTCGAGTTCGACGAGCGTATCGACGCGGCGACCGGACTGACTGCCGACATCGAACTCGCTATCTCGCCGGCTTCGGACCACCGGCTGCAGTTCGCCTCGACGGGGGCGTCCCTCGAATCCGACGGCCGACTCGCCTTCTCGCTGGAGACGGCGGACGCGATCGTCCCATCTTCACACGATCACGATCACGATCACAATTTCGAGGTGGAACCGGTCGAGACGACGATCGATACGGACGGAACGATCGGCGTCGTTCTCCGCGCAACCTCCGAGAACGGGTGCACGATCGAACGGAACGATCGTGACCTCGATCCAGGCGTCGACTCCGGGGAGGGTTCGGATGAACCGGTCTCCGATCGGAGACGGAACCGAGACGTTCCTCCCTTCAGAGATCAGGATTTGCTCGCGTCAGTGTACGAATCTTGTGACACGTTCGCAGAAATGAGTGACGCGATCGAGATGGACGTGACTGCGGAAACGGTTCGCCGGTACATGATCGATTTCGGAATCCACGAACCGAACTCGTACGATACCGAACGAAGAGAATCTGAGACTGGTACCGACACCGAGACCGCAATCGAAATCGAGACTGAAGTCGATCGCGCCGACTCGGTGCCTGCCACCGACGAGGACGCCGGGACCGACCCGAACGCGTCGGAGCAACGCGGCGATCCGGACCGTACCGACCCAACCGAGGTTGACGACGCATCTGCGGCGGCGGCCGCAGACGGGTGTCGTCCGGACAACCTGTCGGATTCAGAATGCGACGGCGATGCGCCATCCCCGATCGTTCTCACGGACGGTATCGGACTTCCTGAAGACGTTACCGTCGATGCCCTCGTCGAGACGATCTCCCGATCGAACACCGTCTACGAAGTCCAACAGGACATCGGACTCGCTCGCTCGGAGACCAGAGAACTTCTCCAGCAACTCGATTTGATAGACCTCGTCGTCGGGCGCATCGACACCGAACACGAGCGTAACATCGATAGAGGCGTTATTCTCGATCGCCTTCGATCGGTCGCTTCGACCAGCCCCTGAACGGATCTCGCTCAGCCGATCGGGTTCGTCGAGTGGCCCGAAAAGGTAAACATCTCGTGGTGAACCCGTAATAGCACTGAGACTTAAGAGACTGGAGGTGCTAGTGTGGAGACGGTAGCTGTATCCACATGGCGATCATCACCGAGGTCTGGTTCGCTCACGAGGACGGTGCCCTCGCTGAGACGCTCGCAGCGTTACCGGAACTGACCGTCGATGTCGTCCGGGAAACGAGTACGACCCCGGAGCAAAACGTCTATTTCTTTCGGTTTGAGAACGTCCACTCGGAAGACGTGACGCAGGCCCTCAGGGACGATCACACCGTTCGCAACGCCACTCCGATCGGGACCGTCGGCAACGGAACCCTCTGGGGGATCGAGTTCGCCTCGGAGACGAAACTTCTCGCCCCGAAAGTCACCAACAAAGGGGGGTTCGTGATCGATGCCTGCAGTACGCCACCCCGACAGTCTCGACGCGGCTGGCGCGAACGCTGGTTCTTTCCCGACCGCGACGGAATTCAGGATATCTGGAAGTATGCGCGAGAAGCCTCCTTCGAGTTCGACGTGCTCGATCTCTCCCAGCGCCTGCAGGCCGACGTCGCGGATATCGATCGCGCTCCGATCACTGACCAGCAGCGAACGGCGCTTGTTGCGGCGTACGAACACGGCTATTTTTCCGAGCCGCGGGAGACGTCACTCGAGGAACTGGCCGAGTCGCTCGATCTTTCCCCATCCGCCGTCAACGGGCGTATCAAACGCGGGCTCAACGCGCTCGTCGGGACGATACTCGTGGCCGAAGAGCCCGGCATCGAGCGCCTCGAATGTGTCGGCCGCGATCCGACAGCCCACCGCGCGGAATCTGGTTCGCTGTCGGTCAGGCGTCGGGCGGGTGATCGCAATGAGTAGTTCGACTGGTCACTGTCCGATCCACACACGATGAGATGAATATGATTTCGACGCGAGTGTACGTCGAGCATCCCGACCTCGCACTCTCGGACACCATTCAGGCGGTCCCTGATGCGTCTATTAGCGTCATCTCGGACGTTGGAACGGACCCTCAGCAAAACGTCTACTTTTTCAAGATCGAGGCACCGGCGTTCGATGCGGTCGAGTCGGCGCTCGCAACCGACCACACGGTTGCTGACTTTACGAGCATTCTCGAGATGGGCCACCAGCGATCGTATCGGATCGAGTACGGTCCCGATGCGGTGTTGATTACGCCACTGATCTCCGATCGGGGTGGACTCACTCTCGAGACGGACAGTTATCTGGACGGCTGGATGTTACAGCTTCAGCTCCCGGGACGCGACACATTGTGTGAGATCGACGAATACGCACAGGAGAACGGCATTCACCTCGACATTCTCGAACTCACACACCGCGACGAGATCGACCCGCGGGTCGATGTTGATCTGACCTCTTCACAGCTGGAGGCACTCATCAGCGCCTACAGGCACGGCTACTACGCCGAACCGCGAGGCGTGTCTCTGGAGGAGTTGTCATCGCTGCTCGATCTCTCACACACGGCGGTTAGCGGTCGGCTCAGACGTGGTTCCGCCCGCCTCATCGAGGAACTGCTAATCGAGGGCGATCGCGACTGGTACTGATCAGAGACCGCGCCACCGAACTCGAACGATGGTGGTGTAACCGAGTATCGAAATAGGCGGTGCGAGTACGTACAAACGACAAGTATTAACGATAACGTATCAGAACAATATGAGAGAACAGAAGCTACTGTATTATATACAACAATCGCTATTTGAGTAGCTTATTTCAATTCTGATATTTTGATATGTGGCCGAGCACAGGCGGAGTAACTGATTCGAATTTCGAACGTGAATGGTACGTCCGGAGCAGTGAGAAACCCTGAGGGAGTGTCTCCCGAACGTGGGCTTCGACAACTTCTTTGCACCGAAACCGGCAACCCGCTTGCCGAAATATCGCTCTGTGATAGGGTAGTCACGTCTCGGAAAATTCGGATCGGCGCGTTTTGATTTCTCATTAGATGTCCTTCGTCTCGGAAAGACATTCATTAAGTCTGATAATACAATGTATATGTGAATAAGGCGATACTGGCAATTATACACAAATATAGCTTTGATGAACGATAGCAGAGAACCAAGTCTCGGATTTCGTTCGGCGTCCCACACGCAGCTCGATCGATCCGAGCATGTGATCGTCAGTCAATCTCGCCGTTGGCGCGTCGCTCAGCGGCCAGCACGACGTTGCTGGCCAGCATCGCGAGCGTGACAGGGCCGATTCCACCGGGGACGGGTGTGATCGCGCTCGCCGTCTCGCGAGCACTCTCGAACTCGACGTCGCCAACCACTTCGATCGTGCGATCGCCCGCCGATTCACCGGCCTGTCGACCGTTCGCGTCGCTTGCATCCAGTTTGTCTGGGGGGTCAACTCGACGATTGACGCTCAGATCGATCACGACGACGCCGGGCGAGAGCATCGATCCGTCGACGAGTTCCGGTACGCCGATTTCGGTGATAACGACGTCCGCCCGCCGAGTCTTCTCACCGAGGTCGGTCGTTTCCGAGTGACAGACGGTGACCGTCGCGTTTCCAGCCGGCGTCTTCTGGAAGAGGAGGTTCGCAAGCGGCGTGGCGATGACGGTCGACCGACCGACGACGACGACGTCCGCACCCGCAACCGAGTAGTCAGCGTTCTCTAGAAGCCGGAACACTGCGGCGGGTGTTGCTGGCACGAATCGCGGCTCTCCGGCGACGAGTCGACCGAGGTTCGCCGGATGGAAGCAGTCGACGTCCTTCGCGGGGTCGAGTCGCGCCCTGACCGTCTGAAGCGAGACGTGATCTGGTAACGGCACCTGCACGAATACTGCGTCTATCTCTCGGTCTGCGGACAGGCGATCGATCGTTCGGTACAGGCGATACGGTGGGGCGTCGGGATCGATGCGAACGTCTCGCGTCTCGATACCGATCGTTTTACAGGTGTTGTGTTTCAGGGCAACGAACCGTTCGTCGGCGGGGTCGTCGCTCATGACAACCGTCGCGAGCGTCGGGACGACGTCTCGATCGGCGAGCGCTCGAACCCGGTCCTCGACCGCATCGAGTACGGTCGTCGCGATCGGTTCTCCACGAAGCAGTTTCGCTGACACGATCGGATTTCGTCGCCAACGGACTTGTACTATACGCCGCCCACGGGCGATGACGGGTTGATTCGGATCGAACCGCTGGGTCGTCCGGACGACGATCGGGTGTCCGAACTCTTTCTGGATTCTCGGACCGTCGTGGAACTTCTTTATACGTCCCATCCGAAGGCTCATCAAATGACGTCCGAATACGAATACACCGGCCACGCGGGCGAGGCGCTTCGAGATGCCTACCTGGCGGCCACCGAACCGTTTCCGACGCAAATCGGAACGGATTTTCCGGAGTGGTCGCACCGACGCGCAGAAATGGGACTGCTCAGGCGATTGTTCTTCCCCAGATGCTGGAACGCTGATACACTGGTCACCGACACTGCGGCGGTCGAGGACACGCTCTCGGAGTTAGGCGCGATCTACTGTCGCGGGATTCGTCCATACACGGGGACCGATCCGACAGCGATCGTCGACGATGTGCTCGATCGACTTCCCGAATTTCGGAACGTGCTCGCGAAAGACGTCGAAGCCGCCTACAAAGGTGACCCAGCGGCGAAATCGTACGTCGAGGTCATTCGGTCCTATCCGGGATTTCAGGCCATCATGATCCAGCGGGTTGCACACGCGCTGTACGAGGCCGGCGCGACGGAGTACGCGCGCGAACTCACTGAATACGCGAAGACTGTCACGGGAATCGACATCCATCCCGGTGCGGAAATTGGCGAGTACTTCTTCATCGATCACGGAACCGGCGTGGTTATCGGAGAAACGGCAACGGTCGGTGAGTGGGTCCGGCTGTATCAGGACGTCACGCTCGGCGCGCTCCACTTCGAGGAGGAAGAAGGTGCACAGAAGACGCTGAAAAAAGGGTACAAACGCCACCCCGATATCGGTGATCACGTCGTCATCGGGGCCGGAACGAAGGTACTAGGACCCGTCTCCGTCGGGGACCACGTCAGCATCGGTGCGAACTCGTGGGTGACGGAGGACGTTCCGGATACGATGAAAGTGTACATCTCCGACCACCCGACACAGGAGCGAAAACAGGGCGAGTGACCGATCGAACACGAGTTGGGAGCCGCTACCGATACTGACTTAGGGTCTCTCCCCGCCAACTCTCGAGGTCCTGTGCCTGGTTGAACGCGTAGATGTGAACGCCGCGAATGCCGTAGTGGGGGTCGGTGGCGTACGGTGCCAGGCCCTCGATGAGTTCGTCGGGCGAGTACGTTCCGCGCGAGCCGACGAGCTGTCGAACGAATCCCAGCACGCCGCTGGTCTTCTGGAGGAAGCGAACCGAGTCGCCGACGCCGACTTTTTTCGAGATTCCGAGAAGCCGCTGATACTTCATCACGCCCGGAATTCCGACCTCGATCGGGAGGTCGACGCCGCGGTCGCGAACCGTGTCGATCCAGTCGACGATCGCGTCGGGATCGTAACACAACTGGGTCACCACGTACGTGGCGTAGGGCGATTTCCTCGCCATCGAATCCGACAGCGTCTGTTCGTCGAGGAAGGCGTGTCCCTCCGGATAGCCGGTAATACCGACGTCCGGGAAATCGTATTCGAGATCCTCGAGCGCCGACAGTAGTTCGTACGACGACTCGAACTCGCCGGCAGGCTCCTCGCGATCCCCGCCCGGTACGAAGATGTCCGTGACGCCGGCGTCGGTGAGTCGGCCCGCGATCGATTCGAGATGAGCCTCGTCGCGAACGTACCGCGCGGCGACGTGTGGGACGATCTCGTACCCGCGTTCGCTCGCCCGCTCCGTCCACTCGATCGTCGCGTCGATTCCGAGCGTGGGGGACGTCGTGATAGCCACCTCCGCACCGTCGGGGAGATAATTCAGTTGCTCGTCCATGCTCTCGAATGGCATGAGTTCGTATCGCGGCTCCTCGAGTAGCGCTACTATCCCGTCTGCCATCGCAGGTGATTGTATTTCGGATGCCATTGCTTCAATCCTCTGGTAACCGTTTGTACCGTCTGACCGGCGGTTCGATCAGAGTAGTGAGCCACCGATCGGTTCTCTCGTCGTGGTCGCGTCCGCGGTCCGGGGTGGGCTACTCGGATGCGTCCTCTTTGGCGTTGAGTTTGGCCTGCTCACGAGCGCTCGGGTTGACCGACGGCTTGAACGGGACTTCCGAAACCTTCGCGTACACAGGTTCTCCGGATTCCTCGGCATACTCGTCGGGCAGGTGAACCTGAAACTCCGTCTCTATGTCGCCGTCGTAGACGTCCCTGACGTCGCCGTCGAGTTTCTCCGCGGGGACGAATCCGAGCGCGAGGTTCGTCTCGAGTTCCGGGTTGTACCATGGTGACGTGACGTATCCACACTCCTCGCCGGTTTCTGGATCGGAGATGAGCCAGAAGTCCGGCGCGTAGTCCCGAATCGGCTCGCCGGCCAGCTTGAGACCGACCATCTTGTGGACGAACGGGTACTCGCCGTTCTCGATTTGTTCCTGCTGGCGTTCGAGTGCCTCTTTCCCCACGTAGTCGGCATCCTTGTCGTCGGGCACCTGGTAGGAGAGATTCACCTGGAACGGTGACGTTTCGTGGTCCATGTCCTGGCCCCACGAAAGGATTCCCGCAGCGATCCGCCGGTGGTGTGCGGGGGCGACCTGCATTCCGCCGTGGTCCCTGACGGCTTCGAGCACGGGATCCCAGACGGCTTCGGCGTGTTTCGTCGCGTCGCGGACGTAGATCTCGAACCCTTTCTCCCCGGAGAAGCCGGTCTGGCTGACCAACACGGAACAGCCGTTGATCTCGGCTTCCATCAGTCCGTAATAGGGGATTTCTGTGACTTCCTCACCGACGACGTCGACCATGACGTCGACCGATCGCGGCCCCTGGATCTGCATCGGTGCGACGTCGATCTCGTCGATTTCGACGTCGAAATCCTTCCCGACGTTGACCCCCTGAAGCCACTGCATCAGCGTGGAGTCCGAAATCGAGAACCAGAACTCGTTTTCGCCCGGCCGCAATAACACCGGATCGTTGAGGATGCCGCCGTTTTCGTTACAGAGGATGACGTACTTCCCGCGCATCGTTTCGATCTCGGTCGCGTCGCGGGTGATGACGTAGTTCGTAAGTGCCTCGGCATCCGGACCCTTAACGCGGATCTGTCGTTCGACGGCGACGTCCCACAGCGTCACCCGGTTGACGAGCGCGTCGTACTCTTCCATCATCCCGCCGTCTTCGGGTTTGACCATCCCGCGGGGGTGGTAAACGCGGTTGTAAACCGTCGCTCGCCAGGCGTCGTTCTCGACGAAGGACTTGTGGAAAAACGGTGACTTGCGGACGCGCGTGGAAACGAGCATCTCGATACCCGGATCGCCCGACTGTCGCAAGTTTCTCGGCAGCGTTCGATCGGACTGATCGACGCTCGGGTAGTTCGCGTGGTCCTGACGTTCCATCTCCGGCTGCTGGCTGTCAGACATTGCCATATGCAACGGACTCACAGAACATAAAAGTGGGAGACGGACCACCATACTGATATACTCAATATCAGCGTTTACCAGCCTCTAATACCGAAAATCACGGCATTCAGAAACGAGTTCGGGATGTCAGTGGTCGATTCTCCTGCCTCTACAAGACAAAAATATGACGTGATGTGGAATTCGATCGTGAATATCGATAGATTCCGATACCGATCGCGTGATACAGTGCATTGATAACACTCCACAGTGGCATATGCCAGTATGACCGAGGCCAACCGACGACGGTCCCGTCTCGAAAACCGGAGCGGTGACCGAGCATGAACTGGACTCCAACTCCCTGGGACGTGAGTGATGGTGGTGACCCCTCGTGACGCACGTTCTCGACGGCAACGCGGTGGCGGATCGAATTCGGACCGACCTGCACCGGTGTATCGAGGATCTCGAGACGGCGGGCGTGACGCCGGGCCTTGCGACGGTGTTGATGAGCGACGATCCGGCCAGCGAAACGTACGTCTCGATGAAACAGCGGGCGTGTGACGAACTCGGAATCGACGGCTCACATTACGAACTCGACCCGAATGCATCCGCCGACGCGCTGTTCGAACGCCTCGACGCCCTGAACGACGACCCCGCCGTCCACGGAATTCTCGTCCAGTTGCCGGTCCCGGATCACGTCGATCGGACCGCGGTGCTTCGGCGGGTCGATCCGCGAAAGGATGTCGACGGCTTCCACCCGGCGAACGTCGGGCGACTCGTCGCCGGGAACCCGCGATTCAAGCCCTGTACCCCCCACGGCGTCCAGAAGCTACTCGAGGCGGCGGACGTCGATCCGGAGGGGAAAGACGCCGTCGTCGTCGGCCGGTCGGACATCGTCGGCAAACCGCTGGCGAACCTCCTCATCCAGAAGGCACCCGGCGGGAACGCGACGACGACGGTCTGTCACTCGCGGACGACGGACCTCGCCGCGAAAACGCGGCAGGCGGACATCGTAATCGCGGCCGCCGGCTACCCGGAACTCGTCGACGGCTCGATGATCGCGGAGGGTGCGACGGTGATCGACGTGGGTGTCAACCGCGTAGCCGCTGACAACGAGAAGGGGTACGAACTCGTCGGTGACGTCGAGTTCGAGAGCGCACGCGAGAACGCGAGCGCGATCACGCCGGTCCCCGGCGGCGTTGGCCCGATGACGATCGCGATGTTGTTGTACAACACGGTCAAGGCAGCGAGCATTCAAGCGGAGGTCCCGATCGATCTACCATGATTCAGCCGTCGACACCACGCACAGAGTTTTCGACACGTTCTGTTTCGGTGTTCGGTGCCTCGGTGTCCGGATATCGATCGTGCGACGCGCGGCAGACGCCGGTGATAAAAACGTGACTCACGACACGCTTCCGGTCACGATCGCGGATATCGAAGCCGCACGGGAGCGACTCGACGATCCGTCGGTCGTCAAACGAACGCCGATCGATCGGAGCACGTCCCTCGAATCGATGACCGGTGCGTCGGAGGTTGTGTTGAAGCTCGAACACCTCCAGTGGACCGGCTCGTTCAAAACGCGGGGCGCGTACAACAAGATCAACCACTGTCTCGAGACCGAAGACGTCGACCAGGTGGTCGCGGCCAGTGCCGGCAACCACGCACAGGGCGTCGCCCTCGCCGCGACGAAACTCGGGGTGGAGTCGACGGTCGTCATGCCCAAGACTGCGCCACAGACGAAGATCGACGCGACCAGAGGCTACGGCGCGTCAGTAGAACTGGTTGGTAAGGACTTCCAGGCGGCGACTCAGTACGCCCAGAACCTGTCTGCGGAGACCGACGCCAAGTTCGTCCACGCGTTTAACGACCCGGCGATCGTTGCGGGGCAGGGGACCCTCGGTGTCGAGATGTACGAGGATTTTCCCGACGTCGAGACCGTCGTCGTCCCGATCGGCGGTGGTGGCCTGATTAGCGGGATCGCGACGGCTTTTGCGGAACGCAACCCAGAGACGCGGATCGTCGGCGTCCAGGCGACCGGAGCCGCGACGGTTTCCGACAGCCTCGATAAGGGGACGCCACAGACCCTCGATTCGGTCGACACGATCGCCGACGGGATCGCGACCGGCGGCATTTCCGAACTTACGCTTTCGATCATGGACCGGCACGTCGACGAAATCGTAACGGTGACTAACGGCGAAATTGCGGACGCCGTGCTCGTGTTGATGGAACGCGCGAAGCAGTTAGTCGAAGGGGCCGGTGCCGCGGCGGTCGCGGCGATCAGGAGTGACGCCCTCGATGTGGAGGGCGAACGAGTCATGCCCTTGCTCTGTGGCGGCAACCTCGACATGACGATGCTTCGAGCAATCTTGATTCACGCGTTGACTCACCGCGAGCAGCTGCTCCAGTTGCGCGTTCACATCGACGATCGACCCGGAAAGATGGCCGAACTCTCGGGGACCATCGCTGAGTACGGGGCGAACATCCAGACGGTCCGCCACGATCGCGCCATCGACGAACTGGACGTCGGTGAAGCCTACCTCATCTTCGAGGTCGAAACGAGCGGCGCTGAGCACGCTCACAGTATTATCGAGGCTATCGCAGCGCAGGGGTACGAGGTCGAGGTAGTGAACTGACTTCGCGGTCGCGAGAGGTAAGTGATCTTCCGATCGAGACGGACCGGCGCCCCGATTGGCGGATCTGACATGCCTTGCGTGCTCCTGGCGAGCCTACAGTACCAACTGAAACGGGTTACACACTGATCGCACTGTCCGTGGTTCTCGCTCACTTCGTAGCTCGCGGGTCACATCCGTTCCCCGCTCGCTATCCGTGGTTCTCACTCACTTCGTTGCTCGCGGGTCACATCCGTTCCCCGCTCGCTATCCGTGGTTCTCACTCACTTCGTTGCTCGCGGGTCACATCCGTTCCCCGCTCGCTATCCGTGGTTCTCACTCACTTCGTTGCTCGCGG
>NZ_JCAQID010000004.1:0-79072 GCF_059736405.1 Halosolutus sp. DAT137 | reverse complement strand
GGGTCACATCCGTTCCCCGCTCGCTATCCGTGGTTCTCGCTCCGAACCACGCTCGCTCCGAACCACGCTCGCTCCGAACCACGCTCGCTCCGAACCACGCTCCTGTCGTGCGATCGGGTGTACGTCGACGTTCAATGGCTACTATACCGTGCCCTGTCTTTTTATTGTTCCAGCGAAAGGTAGAGGTATGCGACCGTTCACTGGTGGTGTTCCTCACTGCAGGAAATGCGGGTGTGAACTCGAGGGTCACGAGGAGGAGTGCCCCAGGTGCGGGTTCAATCCACGGCAGATGGGACTTCGCGTATCGATGGCGTTTCTGCTCGTCGTCGTCGTCTCGATGACGGCCATTATTGTGATCGCCCCGTTATCGGCGTTCGGGATGCCCGCTATCGTTGCCGTTGCAGCGATCTCGTTTGGACTCGCCGTCCTGACGTTCATCATTTCGTTTCTCGCTACCCCGTACCGGCTTGGCTCGCTTTTCACACGGTTTTGAGCGTGCTATCCGAACCGCGCTCGACGGTTTCGATCCCAGATCACAGCTGTGAATACCTGGTTATCGGGAGTCCCATCGACCAAATTATCAATTCGACTACCAAAACTATATACGGAATTGCAGATAATCGACGTATGAGATTGGTAGCGCATGTCACGCGAGACATGGTCACATGGTGAGTCGTCGTAGCGGTTGAACCGGTCGGATAGTGATGGAGCGTACCGTCGGGCGGGCCGAGCGGAGTGAGACGACCGATCACTTGAAATACGGGCCACGAACGGCCGCGAACAAACACGACAACACGAATACAGAGGGAAAATCATGTCTGATGAAGATAAACGCGGAATACAGGAGAGACTGTTTCACGCTGAGACGGATCGAAAACCGGGAGACAACAACTGGAGAGGCTACGGCTTCGACGTCAATCCGCCGGTGTTTCTCACCGCGGCCGGGTTGATTATTCTCTTTATCGTCCTCTCACTTGTGTTCCCAGATCAGGCGGGAACGGTATACCAGGATACCCGCGTCGCGGTATCCGATTACTTCGACTGGCTGTTTATTCTGGCCGCAAACGTCTTCATCATATTCATGGTCTATCTGGCCATCAGCAAGTACGGGTCGATACGGCTCGGTGGCGTCGACGGCGAAAAAGAGTTCAGCGATATTTCGTGGATCGCGATGCTGTTCAGTGCCGGGATGGGAATCGGTCTTATGTTCTTCGGCGTTGCCGAACCGGTGTTCCACCTTTTCGACCCGCATCTGGGTGCTGAGGGAGGAACTGAAGCGGCAGGCGAAGTCGCACTTGCCGTCTCGCTGTTCCACTGGGGCTTTCACCCGTGGGCGATCTACGCACTGGTCGCACTCGGTCTCGCGTTTTTCTCGTACAACCGCGGGCTTCCGCTCACCTTCCGATCGGTGTTCTACCCGGTACTCGGTGAACGAATCTACGGCTGGCCGGGGCACGTCATCGACGTCTTCACGATTTTCGCGACCCTGTTCGGGCTCGTGACCTCGCTCGGATTAGGTGCGTTACAGATCAACGCCGGGCTGAACTTCGTCGGGGACGAGGTTGGTGCGTTCCCCGCCGTTCCCAACGCGACCTGGGTCGCGGTCATCATCATCGGCGTCGTGACCGCCCTGGCGACCATCTCGGTCTATCTCGGTCTCGACAAAGGTATCCGACGGCTCAGCAACCTGAATCTCACGTTGATGATGCTCCTGCTGGGTTCGGTGTTCGTTCTCGGACCGACGCTGTTTATTCTCGGCGCGCTGCCACAGGCGATCGGGGGCTACCTTGGCAACTTCTTCGAGCTGTCGTTCTTCGGCAACGCCTTCGACAACCACTACTTCCAGGGGTCGGACTTCTACGGTCCGGGCGGTGACGGCCAGGGTAACTTCCTGGTCGACTGGACCGTCTTCTACTGGGCCTGGTGGATTTCCTGGTCACCGTTCGTCGGCATGTTTATCGCCCGCATCTCGAAGGGACGATCCATTCGAGAGTTCGTCGGCGGCGTGCTTCTCATCCCAGTCGTATTCTCGTTTGCGTGGTTCGCAGCCATGGGCGGGAGTGCGCTCAACTTCGAGCTAAGCAGCGCGACCGAAGGCGCGATCAGCGGCCCGGTATTCGAGATCGGTGAAGAAGTCGCGATGTTCGCGATGTTCGAGTTGATGCCAGGGACGGTGATCCTCTCCCTGCTCGCGATCGTCCTGGTGACGACGTTCTTCGTCACCTCCTCGGACTCGGGTTCGCTCGTTCTCGAACACCTGAGTACCGGCGGCAAACACGAGACGCCTCCCGCCGGCCGCGTCTTCTGGGCCGTCTCTGAGGGACTCGTCGCCGCGACGCTGCTCATCGCCGGCGGAGACGCAGCCGTCAGTGCGCTGCAGGCGGCAGCGATCGCAAGCGGTCTCCCGTTCACCTTCATTCTGCTGTTTATGATTTACGCCGTGTTAACCGGACTCAAAAGGGAGTTGAAGATCCTCCAGTCCGACGAATTCACCGAACTGATAGACGACCTCGAAGAGGATGACGAAATCATCGTCACGAGTCAGACCGGCGACCTCGTCACCGGGATCAGGACTCGAGAAGACAGGGTCGTCGACATCGGTGACGACTGAGACGGTCTCTTGTCACGATTTTGCCGGTGAAATCACGATCGACTCGTGGTTTCGCTGGAAATGCTGTACAGCGATCCGTCTGACGGGAGGTGACGACCGGCGACTGGCCCGGTTGTTGCGGAATGACGTTTTCTGACAACCCATCGGACGAGGAAGGACAGATCGTACGGAGAAATTGAGACGACAGAATTCGGGTCGAAGCGGTATCAGGAACGAACAACGGTGACCGGCTTCGAGCTCATTCGGACGACTTTTTCCGCGTTCGACCCGAGATACTTTTCGATCGTCCCCCGACCGCGTTCGGCCACGACGATGCTGTCGACGTCTTCCTCTTCAGCGTAGTCGACGATTTCCTGTGCAACCTTCCCGGTTTTGACCGCACTGACGGCTTCCAGCCCCCGTTTCTCGGCCTGGTCGATCACATCGCCAACGATGTTCTCACCGTACTCTCGGTACTCCTCGAGTTTTGATTCGCTTACACCGACTGTAAGGATATACGACGCTTCCGTCTCGACGACGTAAATCACGTGTACCTCTGCATCAAACGCCTCCGCGAGGTCTAACCCGTGTTCGACCGCCTTCGACGCTTTGTCGCTGCCGTCCGTCGCGATCAGTATCTTGTTTAGCATTACCACGACACTGTTGCGATTTCGAAGTGCTGTATAAAATAGTTTGGGTCTCCTGAACGTTCGTTCCGCCCAGATCAGGGTGTATTGATCTCTCGGAGATAGATTGCGAACGCGACGAACGTCAGTACCGTGCCGGCCGCGAAGTAATTGCCGGCGAGCAAAAAGCCGAGGCTCGCAAGCGCAAACACCACGATGAGAACCGAGGCAATAGTTCCAACGAGTCTTGACATAGCAACAACACGGTGTGGGCGGAACTTATACGTACCGTCACCCCTCAGTGCGTCTCTGCTCGACAATTAGACCGAATACGCCGAGAGCTACCGCGATAGCCCCGAGAGTCGCTTCGATCGGTTCGCCGTCCAACAGGCCGGTCACGAGAAAAATGCCCCCGCCAACGACCAGGAAGAGTCGGAGAACGGTCCGAAAGTTCCAGTGCATACGGTGTGGTCACCATTCGTGTCCAGCCGTATCAAACGTACTGATTGACCCGCGATCGAACGAACGAAGACGCGGTTTCGACCAGTCCCTTCGATCCACGGGCCGGCTCGCGAGTTGTGTCGAGTCAGTAGTCGGTGACGACCGTCACGAGGGTGTCGGACATCCGCATAACCTTCTCCGTCGTGCTCCCGAGGTGTCGTTCGATCGCGCCGTGTCCCTGTTTTCCCATGACGATCACGTCCACATCGTTGTCCTCGGCGTACTCCGTAATCTCTTCTGCCGGTCGCCCCGTCTTGACGGTACCTGTTCCGCGCAGCCCCCGGTCGCTTGCACGCGCTACGATGTCGCTAATGATGTCTTCGCCATACTGTCTGTAGTCGTCGAGTTCCTGTTCGGTGATGCCGACCGTCAAGATGTAGCTGGCTTTGGTCTCGACGACGTACAATGCGTGTACCTCCGAATCCGTCATTTCAGCGATGTCGAGACCGTACTCGATACAGTCTGCTGACTCGTCGCTCCCGTCGGTCGCGATCAAAACGGTGTCGTACATAGGTATTCGTCCCCGTCCGTTCGTAGTCTCGACGCTGTAACATATAATCGCTATTCTTGCCACGTGACATTCCGCGCGTGTATTTATTTGACAGTCCCGGCGCGTATTTATTGCCGGGACGGAACGAGTGCACGCTCGACACCAGTTTTATACCTCGATCCCGTTGTGTTCGAGCGTGGTGGCGAACAACTCAGATCCGCCGGAACCCATCCTCGATCGGATTTTTTACCGCACCGAGCGGGTCCAACTGGTGTACTGGCGATCGTTCTCCAGGGCGAGGACCGCGGTTCTGGTGACCGGGTTCGTCGCGGTGTTAACGTTCGTGACCGGATTATCGAACCTCAGCCAGCCAGACGTGACTTACGACGGACCGCTGGTCGGCGTCCTTCCAGGCGATCCGGGGTTCGTCCAGTTTACGGGCGTGCTAATCGCGTTCGTTCTCGCGGGTCTCGTCTTCGGTCTCCAGCGTCGGAAACGATTCGCGTGGTATCTCACGCTTGGGGTTTTGCCGCTGGCGGCGCTGTTGCCGCTGACGACGTTCCAGACGACGGACGTCCCACTCCTGGTCTCGATTCTGGTGGCGATTCCACTGCTACTTGGAAACCGGCTCGCGTTCGACCAGCGAATCGACCTCTCCTCGCTTCAGATCGCCTCGCTGTCGTCTATTGTCGGCGTCTGCCTCTACGGTACCGTCGGCTCGTACGCGCTTCAAGAGCAGTTTGCTAACCTCGACACCTGGGGTGACGCCGTCTACTACGTCGTCGTCACCATCGCGACCGTTGGCTACGGCGACATCACCCCGCTGACGACAGAGGCGAAGTGGTTCTCGCTTTCGGTCATCCTCTTTGGTACCGGCGCGTTCACCGTCGCGATCGGCGCGTTGATCGTTCCGGCGATCGAGAAACGAATGGCCGCCGCCTTCGGAAACATGACACCGTCAGAACTCACCCTGATCGAGGATCACGTGCTGGTCCTCGGCTACAGCGACATCACGGAATCGCTCCTCGACGAACTCGGCGACGAGGTGGAAATCGTCGTCGTTACACCCGACGTCGACGAAGCTGCCGGATTGAGCGATCGGGAACTCAACGTCCTCACCGGCGATCCCACCCTCGAGGAGACGCTTCAGGACGCGAGGATCGACGCTGCTGCCGGGGTCGTCGTCGCGACGCGGGACGACGCTGACGACGTACTGGCCGTCCTCGCGGCCCGGAAATCCGACCCCGACGTTCGTATCGTCGCCGCGGCGAACGATCGACGACACGTCGATAAACTCGAAGCGGTCGGCGCGGACGAAGTTATCAGCCCGATGGAGATCGGTGGCCGACTCCTCGGCCGATCGATCCTCGACGAAACGCCCGCCGAATCGCTATTCGAGCGACTCGAGAGCGACGATCGAGACTGAACACGACGGACGGCACGGGTGACTCGACGAGACGAGATGGCCACGATCGGTATCCGTGACGCTGTGGGATCGCGAAAACGACGCCGACCAGCGGATGTTCGACCCGGTACTCGGGGAAATGACTAACCGACCGGGAATGCATTATGTTGACATGGGTCTCGAGGGAGTGAGTGCGACCGAACGGGTGCTTCGGAAGCTGCTGGCTCCGCTCTGTGTCGTCTCGGGTGCGATCGTCGTCTCGGGCTTTTTCTTCCCGCAACTCGTCGGGGAGACGATCGCGGGCCGGGCGTGGCTGGTCTTCTCGCTCGTGTTCTTTGGCTCTGGATTGGCGTACCTCGCGGTGTTGCCAACGGAGACCGACGAGGTCGTCAGCGCGTTCGGTCCCGAGTACCTGCTTCGCGTCCGCCGACTCGGCGTGAGGAAAACAGTAACGGCGCTTTTGGACCGACACGATCCGCTCGTTCTCGGCGCTCCTGTCGCCGCGTTCGCCCTCTTTTTTTGTGGTCAGTTGCTGGTACCGTCGGGAACGATCGGTGCCGTCGGTACTGCTCAGCGGGCTGTCACCACCTACGGCGGGTCGCTCTTTGCCGGTGTCATGATCCTCGCCGTGCTCTTTTGCCTCTCACTGCTGGTCGGTCCGTGGGGAGCAGTGAAACTCGGCGGGCCCGACGCCGAACCGGCGTACACCTATCCCGTCTACTTTACGATAATTTTCACGGCCGGGATCGCCGCCGGAATCGTCTTCTGGGGGCCGGCCGAGGCACTGTTCCACTACGAGACGCCGCCGCCGTTTTTCGACGTCGAACCGGAATCGGACGCGGCGGCGGGCGCAGCGCTCACTTACGCACTCTTCCACTGGGGATTTACGGCCTGGAGCGCCTACATTGCCTTGGGGATTCCGATAGCCTACTACGTGTACCAGCGAGAGGCACCGCTACGCGTCTCGTCGATCTTGACGCCGTTCCTCGGCGTCGACAACCTCGATTCGATCTGGTGTCGGATCGTCGATCTGCTCGCCGTTTTCGCGACGATCGGCGGGATCGCGACCTCTATCGCGCTCGTCGGCCAGCAGTTTCTCACCGGCATCGACTTTCAGTGGGGCGTGACGTTCGCCACCGTCGGATCGGTGGTGTTCGTCGCCGGACTGACGTTCGTTTTCGTCGTCTCCGCACAGAGCGGGGTTCACCGGGGGATCAGACGGATCGCCGCGGTCAATATCGTGCTGTTCGCCCTGTTTACAGCGCTATTTTTCGCCGTCGCACCGCGATCGGCCGTCATCGAGCAGTCCTCCGGAGCGATCTGGAGCTACGCGCACAACGTGGTCCCGATGAGCGTGTATCTGGGCAACGGACTGGTCGCTGAACGCTGGGTCGCTGACTGGACGATCTGGAACTGGGCCTGGTGGTTCTCCTGGGCACCGTTCGCCGGCCTCTTCCTCGCCGCCCTCTCGCGCGGTCGGCGGATTCGGACCGTCGTCCTGACGGGGTTCGTCGCGACCTCGCTGGCGACGATGGTCTGGTTTCTCCTTCTGGGATCGACTTCGATCCACCTCCAGCAGACGGGTGTCGTCGACGTGCTCGAGGCGATCGGGACCGACGGCGGTTCCGAGGCCGTCGCCGGCTTTCCGGTGTTCGGCGCGCTCGCGATAAGCGACCTCCTCATGTTCGTCTTCCTGGCGCTGATCGTCGTCTTCATGACGACCTCGGCCGACACCTCCACGCTCGTCGTCGCGGTGTTAGCGACGAAACGCGGATTCGCCCCGACGACCGGCGCGATCGTCTTCTGGGGACTCTTTCAGGGACTCGTCGCCGTCTCCGTGCTCCTGACCGACAGTGCGGACGTACTGCAAGCGATGGCCGTGTTGACCGGCGGGCCGTTCGCGCTGATCGTGTTGGTCGCTCTGGTCGGTCTCCTCGGATCGTTTTTGAAACACGAGCGCGGCCGGCGATCGATCGTGGGCGTCGCATACACGTCAGTGACGGGACCCCAAAAGGAGGGCGAACCCGGCGAGATGGGGAAGCCGAGAGATGGCGATGGATGAGGCCGTCGATCGCCGCCCGCGGCCTGTCGAACGGTCCGATACGGCTCTCGTCGGATGATGATCAGGCTCCCGCTGAGTCGATCGTCGCGATCACGATCTTCTACTGGCACGAATACCACGCTCGCTGAGAGGAATTGGTTCGAGGGGTGTCGGCGGTATTCCTATACTCGTCCCGGTGGATCTTCCAACGGGATGAAACGACTCATCAGTACGGACGATGCGCCTGCAGCTGTCGGGGCGTACAGCCAGGCAACCACCAACGACGAACTGCTGTTCACCGCGGGACAACTGCCGTTGACGCCCGACGGTGACCTCCTCGACGACGAGTCCGTCGCCACCCAGACGCGCCAGTGTCTCGAGAACGTCGAGGCGATCCTCCAGTCGGAGGGACTGACGCTTACCGACGTCCTGAAAATGACGATCTATCTCGACGACATCGAGGACTTCGACGAGATGAACGAGACGTACGGGGAGTTTTTCGACGCCGAACCGCCGGCGCGCAGCGCGATCGAGGTCGGCTCTGTTCCGAAAGGAGCTGCGATCGAAGTCGAGGCGATCGCGGCGATCGATTGAACCGGCCGGGGTACCCACTCTCGCCTGCCAAATCGTACGGATCCGGGCTGCAAAACGGGATTCGACGGTTCAAAAAACGACAATGGATTGACTGAAACCGCGGTCAGTCGTCGGCTGGCGACTCGGTATCGGTCGGTTCGATGCCAACTTCGATCTCCGCGGCGGCGGCTTTGTACTCGGGGATCTTCGCGCGTTCGTCGAGCACGTCGTTGGTCAACCGGTTGGCCGACGCGGCCGCGAAGTGCGGCGTCGTCCAGATCGACCCTTCTTTGATGTCTTCGGTGACGTTGGCTTTGACCTCGATCTCGCCGCGGCGTGATTTCACCGTTACGTAGTCGCCGTCCTCGATGCCGTATCGCTCGGCGTCGTTCGGGTGAACGTCGACGAAGTTTTCGGGGTGCTGGCGGTTGAGCGTCGGTGATCGACGGCTCATCGTCCCCGTGTTGTAGTGTTCTTCGAGTCGCGCCGTCGTGAGGATCAGCGGGTACTCGTCGTCGGGGGTCTCCTTCGGCGGCTGGTGGGTGACGCCCTCGATCTTGCCGAGGCCGTTTTCGGTGTCGAAGGAGTCCTCGTAGAGGTACTGGTCGCCCTCGTCGCCGGGTTCGTAGCAGGGCCACTGGATTCCTTCCTCGCCGAGTATTTCGTAGGTCATCCCGTGGTAGCTCGGACACACCTGCCGAAGTTCCTCGAAGACCGCTTCCTCGTCCTCGAAGCGGAACTCGTCTTCGCTGAACAAGCGGCTGCCGATCTCCATGAGGATATCGAGGTCGTGTTCCGTGTTCTCGTGGACTTTCTGTACGCCGCGCATGCGCTGGACGCGACGATCGGTGTTCGTGACGGTCCCACCACGCTCGGCCCACGTCGTCGCCGGAAGGATGACGTCGGCGAACTTGGCGGTCTCGGTCATGAAGATGTCCTGGACGACCATGAACTCGAGGCTGTCGAGGCGTTCTTCGACGACGTTGCTGTCGGGTTCGCTCATGATGGGATTCTCACCCATGACGTACAGCCCGTGAACCGATTTCCCCGCCTCGTGGGAGATTTCGACGTTCGTGAGGCCGGGTTCGTCGGGAATCTTGAACCCCCAGACCTGTTCGACGCTTTCGCGGGCCTCGTCGTCGTCGACGAGCTGATACCCGGGCAATACGTTGGGCATTGCGCCGACGTCACACGTCCCCTGGACGTTGTTCTGGCCGCGCAGCGGGTTGACGCCCGTGCCGGGCCGGCCGAGATTTCCGGTGATGAGCGCGAGGTTGATCTCGTTCTGGACGTTGTCGACCCCGCAGGTGTGCTGGCTCATCCCCATCCCGGTGAAGATGGCCGCGTTGTTCGCCATCGCGTACTTCTCGGCGGCCAGTTCGATGTCCTCGAGCGGGACGCCACACTCCTCGGCAGCCGCTTCCTTGTCGAAATCCTCGAGCGTTTCTTCGAGGTGCTCGAACCCCTCCGTGCGCTCCGCGATGAACTCCTCGTCGATCCAGTCGTTCTCGAGGACCGTCTTGATGACGACGTTGAGCAGCGGAATGTCGGTCCCCGGCTCGAGCTGGAGGTGCATGTGCCGATCGGTCTCGTCGATCTGGAACGATCGGGTCGTCTTGTTGGCGTGGGGGTCGACCTGGATGACGGTCGCGCCCTCCAGCACCGCCTGGCGGAAGTACTGGCTGTTAGCGATCGGGTGTTGTTCGCCGGGGTTTGCCCCCTGGATCCAGAAGATGTCGGCCGCTTCCTCCAGGTCGGCCATGCTGTTGGTCATCGCGCCAGCGCCGAGACTCGTCCGCAGCGCCCAGACGGTCGAAGCGTGACACATCCGGGTACAGTTGTCGACGTTGTTAGTGCCGTAGCGACGGGCGAGTTTCTGGAGGAGGTAGTTCTCCTCGTTCATCGTCTTCGACGAGCCGTAAAAGCCCATCGCGTCGGGTTCGTACTCGTCGCGGATCCGACTCATCTCGTCGACGATCAGTTCGTAGGCCTCCTCCCAACTCGCCTCGCGGAACTCGCCGTCTTCTTTGATCAGCGGCTCTGTGAGTCGGTCTTCGTGGTCGACGACCTCCGTCGCAGCGCCGCCTTTGATGCAGATGCGACCCTCGTTTACGGGCGCGTCACCCCACGGCATAAACCGGACGTCGCCGGGTTCCTCACCCTGCCGAACCTGAATCCCGCAGCCGACGCCACAGTACGGGCAGATCGTCTTGACTGGCTCGGGTTCGTCAGTCGACATTTCGATCACCGGTGTCGGGTTGTTCCATGGTATGAACCATCGGTCGCGACGGGTATGAAAGTTGCTCTCACCGGGCCGGAACGGTACTCGTTCATTCCGGAGCACCCCCTCGTTCGACCGTTCCCAGTGCGAGGGAAACGTTCACACTGCCCGGCCGGGAACACTCCGTCGAGATGGAACTCACACCAGACGCGATCGATCGGCTGGCGACCGAGTACGACGAGTCACACGCGTTCTCCGCGATCGAGGCAGAGCATATCGAACTCTTACCTGGGACCCTCGAAAGCGGGGAGTACGGGTGGCGAGACGTCGAGTGGATCGTCCAGTGGTACTTCCGGCGATTCCTCGGCGCGTATCCCGACGCCGACCGCCGGGCCGCGGAGGCGGCCTTCGGTGAGAACGATTACGAGGGTGTCCACGCTGCGATCGACGGTGCCATCGAAGCCGAGGGAACGGCGGCAAAAACCGAGTCCCTCACGGCGCTTGCTGGCGTCGACGTGTCGATCGCAACGGCGTTCCTGCAGTTTCTCGACCCGGAGCGGTACCTCGTCATGAGCGAGCGGGAGTGGACCGCCCTCCGTACGTGTGACGAACTGTCGGAACCGTATCCGTCCGCACCGACGGCCGTGCAGTGCGAACGGTATCTCGAGCGCTGTCGAGTCGTTGCTGATCGGTGTGACCGTGACCTGTGGACGCTGTATCGTGCGCTGTGGCAACTCGGAGCTGAGTAGGTCGAGCCCGAGCGGGACGAACTGACGAAAGCGGGTCGGACGGCGGAGCGATCGGCGGCGAGTCGAACGACCGCAGCGATCGGCGGTCGGGAGCGCCCCGTCAGAAGAGTCCCGAGACATCGCCGTCGGAGTGGAGGTCCATCTCCGCGGCGGCGGGTTCGGGCGGGAGACCGGGCAGCGTGAGCACGTCAGCGGTAAGCGCAACGAGGAAGCCGGCCCCGGCCGACGGGTAGATCTCGTTGATCTCGAGGGTCCACCCCTCCGGCGCGCCCTTTCGACTGGCTTCGTCGCTGAGCGAGTGGAACGTCTTCGACATACAGATCGGCACGTCGTCGAAGCCGTGGTCGGTCAGCCGCTCGATGTCGTCCTCGGCGTCGCTGTGGTACTCGACGCCGTCGGCTCCGTACACTTCGGTCGCGATCGTTTCGATTTTCTCTTTGATCGAGGCGTCGAGGTCGTACAGCGGCTCGAACGAGGAGTCGGACTCCGCCGCGTCGACCAGGTTCTCTGCGAGTTCGATGCCGCCCTCGCCGCCGTCGCTGAAGACGTTCGATTCGGCCACTCGAACACCGAGTTCGTCCTCGCAGTGGTCGAGTACCGCCTGCACTTCCGCGTCGGTGTCGCCGGGGAAACGGTTGAGCGCGACGACGACCGGAACGCCGAACTTCTGGAGGTTCGAGATGTGCTTGTCGAGGTTCTCGAACCCGCGCTCGACTGCATCCACGTCTTCGGCTTCCAGTTCGTCGAGGTCCGGCGGCCACATCTCCTGACCGTGGTACTTGAGCGCGCGCACCGAGGCGACGATCGTGACCGCGTCCGGCTCCATCTCACCGAACCGACAGACGATATTCATGAACTTCTCGGCCCCGAGGTCCGAGCCGAATCCGGCCTCGGTGACGAGGTACTCAGAGAGGTGGGCCGCCACGTCATCAGCGATCAGTGAGTTGGTCCCGTGAGCGATGTTCGCGAACGGTCCCCCGTGGACGAACGCCGGCGTTCCCTCGATCGTCTGGACCACGTTCGGTTTCAGCGCGTCTTTGAGCAGGATTGCGGCGGCTCCCGTCGCCCCGATGTCGTCGACGGTGATCGGCTCGCCGTCCTCGCTGTAGGCGACGATGATCCGGGCGAGGCGCTCTTTCAGGTCGTCGATGCTGTCGGCCAGACAGAGAACGGCCATCAGCTCCGACGCGGCCGTGAGAATGAACCCGTCTTCGCGGGGAAGGCCGGTGACGATGTCGCCCAGCCCGATCACCGTCTCCCGGAGCACTCGATCGTTCATGTCGATCGCGCGCGGCCAGTTGACCCAGTTGACCTCCACCTCGAGTTCGTTCCCGTGTTTGATGTGGTTGTCGAGCATCATCGCGATGAGGTTGTGCGCCGAGGTGAGCGCGTGAAGGTCACCCGTGAAGTGGAGGTTGATGTCCTCCATCGGGAGGACCTGCGAGTAGCCGCCGCCCGCGGCCCCGCCTTTGACGCCGAATACCGGTCCGAGTGAGGGCTCGCGGATCGCCACGAGCGCGTCTTTCTCGATCTGGTTGAACGCTTGCCCAAGGCCTACCGTCGTTACTGTCTTTCCCTCTCCGAGCGGGGTCGGGGTCATTCCGGTGACGAGAATGAGCTTTCCGTCCGCCGTGTTCTCTTGCTTGATGCGCTCGATCGCCTCGAGACTCACCTTCGCCTTGTCCTCGCCGTACAACTGGAGGTCGTCCCGTTCAAGCCCGAACGGTTCCACGACGTCCGCGATGTGGGTTGTAGAGACCGACTGGGCGATTTCGTAGTCGTTCGGTATCGACTGTTCGCTCTCGTCTTGGGATGCCATGTGCAGATACGTGTTCGTGACTGCCGATAAGTGTTGACACACCCATAGCATTCCGGATACGACGTGTTTACGTCTCCGTCACCGCCCGTTTGCGGCCACACTCCGCCACGGCGTGGCGTCGACTCTGACAGATCGTGTTCGGAAACTGATTAGTTGTGGATCGAATCACACTCCACGAGAACTTTATTGACGGTCGTGTGAACGTCTTTGGCATGGAGTATCACGAAGCCGTCAACAGGCTCGAACGGCTGCGGCGGCTCCGACCCAGGATGGGGACGGAAACGACCGCCGAGATGCTTGGGCACCTTAACGATCCCCAGGACGATCTCCTCGCGGTCCAGGTCGCCGGTTCGAACGGCAAGGGGAGTACGACCCGAATTCTCGATCGAATCCTGCGGGAGGCGGGACTGACAGTGGGCTGTTACACCTCGCCGGATCTGAACGACCGACGCGAGCGAATCACGGTTCAGGGACGGAAAATCCCGAAACGCGAGGTGGTCAGATTCGTCGAGACGGTCTGGCCGTACATCATCGAACAGTCCGCCGACGGGACCGCGCCGACGTTTTTCGAAGTCTATACGGCAATGGCTCTCTGGCACTTTCAGCGATCGGATGTCGACGTCGCTGTCCTCGAGGTGGGAATCGGCGGTCGGTACGACGCGACGAGCGCGGTCACCCCTGCGGCTGCGGCCGTCACGAGCGTCAGTCTCGAGCACACCGACATTCTCGGCTCGACGATCGAGGAGATCGCTACCGACAAAGCTCAGGTAGCCCCGTCGGACGCGCCGCTGGTGACCGGCGCAACCGGCGCGGCGTTGTCCGCGATTCGGTCGGAAACGGCGGTGGTTACGGTAGAAGCGACAGACGATCTCGGACGCAGATCAACAGATTTTGGAGGGACGGACGACGATTCGCCGGACGGTCACGGTACAGAGACCGAGGCGGATGTCAGGGTTTCGGAGACGGGAATGGTTTCGACGACGACATCGTCGATTTCGATCGTCGGCTCCGACTGGGAGGTAACGGGTCGAACACCCTTACTCGGCACACACCAGGCGGTTAACGCGGGAATTGCCGCCTCGCTTGCCCGTCAGATTGCAGCGCCCACGACCGAAGAAATCGCGGCTGGAATTCGGAACGTCCGCTGGCCCGGTCGGTTCGAGGTGATGGACGAGGCCCCCCTGACGATCCTCGACGGTGCCCACAACCCCGACGCGAGCGCGACGCTGTCGACGCTGCTCGATCGCTTCGAGTATGACGACCTGACGATCGTCTTCGGAGCCTTTTGCGATAAGGACCACCGGGAGATGTGTCGATCGCTTCCGGACGCCGATCGGGTCTATCTCGCCGAACCGGACGCCGACCGTGCCCAGGACACCGACACCCTCGCGGCGACGTTCGAGCGGGAGACGACCGCCGATGTCGGTCAGTACGAATCGGTCCTCGTCGCGCTCGATCGAGCACTTCGGCGGGCATCCCCAGATGATTGCGTGCTCGTAACCGGCTCGCTGTCGGTCGTCGGCGAGGCCCGGGATCGATGGACGCGGTCGGTGCGATCAGTTCGAACCCCCACGACCGATCGCGCTCGGGCGGTGATGAAGCGGGCGGACGTCGCCGCGTCGGTTCGCTGTGACCGCGGCGATCGGCTGCCACACCGAACGCTTCGCCTGCCCGTTCGCCACGACGAAGCCGCCGAGTTGCGCTCGCTGCTGGAGCCGCTGGGCGGAACCTGCGCCGTTTCGGCCATCGAAACGACGGATCAACACGTCGAAGTCGTCGTCTCGGGGACGCTCGCCCAGTTGAAGGCGCTCGCGGCGGATCTTCGGGGTCGATCGATCGGCGGCCGTCGCCTCGCAGAACAGCTCACAGATGCCGTCGGCGTTCGATCTACGAATTCGTCTGATTCGCATCCCTGGTCGGCGGGGACGGCTGTGATGGGCATTCTGAACGTGACGCCCGATTCGTTTCACGACGGAGGCGAGTACGACACAGTCGAGGACGCCGTCGCTCGCGCCGAGCAACTCGTCGCAGCGGGTGCGGAGGTGATCGATGTCGGTGGCGAGTCGACCCGTCCGGGTGCTGATCCGGTTTCCGCGGAAGCGGAGCGCGATCGAGTCCTGCCGGTCATCGAGCGCATACGCGACCTCGATGCGAAGTGTTCGATCGACACGCGCAAACCGGCGGTCGCCAAGGCCGCACTCGATGCGGGGGCAGATATGGTAAACGACGTGACCGGTCTCGCGGACGCGCAGATGCGCCACGTCGTCGCCGACCACGGCGTTCCAGCCGTAGTCATGCACAGCCTCGACGCGCCGGTCGAGACGGACCGCCAGCACGCCTACGACGACGTCGTCGACGACGTACTGGAGCGGCTCGCGGAGCGAGTTCTCCTCGCCGAACGTGCTGGCATCGATCGCTCCGATCTCGTGATCGATCCCGGTCTCGGATTCGGAACGTCCGCGTCGGAGAGTTTCGCGCTGCTCGATCGACTCGAGGAGTTTCGTGCGCTTGGGACCTCGATCATGATCGGCCACTCCCACAAATCGATGTTCGAGGGGGTGACGCAGGGGTCGGAGGATCGACTCGCGCCGACCGTCGCAGCGACGGCGCTTGCGGCCGAACGCGGCGTTGATCTCGTTCGCGTCCACGACGTCGCGCCGAACGCCGCCGCGATCGCGACTGCCGAGCGAACGACCGCCGATCGCGATCGGTGACCGAGTGGCGCAGCGGGCCGTAGCCGCCTCCACCTTCAGTAACCCCTATGGATTCCACTCGCTGAACAGTACCCGGTTCGACGACTCGTTCGTCGACCGCATTCACCCCGTCGCGTGCCGAGATTGGGGTAAGACATCCACAACGTATTGTACCGCTGCCACGTTGTGAAACAGGCGGGTCGGACGATCCAGCGTCCCGGTGAAAGACGGTGGCGTCGTCCCAGCAAGCACACCGACTGAACGGGGGCGTACCGGCCCATTTGGCTCGGAAGACCCGGACGGAATGTTCGGGAAGCCGTGCGTCGACGGCCTCCGCCGATCGCTCTTTGTATAACCATACTGTCAGTTGTGCGTCCTTTTAATATCCTGCGAGGTGTTCACTACCGAACGAAGATGACACTGTACGGACCCAACCCGAGACGGCGGAGTGACTCGGACAACCCACGGAAACGAGACGGAGGTGCCGATCGACGATGAGCGGCGACGGCGACGATTTTCCCTCGAGAGCGGAAACGGTCATCATCGGCGCGGGCATCGTCGGAAACAGTCTCGCGTATCATCTCGCAACGCAGGGCCGAGAGGACATCCTCCTGATGGACAAGGGGCCGCTTCCCGATCCGGGCGGTTCGACGGGCCACGCCTCGAACTTCCTCATGCCCGTCGAACACTCGAAGGAGATGACCGCCCTCACCCGTCGCTCGATCGAGCAGTACGAGGACATGGACACCTTCACGAACAGCGGCGGAATCGAAGTCGCCCGGACCGACGAGCGCATGGAGGAACTCAAGCGCCGGGTCCAATCGGCCAAATCCTGGGGCGAACCCGGCGAACTCCTCTCTGTCGAGGAAATCGAGGAGATGGTTCCTTACGTCAACACGGACATAATTAAGGGCGGCTTCTACAGTCCGGGTGCTGGGACCTGTGATCCGCTCCGGGCCGGCGAAGTCATGCGCGCCCGGGCGGACGACGCGATCGACGGCGGATTGACGGTCTCACCGAATACGGAGGTCCTCGACATGCACGTCGAAGGGGGGGAGATTCGAGCCGTCGAAACCGATCGCGGAACCGTCGACGCCGGCGAAGTCGTGATCGCTGCCGGGCTCTGGAGCCCCAAAATCGCGGAGATGGCGGGAGCCGACATTCCCCTGACGCCGGCGGTCCATCAGATGGTCAGCGTCGGCCCGATTTCCTTTTTCGAGGACTACGAAGGCGAAATCTCGTTCCCGGTCGTCCGGGACATGGACACCCAGATGTACGAGCGCCAGCACGGCAACGACCTCGAAGTCGGCTCCTACCAGCACCGGCCGATCCTCTGGGACGTCGAGGACATTCCGTCGATCGACGAAGCGCCGCTGTCGCCAACGCAGCCGCCGCTGACCGACGACGCATTCGAGGAGTCCATGGAGAACGCACTCGAGATCGTTCCGGACCTGCTCGACGACCCTGAAGCCGGCATCCGCCACGAGATCGACGGACTGCTCTCGGTCACGCCGGACGGCATGCCCCTGCTCGGGCCGCTTCAGGACGTCGACGGTCTCTGGTCGTGTTCTGCGGTCTGGATCAAGGAGGCCCCCGCGATCGGGGAAGCCGTCGCCCAGTGGATGACTCGCGGCTGGTCGGATATCGATCTGCACGCGTCGGACGTGAACCGCTTTTACGAGTACGGAACCTCGAATACGTACGTCAAAAACCGCGCTCACGAAGGCTTCCAGAAAATCTACGGCATCGTCCACCCGGCCGAACAGTGGCAGAGTTCCCGTCCGCTCCGAACCAGCGCGTTCTACGACCGCCAGGACGACCTCGATGCGCGCTTTTTCGAGGCCGCAGGCTGGGAACGCCCGCAGTGGTTCGAATCGAACCGCGACCTGCTGACCGAGTACAACAGCGAGCTTGCGGACCTGATGCGGCCAAACGAGTGGGATTCCCGATGGTGGTCACCGATAATTCTGGCCGAACACCTGCACATGCGCGATAAGGTCGCCATGGTCGGTGACATGGGCTTCGGGATTTTCGACTTCGTCGGCTCGGACGTAGCCGAATACATGGAGAAAATGGCCGTCGGTCGGACGGATGTCGACGTCGGCAAGACGGTATACACGCCAATCCTCGCCGAAAACGGCGGCTTCGTCTCCGACCTGACGATCGCTCGACTCGGGGAGGACCACTACCGGGTCGTCACCGGCGGGGCGGCCGCCGGCTCCGATCGAGCCTGGTTCGGTGAACACATCCCAGAAGACGCAAACGTGAACATGGTCGACAAATCCGAGTCACTCTGTACCCTCGGCGTCTGGGGACCCGACGCTCGCGATGTCGTCGACTCGGTTGCTGAAGAGGACATGTCCCACGAGGCGTTCCCGCCGTATACGGCTCAGGAGATCACGATCGGGGAAGTCGACGCCTGGGCGATGCGGCTGTCCTACGTCGGCGAACTCGGCTGGGAGATCTACGCCCCGATGGGCCAGGGACGCCGACTCTGGGACACCATCGAAGAGGCTGGCGAGGAGTACGACATCCGACCCGTCGGAATGGGCGTCTACGGGACGACCGGTCGCATGGAGAAAGGGTACCGACTCTTCGGTCACGAACTCGAACTCGAGTACAATCCCGCGGAGGCCGGTCTCACCTTCCACGGCGTCAAAGACGCCGACTTCATCGGGAAGGAGGCCTACGCCGAAGCGATCGAGGAGGAGAATACGGCGACGCTGTGTACGCTCACTGTCGACGATCACACGTCCGCTGACGGGGAACGCCGGTTCATGCTCGGCAATGAGCCGATTCTCGACGAAAGCGGTGAGGTCATCGTCGACGAAGAGGGTCGTGAGTCCTACGTCACGAGCGCGGGCACCGGGCCAACTGTCGGAAAACACCTGCTGATGGCGTATCTCCCGCCGGAACACGCTGAGGAGGGAACGCAGTTGCAGGTCGAATACATGGGCGAGCAGTACCCGGTGACCGTCGAAGTCGTCGGCAGTCGGCCGCTGTTCGATCCGAAGAGTGAACGCATCCGCGGCTAGCATCGACTCCGAACAATACATCGATATCGAACCACAGACACCGATATCGAACCACATTCACGGCCGATCGCGGCCGTTTCAGACACGCTACCATGAACGTCCTGTCCTGTATCAAACGAGTACCGAACACCGGCGCGAAGATCGTACTGACTGACGATAACCAGCGAATAGACGCGAGTAATCTGGGGTTTACCATGAGTCCCCACGAGGAGTGCGCCATCGAGGAGGCGATTCAGCAAGTCGAAACCCACGGCGGGTCGGCCCACGTCCTCACGCTCGGCCCAGACGAGGCGACCGAGCAACTCCGGACTGGGCTTGCCATGCAGGCCGACGAGGCGACGCTGCTCGAAACCGGCGGCGAAGAGTGGGCACCCCGCGCGACCGCCTCGGCGATCGCCACCGCGGTCCGCGACATCGCAGACGACGGCACCGAATTCGACCTGCTGTTGTTCGGCAACGAGTCCGCCGACATGGGTAATTACCAGATCGCCGTTCGGGTAGCGTCCGAACTCGGGCTTCCCTGTGTCACCGGGATCAAGGACCTCAAAATCGAGGACGGCGTGGCGACGGCGAAACGAGAGATTTCCGGCGGCGAAGAAGTGTACGAGATCGAACTTCCGGCGATCATCTCGGTCAAAGAAGGAATCAACGAACCCCGCTACGCTTCGATGCGCGCCAAGATGCAGGCGCGTCGCCAGGAAGTCGACCGCCGCGAGCCGGCAGGCGAGGCCGGGCCGGGACGCTTCGAGAAGATCCGACTGGAAGCGCCGGAAGAAGACGACGCTGAAGCCGAAGTGCTGGGCGAGGGGACCGAGGCGGTTCCCGATATCATCGAGGTGCTCGATTCGGAGGTGGAAGTGCTATGATCCTCGCGATCGTCGAACACGAAAGCGGCGTTCCCGACGATAGTTCGCTCGAAGCCCTGACGATGGCTCGCAGTCTGGCGACGGACGAAGCGGCGTCACTCGAGGCGGTCGCCTTCGGTGATGAAGGGGCCGCTGTCGCGGATTCACTCGAGTCGTACGGTGTCGAAGAGGTACACCATATCACTCACGACCGACTCGAGAGCTACGCACCCCAGGCGTGGGGCGAGAGCGTCGCTCAGCTGGCGTCGGAACTGGGTGCACGCACGATCGCGGCTCCGGGGACCGATCGCGGACACGAAGTACTCTCCCACGCCGGGGCCGTCCTCGACGCGCCGATGGCCGCGAACTGCGTCGACATCGACGTCGTCGACGATGGGGCGGCGTACGAACTCGATCGTCACCGCTGGGGCGGGAGCCTCATCGAGCGAGCGCGCCTCGACGGCGAGACGAAACTGGTGACCGCCGCGGAAAACGAGTACCCGATCGAGGAGGCGGCGTCGGCAACTGACGTGACGGTGAGTGAATTCACGCCATCGATCGACGACGCACATCTCCGGGTCAGCGTCGATCGCATCGAGACGGACGACGAGGAGGGCATTCCACTGGGCGAGGCCCGCGTCGTGATCGGCGGCGGCCGCGGCGTTGGCGGCCCGGAGAACTACGATCAGCTCGAAGCGCTCGCTGAGTTACTCAACGGGACCGTCGGGGCGTCCCGTGCGGCGATCAACGAGGGCTGGCGGCCACACGACGACCAGATCGGTCTCACCGGCGCAAAAATCAGTCCCGACATCTACATCGCCTGCGGAATCAGCGGTGCCGTCCAGCACATGGTCGGCTGCAAGGGCTCCGACAAGATCCTCGCGATCAACACCGATCCCGAAGCCGCGATCATCCAGAAGGCGGATTACGCCGTCATCGGGGATCTCCACGAGGTCGTTCCGGAACTAACCGACGAGATTCGGGAGCGAGTCTGACCGAAACAGCGACTGCCAGCCCCATTTACGATTCGCTCATCTCGTCGGTTTTTCTTCCATTGTCCCCGTCCCCTCGGAGATGCTCTAGAACCTCCTCGGCCGTAGCGTCGAGTCCACCGCCCTGCGCGATGGTCGGTCCGCCGCCGCCACCGCCGCCGAATACGTCGGTCAGCTCGGTCACGATAGCGCTGGCCTCGATCGCACCGGTCGTCGCCACGACGATCGATGGTGCGTTTTCGGTTCCGACGGCTGCCACGACGTCCGGCCGATCCGATTCGTCGCTCACGATCGACTGTACGCTTTCGCTGAGAGCGTTCGAATCGAACCCGTCGATCGTTCCGAGTGCCCAGACCAGCCCGCCGCGTTCGATGGTTGGTAGCTCCGCAAGGCGGGTTTCGAGTACCCTGCGCTTGAGAGCCTCCAGTTCGTTCTTCAGGGACGCCCGCTCGGTTTGTAGCCGCGAGACGGCCTCGGGGAGTTCCGCGATCGGAACGCCCGCGAGCTGGCTCGCCTCGCGTGCGCTCTTTCGAACGGTCGCTGCGCGATCGATCCCGGCTGGACCAACCGTAAACTCTACGCGCGTGACGCCCTCACCGGGATTCGATCGATCGAGCAGCTCGATCGGCCCGATGCCGTGCGTGTTCGCGACGTGGGTTCCACCGCAGGCGGCGACGTCCCAGGGCTCGGCCGGCTCTCCGGTGGATTCTTCGTCGTCGATAGTCGAACTACCGATTGTTACGACGCGGACGGCGTCGGTCGTCGGCCCGGTCGCCGGCGCGTCCATCGCTTTCGATTCGGTGCGCTCGTTAAACGCGATTCCGTCGAGTGCGCGTGCGTCGGCGGCTGGCAGTCGCCGCCAGGTGACCGGACGCGACTCCCAGACGGCCAAGTTCGAGCGCCGCCCCAGTTCGATCAGGTCCTCGTCCTCGATCGGCGTCGCCGTCGTGAGATCGAGACGGACCGATTCCTCGCCGATGTTGAAGCCAGCGTACCCGAGGTCGTCGAACAGCCGTCGGGCGGCGCCGTAAACGACGTGGCTCGCGGTGTGTGCTCGCATACAGTAGGTTCGGAACGAATCGTCGACGACACAGGTGACGTAGTCGCCCGCGGAAAACGTCGGTTCGCATTCGAGGCGGTGGACGATCTTACCGCCTCGTTTTCGGATCGCTTCGAGTTCGATTCCGTCGATCGACCCGCGATCGCTCGGTTGCCCGCCGCCTTTGGGATAAAAATACGTTTCCGTCAGCACCACATCTCGTCCGTCGACCGCCTCGACCGTCACCTCCGACGTCCGCACCTCCGGCGAGTCGAGCGCTTGCGATCGCATCATACCATCCACTGAGTCGGGGCCTGACAAAAATGTTCTCCGCATCCGTACCGGATTCGTATCCCGTTTGACGATCGAAACTCATACTGACAGTAGAACTACAATATATTGCCGTACTGCGGACCCATCGTTTGACGACACGCTCAATTCTTTCTCGAATATTTCGTGAATTTTCGATATTCTCTGTGGTATTTGTTCTGTCCCCATACGATTAAGTAGTACATTTCCGACATTAATAACCAGTTACCAACATTACATATTGTGTTTCCCGCCGGTATGAATTTACACACGTATGGGTGTAACGTGTGATGCCCTGTAACCTGATCGCTCTTCACCGGGAGTGAGAGATCACCCGTGTCCTTTCGTCACCAGCGACGAGCAATCGGTGACGAGTCGTCGGAAGCCGTGCATGGGGCGAGCGTCGGCTCTATATGGCGCTACAACTTCCGAGTCGAAACCGGTCGACCGAAGGGCAATCAGGTACAATACTCGAATTATATGTCGATTTTGTAAACAGCATTGAATTCCGAGAGTACCGGGACAGTTATGTCGCTTGAACAACTGCATCCCGGTACGAAGTACGGCTAGTATCACGCCTCGAGAGCGCATATTCGGTTCCCCAATCGCCAGGTAGACGACCCAGTTGAGCCTCGAATTCGGTCAGTCCAATTTTCACAGTCTGATGAGATCGATTTGAAGATGGACGGGTGGTCGAGAATGGATTAGCGGTATACTACGGTGGTCTCTTATCTCAATGATGGTTAAGCCAACCAGTCCTCCAAAATACCAGTATATAGATAATGATGCGTTGCTATTATTTACGTGACTATATCTCGAACGAATGTCTAATCGGTTGTTTCACGCACTGGCCGCGGTTCTCGCTCAGGTAGTGGTGTCCTCGATGAACGGGTGGTTTCTCTGCCAATCGCGGTGTGAGGCTGATTGCACTGATGTGTGTCGACGGGTACTGGTCGGCTCGCTCGTCACCGGTTCTCGATGAATTGGTCGAGGCGAGAAATGGAACTATCAGTTCACAGGCGGTCGCCCAGAAACCACCCCACCCGTACTCGTCAACGTCTCACGCGACCGATCGATCCCTGTCGGTCGTCTTTTCCAGGTGCTCGAGTCCCCAGTCGCGCATCTCGATGATGACGGGTTCGAGAGATTCACCCGTCTCGGTGAGCGAGTACTCCACGCGAACTGGTTTTTCGTTGACGATCGCCCGGTTTACCAGATGCTTCTCTTCGAGGTCTTCGAGCGTGTCCGAGAGCACCTTGCTCGAAATTCCGTCGACCTCGGTCTGTAACGCGCTAAAGCCGAGGGGCCCGTTCTCGAGGAGTCGATGAATGATGACGCAGTGCCATTTCTTGCCGATCATCGTCGCCGTCGAGGTAATCGGGCACCACTCCTCGCCTGCACACCACACTTCCAGTTTCTTCGTCGAATCGTTCATAGGGAGTGCTCGTGACCGATGCATATAAGATTACCTTATGTAAGTCAGTTGTAGATAGTTACGGTTCCACCGTTCTCGGGTCTCGCATAGAGGATGGACAACTCGATACGCACAATCGGATGGCACACAGCGATCACACGACTATTTGACTCACCATCGATTCACACTTCGAGCGAACTATTCCCCCGTCCAGTAACCGACGGCATCCTCGACGCGATAGTAGCCGTGGACTGACCGTTCGTCGCTTCCACCGGGTGGTGAACCGACGAATACGCCAACCTTTCCCGAGTCCGGATACACCGTTACGTCAGGTTCGTTCATCGACGAGAACGCGAGATACCGAAGCGTCCCATCGGAATCGTTGATTACTTTGTGCCCACCAGTTTCGTCGGCTGGAAGCGCCGCGTAGTCCCCTTCGCGAAGCGAGTGTGTGTCCCCGGCGAGTCGAATGGTACCACGTCCGGAAAGCACGTACATCGCTTCTTCGTTCGCCGTATGATAGTGGTACGGCCACGACTCCTGACCCGGTGGCAACTCGTAGAGACTACACCCGAGTTTCTCGCCGCCCGCCGCCTCGCCCAGTTGCTTTCGCCGCACGTTCATCTCGCCGTCCTTGAGTTCTGACCAGTCGAGATCAGCGTCGTTTACTATGCCCATGTATCGTCATTGATGCCCTAGAAGAAATCGTTTGTTCGTCTGCGGGCCACGTGTGGACCCCCTGTAGTCCGCGAGGGCGAAAAAACCGGCCGAGAATTCCGGCGGACCACCCCGAGGGCTAACCTAGCTCGTCGACACTGACGGGTACGGGATCGGAGTCATCCGCAGGATAGCGGCGGAAACTAAAGCGATCGCAACCGAACCCACGAACGAACCCTCGGTCGACGTCGAAAATCACTGCAATTCGACCTTCCCGCTCGAGTCCACGGACAGGTCGCGTCCGCAGTACCGAAACGAGACGCGGCCGATCGGGGCAGTACTGCCCTCGATCGGGGTAAACAACCGATCGAGTGCGGCCGGGTCGATGGCATCGTAGAGTGGTGGGTCGAGGTCACACGGATCGACGCCCTCGGCATCGGCAACGCATTCGACGACGCGCATGCTCACTTATCGAGACCGTCCCCTCGCCGGGATCTGACCGACTGGAGCCCTCCACGGGTTACACCAGCAACTGGACGTCGGACTCGGCCATGTGTTGGAGTGCGGTAGCCGCACCGACGCCAGTGGTGACGCCGTCGTAGAAGTCGTCCTCCTCGTAGTCCATCAACTCGATCGTCATCTGGCAGGCCTGCAGGTCGACCCCGCTCTCGAGCGAGACGTCGATCAGTTCTTCGATGGTCGGCGTTCCGTTCTCGTCGATTTTCTTTTCCATCAGTCTCGTGGCCATCCGGTCCATGCCGGGGAACGCGGCAATCGCGTTCGGAAGCGGCATGTTCGGGTTGCCGACCGCGCTCAGCTTGAGGCGCTTCGATTTCTCCTCGTGGAGAATGTCGAGTCCCCAGAACGTGTGGAAGACGATGACATCCCAGCCGAATGCAGCCGCCGTGCTGGCGAGTATCAGCGGCGGGTACGCCATGTCGAAACTCCCCTGGGTGGCAACGATCGTCAACTTCTTTTGATCATCGCTGTCGTCCAGCTCGGCCACCGATGATTCGAGTTCCTCGATACGATCGCGCAGTGCCTGCATCTCCGCGGGGTTGACCTCGGGATCGGGACCGTTGTCGTCGGCCGTCGTCGTCGCGTTATCAGTACTCATCTTAGTCCGTTTTCTTGACGTAGTGGGTGTAGCGATCACCGTCCTCGACCTGATCGAGGAGTTCGACCCCTCGGGTGCCGTCCGCCCACCCCTGAATGTCGCTCATACTCCCCGAGTCGGTTGCCACGACCTCCAGCACGTCGCCGGCCGCGAGGTCGTCGATCGCTTGCTTTGTCTTGACGATGGGCATCGGGCAAGACAGTCCTTTCACGTCGAGCGTCTCCGTGGTGTCGTATTTCGAGCTCATCGGTGGTCCTTGTGCTCTATATTGGAGCTATTACACAATACCATCCGCATCTATAAAAGGATATCGGTTATTGCATGATATGAAAACATCTGCAATCCGATTAGAAAACCGTCTTCGGTCCAGAGTGGCTTTGCAGCCACTCCATAGCAATATTATAAAATGCACCCAGCTATTGTATTGTGCAAATAAGGAAATACCTTGCAAAACCTTAAGTGCACCCAGCCGGTACTCTGACTCGAACGAGATGGACCAGATGGACTTTCCAACGCCAGACGTCGAAATAGCGGCGACGACGCCGGGCGAATTGAAAGGACGTATCGACGCTAGAGAGAACGTCACGCTGCTCGACGCTCGAATGAAGTCTGAGTACGAGGAGTGGCACATCGATGGCGAGAGCGTCGCATCGATCAACATTCCGTACTTTCACTTCCTCGATGAGGAGATTGACCCCGAACTGCTCGCACAGCTCCCGGACGACCGCGAGATCACCGTCCTCTGTGCGAAAGGCGGTGCCAGCGAATTCGTCGCGGGCACGCTCCGTGAACGCGGCTACGACGTGAATCACCTCGAAGACGGAATGAACGGCTGGGCGCGCATCTACGAGGCCGTCGAAGTCGATCGATACGACGGCGCGGGAACCCTGGTACAGTACCAGCGCCCCTCCTCGGGCTGTCTCGGGTACATGATCTCCAACGGCGACGAGGCAGCCGTGATCGATCCTCTGCGCGCGTTCACGGACCGATACCTCGGGGACGCGACAGAATTGGGCGTCGAGCTAACGTACGCGATCGACACGCACATTCACGCGGACCACATCTCGGGCGTCCGCGCGCTGATCCAGGAAGGGGTCGAGGGCGTCATCCCCGAGGCGTCAGTCGATCGCGGCGTCACCTACGCCGACGAGATGACGCTGGCTGCGGACGGCGACGAGTTCCGGGTCGGCAACGCGACGATCGAGACCGTCGCCACGCCGGGACACACCTCCGGAATGACCTCGTACCTGATCGACGGCGAACTGCTCGCGACCGGCGACGGTCTGTTCGTCGAGAGCGTCGCTCGTCCCGACTTGGAAGAGGGCGACGACGGCGCACCAGAGGCCGCAGCCCAGCTCTACGAGTCGCTTCAAGAGCGCGTCCTCTCGCTGCCCGCGGAGACGCTCGTCGGCGGGGCACACTTCAGCGACGCCGCCGAACCGGCCGCCGACGGAACCTACACCGCCCCGATCGGCCAACTCGTCGACGAGATGGAGGCGCTGACGATGGCTAACGACGAGTTCGTCGAATTGATCCTGTCAGATATGCCGCCCCGGCCGGCCAACTTCGAGGAAATTATCGCAACCAACCTCGGTCAGCAGGAGACCGGCGACGAGGACGCCTTCGAACTCGAACTCGGGCCGAACAACTGCGCCGCCAGCCAGGGTTCCCTGGCCGGTGACTAACTCCACCACCGACCACTCGAATGGGACCTGAATTCATCGAACCCGCGCTGTTCGAGAGTCTGTTTCCCGAGGGCATTAGTCGGTACGCCGTCGGCGGGCTGCTCGTCGGCCTCGGTGCCGCCGTCGTCTACCTCGGAACCGGCATTTCCGCCGGCGCGAGTACGTTCCTCGAATCGACGCTCTCGTACGTCTCCGACCAGTCTCGGTTCCAGCGCTACCGTGGCTCGCGAGACTGGCGCGTCGTCTTTACACTCGGAATCGTCGCGGGCGCGGCAGTGTACGGACTCAGCTTCCAGTCCGGGCTGGTCTCGAGCGGACTCTACCAACCCGCCACGACTGGAGAATTACGAGACATCGGCGGGGTCACGGTCTGGCTAACCGACGTCCACCCCTGGCGGCTGTTCATCGGCGGCATTCTGGTGGGAATCGGTACCAGGATCGGGAAGGGCTGTACCTCCGGCCACGGGGTCTGTGGCGTCGGCTCGGCCTCGAAAACGTCGATCGTCGGCGTACTCACGTTCCTCGCGGTAGCGATCGGGACGGCTCAGGTCGTGATGGCACTGGGGGTGAGTCCATGAGTGAGACCCACCCGGACGGCGAATCGACCCGGCGCCATCCGCTGTTCATGCCGTTGATTTTCGCCGGCGGTCTGACCTTCGGGTTTGGCCTCGGCTTTAGCCACATGGCCCGACCCGAGGTCGTTCTCAACTTCCTGCAGTTCGAGGACTTCGGACTGCTGTTCGTCATGGGCGGTGCGGCGATCGTCACCGGTATCGCCTTCGCGCTGGTGCCCCGACTGTTCGATCGCGCGCCGCTGACCGGCGATACGTACGGTCGGCGGCTGAAACCCTTCGATCGGAACGTCCTGATCGGCGGATCGATCTTCGGCGTGGGCTGGGGGCTTTCCGGGATCTGCCCCGGCGCGGCCTACGCCAGCCTCGGGATCGGCAACGTCACGATCCTGTGGGCGCTTGCCGGAATGTTCGTCGGCGCGTACGTTCAGGGCTACTGGCGTAGCCAGCGCGCCGCTTCCGGGACGACACCCACCGGCGCTGACTGATACGGATTCGTATCCGTAGTTACCGTCGATCGGCCACGACGGTTCTCCGATCGGCGGTAATTGATGACACTAATCCGTATGAGGCGCGTTCTCACTTCATAGTGAGACGCCCGAAACCGTTCACGACGAGCGCACTCATAACGGCTGCACTCTTATGGCCACCGTCCGAACTGCTGGTATGGGATTTCACACGTTCCCGATCGATCGCGCCGACGCGCTCGAGGATCCGTCTCGGTACCGCTTCTGTTCGCGAGAGGAGTTAGTCGAGATGCTCGCCATCGAAACCGAGTGCGTCGTCGCTGACCTGGGGTCGGGAACTGGCTTTTATTCGCGAGACGTCGCGCCGTTCGCCGAGACGCTGTACGCCGTCGACGTACAGCCGGAAATGCACGAGTACCACCGCGAGGCGGGCGTCGCAGAGAACGTCGAACTGGTCACGACCGGTGTCGGGTCACTCCCCTTCGACGACGGCGAACTGGACGCAGGGTTCTCGACGATGACTCACCACGAGTACGCCGACCCCGAGACGATGAGTGAACTCGCCCGCGTGATCCGATCGGGCGGTCGACTCGTCACCGTCGATTGGTCCGCGACGGGACCCGGCGAGGACGGCCCGCCGCTCGACGAACGGTTCGGTCCAGACGAGGTCGCGAGCCACCTCACGGACGCCGGCTTTACCGTCGAGCGCATCCACGATCGGCCGGAAACGCTCGCCATCGTCGCCAGTCGCTGAAAATCAATGCGCACCTGACCGCACGACGGGTAGTTGGTCAGTGTGTAAATCGTTTCATCCGTTACTGGGCCGTTGCGGTGGTCATCGAGTCGGTCCCTCGTTGTAGCGATCCGTACTGGATGCACCGCTCAGAACGAACGCGGTGTCGACGTTCGAAGGACGGGCCAGTATCGCAGACGTGACAATCATAGTTTCGCTGTCATGCTTATTTATCCTGGCTCGTGTGACGACCAGTTATGAATCCGGTGATCGCACGGCGCTGTCATCTCCTGTTCGGCCTTTCGCTGGTGCTTTTGACGATCGGTATCGGGTACTGCGTCGTCGTTGGAACCTGCCTGGCGGATTTCCTGGTCGTCATCGCGGGCCTCGTTTTCGGCTGGGTGGCATTGCTGTACTGCCTGGGGGCGGCCTCGTTCTGGGAATGAGACGGTTCGGTGTGGGTCGGTATCGACTGATACCAGCCCACCCGGTAGAGACCCGAACGCACTCGATTCTCGGATACTCTCCGATTCAGTGAATAGCCATTTATATCCGTCGTGGACGTGCGGTTGAGCGATGACCGATCGCTTGTCGCGCCGTCGAACACTCCGTCTCGCCGGAGCCACTGGCGTCCTCCCACTCGCCGGGTGTGGTGGACCGGGCGAAGAGACTGAGAACGGAGATGAGTCAGAAAACGGTGACGAAACCGACGAATCAGTAAACGAAGACGGGGCCGGCGATTGGGCGGACGTCGAGGAGTTTTATTTCGAGGGACGCGTTCAGGCGTGGACCGGCATCGAGCCGCAACGTATCGACGGCGAAGAAAACCCGACAATCACGCTGATCGAAGGGAACGAATACGATTTCAGGTGGATCAACGGCGACGGCGTCACGCACAATCTCGAAATACGGGACGAAAACGACGAGGTGATCGACGATTACCAGAGCGACGACGTCGGGGACGAAGGCGAAGAGACGACCCTCGAAGGCGTCGTTGCCTCCGAGGAGATGGCCGTGTACATTTGTATGTACCACGAAGCGACGCAGGTCGGAGATATCGAAATCCAGTCGGGGTAACCGTCGTCGTATTCGTCCGTGTATTCACCAACCTGTTCCGATCGGGCGGCGACGATCGGTCCCCGTCCTTCCACGGGTGACGTTGGGTCGATCACGCCAAGCGCCAGGCCGGCGGAACGAGCATCACGTTCCCGTTTGCTCGAACCCCGGATCCTTCGGCCTCTCGACGTGGACAATCGTTGCCTCCCGCGTTTCACGACCCAGATGGGAAAACGCATCGAACGCGTGTTCGGCGTTCGCAGAGAAGGCAGCCGCGAGGACCGCTTTCGTATCAGCCGTAGGAACCGACGAGACGATATTGCTTGTACTCCCCCAAACAGAAGTCGGTGTGATCGGCCCGCGTGATCTGCTATCGAGGGATACCACTCCGATTCGCCCTGGCTATACCGACAGCGTTCTGGCCGGTAATGCGTTCTGGCTGATAACGGCGTGATAATTGTCCCCGTCGGATGACGCCCAGATTCGACTGGTACAGATCGAAACTGACCGAGTGGAAGCCCTATCGCGCGAAGATAGCGACCGCGGGCGGCACGGTGTCGCGCCACTAATCGGGTTGCCGTCCGTGGTCCCGTATTTCGATAACCTCTCCAGATATTTCTGTTGGATCGCTGTGCCATATCCCACAGTAATATTGTGTCCTTAACCCAAAAGCGTTATACGGTCGCTCCGGGTACGGAGTCGTAACCAGAAATCCATGATTTGCACACTACCGTACGATACCGGAGGTCGAAACGCGTGATCGACACCGTAGCGCTTCCGGACCCTGTACAGGCGACGGTCCTCGTCGGGACCGTCTTCGTTCAGGCCCTCATCCTCTACGTCGGCTACGGCGCACTCGAGCGGGTCGCACTGTCACTGATCGAGACGATCACGGACGCACAACTGATGACGGCCGGGAATAACTGATGGAAGTGCTGGGGCTTAGCATCGCGTTGCTGGTGCTGTTCGTGAGCTTCGGCTTCATGGTCGGGGTCCTCTTCGGGTTTTTTGGGATGGGGGGATCGTTCCTGATCACACCAACGCTGTTGCTCCTCGATTACCCCGCCTCGGTCGCGATCGGGAGCGGGCTGGCGTTTTATTTCGGAACCTCGGTCATCGCCGTCCTGAAACACTACGATGTGGGCCAGGTCGACTACAAACTCGGCGCGATCCTGTTCGTCGTTCTCTCGATCGGGATCGAAGTCGGGAGTCGGCTGGTTTTCGGTCTGGAGGCCCTCGGAGTGGCCGACTTCGTGACTGGCCTCGCGTACGTCGTCCTCCTCGCCGGGATCGGTGCGCTATTTTTGCGTCGCGCGTCCACCCTCGGAGACGGTGAGAGCGCGGCCGGTGACGGCGAGAGCGGCGACGTTGGCGACGACGAAATTCCGCCGGTCGCCCGGAGAATCCAGTCGTACACCGTTCCGCCGATGATCTCGTTGACCACGGGTGGGCGAGCCTCGATATGGACGATCACGGGGGCGGGTGGGGGCGTCGGTCTCGTCTCTGGATTGATCGGCGTCGGGGGCGGCTTCATCCGCATGCCGACGATCTACTACGTAATCGGGACGCCGTTAACCGCCGCCGTCGGAACCAGCCTCTTCGCGGGACTGTTCTCGGGGGCGTTCGGGACGTTCACGTACGGGATGTCCGGCAGCGTCGACCTTCCCGTCGTTTCCCTGCTACTGGTCGGAAGCGCACTCGGTGCGCGAATCGGCTCGGCGGCGACCACGATCGTCGACGAGGACGAGGTGATCGTCTACTTCGGACTCATGATGGTGCTCGCCAGCGCCGGAATCGCACTCAGCGAGCTCGCAAATTGGCTCGGAACGGGGGCACTCGATCTGGTGAGCGTCCTCCTGCTCGTCGGGTCGTCGTTCGCCGTCGCGTCGATTATCCTCTATCGGGTCGTCCGATCGGTCAGCGCGGATGAATCGAGCGCACAGGCGACGCCAGAGAGCGACGGCCGATAGGGACCGTTGGAATTCGGTACTGGCGATCGATCGATTGCCCCAGCGTGGCGCGTTGGAGTCGAGTTATTGTGCGGTCACTGCATGGATATGTTGTTCTAGACGATTTGGCGACGAAACGGACCCCGTATTTCGGGATCCAGAGATCCCGTACGGATGAATTATCCACACTGTCACCACCGACACAGATCCAACTGAGCTTCTCTCGTACACTTGTATTGTGCAATACACACACAACCTTTAAACGCTCTCAGTTCGTAGGGAGTCGTGATGACAACTGATGTCGACAGCGGACCGACGAACCGTTCGCCCACCGACCCACTGTACATCGAGGGCGAGGCACACCTCGAAGACGTACTCACCGACCACGATGTCGTCCTCGTGGACTTCTTTGCCGAGTGGTGTGGCCCCTGCCAGATGCTCGAACCGGTCCTCGACGGACTGGCGGCGGAGACGAACGCGACCATCGCCAAGGTCGACGTCGACCAGCACCAGCAACTCGCCGGCGCATACGGCGTCCGCGGCGTCCCGACGCTGGTACTCTACGCCGACGGCGAACAGGTCGAACAGCACACCGGCGCCTTGCCGGCTGACCAACTTCGAACCCTCATCGAGAGCTACACCGAATGAGGACGAAGACTGAGACGACAGAGCGACAGGACCTCGTGATCGTCGGCTCCGGCGTCGCCGGCCTCTCGGCGGCGATATACGCCGCCCGTGCCGACCTCGATCCGCTCGTACTCGAAGGCCACGAACCCGGCGGCCAGTTGACGCTGACCACCGACGTCGAAAACTACCTCGGCTTCCCCGACGGCGTCGGCGGGATGGAGCTGATCCAGCGCGGCAAAGACCAGGCCGAACGATTCGGCGCGACGTTCGTTCACGGGACCGTCGAGCGTGCGATACTCGACGACCGCCCGTTCGAACTCGAACTGTCGACCGGCGACTCCGTGCGGACGCGATCGTTGATCGTCGCGACCGGCGCGAGCGCCCGCTGGGTCGGTGCCGACGGCGAGGACGAACTGATGGGGTACGGCCTCTCGACGTGTGCCACCTGCGACGGCGCGTTCCACCGCGGTGACGACGTGCTCGTCATCGGTGGCGGCGATTCCGCGATGGAAGAGGCGCTCTTCCTCGCGAAGTTCGCTGACAGCGTCACGGTCGTCCACCGACGCGACGAGCTTCGAGCATCGGATATCATGGCCCGGCGAGCCTGCGATCACGACGCGATCGAGTTCCGCTGGAACACCGAACTGCTCGAGATCCACGGCTCGCGGGAGACCGGCGTCACCGGTGCGACGCTTGTCCATCACCACGACGGCCGTCCGAAAGCGAAACTGAGAGACAGTGAAACGCTGCCGCGAGACAGTCCGCACGTCGATCGGGAACGCGTCGACGTCGGCGGCATCTTTTACGGGGTCGGTCACGTTCCGAACACCGCGTTTCTCGAGGAAACGGCCGTCGACCTCGACGACGACGGGAACCTCCTGACCGAACCCGGCATGACGACCGAAACCGCGATCGACGGCGTCTTCGGCGCTGGAGACGTGATGGACCCCGACTACCGACAGGCGATTACGGCGGCCGGAACCGGGAGCATGGCCGCACTCGACGCAGATCAGTGGCTCGAAGATCGGTCGCTGCGGAACGACCAACCGCAACTCGAAACCGAATCGTTCGTCTAGAGTACGGGTTCGTGGTGGGCTCGATCGAGACCGGGGCAGGTTCATCATACTCGTAGCCGTAGGAGTATCAATGGAGAAAATCGAGTACGTGTACACGTTCGGGATGGACGCTGACGCGATCGAGCGGCGGCTTCGCGACGGCGAGGTCGGGGTGCTATCGCTCGCTGACGGGTCCTCGGCGTACGCGATTCCGGTGGGGTATTATTACGACGGCGAGTCGCTGTACGTCCGGCTTGGTCGCGACGGATCGAGTACGAAGATGCGGTACGTCGAATCGACGACCGATGCCTGCCTCTGTCTGTACAGCGACGGGTCGGCGGCGGATAGCTGGAGCGTGCTCGTTCGAGGGCCGTTGCGGCGACTCACGGGTACCGAACGCGATCGCTTCGACGCGGCGGCGATCAACGATTCCTTCCACCGACTGTACGTCTTCGACCAGGACGTAGCGGAGATGGAACTCGAGATCTACGAACTGGAAATGGAGTCCGTGACGGGCCGACAATCGGCGGAGTGAGCCTCACGAACCGTCGCCGTCAGCACGGACGGACGACCACTCTCCATCGTCAGCGTCGATTCCCCGGACGTTGGCGATCGAGTATCGTACCTCGACGACGATCGACTCGTCTGTGTCCGACGCAATTCGTGCGTAAATCCTGTCGCTGAGTTCGGGGTTCGCCCCCGGTTCGTCCGCCCTGATGGTGACGACGACGCGATCGAGCGATCGAATCGGGTAGTCGTCATGTAACATGACCTCGACCGACTCCGCCTCGTACGCAGCGTACTCGTCCGCAGCAAGCACAGCGTCAACGTCCGCCTCGGCCGTCGATTTTAGCTGTGTGGTCTGGAACTCGAGTAACGTAATACCCGCAAGCGGGGCGGCGAGTACCAGCAACGCGACCGCGAAGATCGCCGTGTACCTGATCGTTGATTCGCGAGTCGGAGACACCTCAAACAGCCCCTGCGGACGGTAGCCCGCAACCCACAGGGTGACCAGCGCGGCGACGTTGATCGACAGCACATTCACGACGACGAGGACGAACGCGCCCACCGCCGCGCCGTACATTCCCCAGGCGGTCGTGATCCCGACGGCCGCCGCGGGCGGGATAAGCGCCGCCGCGATCATGACGCCGACGATCGCCTCGGAGAATCCCCGAGTGAGACTCAGGATGCCGGCGACACCGGCCCCCAGCGCGACCGCAATCGAAAAGAGGTTCGGGGAGACACGCTCCTCGAGTTCGGCAACGATCACGATGTCGACGCCACCGGGCTCGAGACCGGCAAGTCGAGCCAGCGAGGCGAGACCGATCGACGCCACAATCACGACGGCGACGCCGACGATCTGATACCGAAAGCCGGTCGATCGGAGGTCGTCATCGCCGGTAACGATACCGACGCTCGCGGCCAGTGCGGGGCCGAGCAAGGGCGCGATAACCATCGACCCGACGACCACGGCGGGCGAGTCCGACAGCAAACCGGCAGTCGCAACGACTGCGCTGATCAACAACATTACGACGTAAATCGAGAATGCTGGCGTGAACTCGTCGGCTTTTGTCCGGAGCACCTGTCTCGAAGTTCGTTGCCCCCTCGCGCCGCCACGGCTGTACTGGTCGACCAGTTCGTCGAACTCGCGGGAAATAACCGTTTCAGCGTTAATCACGACGACCTGAGCGTCGTCGAGGCCGACCGCCGCCAGTCGATCGAGTACTGATTCGACGGCCCGGACTGGGAGCGGGAAGCGAACGACGACGGCTGCACCACTCGGACCGGTTTCGTTGCTGACGACGTACTCGATCCCTTCGCTCTCGAGGACGTCTACGACCGCCCGTCGCCGCCCCTCCGGAATAGTGATTTCGAGATACCGCATGGAGCGATCCAACGACGAACGGACGGATAGTTCTCCCGTGAGCCAGAATCACTCCAGCCGTGGGTCGATCACTGAAAACACGGTCATCTACCGTCGAACGACGGGCGGGTCCATTCGCCGTCGATTTATATCGTCAGTCCGATACCCACCGTAGGGATGGCGTTTCTCGAGAACGTTGCGTTCGTGTTCGTCGCCGGACTCATCACGGCCCTCGCGACTGGCATCGGCGCGTTGCCGTTTTTCTTCTTCGACGCTATTAGCGACCGCGGGAACGTCGTTCTCTGGGGGTTTTCCTCGGGTATCATGCTCTCGGCGTCCGTCTTCGGTCTCGTCGACGAAGGGCTCGCGGAGGGCACCCCGCTGGAACTCCTCGCGGGAATGGCTGTCGGGGTTTTGCTCGTCATCGTCGCACACGACATCCTGATGGACGCCGACATCGACCCGCGCGAATACGAGGCGGCTGACTTCAAGAAACTCGTCCTCATCCTCGGCATCCTGACCGTCCACAGCTTCCCCGAGGGGATCGCCGTCGGCGTCTCGTTTGCCGACCTCGGACTCGAGGGCGGGACCGAAATACTCGGCTTTACGGTTCCACTGCTGGCAGTCTTCATGACGATCGCGATCTCGATCCACAACGTCCCGGAGGGGACCGCGATTTCGATCCCGCTAAAATCGATGGGCGTCTCCCGGTGGAAGATGGTCTGGTGGGCGATCTTTTCGAGTCTGCCCCAACCGATCGGTGCCGTCATCGCGTTTTCGTTCGTTCGCGTTGCGAGGGAGTTTCTTCCCTTCGGGTTCGGGTTCGCGGCCGGCGCGATGATTTACCTCGTACTCACCGAGTTCATTCCGGAAGCGTTGAACGTCGGTGACGAGTTGCCATACGGCGGACGACGGGAACTCGCGGGTGGAATCGCTCTTGGTATTGCGATCATGGTGCCGCTCACGTTCGTCTGAGTTTTCCCACACCACGGCCTCGGTGGGACACCGTTCGATCCGCGTGAGTATCGCCAGAAATTGCTGGTTTCCAGCGCTTCTCGAGAAGGCTCTGACTGCAGGCAATAGCGCTTCGAGTGCTGAAGTCTGCGTGGCTATCACTGCGAAGAGAGGGGCGAGCGACGGTATCGCTCAGCCGTGCATTTTCGATCGGTGGTGCCACCACTTCAGGTCGACGTCCGAGCACTCACGTTACGACACCTCGAGTTCACCTTCGACCGCGGGTTCCTGCTTCGGCGTCGCGAGTTTGTATCGCTCGAGACAGGATCGCATCTCCTCCGCGGTCCGGTACGTGAGCAGTTTGACGGGCGTATCGCAGTAGTACGTCTCGCCCCGCTTGCGAATCGCCATTCGAACCGGTTTCCCGAGAACGTCGATTTCGATGACTACCCGACTTCCCGTGTCGACTTTGTCTAGGATCTCTGTGGAGCTGAGGTCTCCCCGCTGGATGTGAAGTATGTCAGACATAGTGATGGCGGGCGAGTGAGTTGGGTCGATCCACGTCTACCGTTCCAGGTCGCTTACTGGACACTATCGGAGCCGTTACCGTATGTTCAGTTAGTCTTGGCGGTTCGGGTTTCGTTCGGATCATTCGGCTCTCATCTCGTACAGTCCGTCGTCGGGCCAGCAGTAAATACTATCACGTAACCGATTCGTAACCCGGTTACTACGAAGTTCTCGTCACGTTCGATCGGGGCTGTCGACGATCGAATCACAGACGACGCCGACGAGCGGCCACTCGAGTGAGCGTGGGGACGATCAGACGCGTCGTCTCCAGCGGCGGTCGCCGCTACGACAGTGACGCGTCGCAGTCACCCACAGTAGCAGTTATCGTCCGGACAGAACGTCGATTCTCGATCACCGACGGGGAACCCGAGCGCCGACAACGATCCCCGCAGTTGTCGACCGGCGGTCGTTTCGGGTCGAATCATCCCGCCGACGGCGCCCGTCGGTGACTCTCCGGTCTCGATGGTCGTGAGCACGTCCCGCTGTTCGCAATCGATCACCGCGACGTGGTTCGCCGTCTGGACCGGTACGTACAGCTTCTCTCGAGCGGAGTCCCAGGCGCCAGATATCGCGCTCCCACCGATGTCGAGTTCGCGATCGACGACCCGTTCCTCGAGGTCGATTACGGTAACGGCGTCGATGGCGGGTGTGAGGAGGTAGGTCGCCTCGCCGGCGGGGTCCACCTCGCTCGTAATTGGCGGGGCTGACAGTCCATCGTCTCGGGTGATGCGCTCGAGTTCGACCGGCTCCTCCGGATCGGAAACGTCCCAGATGCTCTCGGTTCGCAGTTGTGATCGCGGCGATCGTCTCTCGAACGCCGAAAACGGAGAGCAGCAGCACTAACAGACCGCTGGCGACAGTAAATCCGATTAGAACTGTCGTTCTTCGAATCCCGGCGTCGGTCATACTCATCTGAACCACGAACAGAAGCCAAAACGTTCCGGGGCTACGTACGGTGACAATCGCTTTCGTTCTATGCGTGATTGTGTGCTATTTCCAAACGGGATATACAGGTAGAGGAACCGAGGGTTGAAGCGAATACGTTATCGCCCTCGCCAACTCCAGAGACCGAGAACAAGAAGCGTGATAGCGAATACAAATAGTAGCGCCCACTCACCAATCTCACCGACAGTTAGGTTTTGAGATGCGACGAGTTCAGTTTCCTCGAGCAGGAACAATACGAGCAGCATCAGCCCGAACAGAGAAGCTATCGCGACGCCGATGCCCTCGCGAATCGTCCATTTCAAGTCCTCTACGTCGGCTCGAGATGCATCAGTCGCCTCTCCAGTCGGGTTGCTCGTCGGTTCCGGCATTGGATAGGCGGTATCCTCCCAGGACAGACCCAGGTAACCGATCGCGTACGAGAGAGTGATCCCTGCTACCATCACCACACCGAACGTTAGTACGGCCGCAGTTGCGTTCGGGGGTGCGAGGAGTATCGTCATGACGGCAGCGGCAACGACCGATCCTCCGAGCATGACAGAAATCGTCTGAGCGATGATGCCATTGCAGTTCGTATTCCACAACAGATTATAACCTCATCACACGACTTGGTGAAATTCACTTTGCCGGACTGGATCGTGCTCGGTCTTACTGCTGAGCTGCGACAGTACCCGACCGGGGAGTTTGACACGCGCATCTCACAGACATCGTTCACACGAATAGGTAGGTCAACGATCTGCTGAAGTCGTTATTTCACATCGCTTCCCTATAGTCTGAGGTAATGCCTTCACTCGAAACGCTCGCGATAGTGTTCACCGCGGGGTTCATCACGGCGCTTGCGACCGGGTTGGGCGCACTGCCGTTTTTCTTCTTCGAATCAATCAGCGACAGCAGAAACGTCCTTCTCTGGGGCCTTGCGTCGGGCATTATGCTCTCTGCGTCGGTGTTCGGTCTCATCGGGGAGGGATTGGCTGTTGGAACACCATTAGAAATTCTCACAGGGATGGGCGCAGGTGTCCTGCTCGTTCTCGTTGCCCGTGACGTGTTGCTGGACAGTGACATCGACCCGCGTACGTACGAGGAAGCGGACTTCAAGAAGCTCGTGCTCATTCTCGGAATTCTGACTGTCCACAGCTTCCCCGAAGGAATCGCCATCGGTGTCTCGTTCGCCGACCTCGGACTCGAAGGTGACGCCCAACTGTTCGGCGTTGCCATTCCGTTGCTGGCGATTTTTATGACAATCGCGATTTCGATTCACAATATTCCCGAAGGAACCGCGATCTCGATTCCCTTGAAATCGATGGGTGTCTCCAACTGGAAGATGGTCTGGTGGGCGATTTTCTCGAGTCTGCCACAGCCGATCGGTGCGGTCATCGCCTTTACCTTTGTCCGCATATCTCGGGATCTCCTTCCCTTCGGGTTCGGATTTGCCGCTGGTGCGATGATCTACCTCGTGTTATCGGAGTTCATCCCCGAAGCGCTGGACACTGGTAAGGAGTTACCTGGACGAGGGTTACGAGAACTCGTGGTTGGGATTACGATCGGGGTCGCGATCATGCTCCCGCTTGTGTTCATTTGATTTCGTCCAATTTCCCAAGGTATGAGGTGAGAGGAGTCCCCTTTCAGCCACCCGAAAAGGTGGGTACCGCTCAATTTGATCACGGAAATAGCGTTCGTCGTAGGCTACGCTCGTTGATTTTTCACGCTTCGCGTAGAGAAGTGGACTGTGACGGACGTTCACGTCTTCCTCGCGGTGGGGATCGCACTCGCCGGGGCGCTCGTTTTTGGCGAACTCGTCGAACGAGCAGGCGAGCCGATCATATTAGGAGAGATTCTCGTCGGGGTCGTCCTCGGTGTACATGTCCTCGGCATCGTCGATCCATCCGGAACGTTCGCGCTACTAGCTGCGATCGGTTCGATGCTATTGTTGTTCGACGCAGGCTACGAAGAGATCGATCTCGGCAAACTCGAGCGTGGCGGCGTTCCTGTTGCCATCATTGCACTATGTGGAGCGGGACTCCCGGCGATGATCGGCGTCGCGACCGGACTCGCCTTCGGCTACTCACTCGCCGCGAGCGGAATCCTGGCGATAGCCATGGGTGTTACGTCGATTGGAATTACTGCGCGAGTATTCCTCGATCTCGATCGTCTCGACACGCGCTACGGCCTTCACGTGGTAGGTGCAGCCGTTTCCGCCGAAATAATCGGTCTCATGGCCTTTTCGTTGTTACTCACAACACAGCAATCCGGAGCTTCGGGCGGTCAGTACGTACGCATTATCGGCATCATCGGCCTGTTCTTTCTCGGAGTAATCGTCGTTCAACGGTTTCTGATTGAGCGAGTGGCTCGCGTTCTCGCCCGCTTTCAACAACCGAGCGCGGATCTGCTCGGTATCATGGGACTCTTGTTTCTGTTCGGATACGCCACCGACGCTGTGGGGTTAGACGTGATCGTCGGCGGCTTGATCGCCGGACTAATCGTTGGGAGCGAACGTCGATTCCGCGACGTGGAAATCCGCGAGGGAATCAGTGGGATCGCCTATGGGGTGTTCATCCCGTTGTTCTTCGTCAATGTCGGTGCACAGATGGACCCAACTGTACTCTTTCAGTTTGATCCGCTCCTCATCACCGTCGTCGCAGCCGGTACGATCATGAAAATTGGTGGAAGTTACCTCGGTGCGCGGATCGTCGGCCATCCGAGCGATGAAGCGCTTATCGTCGGGGTCGGAATGCTTCCTCGTGCCGGTGTCGAACTGGTCGTGGTAACTGGGGCGCTCGCTACGGGGATTATCGATCAACAACTGTTTTCGGCGGTGCTCGCACTTGTACTCGTCTCCGTTCTTTCGACACCACCCCTTTTGAAGCGTGCCATCAACCGGACGGATCGGTAAAGCGGTATCTCTCCCTATTTACATGTCAAACTCAATCTCCACAATCTACGAGGGTGATTTTGACGTGCGCTTAATATCATGTTGTGTATATTAATGTAACTACATCAATCTACGATACCACTACTCGAGTTCATTGTACACTCTCGAGACTCTCTAAGGGAACGACGCTTGGAACTCAGAGCCGATCGTCGAGGAACTCGTCGGCGTAATTCTCCATTAACTCTAATAATGATCGGATTTCCTCGAACTTCAAGAGGGTGCTTCACCACGTGATCTGATTCCCACTACAGAGAGATCATGGGCTAGAGCTGCCGTAATCTGGCTGAGTATCCGAGCTAGCAGATGAGTTCGGACTGACACGCATTCCCAACGAGTTACTGATCTCAAAGCTGTCAGAAATATATTAGTTTGTAGAAATTCACATCCCGAACTTGTAATCCCCCAGCAAAGTATTTCGATATCGCATCATACAATTTATACCTGCCCATCTGCCACGCACACCCGTTCTGCGAACGGAATACAGTAGATAAGACGATACGGAAGACACACTTGATTACTTCAATAATCAAGTGTGGTTTTATGAGGATCGACTCCCTCTGGGAATCACGAACGATGCATTCGGAGACGAACCCGACTCTCAACGGTGATCGATCGTGAATCGCACAAGGAAACAACTCTCGGCACCGATGACAGAGTTCCTCCGATCGAAATCCAAGGGAAGCACCGAAAGCGGAAACTACCGGCGGAATCTCGAACGGTGTCTCGGGGAGTTCTTCGAATGGCTCGAAACGGACCCCCACGCCGACGGAACCTTCGAGGGGCTGAACGCCCGAGTCTTCCGACGCTACGCTCGAGAACTCGCGAGCCGCGATCTCGCAGCGGGGACAGTCCGAACCTACTACGCCCAGGTAAGCGCCTATATCGGATGGTGCGTCCGAGAAGGCTACCTCGAGGTGAATTACGCACAGCGAGACGTCGCGACGGAACCACTACCGTCGACCGACGGCCGCCGATCGGGCGACCAACAGGCCTGGACCGACGAGGATCGAGTACGAATCACCCGTCACGTCGACGAACAGGCCCACGACGTCGTTGACAAGAAGGGACACGACGCGATTAAAGCGTTCCGTGACCGGACGCTCGTCTACGTCCTTTGCTATACGGGCGTACGCGGTGGCGAGATTTTTGCCGATCCCAAAGACGATCGACGCAACGGAATCCGGTGGCGTGACGTCTCGCCCACCGATCGCAAAATGACTGTGCTCGCGAAAAAACAGGACTGGTCGGACCGATCGCTCCCGGAACAAGTAATAAATCCTATGTTGCGATACAGAAAAGTCCTCGAACCGGCCGGAGACGACTGGCCAGTGTTCCCGACCTCTCACCTCCCCTCACTGTACGGGGCCCTCCGATCGGGATTACGGGAGAAACATGGGATGTCTGGCGAAGCGATCGAGACGGTTACCGACGACGTCACCGGGTCTGTCGAAGTATTCGAGGCCCTCCGGAAGTACGAACTCTCACCCCCGTCGATCAACACCGACGGCGCGAGGCGGATCATGCGAGAACTCTGTGCGGAAGCGAATCTCCAACTCGATGACGGACACGGCTACCTCACACCCCACGGTGGCCGCCGCGGCGCTGGGGAAGTGATGGTCCGCCAACGCGGGTTTACCGCTGCGGCCCGCCTGCTCGACAACAGCGAGGCGATCGTTCGCCAGTCCTATTCGCACATCGAAGCCAGGGAAATGGCCAAAGACGCCGGGGAAGCGTTCGATGAACACGATACGTAATTAATGGATCACTGACACCAATAGATATCTGATCGCACACCCGTGGTGCGGCCGAGTGTGCATCGCTGTCCGTGGCGACCGTAGCCAGCTCCCGGACCCGTAAATCTTCGGATCGCCGCTCTGTGACCGTCGTGGGTGGCTAACGACAACCGTCGACGTACCGCCCGTGGGAGGTGCAAGCCTTTTTCCCACCGCACGGAGACAGACGACCCATGTCAGTCGACGAATTGCAGGAGTACGGACTCGTCAAGATGAGCGAAACCGAGATTCGGAATTTCCTTACGGGACAGAACGTGGGTGTTCTCGGCCTCCCAGGAGCGGACGCGCCGTATCTCCTGCCCCTTTCCTACGGGTACGACGGCGATCGTCGACTCTACTTTACGTACCTTCTCGGCAGCACTAGCGAAAAAGCGACGCTGAGCGATGCGGCAGAGACCGCCCGCTTTCTCGTCTACAAGGTCGATACCATGTACAACTGGGAGAGCGTCCTGCTTGCTGGTACGATCGCCGCCGTTCCCGAATCCGAGTGGGACGACATCGGCAGCCACCTGGATAGTGCGTGGCGGCCGGACCTGTTCGAGTCGGCCACCCTGTCGGGTGAGGTCGCCGTTTACGAGTTCCGAATCGACGATCGAACCGGGATCAAACACCAGGGCCTCCCGCCGGCGCTCGAACCAGACCGCGAGTAACGCACGTTCCTCGGCGGACGGTAACGGCATCTTACAGCTCCAACTGCTATACGTTTCCTCGTCCTCGGAGGAGTGCGGACAATGCACCAGCCATCGCTGCCGGATCGATCGATCGAAGCGTACAGGGACGTTGCGTCCGACGGTCAACTCGACCGGCTGTACGCGCTCGGAGAGGAACTGAGCGAATGCCGAATACTGCACCTCAATTCGACGGCGTCCGGCGGCGGCGTGGCGGAGCTTCTGCAGTCGATCGTCCCGCTGAGCAACGCCCTCGGCGTCGAAACCGACTGGCTCGTCATGGAGGCCGACGACGACTTCTTCGATGTGACGAAAGCGATACACAACGGTCTTCAGGGATCGGGGCCGCCGCTGACCGACGAAATGAAAGCGACCTATCGGGCAGTAACCGAACGAAATGCGACCGCGATCGACGACGAGTACGATATCGTCGTCTGTCACGATCCCCAGCCCCTCGGGATGATCGAAACGCTTGCCGAAACGATGCCGAATGCGGCCGTGATCTGGCGCTGTCACGTGGATTTAAGCGATCCGATGTCGGAGTATCTCGGATTCCTCAACGAGTACGCCGAGGGGATCGATCACGCGATCGTCAGCCGCAGTGTTTTCAGCGACGCGATCGACGGTCCGTCGACGACGGTCCACCCCTCGATCGATCCGTTGACCGAGAAGAATCGCGACCTGGACGAGACGATCGTCGAGACCGAACGCGACCGCCTCGCACCGCTGTCGTTCGACGCGCCACTCGTGACACACGTCTCGCGATTCGATCCGTGGAAAGACCAGCCCGGGACGATCGAGGCCTACCGACAGATAACAGCCACCGTTCCCGACGTCCAGTTGGCGCTGGTCGGCAGCATGGCCGGTGACGATCCGGAAGCGAAGGCAGTGTACGATGAGCTGGTGTCCGCCGTGGGCGACGATCCGAACGTCTACCTTCTGACCGGTGTCCCGGATACGACCGTCAACGTCCTGCAGCGTCGATCGGACGTGGTCGTGCAGAAATCGTTCCGCGAAGGGTTCGGCCTCGTCGTGTCGGAGGCGCTGTGGAAGCGGACCCCAGTCATCGGTTCGACGGCTGGTGGCATCCCGCTACAGATCGAGGACGGCCGAAACGGCTATCTCGTCGACCCGAAAGACGTCGACGGATTCGCAGATCGGATCGAGCACCTACTCGAGGACGATCAGCGGCGGGTCGAGTTCGGACGAAACGCCCGAGAACACGTCCGCGAGTCGTTCTTACTCCCGAGACAGCTCACCGACTGTCTCGAGGTTTTCGCCGCACTGGGACCTCGCGATCCCTGAGCTCCGGCCCGGAACGTCGCACACCAGGATCCCGCGACCCGGTGAGAGAAGACACCGAGACGACGCGGTGAGACGGCGCGCTAGGAAGACTCGTCCGAGTCGTAAAACTCCTCGTGCGGTTCGATCGCGTCGATCCTGGGCGGCGTGTTCGGCTGGCGAACGACGAACACGTCGTAGGAATCCTCGGCTGCGATGTGAACGCCGACGCTCGTCAGCGGCGTGACGATCCGTCCGACGTTGTCGCTTCCGAGGAAGATGACGCTCGGATCGTGGGCCAGTGCCAGTCGTTCGATGTGGTCTGCGAGTTCCCGCTCGGGAGGGAATTCGCGGATGACCTCGTACTCGAACGCGGCCGCCGGTGTGAGCGTCTGAACCCGTTCACGCAGGCTCCCGACGACGGCGTCGACGTCGTATGGGTCGTCCGCTTCGATCCACCCCTTCTCACGCGCGTATCGCGTTCGTTCCGGAACGACCGAGACGGCCACCACGCTCTCGTCCAGCGCACTGGCGTATTCGACCGCCCTGACGAGTGCCGCTTCCGCGAGTTCCGACCCGTCGAACGGCACGACGAAGCTCATGAGTGGACGCTCTACGACCTCTGCAATAACTTCGTGGGTGTCTCCCACCAAGATCGGGTGCCATCTTCAAGCAACGGTCTGTCGAGGCGACCGCTCCGGGAGACGGGAGGGGTCGACCGTCGAGTCGCGTCCGGACGGCGCCGGTCGGGGCCGGGGCGATCGGTCCCCTGGCCGGAAGCGATTCGAACCAGCGGGCGACGACGAGACTGTGAAAAACTGCTGTCAGCTCTGGCGGTATAAATCACCAGTTACGAAGAGACTGTGACGCTCGTACCTGTGTAAAACTGTTAAAATAGCACCGAACAAGTACAGGATCGAGAGATGGGATAGAATAGCGAGGAAAACGATCGGATAAGAGAGACTTACCGAAGAAGTACGAAGGCATCCGGTCGGATTGGAGAGGTACGACCGAGTAGGTGTGAGTCGCGAGTGAAACGTTTGGCCGTCAAAACTGCTGCGTCTGGCCCAGCACAGGCACGTTTTGGGCGATCGAGAACCGGTTTCGGATCTCGGTTACTGGTTTGCAGATCCGGTATCAGGCGGTCAACACCGGTCGATCCGACGATCGCACGATCCGCTCTGCGACGCTTCCAATCCTGTTCGTACGGGTATGACCCTGTCCCTGATACCCGATGACGATTACGTCGGCGTCGATCTCCTCGGCTTTGGTGCGGACTTCCTCCCACGGTCGCCCGTGACAGACGGAACTGGAGCACTCGACACCGACAGCGTCCGCCCGAGTGGAGAGGTCTTCGAGCATCGTTCCGGCTCGATCCTCGATGTTGTCGAGGAGGAGTTCGACACTGCTCAAGGCGGGTTCGCCGTACCGGTGGGTTTCGACGCAGTACATCGCGTGCAGTTTCGCACCGTAGCCGTCCGCAAGCACCAGTGCGTGTTCGACCGCGCGGTTCGCTGATTCACTCCCGTCCGTGGGAACGAGGATCGTCTCGTACATTGGGCAGGGTACTCCACAGCAACCGTTCTCAAATAGGTCATGCCGGAACAGTTGATACGTTTTCGCGTACACCCACACGGCGAGGCGATCGCCACTCGCGATCAGTAGGTACCGGTTCCATCGGTCGCGGTCGTGTCGCAAGCCGCATACGGATTCTTGTAATCAATTACACGTCCCTATCAGGTCGTCAGAACCGGGCGATCGACGTACCGGACGACCCGTTCGGCGTTACTGCCGATTTCGCTGGCAGCGCCCACCCCGCGACTCCCCAGGACGACCAGATCAGCATCGATCTCGGTCGCGTACTCGCCGATCTGCTGGTGTGGTTGGCCGCTTCGAACTGCCGTCGTTACCGAAACGTCGGTTCGCGACTCGACACCCGCGAGAATATCTCGACCGCGTGTCTCCAGATCCGCGACAATATTTGCCGAGTCGGTCATCATCGATCCGCCGTAGCGGCGCGTGTCCACGACGTACACCACATACAGGTCAGCGTCGAACGTCGACGCGAGATCGATTGCGCGATCGACCGCGCGAGTTGCCGCCTCGCTTCCGTCTGTCGCGACGAGTATCGTGTCGTACATCGCGTGGCAATCCACGAGAGAGTGGCGTATATACGTTCGGACGGTTTCGTCTCGCGGTCCGACGCGGCGGGCGGTGAACGACGACAATCAGGGACCCATGGCACGAGTGACGGTGATCAAAGAGACCTTCCGCGGACGAGAGACCGTTCGTGGACGGTTTTATACGTAACGTGGAAACCGTCCGTCGTAACGGTCACTCGAGCGTGTCCGTCGCTCGTCGTGCCGAATCACGCAACAAGACGAGGTCGTCGGTGAATACTTCGATCGCGACGGTGCCGTCGAATCCCTTCAAACGGGACGCGACGACCCCGTAGTCGATCTCACCCGCCCCAACCGGAAGATGCGTATCTCCCCGGCTCCGAACGTCGTGTACGTGGAGGTGCGAGACGAGGTCGTCGTACCCCGAGAGGAATCGATCGACGCCGTCGTTGCCGTCTTCCATGTAGGCGTGGCCGACGTCAAAACAGACTGCCGTCTCCGTCTCGCGTGCCAGATCCCCTACCACCGATAACGGAAACCCGCGTTTTTGATGGCCGACGTTCTCGACGACGAGTTCCACGCTCGCCGCGTCGGCGGCGTCACCGATCGCCTCCAGTTGCTCGGCAAAGAGGGGGCGCAGATCGGTATCGTGCGGGTTCTGCGCCGTCGCGTGAAGCACGGCCTTTTTCGCGCCGACGGCACCGGTCCACTCGAGGAGCCGCCCCAGATAGTCGACGATCGCGGCGTTGAGTTCGGGAACCGGCGTCACCACGACCTGCGTGTACGGAAGGTGAACGCAGAGATCTGCTCCCGCGTCGTCGAGGATCCGTTCGAGGCGGCTCGTGTCGATCGCTTCGGGGTCGTTCCCGTCCCCGATCGACAACTCCGCCAGATCGAAGCCGTCGATCGTTCGCGTCAGACGATCGAGCGAGTCGCCGACGGTGAGTCCGATGTCCATACGAACACATTGGGATCGGTCCGTATAAGATGACAGTATTCGAGCGAGTACCGATCGAAGTCGTGCCTTCGAAGCCGTGCGAGGGAAACGGACCCGGCTTTTTTGTCGTCGACGTCGTAGTCGTCCCCATGACGGGACTTCGCTGGGTGCAACTGACCGACGACGAACGTGCCGACTTCCTGGACGACGGCGGTGTCGGCGTCCTCTCGTTTGGGACGGACGACGGCGAGTCACCGTTCTCGGTCCCGGTCTCGTACGGATACGCAGAAGTTCCTGGACACTTCTACTTCAGACTCTCCTTTCCGCCGGGGAGTTCCAAGTCGACCGTCATCGACAACCCGGTGTCGTTCGTCGTCCACGGCGAGGAAGGCGGGCGCTGGAAAAGCGTCGTCGCCTCGGGCGTCCTCGAAGAACTGACCGAACTCCCGTCCGACTCCGCTGCAGTACAGCGAATGTGGGCAGTCACGATCCCGACCGTCGACGTGTTCGATCGACCGCGTGAGGAGATCCCGTTTTCCGACTTTCGACTGGTTCCGGAGACGATCACGGGACGGAAAGAGACGGAGTGACGTTACTCCGTCGCGCCGCGAACGAGCGTGACCGGCAGACGCGAGCGTCTGGAGACCCGTTCCGCGACGGATCCGGTGAACAGTCGGGCCACGAGCGATCGGCCGTGACTACCCATGACGATCTGGTCGTACTCGTTCGCCTCGGCGAAATCGACGATCGCCGTCGCGGGCGCTCCGTAGGCGGTCGCGGTTTCGACGGCGATAGTACGCCCCTCGGCGATCGCCGCCGCGGACTCGAGAATCTCTTCGGCAGCCCGTTCGTGTGCCGTGAGAATTTTGGCGAAGTACGTTCCCTCGAGGTCGACGCGGTCACGATCGAACGGAAGATCGATCGCGTGGAACGGGGTGATCGTTCCTTCCGAAAACGCTTCCAGAGCGTATGTGAGTGCGCCCTCGGCCTGTTCGGAGCCGTCGACCGGAACGAGCACTCGACCGGGGAGGTCGCGCTCGCGAACCGCGGCCGGGGGTTCGGAGACGATCGTCGTCGAGACCGGTGAGCGACGCACGACGGTCTCGCTGACGTGGCCGAGAAACGGGTGGCTGGCGGGTGACTCGCCGTGACTCCCCATCACGATGTGGTCGACGCCAGCCTCGACGGCGACCGCCAGGATCTCCGAGTGTGGCGTTCCGGTGCGGATGTCCGTCCGTATCTCGTGACCGCGGTCGTCGGCCAGTTCGACCGCACGCTCGAGAACGCGTTCACCGCGCGCCTCGCCGCGTCGCTCCGGTGAGTCGGACTCGCCAACGCTCGCGTGGTGATCGCGGTGGGGATCGACTACGTAGAGCGCGGTCAGCCTCGCGTCTGGAAACGACGCGAAACAGTACTCGAGACCGCCGAACGCGTGCTCGGTGCCGTCGATCGGGATGAGAACGTGTCGTGACATTGTCTCGTGAGCGGCGCGATCGCGACGCCCGTTCGATCGTTTCACGCCGGTCGATATAAAATCGAATCCTCCCCGAGCGCCTGGACACCGACCCTGTAGTAGCTCTTGAAAGTCGATACACATCCGATCGCTGGACAGCGTTGCGATCGGTGTGTAAACCGTTTCAAGAGTACTATAACCCGACAGCGTGAGTCGTTGACGTAGGGGAAAACTCGGGCCGTGAGGCGAAACTCGGGACGTGGAGGGAAACCCGGGACAGACCGGGTTCGGACCAGCCTGTGACGCGGGTCGTGGACACTCCGTCGGCGGGGGTGGGTGTATTATATCGAACGCATCCGTAGAAAATCGTATGACCGAGCACTTACTCGTCCCGTACGACGGATCGCCGCCCGCGGAGAAAGCGCTCGAGTACGCGTTCGAGACGTTCCCGGACGCCGCCGTTACCGCCATGTACGTCATCCCGGTTCCGGAGGGATACTGGGCCGCGTTCGAGGAGCCGGAAAACAGGATTCCCGCCGCCGAGGAAGCGGAAGATCACGGTCGGACCATCCTCGACGAGGCGGCGGACCTCGCCGCAGAACGCGACCGCGAGATCGACACAGCGGTGATCACGGGAAAACCGGCGCGCGAGATCGTCGAGCGCGCACAAGAGGGTGAGTACGAGACGATCGTCATCGGCAGTCACGGACGGGAGGGGATCTCCCGAATCCTGCTCGGTAGCGTCGCAGAGGAGGTCGTCCGTCGCGCGCCGACGCCCGTGATCGTCGTTCGGTGATCGACGCCCACGATGAGAGAGCCGCCCCGACAACCCCGCCGAATGGCCCCACCGGAGTCCGTCGCGTGGATTTACGATCCGCGACGACGAACGACGACGTAGCCGATGTCTCGATCGATTCTCGTCCCACACGACGGGTCCTCCCACGCACAGACTGCCCTCGAGTACGCCATCGAGACGAGTCCCGACGCACGGATCGTTCTCTTTCACGCGATCGATCCGTTCGAGGTGACGCCCGACGGGGAAGACCGGTTGCCGTCGTTGACCCGCGAGTGGCTCGACGAACGGCGAGCCGACGTCGCGGACCGCTTCGAGGAGGCGCGCGAGGACGTCGAAGCGGGAGGCGTATCGATCGAAACCGACACCACGGTCGGGTCGCCGGCCCAGGCGATCGTGGCGTACGCCGAGGACAACGACGTCGACGCGATCGTCTTGGGTAGTCGCGGGCGGAGCGATGCCAGGGACATGCGACTGGGGAGTACGGCCGAACTCGTCGTCAGGCGCGCCAACGTTCCGGTGACGGTCGTCCGGTAGCCGGATGGGAGCCGCGAGTACGCAATCGCGATCGATCGCTCCAGGAGCGTCCGTCCCCGGTTGCAAACGGTGTCACGCGCCCGGTTCGATCAGTACTGTTCCTCGTCTCGAACGACGGTGACGGTTACCGGCGCTCGCGCGACGACGAGTTCGGCGGTACTTCCGAGCATCAGGCGCGTGTCACCCCGTCGGCCGTGACTGCCCATGACGATCGCGTCGATCTCGTTATCTTCGGCGTAGTCGACGATCTCGCGTGCCGGCTCCCCCGTGACGGAATCGGTGGAGAGTTCCGCGTCGTGTCTCGCCGCCAGTTCGCGTGCGGTCTCGAAGATGCGTTCTTCTTCTTGTTCGGCACGTTCGTACCACTCGTCGGAACCGTGTGGCGGTTCCGTTCTGACGTCGACGTCGATTATGGAACTGTATCCCGGATCGGCCGGATCGAGGACGTGAAGAGCGACGACGGAAACGTCGTCGTGTGCGTCGAAGGCGTACTCGAGTGCCCGTTCGGACAGCGGCGACCCGTCGACAGGAACGAGTAGGTGGCGGGACATCGACTACTCGTACCGCACGGAGGCTCAAAGGTTTACCGTGGTCACGAGAACGTGCAGTCGGTCAGCGCATATCGTCGAGCGAAACGTCCTCATCGACGAGGAGCCAGGCGTTCGGATTTCGTCGATCGCAAACCAACACCCCCTGATCGATCTCGTATGAGACGAGCGCGTCCGTCTCCGGGGGCCAGCTCGCGCTATCGCCAGTCCGTCGGTTGCCGGTCGGCCTGTGGTCGGGTTCTGTCTCGGACATATCTCACTTCGTAGGTGACACGTGAAGACGGGAGGGCCTGTATCGTCGTCCCAGTTCCCACCGAGTGGGAGCGACCAACAGTCGAGTGCGATCCCGAGCAGGTCGCCATCGACGGCCGCGAGCGGTGCCGGAGTGAACCGGACACTGATAGGGGTTATTGTAATCAATTACCGGCGATCGCTGACCCGCTATGGGCGATCGCCGGTAACAAGCTACAAGAAGTGCGCAAGGGGATCCGACACACCAATATGGGATCAGGCAAACGGTCAGGTATGAACGAACCCGGCGTCCAAACACTCATGACTCACGAAACGCTCGCATCGCGGGTCGAACGTGGCGACGTTCCCGAGTGGGTCGCTACGCACTGGCGATCGTTCACCGAGGGGGTACTCGGCGAGCGAAACGGGTCGCCGTTTCCGTGCTTTTTCGGCGTCGAATCGGTACAGAACGGCGATCCGCTGTACACGACCGCCCCGTCGCTCTCCGAAAAAGACGCCCTGCTCGCCCTCCGAGACACGCTCTATGAGTACCTCGAGTGCTACCAGCGACACAGCGATCGCGCCTCGCTCGTGACCTTTTTCAAACCACCGGCCGACCCGCTCTCGGAGGCTGAGTACCACGAGGCGTTGTGGCACATCTTGCAGTTCCTCCACGTACACGACCCCGAACCCTGGCCCGAGGAGATTCCGACCGACCCGGACGAACCGCACTGGGAGTTTTCGTTCGCCGGCGAGCCGATCTTTCCGACCTGTCGCGCGCCGTTTTACGAGAAGCGTATGAGTCGGTACTGCCCGATCGGTCTCGAGATCACGTTCCAGCCGCGGGCGCTGTTCGAGTCCCTCGGCGTCACGGGAGACACGGTAGCCGGCCAACAGGCCCGAGACGTCATCCAGGACCGGTTGTCGGAGTACGACGGTGTCTGTCCGCACGAAAACCTCGGAGACTGGGGCGTCGACGGCGACCGCGAGTGGCACCAGTACATGCTCTCGGCGGACCCCGAGCAGGCCCCCGACGAATGTCCGATCGCCGTGACCCGCGAGCACCCGAAAGTCGACCCGTCGATCGATCCGGGAATCGCCGGCCTGCGCTCCGTGTCACAATGACGGGAGACGAGCGAACCGGCCCGGTCCTCCTCCTCGTCGACTTTCAGGTAGGGTTCGACGACCCGCGCTGGGGCGAGCGGAACAACCCCGAGGCCGAAGACCGAGCAGCGGCGGTGCTGTCGAGGTGGCGCAATCGCGGCCTCCCAGTGGTCCACGTCCGCCACGATTCGACCGAACCCGACTCACCGCTTCGGCGCGATCGGCCCGGCTTTGCCTACAAATCCGCACTGAAACCCCGCGTAGACGAGATGGAGTTCGTCAAACGAGTCAACGGCGCGTTCGTCGGAACGGATCTCGAACCGTGGCTCCGAGAGCGAGGGTGCGACGCGCTCGTCGTCTGCGGGTTAACCACCGACCATTGCGTTTCGACGACGACTCGAATGGCCGAAAATCGCGGCTTCGACGTGACGCTCCTCGCGGACGCGACCGCGACGTTCGATCGGACGTTCGACGGCGAGCGGTTCGACGCCAAGACGAATCACCGGACGGCATTAGCCCACCTCGACGGCGAATTCGCGACCGTCGTCGACTCGACGAGTATCCTCGACGGTACCGACTGAGTCGTATCGATTGAGACGCGGCAAACTGTACCTCGAGGCGTTGGCGAACCGAACTCCGTGAGCGCACCCCTGTAGCTATTTTTACGCGTCCGACGTAGCACCCGTCGGCGGTCGCAGTTCACGACCGACATCCCGAGACGTATCCCCACATTCGCGGATCGAGCCTCGGGACGGAACCGCACCACGACGACTGAACGACGATACTATGAACTACAAGGAATTCGTTGGACAGGTCCAGCACAGACTCGAGTACGCACAGTTCGGTCAGGCAGTTCGAGCGACCAGAGCCGTCCTGACGACGCTCGGAGAGCGCATTCAGGCGGGCGAAGCGACCGATCTCGCAAGCCCGCTCCCGATGGAGATCGATCGCTACCTGACCGAGGTCGAACACGGCCAGCGCTTCGATTACCAGGAGTTCCTCGATCGCGTCGCCGAGCGCGAGGGCGTCGATCGATCGGACGCGAACTACCACGCCCAGCAGCTGCTCGCCGTGGTGGCCGAGGTCGTTCCGCCGGGGAACATCGACAAAGTCGACGCGCAACTTCCGGACGACTTCGACCCGCTGTTCGAACTTATCGGCGTCGAAACCGAGTGAGTCGGACGGGATGAGTCCGGACACCGGATCATCGAAATCGGGGCGCGAGGAGTCAGCGGGAGACACACCGCGTGAGATCACACGCGACCTCGCACGGGGAGAGCAAGAGGGTACAGCCGACCGACCGCCCGGTCCAATCGCCCGCGTTACCAGATCGAAACGGAGCGCCCGTGCGTGGTACGACGCGCTGAGCGGGTGGTACGACCGGATCGCAGATCCGTTCGAGGCACCGACCCGAGCCGTTGGGATCGAACTCCTCGACGCCTCACCGGGCGAACGGATCCTCGACGTCGGCTGTGGCACCGGAACCGCCCTCGTTGCGATCGGTCGGGCCGTGCAACCCGACGGCCTCGGAATCGGAATCGATCTGGCGGACGGGATGTGTCGCGAGTCGCGGCGGGCGCTCGCAGCGGCCGGTCTGAACCGCGGTGTCGTCGCAGGTGACGGCGCAGCACTCCCCTTCGAGTCTGATTCGTTCGACGCGCTGTTTGCGAGTTTCGTCCTCGAACTGTTCGATACGCCGGAGATTCCGATCGCGCTCGCGGAGTGGCGTCGCGTGCTGCGGCCGGGCGGACGGCTCTGTGTCGTCGCGCTGTCTCGTCGCGACGGCGGGCCAGTGTCCGCGATCTACGAGTCGGTACACGGTCGAGCACCAACCTACGTCGACTGTCGACCGATCTACGTCCGCGACACGCTTCGGGAAGCGGGATTTCGCCTCGTCGACGCGCGAGACGAGCGAACCTGGGGACTCGCTATCGAGGTCGTTCTGGCACGCAACTCGTAGTCGCTCACCGCGCTACGAGATCACTCCACCAGTCGACGCAACCGCGAGGGAACCGAGTCGTGGTGTTTGGTCAGCATCACCGTTCCAGCGGCGTGTCTCCCTACTGCCTCGGAGGTCGACCCCAGCACCGTTCGCTGGAGCAACCCGCCGCGAGAGACTCCGAGGATAGTGACGTCGTGTTCGGTCGTCCGATCGGTGATCGTCCCCGGAACGTTTTCGCCGTCGACGAGTTCGCGATCGACCGCGTCGACGCCCGAGATCGAGTCTTCGGTCTCCCCGAGAAGGGCTGCGGCTTCCTCCCGACTCAGTTCGGGATTGGCCGGATCGAAAACGTGTAACAGGGTGAGCGACGCGTCGTGACCCCGGGCGATCGACGCAGCCGTCTCCGCTGCGAGACGGTCGTGGGGACCGCCGGCCCGCGGAACGAGGATCGAGTCGATCGTCGCCGGCGTCGGCGTCTTGATTCGTTTGACGAACACGTCACAGTCGGCGTTTTGCAACACCCTGTCGAGGTGGTTTCCGAGAATCGTCTGCTGGCGCGGCGGTCGACCGCGCCAGCCCATGAGGACGGCGTCGACGGCGTATTTGTCCACCGCGCCGACGATCCCGGTCGCGACACCGCGAGCGATGCGGATTACTCGATCGGCCGAAACCCCTTCGGATTCAACGCGGGCGACAGCGTCATCGAGCAGGTGCTCGATGTCCTCGTCTAAGAGGTATCGACGCCCGTCCTGCAGCGACAGTTGTGACGGGACGTCGAGAACGTACACGAGGAGGAGTTCCAACGACCGATCGGCCGCGAGATCGATCGCCGTATCTAGCTGACGATCGGCAGTTTCCTCGTTGGCGATCGGGACCAACAGCGTTTCTCCATTCCTCGAACTATCGGTGGTCATCTCAACGATCCGATTGTACGACTTCCACGGTTATCACTTCACAGGACCGTTACGGGTAGGCTGACGCTAGACTGTCGGAAAAGGGTTTTCGAGGAGTTTACAGTTCGAACTCGACGCACGGTGTTCCACGAATGAGATGGATACGTATCGGAATACAATATACTATCAATACGTTATATTCGGGTCAGTCGGTCGCACTCGCGTCCGTGGTTTCGGGTTGGCGATACTCATGGCGGATCCGGCCGACCAGTCCTGAACCGTCCACGTGAGCCGTGCCTTTGGATCGCGGTTGTGCCGGACGCTGATCCCGACATCTCCCCAGTGGAGACGACTGTGGCACACAATATTGCCCAATACATACATAACCATACACGAATGAGTGGGCAGGTGAACTGAGAGAAACGACTGAAAGATTCCGTCGCTATTGACTGCCGGACACGGGGCTTCAGGAAGAGAGGAAAGCGGGAAGCGGAAGAAGCCGAACGGGTGAAACCGATGACAACGAGACCAGTGGGTACTCGAAAAACCAGTTCGTCGACGGGGTGAGACACCGCGTTACCCTTCCACGGTGGCCGGCGCCTCGTCGATGTAATCGTATTTGTCTTCGAACTCGTGGATGAGTTGGCCCATCTTCGCGTACCAATCGTTGAGCATCCGTTGCATGTCGGTTGCGATCTGGGACGGATCGGTCGGATAGTAGACGTGGTAGTAGCCGCCCTGGTCGTAGTTGACCTGCTCTTTCTGGATGAATCCGCTCTGGAGCAGTCGCTGGATCGATCGGTACGCCGTCGATCGTTCGCGGTCGACTTGCTCGGCGATTTCGTCGATCGTCAGCGCCTCGTCGCTCTGGACCATCACCCTGAAACACTCCTTATCGAGCTGTTTGAGGCCGTGGATACACTCCAGCAATCCTTCACACTCCATATCCTGCTGGAGTTGTTCTGCCATCGAGTTTGCCATCGTACTGGCCGAGGGTAGGAACCGTACCAATAAAAGGGTTTTGTGAATATTGCGCAAATTCGTTGAACCGGGTTGCAAAGGCCCAGCAGCACCGAATCTCACTTCCGATGTCTCGTTCCCGATCGCGATCGAAAACAGTGACGGCGAATGGTCTTCCCGAAACGATTGCGTTTGGACCACGCGGTCCCCGAACGCGAACGTCAGATATGATACCGCGACTCGAAAAGGGGACTCTCGGGGCGTGTACGGACGCTCGATTATCGGGGACTGGAACGCCGCCGGGACAGAGGACCGGTCTCGGACACGGTATTGTACATCTCCAGAACAACCATTGGAACGATCGAGCACGGACGACTCCCAACGAGTGCCCCCACGGACGACAAACCACAGTGAACCCGCAAGCGCCCCCACGATCGACGAACGATAGTGACCCCGCAAGCGACGCTAGATATAGGCGCAACGAACAGTATTATAATCGATAAACTAAGTTATTATGGTATGAACCGATCGAGTTCACACCAATCCACGGAATCGACCGAAAAAGCAGACGATCAGCGGGCAGTAGTGGATCGTCCGAGTTCGGCAGTTCGTCGACAGCGGGCAGGATCGGACAACACCGGTGCGTTTGGCCAGCGAACCGGCCAGTCCGATCTGCTCTTTTTCGAAGGGGTTTTGCCGACCGACGACGGTGGAATCTGTGGCGACGCGCCGATCGACGCTCAGACGGACTACTGTCTCGATCGCCTCGAAGAACTCCTCGCAAGCCACGGGCTCGGACTCGAGCATCTGATGCGTGTAAGAGTTATTCTGACCGACCTCGAGACGCAAGCTGTCGTCGATCAGCGATACGCGGATCGATTCGAGAACGCGTATCCGCCGGAAACGAATCGCGCCGATCGATTCGACGATCCGTATCCGCCGCGGACGACAACCGGCGTCAACGAACTGCCGGGTGGTGCAGGGATCCAACTCGAAGTCGTCGCGGCTGACGAGTGAGGCCCGCCCCGGCGTCGGGGACGACCGTTTCACTTCGGCCCGGGGGAACGCAACGGGCCGAGAGGAACCCATCAGCGTCGATCCCTCGGCGCAGAAAACACAGCTTTAGGGTCGTGGAGCGGTAGCTTTCGAATAGATGAGTCACGGCGTCGCATTCGCAGGTCGGAACGCATCGGAGTCAGGTGCCCCCGATCGACGCGACAGCGTCGGCCGACCGCCGTCGCTCCGATTCCACGGCGAAACAGCGAGTGGAGTGATCGATCCGTGACCGCGGTAGCGATCGGGGACGCAGTCGACGCGTATCTCCAGCGGAAAGCCGTTGGCGATCCCGACGGACCCGGTGCGGGAACATACGCGACCAACGCGGAGTCGGTGCTGCGCCGCTGGGCGAAGTGGCTCGATACCGAGTACGGCGTCACTGCGCTATTTACGCTCGAATCGGCACACATGCGCGCCTACGCGGCCGAGTTGAGCGATCGAACCCAGCGCGGAGAGTACACGGCGTCGACCGCCGGCACCTACTACGCCGTCGTTCGGGCGTTTCTCTCGTGGTGCGTCCGCGGGGGCATTCTCGAGACGAATCCGGCGGCGACGCCGGCAGCCGAGTCCGCCCTGCCGGTCGACGACGATCGATCGACTGAAGCAGCCTGGACGACGACGCAGCGACGCGAACTGGAACGGTACGTCCGAGAGCGCGCCCTCGATGGGATCGACGAGGAGATCGGTGACAGCGAACGCCGGACGCGCCTGCGGGAGTACGCCATGGTCGCCATGCTCGCCCACTCCGACGTTCGAGGGTCGGAGCTGTTCCGAGTGCCAGAAGACGACCGGCGAACGGGCGCGACCTGGGAGGATGTCGACTTTTATACCGGAACGGTTCGCGTCCTCGGCAAATCTCAGCGGCTCGAGGACGTTCCCCTGTCCGCACCGGCACGCACGCCACTGCGACGGTACCGGGTGGTCCTCGACCCGCCGACGAACGACTGGCCGCTGTTCCCGACCGGTCACGCGCCGTCGGTCGCTCGCCGCGTCAGAGAGACCCTCGCCGAGCGCGGTTACGACGACGCGGAAATCGAAGCGATGCTCGCTGAATCGACGGCCCAGACGCTGTCACGCGAGCGGTCGATCGCCCCCCCAGCGATCACGACCGAAGGGGCCAGATCGGTTCTCAAACGACTCTGCAGGGAAGCCGGTATCGACGTCGACGGGAACTACCTGACGCCCCGCGGCGTCCGTGCCGACCCCGACCGAGATCGGTATCGCCGGGAAGCGACGTCGTCGAAGCCGGCGCTTCGGGCCTCCAAGTTCGAGCGATCGATCGCCGTGCCCGAAGAACGACCGTCGGTGTTCGACCTCGACGCGAACGCGCGAGACGAGTCGACGGAGTGAGCGAGAGCGTCGGTGGACGAATCCGAGAGCGATCGAGCGGCGATGATCGAACGGCGTGGAGTGCGATCAGACCGCGAGCAACCACAGGACGACCGTCAGGACGATCGTCAACAGGAAGACGGTCGTCCCGATGCCGGCTCTGAGGTGAATCGTCGAGGGCCGACCGCCGTCTGCGGGGCGGCGTTCCTCGACGTCGACGATCCAGTTCGGAAGTCGCCGGGCGGCCGCGTCCACTGCCAGAACCGGATTGTTTCCGATCCAGTAACAGGTCGTGACGGCGTTGACGACCGCGCGATCGACCGCCGCGTAGAGATCCGTAACTGCGAGCATCGACCAGCGGCCGAGGACGTACGCGACCGGGTTCACGATCATCGCCGGATCACCGAGGTCGAGTTTCGAAAGGGGCTTGCGGACGACGACGAAGGTGACGGCGGAGATCGCAGTCAAAATGGCTGCCGTTTCGAGGTGGCTCTGGCTGTAGGGGTGCAGTTCGCTCTCGCCGCCGGGATACTGGAACGCGAACGTCGACCCATCGACCAGCGGCAAGAGATCGGCAAAGAGTTGCCACCAGACGCCGAGGACGAGACAGGCTCCGCCGAGTCCCACCATTGCGATCGTCTGTCCGGGCCTGGCGTCCGCGACCTCGATGTCGCTTTCGCCGTGGAAGAACACGTAGTAGCCGAGTTTGATGAACGAGAGGAGCGTCCCGATCGCACCGATAAACAGGAGCCAGTAGAGCGCCTGATATTCGGGAGTGCCGTAGTAGCTGGGATCGGCCGCATCGAAGATCATTCCTTTGCTGATATAGCCGTTGAATCCCGGAATCGCGGTGATCGAGAGCGCCCCGAGTCCGAAGCCGACGGCGGTCAGCGGCATCTCGCGCCAGAGGCCGCCGAGTTCGTAGAGGTCCTCCTCGCCGGTCCGGAAGATGACGACGCCGACGGCCATGAACAGCAGGCTCTTGAACAGGACGTTGTTGAAGAGGTGGCCCATGGCACCGGCGATCGCGATTCCGGAGCCGATCCCGATCCCGGCCAGAATGTACCCTAACTGGGCCTGAATGTGATACGAGAGCAGCGCGCGCATATCGTGTTGGAGCAGCGCGAACGTGGCCCCGTAGACGGCCATGAGTCCGCCCATGTACGCGACGTAAATGTGACCGTCCGGGAACGCACGGTAGAGGATGAACGCGCTCGTCTTGGTCGTGTACGCGGCGAGGAACACCGACGCCGCGAAGTGAGGTCGCGGATACGTGTCCGGAAGCCAGGTGTGGAAGCCGATAAACGCCACGTTGACGCCCATCCCGAGCACCGCGAGCAGCGCCGGAAAGCCGGTCGCGATACCGACGCCGTCGGGGACGCCGACGCCGTAAACGAACTCACCAACCTGAGCGTAGTGTGCGATCACGGCGAACAACACGAGTGTGCCGCCGGTTCCGTGTGCGATCGCATAGCGGAAGCCAGCGCGGACCGCGTCGCCGCCGTAGTGCCAGACGAGCAGGGTGCTCGTCACCGCCATGATCTCCCACATGAACACGAGGACGAGCCAGTCGCCCGCGAAGGCGGCTCCGATCGAGGAGGAGACGTACGCGAGCGCGAAGGCCGTCATCGTCCGACTGGCGTCGCTCGAGTAGGCGTAGATAACGGTACAGACGCCGAGGAACCCGAGCCCGATGCCGATGAACCGGGAGAAGTCGTCGACGTAGAACGGTACGACCTCGAAGTGACCGAGGAACGTGCCGCTCAGGTGTGCGCCGTCGGGAACGAGGATCGCGATCGCCAGCACGGCCCCGAGGCTGAGCGCCCCGACGGCGAAGCCGGCGATCCGGGGGAGAACGAGCAGCAACAGCGCCGCCGCAAAGACCACGAGCGGCGGATAGATCGCGGTCAGGAGGTCGGCTTCGATCATCGACCCACCCCCGCGATCGTCGCAACTGAATACTCACGCAACTCCGCGAAGGGCGTTCCGAAGACGACCTCGACGATTTCCGTCGCCAGTTCGAGGAAGACGGCGTACTCCGGAATCACGCCGAGCACGACGGCCCCCGTCGCGATGACGGTGATCGGCACGAGCATGAGCCAGGTACTCTCCTCAGTCGGTGAGTACCGCTCCCAACCGCCGATCGGCGGGCCGCCGTGATCGCCGTGAGCGTCGTGGTCGGCGTGGTCGTGGCCGGTATCAGCGCGATCGTCGTGGGACCGTCCCGGTACGTCCGCATCGCTCGGGTACTCGTCGACGGCGTATGTCTCCTCGTCCGGGTTCGGATCGCCCCCGTCCGTGACGGCCTCGTCGCCGGCCGATCGCTGAAGACCGCCGGCCGGGAACTCGAGCAACGGTTTGGCGTCGTAGCGGTCCTGGCTCTCGAAGAAGGCCGTGTAGACGACGGGCCAGAAGTACGCGATGTTGAGCACGCCCGAGAGGAGCAGGGCTCCGGCGAAGATCCAGTACTCCCCGCCGACCGAGCCGGCACCGATGAGCATGTAGAACTTGCTGACGAAGCCGGCGATCAGCGGTATTCCGGCCATGCCAGCGGCACCGATCGTGAACGCGGACATCGTCAGCGGCATCCGCTTACCGATGCCCGCCATCTCGCTGACGTAGTCCGTGTGGGTTTCGACGTGAATCGCTCCCGCACAGAAGAACAGGGTGAGCTTTCCGAACGCGTGGGCGGGAATGTGAAAGAGCGCACCCAGGATCGCGTAGGGGTGGAGCATCGAAAGCCCCAGCACGATGTAGGAAAGCTGGGCCGTCGTCGAGAACGCGAGCCGGCGCTTGAGATGATCCTTTCGCATCGCGATGATACTCGCGGCGGTGAGCGTAAACGCCGCGAGAATCGCCACCGGAACGTTCAGACCGACCGCACCGACTGCTGGAACCTGCAACGGGAGGTCCTGGATGAGTTCCGGGCCGAACACCTCCAGAATGACTCGCGCGACGCCGAACGCACCAGATTTGACGACCGCGACCGCGTGAAGCAGGCCGGAGACGGGCGTCGGCGCGACCATCGCATCCGCAAGCCAGGAGTGAAGCGGCATCACGGCGGCTTTCACCCCGAAGCCGGCAATTAGCAGGAAGAAAGCGGCCTGGGCGAACGCGGGGTCCGCCTGTGCGCCTTCGGCCAGCATCTCGATGCCGCCTGATTCGAACGCGAGGTGGGGGTCACCCGCCGGATCGACGGCGCTGGTGAGCCAGTAGACGAGAACGGTCCCGGCGAGCAGGAAGACCCCACCGCCGAAGAACGTGTACGTGAGGTACTTCCGACCCGCAATCCGGGCCTCGTCGTCCTCGTTGTGTGCGACCAGCGGGTAGGTGACCAGGCTCAGCAGTTCGTAGAAGATGAAGATCGTCACCAGATTGCCGGCGAAGGCGATGCCGATCGCCGTCGAGAGGCTGGCCGCGAAGGAGGCGAAAAATCGCGTCTGCGCGTGTTCGTCGAGGCCGCGCATGTAGCCGGCGGCGTAAAACGACGTGAAGATCCACAGGAAACTGGCGAGCATCGCAAAGAGCATTCCGAGGGGGTCAGCCCGAAGCACGAAGTCGATTCCGTGGAGAAACTCGACGCCGAGGGACTCGCTCAGACTCCAGTAGTAGACGGTCCCCTCGAGCACGCCGGGGAGCATGCTGGCGACGATGCCGAACTTCGCGAGCGCGGCCAGCACGGACCAGCCCTCGCGGACGTTCGGGTAGCGATACGAAGCGATAATCAAGACCACAGCAACCGCCGAGACGAGGACGGCAGCCAGCGGCAGGATGGATGGTTCAATCATTCAGTGAACACCTCCGAGACGAAGGGATCGAGCCACTCGAAGAACGCACCACCGGCGAAGCCGAGGCTCACGGCGACGACTGCGGCGGCGACGAGCAGTCCGATCATACCGATCGAAACTGCGTCTGGCGCGCCGCGAACGGGCTCGGGATCGATCGGTGTGCCGTCTTCGCGGCCGGATTCGCCGCTCGCGTCGCCGCCGTCGGTCGCGATCGCATCCGACTGGTGTGACGACTCGAGGACGTTCGCGGGTGTGAAGTACATTTTTTCGAGCAAACGCGCGGCGTAGGCCAGGGTGAGCATGGTCGAGAGGAAGATGACCGCCGCGACGGGCCACACCTCGGCCTCGACCGCGCCGACCGCGATGTACCACTTGCCGATGAACCCTGCGGATGGCGGAATTCCAATCAGGGCGATCAGCAGGATGACCATCGAACCAGCCGTAAACGGTCTGTTCGTGGCGAGACCGGCGTACTCGTCGACGGTTCGGGCACCGTAGCCGAGCGCGACGACGGCGGCGGCGACGAACAGCCCCGCTTTCATGACGCCGTGACCGATCAGGTGGATAACCGCGCCGACGAACGCCGTCTGGGTGACGAGACCGTAGGCGGCGACGATGAGTCCGAACTGCGCGACCGAGGAGTAGGCGAACATCCGCTTGATATCGCGCTGGATGACGGCCAGCGTGCTCCCCGCGAGGACGCTGACGGAACCGACGGTCACGACGATCTCAGTGAGATACGGCGTGGCGGTGAGGAACTCGGGACCGAAGACGGTGTACATCACGCGCCCGAGGGCGTAGGCGTACGTCGTCGAGACGAGCGCCGCGATCAACGGCGTGATGCCGTCGGGCGCTCGCTGATAGGCGTCGGGCTGCCAGGTGTGCAGCGGCCACTGGGCGACTTTCAACGCGAAGCCGACGAAAATGAAGGCAAACGCCGCATGCAGGAGGGTCAGATCGCTCCCACCCTCGGCCAGTACCAGCGGCACCGCTTCCGAGAGGACCTCCATGTTCAACACGCCGGTCGCCATGAACAGGAACCCGACGCCGATGAGGTACAGCGACGCACCGACGGTCCCCAGGATGAGGTACTTCAGGGCGGCAACGGCGGATTCGGGACCGTCTCCGCTGGCCACCATCGCGTACGTCGCTAATCCGACGATTTCGAGGAAGACGAACATGTTGAAGACGTCCCCTGTCAGGGAGAGACCGAGCATCCCGCTGACGAGCAGCAGATAGCCGGCGTAGAACGTGTTCCCACGCGGGCCGCCAACGCGGGTGTACGCGAGGACACCGGCGGCGGTGATCGTGACGAGCAGGGCGATCAGCACGGAGAACTCGTCGGCCACGAGTTCGATCCCGATCCCCTGTGGCTCGCCCCAGCCGCCGAGTACGTGAACGATCTGTCCCTGTTGTGCGACTGCGCTGGCGAGATACGCCGTCGCGACGACCAGTCCGACAGTCGTCACCGCGGCCACCGACCAGCCGGTTCGATCGAACCTGAGACCGAGCGCGATCGGCACGGTCGCGAGGAGTATCGGGGCGGCGATCAGCAGGGCGGGAAGCAACTCCGCGAGACTACTCATCGGCTCGCACCTCCCTGAGGGTATCCTCGCGGAGGGTCCCGTACTCCGCGTAGATGCGGACGATGAGCGCGAGACCGACCGCCGTCAACGCGATCCCGACGACGATCGCCGTCAGCACGATCACGTGGGGGAGCGGGCTCGCGATCGGTCCCGGATCGGCTCCCCCGGACGGAACGATCGGTGCCGCGCCGCCGTCGACGAACGCGACCGAGATGAAAAACAGGAAGATCGCGGTCTGGAAGAGGTTGACGCCGATCAGCTTCTTGACGAGGTTCTCGCTGGCGATCATCATGTAGATCCCGATTCCCAGCAAGACGAACAACAGGGCGTAGGCATAGCGCGTCGCCAGCACGTCGAGTGCGCCCTCAATCATCGTTTCTTACCCCCGAGTCGGGCCGCTCGTCGTTGTGGCGCGCGGGCGTATAGCCCGCCGCCGTCGCAAAGAACAGCGTGATGACGACGCCGGCGACGATCAGCGCGACGCCGCCGACTTCGATCGCCTCCATCCCCCAGTAGTGGGCGATGCCGAACGCTTCGGTGAACTGGTCGTACTCGAGGAAATTTCCTCCGAGAGCGATCGTCGCGAGACCGGTCGCGACGAAGATCGTCACGCCGCCGGTGACGAGTCCGACGACAGCAGCGTTTTTGAGCCACTGTCGCGTCGGTTCGATACCGAACGCGAACGCGAGCATGAGGACGGTCACGCCGATGATCGCGCCGCCCTGGAAACTGCCGCCGGGCGTGTCCGTTCCGTGGAGGGCCATGAACAGCCCGTAGGTCAGCGTAAACGGTGCGATGATCTTTACCGAGGTCAAAATCACTTGACTCTCGGTGTAGGTATCGTCGTACGTATCGGATCGAGACATTACGTGAACACCTCCCGTTTCAGTACGAGTAAAACGGCGATCGCGGCCGCGAAGACGACGACTGCCTCCCCGAACGTGTCGAATCCCCGATAAGAGGCGAGAACCGCGCTCACCGCGTTCTGGGCGCCGGTATCCGCGTACGTTTCCTGAACGTAGTAGACCGTCGGCGTTTCAGCGATTACGCCCGTCCCCCAGATCGGGGCGTTCTCAGTGCCGACGGCGTACATACTCGAGAGCAACGAGCCGAGTACGAGCACGAACGCACCGACCGCAATCACCGCGGGAACGTGGATGCGCTCGAACACGTCGTCGGTCGACGGACGAGCCGTTCGCGCGATCGTCAACAACAGGAGGATCGTCGTGACGCCGGCCCCGATCGCTGCCTCGGTCATCGCCACGTCGGGTGCGCGCAGATACGTATAGAGGATCGCCATTCCCAGGCTGTAGGCACCAAAGATGACGATCGACGAGAGCACGTCCCGGAACAGCGCCGTCGCGATAGCGGTCGCGAGGATGAACACGGCCAGCGTGTAGGCGATCGCGCTCATTCGGAGTTTACCTCCGAGTCACGGTCCTGGTCGGCATCGTCACTGGTCCACGGTGCGATGCCGGTTTCAGCGGCCGAGCGCGCGATCGCGTGTGCTGCCGTCGGGTTCGTGATGTACACGAAAAACAGCAACAACACGGTATAGACGGTGGCGTTTTGCCAGCCGAGTGCGATCGCGACCGCGGCGAGTGCGAGTCCCGCACCGAGGGTGTCCGTCTGAGAGGCCGTGTGCGCCCGGGAGTAGATATCCGGCAGGCGGATGACGCCGACGGCCGAGACGAAGGTGAAAAACAGGCCGAACACGACCAGGATCACGATCGTCCAGAAGCGAATCGTCTCGATCATAGTACGCCACCTCGTTCGACGGAGAACTTGGAGATGGCGATAGCCATCAGGAAATTCAACAGCGCATAGATCAGCGCGATATCGAGGAACCACGGCTCGTCGAGGCCCGCCGCGAGTAAGGCGAGAATCACGACCGTGTTCGTCCCGAGGACGTTGACAGCCAGCAGTCGGTCCTGTGTCGTCGGGCCGGCGACCGCCCGGTACAGCATCAAGATTGCGAGCAGAATAAACCCGACGGCTGCGAGGAGGAAAATTTCCTCGATCGTTGCGAACTCTGGAATCACAGGTCATCACCGTCGATAATTTCGGTGTCTCCGCGTTCTCGCGGTGTCGGAATTCGCGCTGACTCGCGGCCGTAAAAGACGAACCGTACGGCTCGTTCGAGCGCACCGTCGAAGAGCCCCTCGCGGGCGGCCGGGATGAGCGCGTGGACGATCAGTCGCTGGTCGTTTGCTCGAACCGTCAGCGTTCCCGGCGTGAGCGTGATGCTGTTTGCGAGTGCGAGCAGCGGCAGGCCGCTCCTGACGCGGGCGTTGACCCGAGTTAGCGTCGGCTCGATCGGCATCGATGGCCGCAAGATGACCAGCGAGATCTGGAGGTTCGCCTTGACGATCTCGAACAGCAGATACGGGATATAAAAGGCAAACCGCACCGTCCGAATAGGCGACTTGACTCGATCGAGCGGGAAGCTAAACGTAATCTGGGCGAGTGACAGCGAGACGATACCGGCGACCGCCACGCCGGTAATCAGGTCGAACCAGTACGTCGGATCACCGAGGACGAGATAGAACCCGTAGGAGATCCAAAACAGCGCAAAGTACCTGTCGAACGTCTCCGTTCCCTCACCGATCAGTCGCTCGTGGCGGGCGGGCCGCTCGACCGGCGCTTCGTCGTAGTCGAGTCCGAAGCGATCGAGTTCGCGCTCGAGTGGCTGGATAATCGATCCGGTGACGCCGGGGCGGTACTCCGGATCGAGCACGACGCGATCGATCCCGTGTTCGTCCGCGTACGCCGAGAGCGTCGCCGCGTAGTCGTCGGGACCGAAGAGGTACTCCTCCGTCCCGAGAACCGCCGTTTCGACCGTCACGCCGGACGTTCCGACATCCTCTTCGACCCAGCGTGTCGCTCGCGAGAGCAGTTCCTCCGCCTCGTCGATCCGTCGCTGGCCCTCCGGGGCGTCGTCGTCGTACGGAAGCACGACGACGAGATGGCATTCGCTCGAGTCGGCCGACTCGAGTGCCGACCGCGCGGCGTAGCCCACCGTCTGTCGGACCGTAACCGTATCCGAGAGCGGGACGAGCACGCGATCAGCCGCCATTGTGGATCACTTCCGGTGACCGTCGTTGGCTACTCATAGCTCTGGTTGTTAGTCAGACCAAGCGGTAGCCGTAGGAAAACGATTTCGTTATCTGCCGGCAATCTCCGGATTCCAGTGGGGTTTTTCGGGTGGTAAGTGTCGATTCGTCTCGTTTCGGTACAGAACGTTGAGAACGTTTGGTTTCTCTCGAGCGGCGAATCTGGAACGCCCGGACGCGTTACGCTCGAATTGGGCTAGCTCCCAAAATGGGCGGACGGGCCGGCAACGTGGCCCGAGAGGAGACGACACTGGTTGTACTCGAAGGGGTACTTTCAGAGTGAGAAAAATATCTATCGGAGTTATCTATCGAGGAGCCAAATCGAGGGCAGATACGATGGGTGGGACACAACCCGCGATCGAGGCAGAGGGACTGACGAAACGCTTCGGTTCCACGACGGCCGTCGACGGCCTCGATCTCGTCGTCGAGCGCGGAACAGTGTACGGATTCCTCGGTCCGAACGGCGCGGGAAAGACGACGACGATGCGAATGCTGACGACGCTCACGCGACCAACGTCTGGCACTGCACGGATCACGGGGGCACCGGTAACCGATCGAGATGCCGTCCGTTCCGCGATCGGATACCTTCCCGAAGAGCCACCGCTGTTCGACGAACTCACTGGGCGCGAACAGCTGGAGTACTTCGCGCGGTTGCGCGATATTCCTCCCGAAGAGGCAGAGCAACGAATCGATGCGTGGCTCGATCGATTCGATCTGTTCGAAGATCGCGGCAAGCGAATCGAAGACTACTCGAAGGGGATGCGCCAGAAGATCGGGCTTATTCAGGCGCTGGTACACGAGCCGGACGTCGTCTTCCTCGACGAGCCCACGAGCGGACTCGACCCGCGGGCCGCACGAACCGTGATGGACGCGATCGGGGAGCTCGCCGCCGACGGCCACACGGTCTTTCTCTCGACGCACATTCTTCCGGTCGTCGAAGAACTCGCTGATGTAGTCGGTGTGCTGTACGACGGCCACATCGTCACCGAAGGCGCGCCCGAGGAACTGACCAGACAGGTCGAACGCGGAACCGAGACCGGTTCGACCCTTGAGGACGTGTTCCTCACGGTGACGACCGACCACGGAACGTCGGCAAGGTGACATCGATGCACTGGAATCACATCGAAGCGATCGGCCGGACCGAACTTCGTCGACGCTGGCGGGTTCTACAGACGAACACGGTGCAGGTGATCGCACTCGCAGTCGCCGGGCTGTTTCTCGTTCCGTTCTCGCTGGCGATGCTGGCCGGTCTCTACGTTTTCGGGAGCGCGATCGCGGCCGGAGATATCGAGACCCCACTCGAGTGGGTTCGGATGGGTGTTGTCTACCTGTGGGTCGGCGTCGCAGTATTCGGCGGCTATCGCGCGTACACGACCGTGCTTCGGCCGGACCGACTCGACGGGCACCTGACGACCGTCTCCCATCGCGAGTTTCTCGGCGGACTCCTCTTTGCCGAGGGTACACTCTGGGGTACGCTCGCAGGACTGGCAGGCGGTGCCGGAGCAATCGCGTTCGCTGCGGGCGCACGATCGATACCCCTCGCGCCACTCGCGTTCGTCGCTCTCTGCGTGACGATGACGACGGCGCTGGCGATCGGCGTTCTGGGCGCGCTGCTCGTCCGAAACACCGGCGTCCGATCCAAACTGCTGACGCGACTTCGGACCGTCACGTTCGTCGTTCTCGGCGCGGCCTACTTCTGGCTGATCGTCACGCAAAACTTTGCCAGCGTGCTCGAACCGGTGTTCTGGACCCTCGAACCGACACCGATCGGCTGGTACGCCGATCTCGTGCTCCTGGGAACCGTTTCCGAGGCATCGATCGCTCGAAGTATCGGCGCGCTGGTCTCGAGTGGTGTCGTTATCCTCGTATGCGCAAGACTCCTCCCACGGCTGGCCGAGTGGCTCTGGTACGCCGACGGCGTCCACGTCGAACAGGAGACGACACCAGCACAGTCGACGGGTGTAAGCGAGACCCGCCTCTCGACAATCTTCCCACAGCCAGTCGTCGGTGTCGTCCTGACGGACTGGAAACGGGCCCGCAGAGCACCGATCGCCCTCTCGTTCGTCCTCTATCCGCTCATCGTGCTGGTGAATCCGATCGCGACGGTCGTCCAGACCGGGACCGTCGGCAGTTCCTTCCCGCTGTGGATCGTCCTCTGTAGCGCGTGGATCGCCGGTTCGCTGTTTACGCTCAACGTCGTCGGGAACGAGGGTGCCGTCCTCCCTGCGACGCTCTTGAGTACAGCGCCGGGTCGAACGCTCGTCATCGGCCACGTCGTCGCTGCGTCCCTCCTCGCCGGGCCGGTGGCTGTCGTGACAACCGTCGTCGTCGGACTGGCAAGCCCACTGGGCGGTGGGTCGGTCGCGTCGCTTACACTGGGCGGACTGCTGTTGGTCCTCAGCGCCGGACCGATCGCGACCGGGATCGGTGCTGCCTTTCCCCGGTTCGAGGCGGTCAGCGTCTCCCGGAGCCGAAAGGCGATCGTCCCGAGTTTACTCGCGTTCACCGTCTACTCCGTCGTGATCTGTGTCGTCGCCCTGCCGGTACTGCTCGGACACAGTTCGATCGGCGGAGATGCGTTGTCGTCACTGCTTGGAACGTCGAACGAGACCGTCGGATTCGCCGGAACGGCGCTAACGGCACTCCTTGCGGTCCCTCTCGGGATACTGTCGGCGGGATACGCCGTTCGATCCGTCGAAACGTTTCACTTCGATTGAACGGTTAAATCGCCGGTGTCGGACCGCAAACTGCCCCCACGATCGGTTTCGGGTCGCAAACTGGCCCCGCAGTCGGCGTCAACGTTCATACGGCTCCGCGTGGACCGGTTGCCCATGCCCAGGTCCGATGATCCCTCAGTGTCCGACGCTGAAATCGTGCTGATCGACGGCGCACGAACGCCACACGGAACCCTACTCGGATCGCTCGCAGACGTACGGGCGGTCGAACTGGGGCGGGTCGCCGTCGACGGCCTGCTCGATCGCGTCTCGGTCGCCGGCGAAGCCATCGACTGGGTCTGTCTCGGCAACGCGATTCAGGCCGGCATCGGACAGGTTCCGGGTCGGCAGGTCGTCGTCGAGTCCTCCCTACCGAATGCGACCCAGGCAACCACGGTCAACGAGGCGTCCGGCTCGGGGATGCGCGCGATCGCACTCGCGGTCGATCGGATCGCGGCCGGCCGCGCCGATTTCGCGATCGCGGGTGGGTTCGAATCGATGACGAACGCCCCGTGGATTCTGCCGGACTACCGCAAAGGCCGTCGGTACGGCGATATCGAGATTAAAGACTCGATGCTCCTCGACTCGCTGTGGGACCGAAATCTCGACGTGCACATGGGCGAGATCACCGAACGGCTCGTCGATCGCGAAGACATCTCCCGGGAGGCTCAGGACGAGTACGCCCTCGAGAGTCACCAGCGCGCCGCGAACGCGATCGAGTCCGGCGAGTTCGATGAAGAAATCGTCCCCGTCGAAACGGGAGGCAAGACCATTGCGGAAGACGAGGGGGCGCGCCCGGACTCGTCGCTGTCGGCTCTGGCCGACCTGCCGGCCTCCTTTCGCGACGACGGCACGATCACGCCAGCCAATGCCTCGAAGCTCAGCGACGGCGCGGGGGCAGTGTTGCTGGCAGACGCCGATACGGCGGCCGATCGCGACCTCGAACCGATGGCCAGGGTCGTCGACTACAACGTCGTCTACCGGGACCCGGACGAGTTCAACGAGGCCGTCAGCGACGTGGTGTCGGGACTGCTCGATCGGAACGGTCTCGACGTGGCGGACGTCGACGCCTACTGGATCAACGAGGCCTTCGCCGCCCAGTCGGTATCCGTCATGGAACGCGTCGGTATTCCCCGTGAAAAAATGAACCCCTGTGGCGGGGCGATCGCCTTCGGCCATCCGATCGGTGCCTCGGGTGGGATGCTCGCGGCCAGTCTCGCCTCTCAGCTTCGGGACGATCCGGACATCCAGCGTGGAATGGTCGGCATGAGCATTGGCGGAGGTGGAGCGATCGTAGCGGTGTTCGAGGAAGTCTGAGGAGAACGGTCGGTCAGTACTCTGGCGGTGCGCTCCAAAACGCTAGCAAACGCGCCAGCGTAATACTAATAGGTATTACCCGCTCTGTACTGCTATGCCGCGTGTTACCACCAAGGGGCAGGTCATTATCCCGAAACACATCCGGGACGAACTCGGTATCGAACCCGGTGATGAGATCGCTTTCGAACCGATCGAGTCCGGCTACGAGCTTCGGAAAAAAGCGCCCACCACGGCTGGCGGAGAAGACCCCTTCGAGAAATATCGCGGCAGCGCCGAGAGCGACGAGGGGATGCCAGATCGTATGCGTCGGCTCCGCGGCGAGTTCCCTCGTGTCGTCGACGATAAAAAAACTCGACGAGTCTGGGACAGAGGCGTGATCACGGCGATCGATACGAACGCGCTTCTCGCGCTGTTGTACGACGACGAACACACGGACACGAGCGAAACTGAACTTCGGCGGGTCTACCGAGAGGGGCGCGTCGTCACTACGCCGATCGTGTACGGCGAACTCGCGGCGGACGGTCACTTCGAGACCGCAGCGGAACTCGATCGTTTCCTCCAGGACCTCAGTATCCAACTTGTCGAACCCTCGCAGGAGGCACTGTTTCTGGCAGGCGAGCAGTTCCAACAGTATACCGCCCGGCGACCGAACGGGCTTCAGTGCCCGTCGTGTGGGACGAAACGAACCGTCAGTTGTGACGCGTGCAGTGAGGATCTCACACCCCATCAACACATCGCTGCGGACTTTATAATCGGCGGGCACGCGGCCGTAGACGGGGATGCGCTGGTCAGCTTCGACGACGCGTTCTACGAGACGTACGTTCCGTCGGTAACTGTCAATCCGTCGTAAATATTTCGTCGGAGCCAACCAGTACACTCACCAGTCGTTCGAGGTCGCCCTGTCCGACACCGTGTTTCCGAACCCCAACAGCGGCGACTCGCCGGTGAGCGCCGACCGGAAAATCCGCGTTGACGCGTCGCTCGTCCAATTGCACACTCCGTAGACGAATCCCGTCGTCTACGGAGGACCCTCGAGCGCGAGGCGAATCAATCGCGGGCTGGTCGACCTGCTCGAACAGGACGGAGGCGCCTCAAACGAGGAGGCGGTCGGCGCGGACATCTCGGACTAAATCGCTGGGCAGCCCGGTGTTCGGTCCTCGAAGCGAAAAGGAGCCAGTTCGGCGTCAGTTCTGTCCGGATCTGAGCGAAACTGAAACTCAATCAGCCCGGACCCGGATCGTCGATCGCATCGTCGAGACCGTGATGTTCGGCCGGACCGACGGCGTTGCTCGCCGGTTGGTCGCGAATTTCTCGCGTGTTCGAGTCTTCGATCTGTGACTCGACCACTGGATCCGTATCGCCGGTAACAGAGAGATATACAGCTTTGAGTCGTTCCGTCTCGTCCGACGAAATATCGTTGGTTGTCATCGGTGGCCGTGATGCTGGCTCACGAGCACCACTGAGATATAACTGGCAGACGAATTTCACGCGCTGGAAACGCGGCGGGTGCCTGGTGGTACCTCGCTCAGTCGACGTCGACGCGCGTGCCGTAGCCCGACTCACCGACGACCGCGCCGTCCTCGAAAACGACCTCGCCGCGGACCACGGTCGCGATCGGTTTCCCGACGAACGACTCGCCCTCGAACGGCGTCACGCAGTTCTTCGAATGGAGTGTCGTTGCATCCTCGAGCGTCCACTCCAGATCGGGGTCGACGATCGTGAAGTCGGCGTCAGTCCCGACCAGTAGCGAGCCTTTCTGTGGATACATCCCCCAGACCTGGGCGGGCCGCATCGAGTGGCGTCTGACCCACTCCTCGAGTGTGAACCGGCCCTGATCGACGAAGGTGAGCATCGCCGGCACCTCCGTTTCGAGGCCGACGAAACCCGAAACCGCATCCCAGGTGTTGCCGAACGGGTCGTCGACGTTCTTTTCCGCCGGCGTGTGGGGTGCGTGGTCGGTCGCAAAACAGTCGATCGCACCGCCGTCGATGCCGACTTCCCACAGCGTCTCGCGTTCGGCGGCGTTGCGAATCGGCGGCTGAATCCGGGCCGGATTGCCTTTCTCGCGCATAACCTCCTCGGTAAACCAGAGGTAGTGAGGGGTCGTCTCGGCGGTCACATCGACGCCACGGGCTTTGCCATCCGCGACGGCCTCGGCCGCCGATCCAGACGAGACGTGGAACATGTGGATCGACGCGTCGGTTTTCGCGGCGAAGGTGATCATCCGCTCGACGGCTTCCCGTTCCGCGATGACTGGTCGGGAGTGAGAGTGATCGATCGGATCGTTCTTTCCCGCGGCTGTGAACTGTTCCGTGTAGTGGTCGATGATCTCGCCGTTTTCTTCGTGGAAGCCGAGTCGTTTGCCCGTTTCACGGATTTGCTCCATCGCCTCGAGAATTTCACCGTCGTTCGGTGCCGGCACGTCCCCCACTGTCGACCCGAGAAAAATCTTGTAGCCGAGGACGCCGGCCTCGTCGAGAGCGGGGATCTGATCGAGGTTCTCGCTCGTGATGACGGCGTAGCTCTGGAAATCGACGTGTGCGGATTCCTCCCCGCGCTCGTATTTCAATTCGAGGTGATCCGGTCGATCGATCACGGGGTCAGTGTTGGGCATGCCGACGACGGTCGTCACGCCGCCCGCTGTGGCTGCCCGGGTCGCAGACTTCCAGTCTTCTTTGTACTCGAGACCGGGTTCGCGATTGTGGATGTGACAGTCGACGATCCCCGGAACCAGGACCGCTCCGTCGCCGTCGATGACCCGATCGGCCTCGGGGAGTCGATTGCTCCGGCCGACGCCGACGATCGAGCCGTCTGCAACAGCGACACCCGTGTCCGGACTCCGTCCGGTGGGGGTGACGACGGTACAGTTTCGCACGACGAGGTCGACGCTCATTGGCGGGGGGTTTCGGAGGGGGCCGCAAATAGCTTCTGTTGGCCGACAGGGCGATGACAGCGACTCCGGGGTGACAGTGACCGAGAACCGATCGCGACGGAGGCGACGGCTGGCCGGCAATCTGCGATGGGAATGCGAGAGCGACGGCTGGCCAGTAGCTGGAAGGATCGGGGTGATTCCCACGTCTTCAGGCGCGTGAGGAGGTCGATAGATTAGTTCCGAGTACGTTACCCTGAAAATCGACCGTAATCACCTGCTACCCGGACGGTAGGAGATACCTATTCCTCAGTAGCGATGAGATACTAAACAGTGTGAATCTACTCTGCCGACCTAATGGAACGGGAGCCTGAGACGGCGCGATTGCTTCGTGACAGCACGGTACTGGTCACCGGTGGGGCGGGCTTTATTGGGAGCCACCTCGTCGAGGCACTCGACCCCGCCGATGAGGTCCGCGTGCTCGACGATTTTTCGACGGGACGCCGGGAGTATCTCCCTGATGACGTGGACGTCATCGAAGGCGACGTGTCCGATCCGATCGCGCTCCAGCGGGCCGCACGCGACGTCGACGTGATCTTTCACCAGGCCGCAGTCGTCAGCGTCTCACGAACCGTCGACGACCCGCGGCAGACGAACGAAACCAACCTCGACGGGACCGTCCTCGTGTTAGAACAAGCACGGCAAGAAGACGCACGGGTGGTCCTGGCTTCGAGTGCGGCCGTCTACGGCCACCCTTCTGAACTGCCGATTCCGGAAACCGCACCGAAAGAACCGACCTCCCCCTACGGCGTCCAGAAACTGGCGATCGACCAGTACGCACGCCTCTACCAAGAGCTGTACGATCTCCCGACCGTCGCCTTGCGGTATTTCAACGTCTACGGGCAGCGCCAGCAAGGCCCGTACAGCGGCGTTATCTCGACGTTCTTCGAGCAGGCGCGAGCGGACGAGCCGATAACGATCGCGGGCGACGGCAAACAGACGCGGGATTTCGTCCACGTCAGTGATGTCGTCCGCGCGAACCTTCGGGCGGCAACGACGGACGACGTCGGGACCGCATACAACGTCGGCACCGGGACCAGAACGTCAATTCTGGACCTGGCAGAGACGATTCGAGCGGTAACGGGGTCCTCGTCACCGATCGTTCACCGCGAACAGCGAGCCGGCGATATCAGACACAGCGGTGCGGATATTACCAGTGCATCTCGCCAGCTCGGCTTCGAGCCCCGCGTAAGTCTCGAGACCGGTCTCGCGTCGCTTGCGTCCGAAACGACGATCGATCCAGTCGTCGATCAGAATACACCGAAGGAGTCCGAAGCGGACCACGAAACGTACAGTTGAGCGGTGATCAATCGGGATGGCCAACCACCGACCACGGTCGAGTGTGAGCGATCCATCCGGATCGCCGTGACGTTTTACCGGTGATTGCCCGACCGGTGTGTCGATCACCGGTAAAGAATCACAACAAACCGTATCGGTCGAAGACGGCCCGAAAAAAACGGCGCTCGGATTGAGACAGATTCGACACGGACGACGATCCGTCGGAGGATCGGTGGATCATAAATATCAACAGCAGTTGATTTCGGTCCCGTTATCGGTGCTTGAAGCGACGGTCGATCCGCTCATAGAGCATTACGAGCGGACGTGTTCGTGTAGGAGAGCGATAACTAACGGTATCGCAAGCGACCATCCCCGATATGATTGGTCAAGCGATCGTCCCCGAGATGGCGGGAAGCATCATCGTCTTCGTCGTCAGCCTGCTAATCGGCGCGCTGGGCATCTATTTCGGGGCGAAGGTGATCGTCGATTCGGAAGACTACACGTACGCAGTGGTTACCGCCCTCATCGGCGCCATCGTGTGGGCAGTCGTCGGATTTTTTTTCGGATGGATACCGCTGCTCGGACCGTTGCTGGTCTTCATCGCGTATCTCACAGTAATTAACGCCCGGTATCCCGGCGGCTGGGTCGACGCTGCCGCAATTACGATCGTCGCCTGGCTTTCCGTGTTGATCGTGCTGTACGTACTCGCGATCATCGGCGTCACTGGATTCGACGCGATCGGCGTTCCGGGCGTCTGAGCGGCGTCAGTTGGTCGCTGATTCCGGAAGTGGATCGATGAGAACGACCGCCTCGCCAGTGACGACGGGTCCGTCACTCGCATTCACGATCGTTTCGAGGCGATACCGATCGCCGCCGAGGTCCTCGAGCACTTCGACGGTAGCCGTCAACTCGTCACCGATCGAAACCGGGGCGACGAATTCGAGATCCTGAGAGAGGTAGACGGTAAGACCAGGGATCCGAGCTAGCGCCGCGCTGATCAGCCCCGAAACGAGCGTCCCGTGAGCGATCCGACCGCCAAACCGCGTGTTGTCAGCGAACGAATCGTCGAGATGGAGTCGGTTCGTGTCACCGGTCGCCTGGGCGAAGGCGACGACGTCTGCTTCGTGAATTGATTTCGCGAACGTGACCGTATCACCGACGGTGATCGCGGACGGTTCGTCGACGGTTCGATTCATCTCCCACTGTTCGTGGACGATCGACGGGATCGCCGACTCCGCCGACGGCGCATCCTCGGCGACGGACAGCGTCGCAGCCGCCGAAGTCGTCCCGGTTTTCCGCCCGGTTCGGACCGTTCCCGGTGCTCCAAACGCGGCCATCGTCGCACGGGTTGCCTCGCGAAGACTCGCAGCGACGTGATCCGAGGCGCGGGACCAGGCCCGGAGTGTGTCTGTAAACGGCGTCATCTGTATTGTTCGTACCCGTTGTCGGCTATCGGGTACCGATCGATCGGGACCGTTCTGTACGGTTCGATCGAGGTACGTTAGTGTACTCTCGGCTCTTTTCGATAATAAGAATGCTGGGAGGAGATGGCAACCGGTCGTTCAGAGACTACGAACAATAACTGAAACCATAACTTACGCCCTGAATCCAGCAATAACTGACGCGAAGGCGTGCAAACGTCCGAGCGAGTTTATTCGGACGCTTGGACAACTGCGTTTCAGCACCCATGAGACGAGTGTGGTTCCCTGACACGAACGAGGCGTCGGCGACATCAGTAGCGTGTCGCTAATCTCTGAACGGAGTGAGAATCGACTTGATCGACGTATCAGTGGTTCCACTCGATGTGAGATACAGATAACCCAGTAAGAAAACATGTCTTATAAGAAATATTTTGTAGACCGGTCACGACGGTACAGGACAAGAAAGCCGTGAGCCAGAACACATCCCACCAGTTGCCCCTATGACAATCCACGACAGAACACCGACGGCCGCCGTCACGGTTGTACTATGGTTCGTCACCGACAGCAGCGGGAACGGACTATCGCTCGTTCCTTCCCAGATTCAGTGGGGACCACACCTCGCAGCGCTCGCAGGGATCGTTGCACTCGCGGTTCTCGGCGGTGCATTGGCCATCCGAAATCGACTCGAAGAGTCGAATTCGCTGAGCGCGGTCGACGACGGAGCAAGCGGCGACGAGTTTCTGACCGATCAGGAACGCGTCCAACGGATTATCAGGGAAAACGGCGGTCGAATGAAACAGTCGGAGATCGTCGACGCCGTCGACTGGTCGAAGGCAAAAGTCAGTCGTCTCCTTGCGGATCTCGAGGATGACGGGCAGGTGACGAAACTCCGTCTCGGGCGCGAGAATCTGGTCTGCCTGTCGGGACACGAACCGACGGCGTCGAAATCGCCGGAACGAGCGCAGTACGAAAAGCGGTAGGCAACTGGCAAGCGACGATCGGCAATCGGTGAGTGAGGGGGCGCAAATTTGTCTGCAATCGTGTGTTTCCAGTGATCCCAGAGAGCCAGTAAACGACCTTTCTAGGCCGTATTATCCAGTTTCTCCGCGAAATGGTAGTGCCGGTTTATACGTCGCACTCCCCGATTCGTGGATGCCTTCAGGGCACAACATGAACGCACGCAACCAGCTACTTGTACTGCTCACCGCACTGATGATGTTGTCCTCGAGCGGGGCAATGGTTGCAGGAGCGGCCCCTGCAGCAACCATTCAGGAGGACGACGGTGTTGGTGAGGACGAACTAGAGACAGACGACGAAGGAGGTGAGACAAACGAGACAGCGTCGGACGAAACGGACTCCGACGTTCCAGAAGCCGACGTAACCTTCGAAGATCAGGCGACCGACGGAGAATCCGTCGTAGTCGAATCGGTCACGATGGAAGAGGGCGGCTTCGTAACGATTCACGACAGCAGCCTGCTCGTCGGCAACGTGATCGGAAGCGTCATCGGCGTCTCCGAGTATCTCGAAGCGGGAACACACGAGAACGTCGAGGTGACCTTCGATGAGACACTCGAAGAAGACGAGACGCTCATCGCGATGCCACATCTCGATACGAACGATAACCAGGAGTACGACTTCGTCGAAACCGAAGGCGAAGAAGACACCCCATACCTCACGCCCGACAACGAACCGGTGACCGGTGATGCCGTCGTCACCGTCGACGGAGCGGTCGAAGAAGAACCCGTTGAGGAAGAGCCGATCGAAGAAGAACCCGTTGAGGAAGAGCCGATCGATGAGGAACCCGAAGCGGCAGCCTTCAACGTGAGTGACCTCGAGCCGACGGACGTGAGCGTCCCGCAGGGCGAGATTATCGACGTCTCCGCGACGGTCACGAACACCGGCGAGGAGGAAGCGAACCAGACCGTCGAGTTCCGCGTCGACGGTGAGGCGCTGGCGAGCGAAGAGGTTACTCTCGGCGCAAACGAGAGCGAGACCGTCACCTTCGAGGACATCGACACGTCACCCCTCGAACCCGGTGACTACACCCACGGCGTGTTCACCGAAGACGCAGAACAGACTGCAACGCTGACGATCGAGGAAGAGGCCGTCGACGAAGAACCCGTTGAAGAAGAACCCGTTGAAGAAGAACCAGTCGATGAAGAACCCGTCGACGAAGAGCAAGCACTAGACATCACCATCGAGGAGGCAACGGTCATTGTCCTCGTGATCGGTGACGAAATCGAGGACGAACCCGTCGATGAGGAACCAGTCGAAGAGGAACCCATTGACGAAGAGCCGATCGATGAGGAACCCGTCGAAGAGGAACCCGAAGCGGCAGCCTTCAACGTAAGCGACCTCGAGCCGATGGACGTGAGCGTCCCGCAGGGCGAGATTATCGACGTCTCCGCGACGGTCACGAACACCGGCGAGGAGGAAGCGAACCAGACCGTCGAGTTCCGCGTCGACGGTGAGGCGCTGGCGAGCGAAGAGGTTACTCTCGGCGCAAACGAGAGCGAAACCGTCACTTTCGAGGACATCGACACGACCCCCCTCGAACCCGGCGACTACACGCACGGCGTCTTCACCGAGGACGCAGAACAGACCGCAACGCTAACGATCGAGGAAGAGGCCGTTGACGAGGAACCCGTTGACGAGGAACCCGTTGACGAGGAACCCGTTGACGAGGAACCCGTTGACGAGGAACCCGTTGACGAGGAACCCGTTGACGAGGAACCCGTTGACGAGGAACCCGTTGACGAGGAACC
>NZ_JCAQID010000003.1:0-235148 GCF_059736405.1 Halosolutus sp. DAT137 | reverse complement strand
AACCCGTCGATGAGGAGCCATCAGACTCCTTCACCGTGGAGAACCTCGATGCGCCAGCGAACGGAACGATCGGTGACCAGGTCACCGTCACGGCGGACGTGACGAACCCAGGTGACGAAGAGCAGACTCAGGACGTGGAGTTCCGTGTCGAGGGGAACCTCGTCGAGTCCCAGGAAGTGACGCTGGGCAGCGATGAGACCGAGACCGTCGAGTTCGAACTCGATACGACCGAAGCCGAACCCGGCGAATACGTCCACATGGTTCTGACGGACGAGTTCGGTGAGGTCGCGGTCATCGAACTCACCGACGATGCGGACGCGATCGACGAGGAAGACGACGCTGACGACGAACTCGAGACTGACGATGACACCGACGACGAACTCGAGACTGACGACGACGACGCCGAACCGATGATCGCATCCGCGAGCGTCATCTAACCGGTTCCGCTGATCAACACACCGGTGATTTTTTTAGGCGGCCCAGCGAGGAGGGTGCTCCCGTAGCGCCGGGGAAAGTCGAATCTCACCCAGGGTAGTGACAGCCGTACCGCTCGTCCTCGGGGAACACGGCGCCGAATCGAGCTGGTCGCCGGGCGGTCAGTTCAGGAGTCGGTAGATGCTACTCGAGGCGACGGCGAGGAAAATGAGGACGCTCGACAGAATCGGATCGAGTTGCACGAACACCGCCACTTCGAGACCGGACAGTGCAATGAGGACGAGACCGAGCACGCAGAGTCCGAGATGCAGTCGAAGGATCGACGAGCGATCCTGTTCGTGGCCGTCGACGTACTGGAGAACGTCCTCGAAGTTCGGACCGGGCTGGATCGTTTTCGCGTCGGAATCGTACTCGATGACCTCATCTTCTTGAAGCTGTGGGAGGTGCGTTTGCTGAAGAGAGACATAGACGCTTTTGTAGAGATTGTTCGGAACGGGCGTCGCGTCCGACTCTGTGGCGGCGATCTCGGTCGCAACGTCCGAGACGCCGACCGTTTCGGACTCGGCAGCGAGCAGTTGGACGATCGCTCGGCGCCTGTCGTTTCCGAGGATGTGGAAGACCTCGCTTTCCGCGAGCGACTCAGTTCGATTCGTCTGGACTGACATTGCTCTGGGTCGGCACGCGGTTGATGGACAGTCCCCTACCTCCTACCATATGTCTCCCACCTTCGCGAACCACTAACTTTAACGTGCGGTATTTCTTCTGATGTATCCCCCGCATAATCAAATTCTGGCCTAAAACGATGCCGCGAGAGTGGCGAATCTACCGCAAAAACGCGTCTGACCGTACCCTAGTCGCCCGGAAGATGTCCGCCGGATTGCATCTCGCGATAGGTCGTACAGCCTGGGCATCCGTGAACGACATCGCCGTTGTCTCCGAACACGCGCGCGAACTGCTGGGTCACGTGCGTACCGCAGTTTCGACAGCGGGCACCAGCCGTCGACGATTCCATCGGCTTCCAGTTGTGTTGTGTGGGGGTCATACGTTCGATTGAGGGGGTAGACGCGGACGGGCACTCGAACCCGGAACGCAGGTGGACTCCCACCGACTGGGGACCACTCCGGGTCGATCGGTATCGTCCCACGGGCCAGGACGCGAACGCCGGGGCCGTCGGGACTCGCTCGTCCCGCATCAGTCCATGAGGGGGGGCAGATGCGAATAAAAGACGGTGACTGTTCACTGCGGCGGCGAGTCGAGACCGGTAGAAACACCCAGTTTCCGATCGAAGACGACAGATATCGGCCGTTACGGGGCTATCGAAAGGATTTTCGTCCGATCGACCTCAACGCGAATTCAGTCGGGTTGGGTTGCATTCGGTGGGAAAACTGCCGATTGAACGGCGAATCGACGGCGGGAAAGCCGTGGTTTCCGGATGGAAATCTCGTATTTCGATTTCGACCGAGTGTCCAGCGCAGAATAAGGTACATCGTTATAAAATACCACTACCACTTACCGATTTTTTAGCGAGACCAATGGAGGGACACGCCCCCACAGCGGACCCCGGAATCGAAAATCCGGCACCAACGCCACGCTGGGAGAGCGACCGAATTCCACCCGAAGAGTGACCACAATGTCAACGCAAGCAAGCAATACGCGATCGGAAACGGCGAACGACCCGGCAGCTAAACTCGACATCCTCGGAGACGAGTGTGCGCGGACGATTCTCGTGGCGACGAGCGAGGGCCCGAAAACGGCAAAGGAGCTGACCGAGCGGACGGACAGCTCGTCGGCTACCGTCTACCGACGAATCAACAACTTACTCGAGAGCAATCTGTTGGCCGAGTGTGTGCGATTCGAATCTGACGGTTCGCATACGACCGCCTACGAGGGAACCGTAGAGACGCTATCGGTCGGGATCGGCAGCGACGGCATCGATGTCGCCATCACGCAACAGAACGGATAACGTACCCGAGTGGGCGTCGACGGGGCCAGCCACGGACCGACCGAGGGAAACGCCAGGTAGATTCATCAACGACGGGTGGACAGGTTCGCCGTCGCCGCCGGCCAGTGTCGGGGTGGGCCGGTCGTGGAGTCCACCGAAGCGGTCGTCGAGACGAGAACTCGTCTCTTCATTGATACCGGAACGTGACAGTCACCATCACGACCATTTTATGATAGTAATATATTTTGAACAAAGCACCGTACAGCCTGTATGATACGGATAACAAATATCTACTCAGTGGAACGGTCACTGTGATTGAGCAATGCACGACCTGACCGGCTTCCAGCGAGACCTTCTGTACGTGATCGCAGGCGCTGATCGACCGTCGGGACAAACCGTCAAAGACGAAGTCGAGAAGTACTACAGTTCCGAGATCAATCACGGGCGACTGTACCCGAATCTCGATACGCTCGTCAATAAAGAACTGGTCGAGAAAGGGGAACTGGATAGGCGAACGAACTATTATGCGATCACTGACGCCGGTCGTCAGCGAATCGACGAGCGTCGAGAGTGGGAAGCGCAGTACGTCGACTTCTAGACGCTCCGGACTGTGCGGGAAGGGTCGACCGGTAGCGGTGTCCACAGAAGTTGGATCTTTGCTACGGACACGAAACAGTCGACCTCGGACAGCCCGACAGAACGCAGTGTGATGCGAGGGCGCAACCGCCGTGGATCTCCGCTGTGCATCGCTGCAAACGGGAGAGGGTTCTCACCTCTGAGCACGAGAGAAGATCCTGTGACGGCAAGTCTACTGTGAGAGAAACCGTCCCGCCGTGGTCGCACTGATGGCTGCATCCCGCCCCCGGAAGCGCGTATCTCCGCCCTAAACGGCTGGGTTTTGGGCGTGCTCTACACATAACAAAGCGACCGAAAGCGAACTACATATCGGGAATGGATATGATTTCGGTTCCAGCTGCAGTGGTCACCAGACGACCGTCCGGAGGGAGCGATCGATGAGTCTTCGACAACACACACTGACTCGCGTCCAGCGTGTCCGGCAGTATCCGATCGATCTCGCGATCGTTTCGGTGCTCGCGGCGCTGGCGTACGTCGTGATACCAGTCCTGGACGGCGGAAGCGCTCTACGACTGTTACTGACGCTCCCGCTCGTCCTGTTTCTGCCGGGATACGCGCTCGTGTCGATACTGTTCCCGGCAACGAAACGGGACGGGCACGCGTCCCGTGACTCCCAGACGCAGCGACCCCGCGGCATCGACGCGATCGAACGAGGTGGCCTGTCGCTGGTGCTCTCGATCGCGACTGGGCTGGGAGTGGTACTCTTGCTCCCCGGTACCGAGTGGGGGCTCGAGGCGACCTCGGCAATCGCTGGGCTCGTCGTCGTGACCATCGGGTTTGCACAGCTCGGCGCACTGCGCCGTCTCCGTACGGCACCGTCGGACCGGTTTTCGGTCTCCCCGCTCGCCAGGCTTCGACGACTCCGGTCTGGACGGACAGTCCAGGCATCGTCGATCGTGTTGGTCGTCGCGATCAGTCTGGCGATCGGTGCGCTGGTCCTCGCCGTCCTCGCACCGGCCTCGGCGGGCGGTTTTACCGAACTAGGACTGTACTCGGAGACCGAGGAGGGAGACCTCGTCGCCGGAGAGCTACCCGACGAAGTCGTACCCGGAGAGCCGATTTCGATGACGATCTCAGTCGAGAATCAGGAAGGGGCGGACACCGACTACACGGTCGTCGTGCAACAGCAACTCCTCGACGGCGATGACGTCGTCGATCGGTCGACGATAGGCGAGTCGGAAGTACGCATCGCGGATGGGGAAACCGAAACGCTCCAACTGGAGGGGACGCCACCCGCGGCCGCGGGCGATACGGTCCGAATAAGCGTCTTGCTGTACGAAGACGAACCGCCGACGACGCCAACCAACGAGAACGCCATGGAAGACACCTTCTTCTGGGTTACGATAACGACCGCCGAGGAGTAGCGCTCGGAAACGAGCGAGGGATCCCGACCGCCGTCGTTATTTTACCGGTAAGGACCCGCTCGTTCCGGACGGCTGAACGCCGGCAATTCGACCGAGGCTCGCCACCTCGGGGCTCAGTTTTCGAACCCCCGCGTGCGCCCTGCGGGGTCGAAACATGCAGTTGAGAACCCGATCCGGAACTACTGGTTCGACCAGTTGGGCCGCGTCTTCGAACCGTCGCTGAGACGGTCGCGGTCAGTATCCAGCACGGCGGAGAGGGAGGCGGGAACCCGGTCGACGAAGGGCGTGTTGTGCAATCGCGACGGCGAGAACGGCGACACACAGCAGGAGAGCGACGACAGGTGCGACGCTGGCAGGTATCGGGCCGACCGAAAACACCGCGAGCGCGAGCGCGACGAGGCCGAGCGTCGTCAGGGACGCGTATATCCGGTGCCACGCCGGCTGGGATTCGAGCCGTCGATCCAGGTAGGGTTCGAACAGCCCGTCGTTAGGCAGGAGTGTAATCGTGTGTTCGTCAGGGTTCCAGTCGACGATCCCGTGATCTTCGAGCATCGGGAGGTGTGTCTGGTAGAGCGAGATGTAGACCCGTCGTCGCTGCGTGCGCGTCACGTTCTCCGGATCCGTCTCGTTCTCCCAGGCGGCGACCCGTTCGACGAGCGGGGCGAGATCACAGGAGCCACCCTGCCGTTTCAGGTACTGGACCGTTCGCCGCCGCCGAGCGTTACTGAACACGTCGAAGAGTTCGGCCTGTGTGAGTTCGCTGTCAGTCATGAGATGCCCTCGAGTTCCCGTTCCCGTCTGCCGGGTATGATCGGTAACCGCACACTGCCCCCTGATACCCTGTGACCCTTTACTATCGCTCAGCTACCCTCGAGAAAGGGAATTGTACCAGTCGCCGCTCGTGATTGACGGCTAAGCTTACGTTTCCGGTCCATCTCCGACGAACGCGGGCGGAATCGGGATCCGCGTATCGATCGGATCCGTCTTCCCGACGGCGGAATCGTCGCCAATAAGTTCGGGACTACGGCCCCATCAAGCCGGGGATAACAAAGCCTCGGTACCGGCTGTGTCAGGACGATTGCCCACGCGGGTATCGATACAGTATGATCTCCCAACAACGACGGCACATCCGTCGACAACCGGGCGACGCCCGGACCGAATTGACCGTCAGTAATCGAGGTGTATCGCCGTGAGTTCGTTCGTCTGTGGAACGAACGCCAACATCGACGACGAGGTGACTGTCGGCTACGGCGCGTTCGACGAACCGACCCGGATCGGCGACGACGCGACGATCAGGGCCGGCTCGATCGTCTACGGCGACGTGACGATCGGCGACGAGTTCACGACGGGCCACGACGTCCTGATTCGCGAGAACACGACGATCGGTGACGACGTTCTCGTCGGAACGAAGACGGTCATCGACGGCCAGACGACGATCGGATCGCACGTCAGCCTCCAGACGAACGTGTACGTACCGACCGAGACGACGATCGAGGACAACGTCTTCGTCGGCCCGAGTGCGGTGCTGACGAACGACGAGTACCCGATCCGGACCGACAGCGGGCTCGAAGGCCCGACGATCGAAGAAGGCGCGTCGGTCGGCGCGAACGCGACGCTGCTACCCGGCGTGACCGTCGGCTCGAACGCGTTCGTCGCCGCGGGTGCCGTCGTCACCGAAGACGTGCCGGCGAATACGCTCGCCGTCGGCGCGCCGGCGTCAACGCGACCGCTCCCGGAACCGCTGGAGGGACCGAATCAACTCGCATGAGGGACACCGAAACCGAAACCGACGGCGGGGCAGCCACGGACGAGACGACCGAAATCGAACGAGCCGACGAGTCGGAGACCCGTACGGTATCGATCGCAGCGCCCAGTATCGGTGAAACCGCTCTCGATCGCGTTCGAGCCGTCCTCGAAGACGGGATGCTCGCTGACGGTCCCGAAGTCAGGGCGTTCGAGCGGGAGTTCGCAGCCTACTGCGGGGCAGGTCGGGGCGTGGCAACCTCGAACGGGACGACGGCGTTACACGCCGCACTCGAAGCGCTCGGGCTGGAATCGGGGGGCGCGGTCATTACCTCGCCGTTTTCGTTCGTCGCGAGCGCGAACGCGATCAGACTCGCCGGCGGAATTCCCGTCTTTGCGGATATCGATCAGGAGACGTACACGATCGATCCCGCGGCCGTCGAGCGACTCGTCGAGGAACGGGACGACGTCGTCGGTCTCCTGCCGGTCCACCTGTACGGATTACCGGCCCCAATGCCGGCACTGCTAGATATCGCCGACGAGCACGACCTGTTCGTCCTCGAAGACGCCTGCCAGGCCCACGGTGCGTCGATCCGCGGACGCCGGGTCGGACAGTTCGGTGACGCCGCCTGCTTCTCGTTTTACCCGACGAAGAACATGACGACCGGCGAGGGCGGAATGGTCACGACGGACAGAGCGGACGTTGCCGACGGCGTCGCCCGCTTCGTCAATCACGGCCGCGGCGAGACCGGCACCGGCGGCTACGATCACGTCGAACTGGGTCACAACTACCGCCTCACGAGTCTCGCGGCGGCAATCGGTCGAGTACAACTCGATCGGCTCCCCGAACTCAACGACGCGCGGAGAGACAACGCGGCGGTCTACGATGACGCCCTGGCGGAGTTGCCGATCGAGACGCCGACCGAACCGCACGGATATCGCCACGTCTACCACCAGTACACGGTTCGGACGGACGATCGAGACGCCCTCGCAGCAACGCTCGAAGCGCACGGCGTCGACACGGGCGTTTACTACGACACGCCGATTCACCGCCAACCGGCCTACGAGACGGTGAGTGCGGCGGCGACGCGATTGCCAGCGGCCGAACGAGCAGCCGACGAGGTGCTCTCGCTGCCAGTGCACCCCCACCTCTCAGAGCGAGATCGGCAAACCGTCGTCGAGGCAGTTCGGGACCACTACAGATGACAGCAGAACACCAGCTCCGGGCCGGCGTCGTCGGCGTCGGCTCGATGGGCGAGAATCACGCGCGCGTGTACAGTGAACTATCGAATGTCGACCTCGTCGCCGTCTCCGATCGAGACAGGGGCGTCGCACGACGGGTCGCAAGCGAGTTCGGGGCCGACGCAGTGACCCTCGACACCCTGATCGATCGCTGCGACCTCGTCACCGTCGCCGTCCCGACCCACGCCCACGGCAAGGTCGTCTCGACCTGCCTCGAGGGCGACACCCACGTCCTCGTCGAGAAACCGATCGCTGACACGGTCGCACGCGGCGAGCAACTCGCGGAGCAAGCGGCGAAAGCGGGGCTCGTACTGCAGGTCGGGCACATCGAGCGATTCAACCCCGCCGTCCGGACGTTGATCGAACTGATCGACGACCTCGACGTAATCGCAGTCGAGGCCGAACGACTCGGGCCGCCGGTCGATCGAACGGCCCCTGGCAACGTCATCTTCGACCTGATGGTCCACGACGTCGACATCGTCAGGACGATTCTCGACGGCCAGCCGGCTGAAATCACCGCATCCGGGACCGAAGACGGGCAGTACGCGACCGCGACGGTCGAGTACGGTGACGTGATCGCGTCGCTGACAGCGAGTCGACTGACCCAAAAAAAGGTCCGGAAGCTGACGGTGACCGCCCGCGATTGTCTGGTCGAGGTCGACTACCTCGAGTCCTCGGTGTTGATTTACCGGGACTCCTATCCGGAGTACCTCACGGACGACGGCCAGAACCGGTACCGTCACGAGAGCGTCGTCGAACGCCCGCGGGTGTCTAACGGCGAACCGCTGCGCCACGAACTCGCGTCGTTCGTCGACGCCGTCCGAACCGGCTCGGAACCCGAAGTGACGCCCGAGGACGGCATCGCCGCGCTCGAGACGATCCAGCGAATCGACGCGCTCGTCTCCGATCGGTTCGCCGCGCGCGAGCGGGAGGTGGAAGCGTGACGGACCGAGATCAGGAGCACGGTCGAGCACGACGCACTGACGGCAGCGGAACTGGAACCGACACCAAAATCGCCGTGTACGGGTCAACCCGCCCCGAAGATCAGTTGCGAACCCACCTGACTGAGGGCGACGTTCCAGTCGCAGTCTACGGTCTCGGCAAAATGGGACTCCCGCTCGCGGCGGTCTACGCCGAGACGACGGGGCACGTGACCGGGGTCGATATCGACCAGGACGTCGTCGAGTCGATCGCTCGCGGCGAGAGCCACGTCGTCGGCGAACCCGGCCTCGACGACCTCGTCGAAAGCCAGGTCGCTGCCGATCGACTCGACGCAACGACGGACGGCCCGTCGGCGGCAGCGACGGCTCGGATCCACGTGATTATCGTCCCGACGCTGATAAACGAAGACGACGAGCCGAACCTCGCGACGGTCGAATCGGTCGCCGACGACATTGCCGCCGGACTCGAACCAGGTGATCTGGTCATCGCCGAGTCGACGCTTCCGCCGGGAACCTGCCGTAACGTTCTCCGCCCACACCTGGCGGACAAAAGCGGGCTCTCGCCGGAGGAGTTCGGCCTGGCGTTCTGTCCGGAACGAACCTCCTCGGGGACTGCGCTGCGGGACATTCGCGGCCGGTACCCGAAGGTCGTCGGCGGCGTCGACGAGGAAAGCACTCGCGCGGCCGCGATCGTCTACGACGAACTCTCGGACAATACGGTCCACCCGGTTTCCGACGCGACCACCGCGGAGGCCGTCAAGGTGTTCGAGGGCGTCTACCGCGACGTCAACATCGCGCTCGCGAACGAACTGGGTCGGCTTGCCGACGAACTCGGAATCTCCGTCCGGGAGGCAATCGAGACCGCGAACGACCTCCCGATGTGCCAGTTGCACGATCCCGGACCGGGCGTCGGCGGCCACTGCATCCCCTACTATCCGCACTTCCTGCTGTCCCGGATGCACGAGCCGATGGCGCTCACCCGGACCGCCCGCGAGATCAACGACGGGATGCCGGCCGTCGTCGTCGATCATCTCGAGCGGGAGCTCGCGGCGGTCGGAACTCCCATCGCGGACGCCTCGATCGTCGTACTCGGGCTCACGTACCGCCCCGGCGTCGAGGAGACCCGCGCCTCGCCCGCCCTCGGCGTGATCGAAGCGCTGGTCGATCGCGGCGCGAGCGTCGCGGGCGTCGATCCGCTCGTCGATCCGGCCGAGTACGGCGTCCGTGCGATCGAAATCGACGAACTGGCAGCTAGCGAGTTCGACGCCGCGGTGCTGGTCACGCCACACGACGCGTTCGACGAGATACCGTGGGGCGCGATGGATCCGATGGTCGTCGTAGACGGTCGGGGTGCGCTCGATATCGGGGACGCGCACCACCGAGTCTACACGCTCGCAGGCACCAGAGACGGCGCGAAGCCGGGAGCGACGACGGACACAGCGAGTCCGGGAGCAACGACGAACCCGGAACGTGGAGACGACGCGGCCCAGTTACCGGCGGAATCGACGGTCAGGGAGCGAAATGGCGCATCTGAGTGGACCGAAACGGACGGAGGGAACGATGTATAACGGCAAAACAGTCGCCGTTGTGGTGACGGCCTACGACGAAGCGGCGTTCGTCGGTAGCGTCATCGAAACCGTTCCCGAATTCGTCGATCGAATCTACGCCGTCGACGATGCGTCACCGGACGATTCCTGGGAGGTGATCCAACACGTCGCAGAACGTATCAACGCAGCGAACGAACCAGCCCAGACGATCGCAGACGGTGGCGACGGCCGTCGAGTGGTCCCCATTCGACACGAGGAGAACCGCGGCTACGGCGCAGCCGTAAAAACCGGGTACGAACGCGCCGCCGAAGACGGCATCGACGTGGTTGCCGTGATGAACGGCGACGGGCAGATGGACCCCGAAATCCTCGACCGGATCGTCGATCCCGTCGCGACCGGCAAGGCGGACTACGCGAAGGGGAACCGCCTGCTCTCGGCGCGAGACCGCGAGGGAATGTCCACGTTCCGATTGGTCGGGAACACCATGCTGACCGGCCTCTCGAAGTTCGCGGCCGGCTACTGGACCGTCGGTGACCCCCAGAACGGCTACACCGCGATCTCTCGGGAGACGATCGAGAAACTGGATCTCGACGCGATCACCGACCAGTATGGCTTTTTGAACCACCTACTGACTCACCTCAACGTCAACGAGTGTCGGGTCGCGGACATCTCGATGTCCGCCGTCTACGGCGACGAAGAGAGCAGTATTCGATACGCCCCGTTCGTCAGGTTCGTCTCCCTGCTCTTGCTTCGGAGTTTTCTCTGGCGGCTGAAAACCCGGTACGTCGTCGAGCGCTTCCATCCGGCAGTCGTGTTGTACGGCGCTGGGACCGCGGGCCTGGTCGGCGGAGGGACCGGACTCGTGGGCGCAGCGAGAAAGGAGACCGGCGACGCCGACGGGACAACCGCCGTTCTGACGTCGTTTGCGACCGTCTTGCTCGGCGTGATCGCCCTCGGCATCGCAATCTGGCTCGACGCCGAGGAAAACAAATCACTCGAGGTGACTCGATATAACGGGTTCGAGGAGCACGAGGAACGCACCGAGCGCGAAGACCACTCCCCGCGGACGGTTCCTCGATCGGCAGAGTAACCGGCCAAACCAATCCCGCGGGCGATTTCCGGCGCCAGGGGATTGTGAGCGTTTCATAGGGAATGTTGTATCGTACTACCCGCGATCGCGGTCCCGTTCGAGCGATCGCCGGTAACGAGTGACAACGATCCCGATCAGAGAACTCCCCGGCGCAACCGGGTAGTGAGCGCTGAAATTCTGTAAGGCGATTATTTACTAACCGTATATCAGTGCTCACTGCTGATGAGATCAGCTGATGTATACCGCACACCAACCCCCCAGCCTTGAGAGTCATCGACCGAGGGCGGTGAGACGATGACCGAGGCGCGCCCATCCGAGCGATCGGCCCTGGCGAAGCCGCGACTCGCCGACCTTCCGCGGGCCGAGCTGTCGATTCCCGATGACGGCTCGTTTGCACTCTGTCTGACCCACGACGTCGACCGTCCCTACAAGGGGTTCAGATCGTTGTACCGGGCAACACGAGAGCGCCCAGAATACCACCTCCGAACGGCGGTCTCGTCTTCGAATCCCTACTGGCAATTCGAGGAACTCATGGCACTCGAAGCCGACCTCGGCGTTCGATCAGCGTGGTACTTTCTGAACGAACAGCACCTGCTCACGGATCGTCCGGTCGGCGACTGGCTCTCGGCTGCGAATTGGATCGAACACCTCGGCCGGTACGACGTGACTGCACCCCCGCTGGTCGACGTTATCCGCGACCTCGCCGGCGGCGGCTGGGAGGTCGGTCTCCACGGCTCCTACCACACGGCGACCGATCGCGATCGACTCGCTACCGAAAAGGCGACCCTCGAGTCAGTCCTCGACGAGCCGATCGCTGGCGGCCGACAGCACCACCTGCGACTCTCGGTGCCCGAAACGTGGCGACACTACCGCTCGATCGGACTCCGGTACGATTCGAGCCTGGGTTCGGGGACTGAATGTGGTTTCACGGCCGGCTACCGGCCGATTCGGCCGTTCGACGACGAGTTTCTGGTCTTCCCGCTGACCGTAATGGAGCAGGCGCTTCCCGACCCGGAGACGCGATTCGACGCGGCCCGCGATCGGTGCGAGGAGTTGCTCACCGAAGCGGCGGCGAACGACGCCGTGATGACCGTCCTCTGGCATCCGCGATACCTCAACGAGCGGGAGTTTCCCGGCTACCGATCACTCTACCGGTGGCTCGTAGAACGAGCCCTGGACCTCGGCGCGTGGGTTGGCACCCCCGACCGACTCTGTCGACTCGCCGGCGAGAGCGACGAGGGCGAAATGCGTTCGGCAGATGCCGAGCGGAAACCAACAGCACCCGACCAGCTGACGGGAGAGCGATGACGAACCCAGACCGCAGTCTGGCCGTAACGGTGCTCGTCGTCGCACTCGTGCTGACGAGCAGTATCGGCCTCGCCGGCCACCAGCTATCGTCCACTGCGGCGATGCCAGCGACGACCGACGGGGAACAACCGGATTCCTACGTCATCGAATACGGCGACGACTGCCGAGAGATCGAACCGCTGCGATCCGGCGAGTCGATCGAGGAGTTCTACGATTATCGAAATCACGAGACACATCCGCCGGGCGTCGATCGATCGTATAGTTCCTACGGGACGACCCACCTCCAGGAGGACGACACGAGCATTCTCTTCCTCCACGAGGGCTCCGACGGGCTGAGCCTCGTGATGGTCCACGATCAGGTCGACGGTGACACCGAGGGTGGCGTCGCGGACGTGGCGGTCGTCGGCCTCCCCGCCGAGAGCGAGTGGGTCGTCAGAAACGACGACTACGACGGCGAGTCGAACGTCGACGAGTTCGATCGCGGCGACGGCTGGGCGAGCGCCTCGTGGATCTGGCGGGAGGCTAGAACCGCCGGTGGCGCGATTCAGGGCGGACTCGACGGTCACTTCGCCGTCACGGTCTACCCGGCGTTCAACGACGAGGCGACCTACAGCGATCCGGACGCACACGGCCACCCGGACGGGGACTTCTACGACGACGGGACGATCGATTCGTGGGAGATCCTCTCCGGCAACGCCGACAACCCGGAACGGATACCGATGGACGCACTCGACGAGCCGATTACGATCCGGGCCGGTAGCTGTGACGATCCGTCGATCAGCTACGATCGAACCGACGACGGCATCCGGGCGACCGTCACCGGCGCGGATCGAGACGATCGAGTCGGCCTCCAGCCGACCTACGGAACCGGAAGCGACGTGACGTTCGATCGTCTCTCGGTCACCGGCGTGGACGGGGATACGACGGTCACCACCGAGAACGGGCATCCGGAAACGCCATCGCCGTCGCCCCCTGGTGTCGAATCAGCATCGCACCTCGGCGTGTCGACCGAATCCGACGCCGAGTACAACACCACGGTGACGTTCACGGTCGATAAAGACTGGCTCGACGAGCAGGGACTCGATCCTAACCACGTCGCCCTCTACGCCGAGCAAGACGGTACGTGGAACGAATCGGAGACGACGATGTACGAGGAGACGGACGACGCGTATCGGTACAGTGCGAACGCCTCCGTGCCGACGCAACTGACCGTCGCGCCCTCACAGGACGCCGACGAACAGCTGCCGTTTACCGTCTACGGGCTCGGTCTCGGCCTGGCTACCGGTGCATTACTGGGCGTCGGCTGGTTCCTGAGGGCACGGGACCGGTCGGGGTAGCGCGGTTCGATCGGTCCGGGGTCGATCGGTAGCCATCGATATCGTCACGTCCGAACTGGGCATCGGGGGGACGTGGCACGCTTTCGGTATTCCATGAGATTCGTGACAGCCGAGTTTGGTGTAGGGCGTCTGTGCCGAGTGACAGGGTCGCACAACGCTTGCCAGACGAGATTCGTGTTGACAGGTATCAGTTCGATGTAGGAGGTATTAACCCGGAGCACGTACGTCTACGACCAATGTTCGGTCTCTCGGGTCGCGAACTCAGATTTATCCTCGTCATCAGTGCGATACATCTCGTACAACACTTCCTCATGCGGCTTATTCCACCGCTGATACCTGTGCTGGCGGTAGCTATGGAGTACCCACTCTGGCAACTCGGTTTGCTCATCAGTCTCTACTCGCTCGGATCAGGACTCGCGCAGGCACCGTTGGGAGTTATATCGGATCGGTACGATCGACTGTACATTCTTCCCACCGGGATTACGCTAGCCGGTTTGGGGTACGTGCTGTTCGCCAGCTCACCAGCTCTCGAAGCGTCCGTTCCGGAAATTACGCTGGTCGGGTACGCGTTCGAAGGCGGCTTTTTTGTGATGGGATTTGCCATGCTCCTCGTTGGCGTTGGCTGTGCTGTGGTCCATCCAGTCGGGTATCCGATGATCACGGACAACGTCTCCCCGGAGAACAAGGGGAAAGTTCTGGGAGCGTTTGGGAGTTCCGCGAAATTTGGGGATGCGAGCGCACCAGTCGTGATCGGCATCCTGATTATCGTTCTCCTCTGGCACCAGATTCTCTTGATTCTGGGTGTTTTCGGCACCGCGTTTGGACTTCTATTGTTTGTGATATTACAGAGTGACGACTACGAAACCATCCCTGCAGCACAACAAAAAACGGGGGAGAAAAGCGACACGTCTCAGAAAACCGTCAAAACCGCGGAAAATCGGACATATTTGTATCCTCTGGTAGTTCTTTACCTCTTTTTTATCACAAAAATGTTCTCGGCGGAAGGAATTAAAACGTTTCTTCCAGCGTTTATCGTCGCCGTATACGCGTACTCGTTCGAATTGATAGGAGTCGATTTCGGACCAGAGTCGGTCGCAAACTTCTATTTTGCAGCGATGCTCGTGTTTGCCGGCGTGTTCCAGTTAGGAGTCGGTGAATTGACAGACAGGGTAGACACACGTCTCATCCTTCTCGGTGGTTCCGGAACGGCCGCTATCGGGCTGTTGTCCCTCTCGCTACTCGATTTGGGACCGACACTGCTCCTGGCGGTTCTGTTGCTAATCAGTACCGGAATTTACGGCCTGGCACCCGCTCGCGATGCACTGATCAGTGATATTTCGCCCCCCGAACTCGAAGGCAGAACGTTTGGCTACATCTGGACCGCCATCAGCCTCACGGGAGCGGCGATGCCGCCGCTGGTTGGATATATTATCGAAACAGCAGGGATGCGTGACGGATTCCTCGTACTGACGTCGGGAGTAATCCTCGCGGCGGGAATCGTCTCCTTGCTCTTCGTTGATCGTATCTACCTCACGGAGACGGACTCGTACGTCGAGCCAGGTGGCTCAGACTGATCACGGTCGATACTCCCGCCGAAGTCGCCAATCAGGGTTTCGGTGGCGGATCGCGAAGCAAAATAGAGTAGCCACTAAAAATCACTGCACACCCGATCGCAAGGCGGTTCTGCGATCGGTGTGTGAATCGGATCAGTCGGTACTATAGAAACCGGCAGCATGGCCCGGATCCTGGCAGGTTCGTTGCATTCGGACAGACGAACTAGCAACTGTACTGAAGGTGCGAGAAAGACGAAGATGGCCGAGTCTGGAAGCAACGCGTGTGGGAAGACGATTAGATACTCTCGTCGCCGATGGTACGGTTCACACGGGAATCGCTCCAATCCCGCTCGTGTGGACTGCTGTAGATCAGTACCCGACCGCCGGCCGTGGTGTCGCGCCACCGGCACATCGCCATAGCAACCGTATCAATCGCTGCCGACGCCAACCGATCGCGTCGGTTCCGTCTGTGGCGGCTGGTCGTACTTCTGAAGCGACTCGATGCCATCGACGTACCCGTGTGCGGTCGCCACGTCGACGATGATCTCCGTGAGGTTGACTGTTTCGGAGAGGAACTCGGTTCGCCGTCGATCCCACTCGTCGCTGGTACCGTCCTCGCGGAGTATCGTCCGTGATCGATCGAGGATGGCGTCGAGGGAGTCGACGTTGTGGATCAGTCCCTGGGTTTCGAGTTCGACGAAGTTGCCCATATCGCTGTCGCCCACGAACGAGTTCGATCGGATCGCCGGCGTGCCGAGCAACGCCGCCTCCGTGACCATCGTCTGCGTGTCGGCAACGAGGAGTTCGGCCTCGGCAAGCGCATCGTGCATGAGCGCAGGGTGGAGATCGAACTCGCGAGCAGGTAGGTCCGCGAGATCCGTCTCCCGACCTTCGTCGGAGACGAGCACCGTCGCGTCCTCGCTGAGGTGGGTAATGAGTCGACGGCGACCCTCGCCGGTGATCCCCTGCTTGCCGACGTCGTGTTGGGAGCCAAAGGCGTTGAGCCGAACGATCGTGTACGGCTCGTCGGCGTCGAGGCCGAGTCGATCGCGGATCGAAGGGTTCGATGTATAAATTTCCGGGTGGAGGTACGCACACTCCTTGAAGCCCCGGAAAACGTAGTGGTCGTCGCCCAGGTCTTTGCGGAACGTATCGGGAGTGAGGATGGCCCTGGCAAACGGCGTCGAAATGGTGTGATCGAACGCCGCCGGCTCGGAGTCGATCAGGAGCACCGTCGGGGTTCGAAGCACCGCGCCGGTATGTGCGGCGTAGCCGCCCATCCCGAAGATGAGGTCCGGGTCGAACTGGCGGGCCTTCCGAATCGCCCGGTAGTAATGTGCCGGCAGTCGACTCAACAGCGACCCTTTCGAGGTATCGCAGTAGCCGTAGACCTCGTAGGGCAGGTCGTACCACTCGAGCAGATCTGTCGTACAGGTGTACTCCCGCGCGAGGACGAGTACCTCGTGGCCGCGATCGCGAAGCTCCCTGACGGCGTGTTTGTAGAGATGGACGTGTGCCGGCGTGTTGGTGAAAAACAGGTATTGCATTGTGACTACCACCGTGTCCTGATCGGATACTGAGACAGTCAGGTGGGTTTGTTATCAGGCTCATACCTCCAGCAAGCGATCGGAAACCGCCCACAATCGACATCCGACGGACGGTAGGGCCAGGAGACCCCCGCCGGTGACGAGGGTAGCGAGCGGATAATAATGGGTCCCCCAGCGCAGATTTCCGTCAATGCAGTCAGAGCTAACTCCCGAGATCAACGTCGCGAACCTGCTGCGGGGAGCGTTCTCGCGGTCACGATCGACGGCGTCGGACGATCGAGTGCACCACGCAACACGCACGGTTAACGGGGACTCCGCTGAACCCGGGGCCGCGTCCGCGGCGGCGATCGACGAATACGGGCCCGTACTCGACGCCACCCTCGAGTACGCGCGGGATCGATCGTACGCAGGGCCGGATTACGGCGACGGGATGAGTAGCAAACTCCTGCAGGCGGCCCCCGTCGACAACCGATGGGTCAACATCGTGGTCCAGGAAGTCGTCAAACGCGCCCCAGTAAACATCAGGCCGCTGCTACGGGTCGAACACCGCCGCAACTACAAGGGCGCGGCGCTGTTTACGATGGCGAATCTCAACTACCACGAACTGACGAGCAGCGGACACCTCCCGGAGCCCGCCGATTTCGATCCACTCGAGGAGGCAACCCAGCTCGCCGCCTGGCTCGTAGAAGAGCGCTGTACCGGCTACAGCGGGTTCTGTGGCGGCCACCGCCACGAGATGCAACACTTCCACACGAAGGGGGTCCCCAACGACGCGGATATCGTCTCGACCGCGTACGCGGTGAAAGCCCTGCTGCGTGCCGTCCGGCACGACGCCGTGCCTGAGGAGTACGCGACGATCGCCCGAACGGCGACCTGGTTCCTCGTCGAGGACCTCAATTACAGAGAGGGAGCGGAGGGGGCGAAAATCGACTACCACATGAACCACCCCGACGACTCCTACACGCTCAATTCGGCCGCCCTCGGCGCGGGGATGCTCGTCGACCTCTACGACTACTTCGGAGACGAGGAACTTCGCGATCGAGCGACGGAGATTCTGGACCACGTCGTCGCCCACCAGACCGAAGTCGGCGGCTGGCCGTATCGAATCCCCGCGGATGCCTCGCACCTGTCGATGGACAGCCACCACAACGGGTTCATTATCGAATGCCTCCAGCGCTACCGCGACGTCGTCGGCTCCGATCGGTACGAGGAGACGATCGAATCGGCCCTCCAGTTCTACCGGGACGAACTGTTCGAGGCCGACGGCGCGCCGAACTTCGACGAGTCGAACGCCTACCCCCGCGATATTCACGCGAGCACGCAAGGAATGTTGGTGTTCACCCGAGAAGGGGAGTTCGATCAGGCGGAGCGAATCCTGCGCTGGGTGCTCGCGAACCTGCAGGTTCGAGAGGGCGTGTTCTACTACCGCAAATACCGGTATCACACGAAACGGGTCACCCTGATGCGGTGGTGTCAGGGCTGGATGAGCTACGCGATGTCGGAGTTGCTCGTCGCCCGATCAGCACCCGATGCGGCCAGCGAAGATCGATAGCGACACGTCCTGACAGCGAGAGAGAGCGGGCGATCGGTCCCCGAGTTCGCTGAAAGCTTCGACTCACGGGTAGTCTCACCCCCATTCCGCTGGCAGTGGCGATCGCGTCGCACTGGCAAGGGCAACCGCGTCTCACTGACAGTGGTAACCGCGTCCCGCTCACGTGACCAGAAAGTACGGATCGTCCAGCAAATGGGGTTCCAGCGCTTCTCGCAACTCGCGTACGTTGAACAGGTAGACCTCGAGACCGTTCAGATTCGTGTGGTCTAACACCCCCTCGCGGTCGAGGATGCGCATGATCTTTCGCTTGTTGAACGAGTAATACTTCGAGGTGTAGTTCGCGGTCTGTTGGGTGATCCGATCGTGTGAGTCGTCGTCGTAGTAGATCACCCCCGACGCCTCGGTGTCTTCGATGTACGGCACGTCGTACAATCGCTCGATGTAGTGGAGATGAGAGCACTTGAGCCAGGGCGTACCGATGTTCATCACGAGGACGTTCTCGCGATCGAGTTTCGCAAAACAGCCGTCGGGAGCGTAACTCCGGTGGTGGTCGCAGTCGTCGAATCGGTAGGGACCGTCGACCAGAATCGACTTGATCGCGTCGTCCGTTCGGTAGGTCGCGTCTTCGAGAAAGAGTCTCGAAAACGTCCCGTGTTTGGGGCGCGAAAACTGTTTATGATAGACGCCGGAGATCCGAAAGTAGTCCGTAAACCCCGGCGCGAGGATGCTCTCGAAGTTCGATCGCAGTTTCTCGAGCACGAATTCGTACGGGTTTCGGTCGAACGCCGACCGAACGTCGCTCAGTCCAGCGTGGAGAAACACCGTCTCCTGGTCGGCATACCGGTCCAGAATATCGTCGAGGCGCGCTTCGTCGACCGGTTCGACCGACGTGGGCCGCCGTTTCAGGGCTGCATGCGTCCCGATCGTCGCGAACCGTTTCGCCTGCCGTAACATACGAGAACTCCCCACAGTCAGTCGAATAATTATAACTCGGCTGTTCAGTCATAGGGCGAGCATAACAAACCACTGACTGTCCGAACTGCGATCGAGAGGGACACGTCAGGGATGGGAAACGATACGAACGTGCTGGTTGTGACCGGATTGTCGCGGAAACTGGAGGACCATTACGGACCGCTCGTCGAAGTCGCCGGGGAGACGACGATCCTGTGTTTCGAGCCCGATCGGAGCCTGGAGGGGGTACGGTACCGGCCGGTACCGACGTTCGGCCACCGTCTCGTCGGAATCGCCGTTCTGTTCGTCTACGCACTGCTCGAAGCGCGCCGCGAGGAGTACGACGCCGTCGTCTCGATTTCGCTGTTTCCGTACGGCCTCTACGCGCTACTGCTCCGGTACGTCTACGGCATTCCCGCTCATCTCGGCATCATCGGAATCGACATCGACCACCACGCCCACGCCTGGTACGGCGGCCTCGTTCGTGAGGCGTTTCGACACTTCGACGTCGTCTCAGTTCCGGGACAAACCCACGCGATCGAACTCGCGGGGATGGGCGTCGGTCGTGACCGAATCGAGATTCTGACGAACACGATCGACGTGGACACGTACGAACCCACCGCGGCCCCGGAGATCGAGTACGACTTCCTCTGGCTCGGCCGATTCAACGAAGAGAAAGACCCCCTCTTGTTCGTCGACGCGATCGCGCAACTCGACGCGAGGGGGATCGACGTTCGGGCGGCGATGGTCGGAGCCGGCCCGCTCGAAGACGACGTCGACGCGGCGATCGACCAGTACGGACTCGAGGCGTCGATCGATCGGCCCGGATGGGTCGACGACCCGATCGACTACTACGCCTCGTCTTCGATCCTCGTTCTCACGTCTTCGCGTGACGCGATGCCGCTCTCGCTGATCGAAGCGATGGCGACCGGCCTGGCCTGCATCGCCTCCGCCGTGGGGTCGATCCCCGACGTGATCGAGAACGGGAAAAACGGAGTTCTGCTGACCGACCGCACCAGCGATCGGTTCGCGACGGCGATGGAACGACTGTACCGCGATCGACAGCACCGACGCGCCCTCGCCACCGCCGCAGTCGACGTTCGCACCGAGTTCGCCCCCGAACGGGCGAGCGAAGACTGGGACCGCATTCTCGCGACGATGACGGAATCGACGCAAAAAACCGAGTCAGGCCCAGTGACCGTCTAAGGCGGGGCGGCGCGCCGCCGTGTCCTCCAGCCGACCGAACTGGGTCGGTCCGATCGCGACGATGCGGCCGTCCTCGGTCGCCGTGTTGTACGGATTCATCAGCAGCGTCTCTCGGTTGCGAGTCGCGAGAAAGACGTAGGCGTTCGATCTCGGCAGGATTCCGCCCGGATTGACGCGATCGCTTATCGCTTCTCGTCGGCGGTAGGAGGCGAGTTCGTGCCAGTCGGTGTAGTTCGTTGCCGAGGAAGACGCGACGACGACGGCCGGGCCGGACTCGGCGGATTGCGCCGCGGGGCCGGTGCTGTCGGCCCCGGCCTCCATCGCCGTCGAGAAGACGACCCAGCGATCACCGTCGACGGTGAGCATCGTGCTGTAGTAGACCGAGCTATCGACGGTGTGAACCGTGGTGGGAGACGGCGAGTTCGTTTCGAGTTCGCTGCGCGGGAGTTTGAAAATCCGATTCGCCTCCGCGTAGGCGCTGTCCATCCCCCACAGGATCGCGTCTCGGGTGAAGGCGAGTTCGACCGCACGCCAGCGCTGGCTACCGCTGCCGACGACCTCGAGCGTGCCGTCTCGGATCCGGGCGATCCCATATTACTGCCGCGAGCAAATTCGTGAGCGACAGCAACTGGAAAAGCGCGGATTCGAATCAGACCAGGCGCGTGAAACGACGTGAGCACGTCTCGGCGTGGTTCGAATTCGGGCGATCCTCGTATACGGAATTTTGAGAGAACAGATAGTATCGTGACCGAATCCGGTCCTTCCGATCGAGGATAGTTACAGTGAGACGTGCTGTCAAGATGGAACCGTCGTCCGTCGACTATTGTAGCTGTCTTATTTATACCGACGATCGACTCTGTCCCAGACACGGCGTTAGGAGGTGTACCGTGTCAGCTACCGTGCTGTGCCGGTATTGATACGGCGCTATCCCGCCACTGAAAGTTATTTGTCAGTAATTGGTGTGAGACGAGTTTGCATGGAAGGATTCGACAACCTGACACGGCGAGTAGTACTTGCAAGCATCGGGGGAATCGTTGCCACAGGGACCGTCGTCGGCCGACAAGAAGAACAGGAAGATCCAGAACCGATCGAACTCGTCGCTGTCGAGTGGACGACCGGAGATCTGGGCGACCCCGAAGTCGGGATGACCATCCGCAACAACACGGACGAGGAAATTTCAGTCGAGGTGACGGTCGAACTCTTCGAGGACGATAGTCGACTCGAAGATATCAGTCTGTACTTCAGTGACGTGCCGGCCGACATCGAAGCGAGTGATAATCGGGGGTTCATTGGTATAGAAGAGGCGGACCTCGAGCGCGTCACCCACTGGACGGTTTCCGTCGAGGAGATCGTACTGTTCGACGACTACGACCTCACATACGAGTTCGAAGGCCCAATCAGTCTCGACGAGGACATCGACATCGAGGAGGCTACCGTCCCAGAGGAAACGGAAGAAGTTGACGAAGTAGACGAGGATGCGGAACCGATTGCGCTCGAACACGTCGAGTGGACAATTGACGATTTCGGCAGTCCTGAAATCGAGGTGGGAGTTCGCAACAACACCGAGGAAGAACTCTCGATCGAGGTGACGGTCGAATTTTTCGAGGACGATAGTCGACTCGAGGACATCAGTATGTATCTCAGTGATGTCTCACCCGGTGTCGAGACGGGTGATGACCGCGGATTGCTCGACGTGGAACGAGACGATCTCGAGCGTATCACCCACTGGACGATCGAGGTCCAAGAGGCATTCGCACTGACCAACGGCTACGAGGCCACGTACGAGTTCGAGGGGTCGATCGTCCCCGACGAAGAGGTCGACATCGAGAGCGCTGAGATCGAAACTGAGGGGTGACTGACAGCGGCGACGCAGAACCAGCGGCCGACGGCCCCGGGGTCGAATTCGTTGGGACGATCGGTGAAGCAGCCTCGAGAGCGGCTATGCTGTTTTTCGCACTTTATTTCGGTAATTATGTTTGTTCTATAGCAGTGACTGTACAACTCTGGTTATAGTCGGTGGATCGGGACCGGGGTCGGCACCGCGATCGTGCCGCAACGTCTGCGAGGTCGTGTCGACCCTTGTGTAAAAACCTCCTTTCCGGGAGTCGGTAAGGCGATAGTGTGAAAAATCGTACCATCCCCAACCACCTCCGCACGCGGGTCTCAGTTGAAACACACGAAACGGTAGTTGATAGTTTCATCAGCGTTTGAATTCGGCTGCCTCGTTTTCCGATAAGTTCATTATTCCTAAATACCCTCATAGGATTAACAGATGGGGGAATGTGACTTTTCGGGATGTTCTGGGGATAGTACGATCCAGAATTCGTGTTCATACTGCGGATTTAATTACTGTTCCACTCATCGGCTTCCAGAACGCCATAACTGTCCTTCATTGTCAAAAACCAATACGCTCGGCCCCGACTTCAGAGAAGAATTCGGTATCTCAGCGAAAGGACCGGACCAAAAGACGCGCTGTTCGAGGTGCCAGTCTGCACCAATTATTTTTGGAGAAGAATTCTGCGAAGATTGTCTTCAAACACAGGTAGATCGACAAGAAAAAAGCCAATGCGAAGAATGTTCAAACTATACGATATCAGAATACAACCTCTGTCTTGAGTGTCGTTATCAGAACCAGAGAATAGATTCACGAAGCCCTGATGTCCAGGTTGACGGATCAATAAACAACTATGGGACAGGTTCAGATGTGTCATCCGCCGAAGACGCAGAATCCTTAGGTTTGATTGCTCGGTTAAAGTCTGTATTTCAGCGTGGCTAATTCATTCTTTGTCCCTAAGCGGGGGCGAGTAATCTTCGGTGCATAGAGTGTGCGCCGCGCTAGTTGACGGTGATTCTCTGAATTAGTGTGGTTGGAACCGAATAGATCCTTGGGAAAAGAAGTATGCAATCCCACCTAAACCGCCAAAAATTAGTGGGTACACTACACCTGCGACGACAAATGAATGGACAATGTCCGGACGAACGGTACCCGACCCACCGAATACGGTAGCCGATTCCGAAAAGAAGAACACGCCAACTAAAACAGCGGCGAGATAGCCGGTGATAATAGACGCACCGTTAAGAAACGCGAAGGACAATGTTCTTGTTTGTCCCCAAGATGCAGCCGAGAGTATACCAAAAATAAATAGAACGATCGGGGGAATCACATACAGAAAGTCCAAGTACTCTGAAATACTGTCTTGACCAAGTAAATCAAGCCCTGATGCTGCCATCGTCTCTCCAAACAAGGACACAGATTCCGTTAACGGGACGGTGTGAGCATTATAGAAAAACCAACCGGATACGACTGAATCCTCTGCTCCGACTTCGGTTGACGGAACTTGACCGAGGAGTACCATATGACGAGTCAAAAGGTATCCAGTCACGAACGCAAGAACACCGGCGACAACACCGGGCCACAAATTTGTCTGATAACCGCCGAATTGTTTCATAAGAGACCATTCCAAACCGACAGTACATAAACATTATAGAAAATACTCATTCGCTCCTTTTAATCGAAAGTATTCAATGGTCCTGTAGGGCGGTAGGGCAGAAGTCTTCACAAGGAAGTGGTAGGACGAATCTGATGTGTCCAAGACCAGCATCGTATTGAAGAGCGAATCAAAGGACATAGCGACACGGTTCGTCTCTGGCAGAAACAACTCGATGGGACGTACTCACGCCGCCCACAAGTAGAAACAGCGATCGAAGTCTGCAAGGATCTCGGCCTCGGAACCCCGAGGGTTCGAGGTCGAGTAAGGGTCAAAGCACACGTCTTCGTCGCTCTCTGCCTTCACCTGGCAGTTGCACTTGCTGATTATCACCGTAGAAACGATGTCGCTAGTCCAAACATCGCGCTATGAGGTCCATTCTTCCCCACCGCCATCGCCGGAAGGTATCGTTCCAAGCTGAGAATATACCATCCTCCTCCCGCTCCAACCGTTACGGTGACGATGATGTTATCTCAGTACCGTCACAATATTCAAATTGACTTCCTTCGGGGTTTACTCGTTCGCCCCCGAGATTGAAGTCCAAGTCATACGTCGTCGATTTGATCTCGGCGGGCGTCCCGGTCTGCAATCTCGCGTCGTGCCAGCTCGCCCGAATGTGAACCGGCACTTCTTCGCTCCGCTTCTCACAGACTGTCACGAAGTGATTCGATCGATTCGCGCCGATCGAACCCATTACGCGCGCGGCACTTTCTTCCCGATCGCCCCCTCAGGCGACTTCTCGCCTGGACTGCGCCTGCTGATCGGCGTCGAAAATCGTGATCTCGCCGTCACCCTGGACGCGAACGGTGTAGTTCTGATACGGGAATTCGACGGAGAGATGCGTCCGATCACCCTCGGAGTGATCGAACAGTTCGTCGAGGGCCTCGGTGTCGATCACGGTGTGTAGCGCCGGCTGAAGATCGAGAGGTGAAACGTCCTCGTGGTCGGCGATCCGTTCGACGACTGCCAGACTGGTCGGCTGCCCACGTTCCATACCTGTCGCTGCCAGAACCGTATAGATAAAAGTATGTGGTCGTCCACTGACGCATGGCAGACGACCGTCAGACGCCGTCGTACGGTTCGGGACGGTTCCGACCGAGATCCGGTCACTGTGGGCGGGTTCGATCGCCAGGTGCCCGAGCGCGCGACGGGCCGCCAGACGAACCCAGCCAGAGACCGATAGGTCTGTCTGGCCGGCCATTCTACACGGCGTATGGACATCGACGCGGCCGCCGACGACTGCGCGGCGGTCATCGAGACGATCGAGGAGACGGTCGTCAGCGATCGGCGGTTCCTCGAGACGATCCTGCTGGGCGTGCTCGCTCGCGGCCACGTGTTGCTCGAGGACGTTCCCGGAACGGGGAAGACGCTCACTGCACGGAGCATGGCGACGGCACTGGGGCTGTCGTTTTCCCGGGTTCAGTTCACCCCGGATCTGCTCCCCGGCGACGTCACCGGAAGCCACATTTTCAACGAGCGAACGCGTGAGTTCGACTTTCAGGCGGGACCGATCTTCAGCAACGTCGTCCTCGCCGACGAGATCAACCGCGCGCCGCCGAAGACCCAGGCCGCGTTACTCGAGGCGATGGAAGAACGACAGGTGACCGTCGCCGGCGAGACGCGATCGCTGCCCGACCCCTTCGTCGTCATCGCGACGCAGAATCCGATCGAACACGAGGGGACCTTCCAGTTGCCGGAGGCGCAGGTCGATCGCTTCATGGTGAAAACGAGCATCGGCTACCCGAATTTCGAGGGTGAGCGATCGCTCCTGCAACGTCGTGCGAACCGACACGATCGAAGTCCGTCCGTCGAGGGGACGCTCACTGCCGACCGGGTGCGGAGGCTGCAGGAGGTCCCCGAGACGGTGCGCGTCCACGACGACCTCGTCGACTACCTGCTCGAACTGACGCGGGCCACGCGATCGGACCGCCGCGTCGCCGTCGGCGTCTCGCCGCGGGGCTCACAGCGGCTGTTCGAGGCGGCTCGCGCGCGAGCCGTCATCGAGGGTCGCGAGTACGCGACGCCCGACACCGTAAAAGCCGTCGCCGCGCCCGTACTCGCCCACCGACTCGTCCTGACCGCGGACGCCGCGGTCGACGGTGTCGAACCCGAGACGATCGTCGACGACGTGCTCTCGAAGACGCCCGTTCCGACGGTTGAGTGACCGTCGACCAGCGTCATCGATCGTCACCGTGAACGATCGCGGTGAGGAGGACGACAGTCGCGAGGATCAACAACAGAAGCGCCGATAGCGGCTGTCCGCCGGTCGCGCTCGTATAGAGCACGCCGCCGATCGCCACCGTGAGAAGGCCGACGCCCGAACTCGCGACGATGTGGACCACTTCGAGTCGCCGCGTCGAGGCCGCGCGACCGAGCTGGCGGCCGAGACTGATCGCCGTGGTCCCGAAATCCCACGCCAGGACGGCACCGGTGACACCGAGGAGCACCGCCCAGACGGATGCTCCCTCGACGCCGGCGACGATCGCGCCCGCGAACAGTCCTGCACCCCCGAGTGTGACCGCAGACCGGCTCCGTCCGACGAGGCCGCCGAGAAGAATCGCGACGGCAAGCGCCCCGATTCCGAGTGCGTACCACGAGTAGAGTCCGATCGAGATCGACGCGCTGCTGGCCACGATACCCGCGGCGACGCTGCTCAAAATCGTTGGCGATCGATCGATCGTCATCGCCGCTCACGTGCCGTCGCCAGCACCTCGTCGATGGACGCCTCGGCCGGCCAGTCGACGACCGGGATACCCGCCTGCCGGAGATCCGTCGTGGCCACCGTTCGGTAGACGCGCATGAGCCGCTGGCCAGGCGTTCGATCGGCCGTCGGATCGGGACTGATAACCGTGGTCGCGTGTCCCCGAGCCTCGAACTGCCGGAGGCTCCGCACCGTCGATCGATCGCACAGCGGCGAGAAGACGATCAGCTGTGCGGCGTCGGGAAGCCGCCGGCGGAGCCGTCGTTTCCAGCCGAACGACACGCCGTCGGCAACGTCGGGGACGGTAGAAAACGCGGGGTCGGTCGCGAGGAGCGTCCGACCGCGGGCTCGATGCTCCCGTCCGGAAGCAGGCGGTAACCAGCAGTCTATCGACCCCATCGTTGCGATCCCAACGCGGTGGCCGTCGTCTACCAGCCGAGCGAAGACGCGCCGTGCGGCCTCGACCGATCGATCGACGGCGTGGTCCCCACCCGGCGGTGAGACGTACGCCGAGGATTGCACGTCGACGACCAGCACGACGATCGCCGCCCGTTCCTGACGAAACTCCAGCGTGGCGAGCTCGCCCGTTCGGGCCTGATGACGCCAGTCGATCTGACCCAGTGGGTCGCCAGGCTGGAACTGCCGAATGCTGTGGAACTCGATCCCCGCTCCGCCCGCGTCCGTCTCGACGGCACCGGTATACTGGCTCGCCTGAGCGCGAAGGGGAATCCGCTCTCGAGTCGGTTGCAGCGATGGAACGCAAGCGAGCGTCGACTGCGCCGCGAGAAACTGCTCCTGTTCGGTCGCGTTCGGAAGATTTCGTTCGATGGCGAGTGCCGGCTGAAACTCGTGTCGCCCCCGTCGGGCCGCGATCGTGTACGAAAACGAGACCGACTCGCCCGCACGTAGCGCGGTGCCACATCGGGGCGAGCCGCCGACGACGGACAGCGTCTCCGGCACGCCGTCGACCACGCGCAGATCGGGCACGAACCGGGACGAGTCGTTCGTGACCGTTACCGTCACCTCGATCTCCTCGCCGGGGTCGGGATCGTCGGCGTCGATCGATCGCTCGAGGGAGAGACCGGCGGGTTCGAGCGGGAACGAGCGAGCGTAGGCGGCGTAGCCGATGCCGACGATCGACGCGAGGAGAACGGCCGGCTGCTCGGCGAGCAACCCGACGCCGAGGGCGACGAACGCGACGAGGCTGACACCGCCCCAGTGGCGCGTCTCTCGTCGAACCCCGAGCGATGACCCCCGGCTCTCCTCACCCCCGGGCCGCCCCGAATCGGTCGACGCCGGAGTCGGTTCTCGTCGGTCCGCCCCGTTCGTCGATCGTCGCGCCCCGACTCCACCTCTCGTCGTTCGCGTCGTTCGATTCGACGCAGACCGCCCGATCGCTGATCGAACCCGCTGTCGGATCGTCTCGTCGCTCGCTCGGGTGAGAAACTGGACGCCCGCAACCTCCGCGATCGCGTCGACGGTCTGACGGATCCCGCGCCCGTATCGCGATTCGAGCGGCAGTCGGTCGCGAACGCGGCTGGGAAGCTGACGGGAGCGGGCGTCGGTGTCGCTGAGAAACGCGCTGGCGTGTGGATCGTCCGTCCACGTTCCGCGTTCGAGTCGTTTGCGCGCGTCTTCGGGTGAGCAGTTTTCGTACCGGGTAAGCACCGCGATCACTGCGGCTCGCAACCCCCTTCTGGTCCGGGGTCGTGAATAGACCGATCTGCCGTCGAGAAACTGCCTGAGCGTCGCGCCCAAATCGTCACCGGGAGTCGGCGTCCGAACCGTCGTCTCCGGGTCGGGCGTCGATGCCTGGACGAAACCGGTTTCGTCGCTCGATTTCCGGACGAAGTAGGCATAGCAGAGCACCAGTCCACCGACGAGGTAGACGGCGAACTCCCCGACCGGAACCGAAAGCGCGCCGGGAATCACCATCGCACCGATCGCGAGGGCAAAGAGGGCGAGACCGACGACGACCAGGCGGGTTCGTGCAGTCATTCGTCCCCAGCCCCGTACGTCCGTTCGATTCGTCGGAATACCCGAACGGCGCGGCGTTCCCGATTCTCGGTCGGTGTGTACGCCCCGTATCGAACGTCCTCGAACAGCCGCGTGAGTTCTCGCACGTCCTCGGGGTCCATCCCCGCGTCGACGGCAGCGGCGGCGAACTCACGCGGCGTGGTGGTCTCCGGCCGGGTCACGTCGAGACGATCGGTCATGTCCTGCCAGGCGCGGACGACGTCGTTGTCGGCATCGTCGCCGGCTTCGATCCGGTCGGCCGCCCGACCTGCCGCGCGGCCGATCGATTCCGTCTCGTCGATCCCGTCGGATTCCGCATCAGCGTCACTCTCACCCGCGCTCGCACCCAGTCGCACACTCGACGAGCGAGCGAGGACGAGGAGGACGCCGAGAAGGGCGACCGTGAACACAAAGAGAACGGCCGGCGGAACCGGGATCGTGTCGCCAGTGCCGACTCCCCCGCCGCTACCCTCGTCGAATCCACCATCGCCCATCGGCGCCGGCATCGCCTCACCGCCGATCGGAATCGAATCCGAAACGAGGGCCATCACGATCACCAGCAACGCGGTACAAACGGCGACGGCGACGAGCGTGGGGACGAAATCTCGCCAGTTCCGGAGGAGGGAGGCGAGGACGACGATCGCGATAACGATGAGCACGACTGCCAGAAGCTCGTGCAAAAACGGGATCTCGACGGCGTCGATCGGTCTGTCGGCTGGCGGCGGCGCCTGCCCGCCGGTTCCGTCACCCGAGCCGCCGCTGCCACCGACGCCGACGCTACTGTCCGGATCGACGGTCGATGGCAGCGTGGCCGCTGCCAGTGCGACTGCCAGGACGCCGACGGCTGCAACCACGGCGGCGATAACGGTTCGTCGGTCCACACTCGATCCTATCAGCGCTCCGGCGCTTATTGGTTCCGCAACGGGGCCTCGAACGGTCTCGGTCCGGCTCGCTGTCCCCGGTCCCGCCGCGGGGCAGCCAAAACACATTGGCTGTAGATACATACGCGAGAACCTGAAAGAAGGAGGTGCCACGCGAACCCCGCAGGGAATACGGGACGCGGCGTCAGAGGGGCTCTTGTAGCATGATGCCGCCGATCGCCGGCTCGGCACTGGCGATCAGCGGTAATTAACTACGATAGTCCCTCTCGCAGCTCGCCGGTACGAATCGTTCGACGTGGCCCCCTCACTTCCGGTCCGCTTTGCCACCATTTATACCCGATGCGGGCCGTAGAACAGTGCAATGGCGCAAGCGGGCAATTCTGAACTCGTCGACGCGTTCGAGCAGTTCTTCCGGAACTACTACGACAACGGGATCAAGCAGCTTGCCCAACGGTACCCCAACGAACAGCGATCGCTCCACGTCGACTGGCAGGATCTCTACCGGTTCGATCCCGACCTGGCCGACGACTTTCTGAACCAGCCCGAACAGCTCCAGCGCTACGCCGAAGAAGCGCTTCGCCTGTACGACCTCCCGATCGACGTGAGTCTCGGACAGGCCCACGTCCGGGTGACGAACCTTCCCGACACCGACTCGCCCGAGATCCGGGAGATCCGCGCGCGGGAAATGAACTCGCTCGTCCAGGTTCGGGGCATCGTCCGGAAGGCCACCGACGTCCGACCGAAAATCGAGGAGGCCGCCTTCGAGTGTCAGCTCTGTGGCACCCTTTCTCGAGTCCCGCAGTCCAGCGGCGACTTTCAGGAACCCCACGAGTGTCAGGGCTGTGAGCGACAGGGCCCCTTCCGGGTGAACTTCGACCAGTCGGAGTTCGTCGACTCACAGAAGCTCCGCGTCCAGGAAAGCCCCGAAGGGCTGCGCGGCGGGGAGACGCCCCAGTCGCTCGACGTCCACATCGAAGACGACATCACCGGCGAAGTCACGCCGGGCGACCACGTCTCCGCGACGGGCGTCCTCCGACTCGAACAGCAGGAAAATCAGGGCGAGAAGTCCCCCGTCTTCGATTTCTACATGGAGGGGATGTCGGTCGAGATCGACGAAGAGCAGTTCGAGGATATGAACATCAGCGAGGAGGACAAAAAGCAGATCTACGAAATCTCCAACGAAGACGACGTCTACGAACAGATGGTCGCCTCGATCGCGCCCTCGATCTACGGCTACGATCAGGAGAAACTCGCGATGATTCTCCAGCTGTTTTCGGGCGTCACGAAGCAGTTGCCCGACGGCTCTCGGATTCGAGGGGACTTGCATATGCTTCTGATCGGGGACCCTGGTACTGGCAAATGCGTTCACGGAGATACGAAGATTACGCTCGCGGACGGGCGAGATGTTCCTATTCGCGAGTTCGTCGAATCGAACCTCAACGACCCGAAACCGATCGATGATGGGTGGTGGGACGAGATTGATATCGAAGTGCCGTCACTTCGGGACAACGGTACGATCGCACCACAGCGGGCAACAAAAGTCTGGAAACGCGAGGCACCCGATCGGATGTATCGAATTCGGACTTCGAGCGGGCGGGAACTGGAAGTTACACCGTCACATCCGTTGTTCGTCCCAGCTATTGGAGGCGTTCATGCGATCCGTGCGGACGAGCTTGGAGTCGGAGACACAGTCGCTGTATCAGAGACGGCTCGAAACACGTCTGGCGAGTCATCACCCGCTACCGGCGCACTGGCCGATGGGGGAGTCGCGATCGAACCCACCGTCGACACCGATCGGATCGCGTCAATCGACGAACTCGAACCCGACTACGACTGGGTATACGACCTCGAAGTCGAGGGGACACATAATTACATCTCGAACGGCGTCATCTCCCACAACTCCCAGATGCTGAGCTATATCAAGAATATCGCTCCACGGGCCGTCTACACCTCTGGCAAAGGATCGTCCTCGGCAGGGCTTACCGCAGCCGCTGTGCGCGACGACTTCGGCGACGGACAGCAGTGGACCCTCGAAGCGGGCGCGCTCGTTCTTGCTGACCAAGGTATCGCTGCGGTCGACGAACTCGATAAGATGCGATCGGAAGACCGGAGCGCCATGCACCAGGCTCTCGAGCAACAGGAAATCTCCGTCTCCAAGGCCGGCATCAACGCCACCCTCAAGTCCCGCTGTTCGCTGCTGGGCGCGGCGAACCCCAAGTACGGCCGGTTCGATCACTACGAACCGATCAGCGAGCAGATCGACCTCGAACCGGCGCTCATCAGCCGGTTCGACCTCATCTTCACGGTCACCGACGAACCCGACGAGGAGAAAGACCGCAACCTCGCAGAGCACATCATCACGACCAACTACGCCGGCGAACTGACGACCCAGCGCGAGCAGATGCCCGCCCTCGACGTCGGCGCCGAGGAGATCGAGGAGATGACCGATCAGGTCGACCCCGAGATCGACGCCGAACTGCTACGCAAGTACATCGCCTTCTCGAAGCAGAACTGCCACCCGCGGATGACCGAGGCTGCCCGGAACGCGATCCGGGACTTCTACGTCGACCTCCGATCGAAAGGGACCGACGAGGACGCCCCGATACCCGTCACCGCCCGAAAGCTCGAGGCGCTGGTGCGGCTCTCGGAGGCCAGCGCCCGGGTCCGCCTCTCGGATACGGTCGAAGAACACGACGCCAACCGCGTCATCGAGATCGTTCGTTCCTGTCTGCAGGACATCGGCGTCGATCCCGAGACGGGCGAGTTCGACGCGGACATCGTCGAAGCCGGCACCTCGAAATCCCAGCGCGATCGGATCAAGAACCTCAAAGGACTCATCACCGATATCGAAGAGGAGTACGACGAGGGCGCGCCGATCGACATCGTCATGGAACGGGCCGAAGAGATCGGCATGGACCAGTCGAAAGCCGAACACGAAATCGAGAAACTCAAACAAAAAGGCGAGGTTTACGAGCCGAGTACGGACAATCTCCGAACGACGTAAGGGCCGCCCCCATCGTCGAATACTCGCCTCCCTTCTGCTCGCGTCGACTGGTCGATCGCGAGTCGAGTCGCTACTCGATCGTGAGTCCTCGTTCGACGGAGAATCCACACCGCCGCGTTACAGTTCTTTGATCGCCGTAACCGTCGATCGAATCGTCACCGGTGCGACATCTGCAACCGCAGCAGCGTCGGCCTGCGTCACGGACGGATCAGCACCCCGCTCGTGTGCAGCCCGGTAAAGACAGCCCGCGGCGACGCCGCTCGGATTGCGGCCGCCGATCGCGCGGGCCTCGAACAACGCCTCGAGATACTCCTGGGCTCGTCGCTCGACGGCCCGTCCCAGATCGAGTTCCGAAGCGTAGCGCGGCAGGTACTGCGACGGATCGATCGGGCCGGTTGGTAGGCCCAGTTCACGGTTTAGGGCGTCGTAGGCGGCCTTCAATTCGTCGGCGTCCGCACGCGCGACCGCGGTAATCTCGTCGACCGTCCGGGCGTTCGATCGCGTTCGACAGGTGGCGTAGATCGCTGCGGCAGCGAACCCCTCCAGTGAGCGGCCCTGGAACAGTCCTTCTGACTGGGCCGACTTGAACAGTGTACACGACTGCTCGCGAAACGAATCCGAAAGGGACAGCCGGGCGGTGACGCGCTTGATCTCGGTAAAGCCGTAGGCCTGGTTTCGATCGGCCTTCGTCGAGATTCGCGCCCGATTGTGTTCCCGCCGGAGGCGGGCGATCTGGCGCCGTTTTCGTCCCGTGATTCGTGTCTTCGATTTGAAACCACTGCCGGTTCCGTAGCCGATCTCCGTCGAAAGCCCGCGATCGTGTCGGGAGCGCGTCAGCGGTGCCCCGGTTCGCCGCGGGTCGGTCTCACCGTCGCTAAACGACCGCCACTCGGGACCGCGATCGATCGCGTCTTCGTCGCAGATGAGTCCACATTCCTCGCAGATAGCCTCCGTATCCACCCGTCGTACTTTCCCCTCGCACTCGGGGCAGAGTCGTGATAAGTCCCCACTAACCATTGGTAATTTTCCTTCCCAGTTTAGTTGGGCCCTACGATCATATTTAAACTATCGGTATCACTAAAATAACGAGGGTGGGACCGAATCGATCGGTGGGATGAGTCCCACGTACGCTGATCACAATGTCGAAATACTATCGACTGCCAGCAATCAGGCGACGTACCACGTTGGCCAGTCTTCCGCTCGGTTGCGGAGGAGTGACGCTCGGTTCCGATCGTTCCGCGAGCAGGCGTTCGTACTGAGTGACGATCGACTGACAGCGACGCTCGCTGGCGACGAGTTCGCGTTCGAGGGCGGCGACCTGCATGCGCAAGCGAACGCGTTCGACGCGGACCGGGAGCGGGTCTCGGGAGTCGGTTACTGACGGGTCGATCGACGGCACGTCGACCCGCGAGGCGACGGATTCGGTGTCGGTTCTGGAGGTCGGTCGGCGGGACAGTGAATCGCCGGATCGTTGCTCGGCGGACATGCTCCAAGGGGCACCGTCCGGAGTGAAAAAGGTCAGTCAGTCGGGCGTCAGACGGGACAGACAGGCGTCAGACGGGACGTGAGGGAGGTCATGTCCCGCGATCACGATCGATCGCGACCGGCCTACCCCTGCAGGTGATCGATGACGCCGTCGGTATCGGCCGGCACCGGCTCCGGATCGCTGCCCGCAGCGGCGGCGGCGTCGGGGTCTTTGAGCAGATGGCCAGTCGTCAGGCAGGCGACGCGTTCGTCGTCGTCGACGACTCCCGTGGCGCGGAGTTTACGCAGTCCCGCCACGGACGCCGCGGAGGCGGGTTCGACGCCGATTCCCTCTTCGGCAAGGTCGCGCTGGGCGTCGGTGATCTCCTCGTCGGAGACCGCGATCGCCGTGCCGCCGGTCTCGCGAATGCCCGGCAAGGCTTTCGGGGCGTTGACCGGATTTCCGATGCGGATCGCGGTCGCCCGCGTCTCGACGTCCTCCCAGCGCCGGACCTCGTCGGCCCCGTTCTCAATCGCCTCGACCATCGGGGCGGCTCCCTCGGCCTGGACGCCGGTGAGCTTCGGCACCTCGCTCGGGTCGAGCGCACCCGCCTGAACGAGTTCGCGAAACGCCTTGTACAGCGCCGAGGTGTTGCCCGCGTTGCCCACCGGAAGGACGATCCTGTCGGGGAACGCCCCGTAATCGTCGCGGAACTCCTCGAGAATTTCGAGACCGATCGTCTTCTGGCCCTCCAGTCGGAACGGGTTCAGCGAGTTGAGCAGGTAGGCCTCGCCTTCGGCCGCGAGTTCCTGTACGATGTCGAGACAGGCGTCGAAGTTCCCGTCGACTTCGAGAATGCGCGCGCCGTGGAGGCTCGCCTGGGCGATCTTGCCCGCGGCGACTTTCCCCGCCGGAAGGAGCACGAGCGTCTCCATCCCGCCGCGGGAGCCGTAGGCCGCCAGCGCAGCGCTGGTGTTGCCCGTCGAGGCACACGCCAGCCGATCGACGCCGAGTTCTTGTGCGACCCTGACGCCGACGGTCATCCCGCGGTCTTTGAACGAGCCGGTCGGGTTCATCCCCTCGTGTTTGATCCGCAGCGCCTCGACACCGACGTCTTCTTCGAGACGTGGCACCTCGTACAGCGGCGTCGCCCCCTCCTGGGTCGTCACGCCTTCCTCGAACGGGAGCGCGGCGGCGTAGCGCCAGACGCCCTGACCCTCGAAGTCCTCGAACGTCGGGAGGTCGGCGTAGCGCACCTCAAGTAAGCCGTCGTCTTCGTCGCAGGTGTAGCGTACCTCCTCAAAGGGAGCGTACGTGGCACCGCACTCGATACACTCGAGCCAGACGCCGTCGACGGCGTCGTCCGGCACGTCCGGCTGCACAGCAGTGAGACTGAGACTCATTATCCGGCGAGAAGGCCGGCAGCACAAAAAGGTCGCGGGTTCGATTCGAGGCTCATTCCCCGCGTCGATCGCGCCGTTCGCCGTCGAACTCCTCGATGACCTCGTGTACCGTCTCCGTCCAGGCGTCCAGTGCCTCGTGGAGCACCGTTTTCGCTTCGGGCAGCGAGATCGCAGTGTACTGGTAGACGTATCCCCCGCCGTCCAGCAAGCGGCGCTCCCGGTGGACGAGTTCCCGCTCCTGCAGCGCCGACAGCGCCCGATTGACCGTGCTCCGATCGCGGTCGAGGATATCCGCGAGTTCCGCGATCGTACTGCCGGGATACTCACACAGGACTAGATACGTCCGCGTCTCGTGGTCCTCGATGCCGAACACGCAACTCATCACGTTCTCGAACGCCGGATTCGACTGCTCCATCAACTCTCCGAGTCGGTGCTGTGGACCGTCGGACATGCGTCGGCATACGGTCGGTCAGTACAAATACTCGGTCACTCCGTCGCCCGGTTTTCGGAACCGTTCGGGGCGAGCCGAAAGCCTCACGCGGTACCGCGAACCAGTATCATTCCAGCAGCCAACTCAACAGCGCCTTTTGCGCGTGTAACCGGTTTTCCGCCTGCTCGAAGACGACCGATCGATCGCTCTCGATGACGGCGTCGGTGATCTCCTCGCCGCGGTGGGCCGGCAGACAGTGCATGACCGACGGGTCGTCGCCGTGGTCGAGAAGGTCGGTACAGACCTGGAATCCCTCGAAATCGTTCATCCGGACGTCGCGTTCGTCCTCCTGGCCCATGCTGATCCAGACATCGGTGTAGATGATGTCGGCGTTCGTCGCCGCCTCGATCGGGTCCGTCGTGACTGTCGGCTCGCCGCCGAGTTCGCGGGTGCGATCGAGCACGTCCTCGTCGATGCCGTACCCCGCCGGCGTCGCGACCGTCAGATCGAGGTCGGTCAGGGCGGCACCGATCGCGAGCGACTGGGCGACGTTGTTTCCGTCGCCGATCCACGCGACGGAGACGTCCTCGAAGCCGCCTTCCAGTTCGCGGATCGTCAGCAGGTCCGCGAGCGTCTGGCAGGGGTGAGCGTCGTCGGTGAGCCCGTTGACGATCGGCACCGACGAGTACTCCGCGAGCACCTCGATGTTTTCGTGTTTGAACACGCGGGCCATCACCGCGTCGACGTACCGGGAGAGCGCACGCGAGGTGTCTTTCAGGGGTTCGCCGCGACCTAGCTGGAGGTCGTCCTCGCCGAGGAAGATCGCGTGGCCGCCCAGCTGGGTCATTCCGGTCTCGAAGGAGACTCGCGTCCGGGTGCTCGCCTTCTGAAAGAGCATCCCTAGCGTCTCGCCGGGCAGGTCGGCGTGGTCCTCGCCGGCATCGATCGCTCGTTTGTACGCCTCGGCCCTGTCTAAGACCGCGAACAGTTCGTCCTCGGTGAGATCGTCGACGTCGAGGAAATGTCTCGGTCGTCCGTCGTCGGTATCTGTCGTCATGATCTGTAAAGTGTGTGAAAATTGTGTGTTCAGTTCTCGCTGAGCGTTCGCGAGACGCGTTCCAGGATCGACACGGACTGGTCGAACTCCGACAGCGAAAGGCGCTCGTCGGGCGCGTGATCGAGGTCGGAATTCCCGGGACCGTACGTGACCATCGGACAGTCCCACGCCCCCGCGTAGATGTTCATGTCGCTGGTTCCGGTCTTTCGCACCAGGCGCGGGTCGTCGCCTTCCTCGCGGATGGCGACCCGGAACGCCCGGGCGACCTCCGTGCGCGGACTCGTCATCACGGGCGGGACCTTGTCCTTCCAGGTCACGGTCCCGACCTCGAGTTCTGCTTCCGCGGCTTCGCGGACGGTCCCGACGTCGAGGGAGGGCGGAACGCGCAACTGGACGTCCATCGTCGTCTCGACCGAGAGACCGTCGTCGCTGACGCCGCCTTCGATGTCGACCGGCTTGGTCGTCACCTGCTCGAAGACCGGTTCGTACTCGTCACCCTCGAAGTGGGTCTCGACAGCGGACCACCAGCGGACGGCGTGCTGGATCGCATTCGGGTCCGGCCGGGAGGTGTGGCCGGACTCGCTGGTCGCGACGTACGTGCCGGCGATCAGTCCGCGATAGCCCAGCGTGATCCCGTTCGCTCCGGAAGGCTCGCCGTTGACGACGGCGTCCGGTTCGTCCTCCCGGTCGTCGACGAGGTAGCGCGACCCCTTCGAGTCGACTTCCTCGCCGACGACGCCGACGAAGGAGACGCCGGTTCGGACGGCGGCAACCGCCATCGCGGCGAGTGGCCCCGTCGCGTCGACGCTGCCACGCCCCCAGAGGATCTCGTCGTCGCCCGTTTCTTCGACTTCGACGGGAATGTCCCCCGGAACGGTGTCGATGTGCGAGGTCAACAACACGGCGTCGTCCGCCGGCGCGCGGACGTTCCCGACCGCGTCGATCCAGACCTCCCGATCGTGGGCCTCGAAGAAATCGACGAGTCGTTTGGCCGCTTTCCGCTCCTCGCGGGTCGGTGAGGGGATCGAGACGAGGTCGATCAGCAGCTCTCGGGCTTCCGAAAGCGAGACGGCCGTCGGGTCGCTCGTGCTCGCGTTCATGATTCGGGATCGTCGGGTGCGATAACCGCGCCCAGCGCCTCCACGAGGTGGTCCGCCGTCGCTTCGTCGATCACGAGCGGCGGCAGCAAGCGCAGGACGGTTCGACCCGCCGGCAGCGCCAGCACCTGGTAGTCGATCGCCAGGTCGCGGGCGACGCGATTCGCGCCGCGTTTCAACTCGATACCGATCAGCAGGCCCTCGCCGCGGATTTCGCGCACCTCGTCACCGAGTTCGGCCTCGAGTTCGGTCACGAGATAGTCGCCCATCGCGGCGGCGTGGGCGGGCCACTCCTCCTCGACGATCGTCGAGACGGTTGCATGAACCGCGGCAGAGACGACCGGGCCGCCGCTGAACGTGGCGTTGTGGGAAGCCGCGCCGTCGGCGATCCAGTCACGAACCGCGACGCCGCCAACGGGCAGGCCGTTGCCGAGTCCCTTCGCCGTCGTCAGCACGTCGGGCGTGACGTCCGCGTGCTCGCAAGCCCACATTTCGCCGGTCCGTCCCATCCCGGTCTGGACTTCGTCCAGCACGAGCGCCGCGCCGGCGTCGTCGGTACACTCACGAGCAGTCTCGAGGTAGCCCGCAGGCGGGACGTTAATGCCACCTTCGCCCTGAATCGGTTCGAGGATCACGGCTGCAGTCTCGTCGTCGACGGCGGCCGCAAGTTCCTCGCCGTCGCCGTAAGGGACGAACTCGATGTCGCCAGCCAGTGGCTCGAATGGCTTTTTGTACTTGTCTTTCCACGTCGCCGCGAGCGAGCCCATCGTCCGTCCGTGGAACGATCGCGTCGCGGCGACGATCTTCGAATCGCCGGTCGCAGACCGGGCGAACTTCAGCGCGGCCTCGTTGGCTTCGGTGCCGGAGTTACAGAACCAGGCCTGATCCAGGCCGTCGGGCGTGGCCGCGACGAGTGCGGCGTAGGCGTTCTCGCGGGCCTGGACGGGATAAGAGGAGTCGACGAACGTCAGTTTGCCAACCTGCTCCTGGACGGCCTCGACGACCGCCGGGTGGCTGTGTCCGAGTGGCGTACACGCGTAACTCGCACCGGCGTCGACGTACTCCGTGCCGCCTGCGGTGTAGAGGTACGGCCCCTCGCCGCGCTCGATCCCGATCGGTTTGCCGCCGGAGACGAAGTCGTGATCGCTCATTGCGTGGCCTCCGTTTCTGTTTCCGCGGCGGCGAGTGCGCCAGGTTCGATCGTCGTCCCGTCGCCGTCGAGCGCACTCGTAATGGGTGCGTCGGCGTTCGCCGTGGCGACGATCACCGAGGACGCACCCCCTTCGAGGGCTTCCTCGGCGGCCATGACTTTCTTGGTCATGAACCCTTCTGCGGCGTCTTTGACGGCTGCAAACGCCTCCGGCGTGGCAGCCGAGTCGATTCGCGTCGACTCGTCGTCGGGGTCCTCGTAGATGCCCGAGACGTCGGTCAACACGACCAGATCCGCCCCGATCGCGCCGGCGATCGCAGCGGCGGACCGATCGGCGTCGGAGTTGACCGCGGTGTAGCCGCCGTCTTTCTCCCTGCCGAGTACCGGGACCGAGACGACGGGCGTATAGCCGCCCGAAAGCAGCGTCTCGAGTAAGTCGGCGTTGACCGACTCGATCGTCCCGGAGTGGTCGCCGCGTTTGATCTTCTTCTTGCCGTCTTCTTTGACGCGGATGGCGGATTTGCGCTTGCCTTCGAGGAGTTTCCCGTCGGTGCCAGAGAGGCCGATCGCGTTGACGCCCTCGTTGTGCAGCGACTCGACGAGGTCGGTATTGAGTTTGCCCGGCATTACCATCTTGAAGACGTCCATGGTGCGTTCGTCGGTAAAGCGCCCAACCACTCCTCCGGGAGTCTCGACGTAGGTAGGTTCCTCGCCGAGTTCTTCTAAGGTCTCGTCGACGGCGGTCGAGCCGCCGTGAACGACGACGACCTGCTCGCCGTCGGCGACGAGGCTCGCAACGTCTACGAGTGCCCCTTTGGGATCGACGGCGCGAGCACCGCCGATTTTGACGACAACTGCCATCTCAGGGTGCCCCCACGGGATGGAGTCCCGTAAATTCGAGTCCGGCCGTCTCTTCGAGGCCGAGTGCGATGTTCGCGGCGTGGACCGCCTGTCCCGCCGATCCCTTCATCATGTTGTCGATCGCCGAAAAGACGACGATGCGCTTGTTCGAGGGATCGAGTTCGAAGCCGACCTCCGCGAGGTTGGTTCCGGCGACCGCCTTCGGCTCGGGATAGCGGTAGACGCCGGAGCCGCCGGCGGCCATCCGGACGAAGGGTTCGTCCTCGTACGCGCCGCGATAGGCTTTCCAGAGTTCGCCCTTCGAGACGGGACCGTCGGGGAAGACGTGGCCCGTCGCGCTTGCGCCGCGGATCATATCCACGGCGTGACACGTGAACGAGACGCTCGTGTCGAGCCACTGCTCGATCTCGGCTTCGTGGCGGTGGCCCGTCGGTGCGTAGGGGCGGACGACGCCCGATCGCTCGGGGTGGCTCGAGGCCTCGCCGCCGCCCGCACCGCCTTCCGAGGAGCCGACTTTCACGTCGACGACGATCTGTTCCCCGCCATCGAGAATGCCGCCCTCGAACAGCGGATAGAGTCCGAGGATGGTCGCGGTGGCGTTACAGCCGCCGCCGGCGATGAGTTCCGCGCTGGGCAGGTTGTCGCGATTGATTTCGGGAAGCGCGTACTCCGCCTTCTGGAGGTACTCGGGCGCGTCGTGGCCGTCGTACCACTCGTCGTACTGGTCTTCGGTGGCCAACCGGAAGTCTGCCGAGAGGTCCACGACGGTGTCCGCCATCTCGAAAAAGTCGTCGATCTGTCCCATCGAAACGCCGTGTGGCGTTGCCGCGAACAGGACGTCGACGCTCTCGAGATCCTCGGGTTCGGTAAACCGCAGATCCGTGCCCCGCAACGGCGGGTGGACGGAGCCGACGCTCTTGCCGGCTTTCGATCGACTCGTGACCTCGACGAGTTCGAAATTCGGGTGGCCGGCGAGCAGACGGAGCAGTTCCCCGCCCGTAAAGCCGGACCCACCGATAACGGTCGCAGTAACCGTTTCGGCGTTCTCGTCGGCGCTGACGTCGGTTTCGATCGCCATCAGGCGGTCACCTCGAGTTCGTCGTCGGCCGCGGCCGCCTTCTCCTCGAGCCAGTCGACGACGGTGCCGGCGATGTCGGTCTCGACGGCCCCGTCGAGGGCCTTGAACTCGACGGTGTGGTTGACTTCGTGGACGGTGTACCGCTGGCCAGACTCCGGCTGGCTGCCCTCCGAGTGTGACTTGGAGGCGTCTTCAGTTTCCATCAGGTCGATACCGAGCAGGCCGCCGCCGACGGCGTCGCTCGCTTTCCCGACGAGGTCGCGGGCCTCGTTATCGATCTCGAAGACGTCCGTCTCCGCACCCTTGGCCGCGTTCGTGATCCAGTGGTCCGACGATCGGACCATCCCGGCGATCGGTTCGCCGTCGATCGCGAGCACGCGGATGTCACGTCCCGGTTTCTCGACGAACTCCTGGACGTAGAACACCTTGTGCTCGTAGTGGCCGAGGGTGGCCTTGTGTTCGAGGATGGCCTCGGCGGCGTCCGGAGAATCGATCTTGGCCATCAGGCGGCCCCAGGAGCCGACGACGGGTTTGAGGACGCAGGGGTAGCCGAAGTCCTCGATCGCCTCCATCGCGGATTCTTTCGTGAATGCGACTTTCGTCGCGGGCGTCGGGACGCCCGCCTGCTCGAGCGCGAGGCTATTTTTCACCTTGTCCGCACAGATGTCAGCCGTCTCGTGGCTGTTGACGACGGGAATCCCGTAGGCCTCGAAGAACTGCGTGGCGTACAGGCTCCGACTCGTGGCGAGACAGCGATCGACGACGATGTCGAGATCAGCGAACGCCTCGGGAGCCTCACCGATGTCGAACGTCTGTTTGCGGACGTCGATCTTCTCGATCTCGTGATCGCGCTCGCGAAGCTCGCTGAGCAGGAGCTTCTCGTCTTTGCGAATTCGGGAATAGAGTATTCCTATTTGCAAGGTCACTCACCCCAGTCCTCTTCGAGCTCCGGGGCTCGCTCGAGGACTGGCGGCTCGGTGTCGACGACTTCAAGCTCTGCTCCACAGGTCGTACAGTCGACGATCTCTCCAACTTCCAGATCGTCGTGCAGGGAAACTTCAGCCCCACACTCGACGCATTCGGTCATTGTACCTGTATCTGAGAGGGGGATTCCCTTAAAGCCTTCGGAATTAACAGCAAAATTATACGACCAATACTGACCGCTAACGGCGTAAAAGGGCATTCGTCCGGCGAATCATGTCTGACATATCATGGAGTAGGTAACTAGTCCCCGGGCGGGGACCGCGGTGGCGACGGGACCGGAGCCATCCACCAAACCGATACATTACACATACGCGTTCACCTCGTTGCGAAGCGTTTCGTGTGCCGTTTCGAGCGATTCGCTCGCTCTCGTGAGCGCCTCCTCGTGGGAGACGAGTCGATCGCGAGCCACCGCGAGTTGGTCGGCAACCGCCTCGGGGGCTGGACCGCCCCGCGAATCGCGACTCGCCACGCTCTCGACGGGGTCGAGTGCGTCCTCGACAGCCGCGAGGTCGACGTAGTGCTCGATCGATTCGTCGAGGACGTCCTGTGCAGCAGCCTCGATCGCCGCGACGTCGCCACCGCGTTCCGCAGCGGCGGCAACCAGTTCGTGGGCCATCCTAAACGGCAACCCGTTCGCCGCGAGCAGGTCCGCGACGCCGGTCGCCGTGGAGAAACCCGCGCCGGCCTCGGCGGCGAGGGCATCCGCGTTCCAGTCGGCGGTCGCGATCGCGCCGGCCGCGACCTCGCTGGCCTCGGTCACCGCGTCGGCGGTCTCCCAGGCGTGGGTCGTCGCCCGCTGGAGGTCGCGATTGTACGCGCGTGGAAGCCCCTTGAGCGTCGTCGTCAGCCCCTGGACGCTGCCGGCCGCGTCGCCCGCGACGGCGCGCACCAGTTCGAGCGTATCCGGGTTCTTCTTCTGGGGCATGATCGACGACGTCGAGGAGTACTCGTCGGAAAGATCGACGAAGCCGCGATTGGCGAAGATAATCACGTCTTCGGCCAGTCCCGACAGCGTCGTCGCGTGCGTCGACAGCGCCTGAATCGTCTCGAGTAAGAAGTCTCGACTCGAGGAGGCGTCCATCGAGTTCTCCACGACGCCCTCGAAGCCGAGCAGGTCGGCCGTCCGCGCGCGATCGATCTCGAACGTCGTCCCGGCAAAGGCCGCGCCGCCGAGGGGCGATTCGTTGATCCGGTCGTAAGCCTCGAGTAAGCGTTCGGTATCGCGACCGACCGCACCCGCATACGAAAGCGCCCAGTGAGCGACCGTCGTCGGCTGGGCTGGCTGGAGGTGGGTGTAGCCGGGCATCACCGTCTCCTGGTGGGTCTCGGCTAAATCGAGCAACGCCTCGCGCAGCGCGATCGTCGTCTCGATCGCCTCGAGAACGTCCTCGCGCAGGCGATAGCGGATGCACGTCGCGACCTCGTCGTTGCGCGAGCGCGCCGTGTGCATCTTGCCGCCGTCGGCACCGATCTCTTCGATGACCGCCGTCTCGATCGCCTCGTGGACGTCCTCGCCGTCGGGCAGGGAGTCGTGACCGTCGACCTCGATCGCGTCGAGTGCGGTCAAGATCGACCCGGCTACGCTGTTACTGACGATCCCCTGTTCTGCGAGCATGACCACGTGGGCGCGATCGACCTCGAGATCCGCCTCGAAGATTCGTTCGTCGGCTGCGAGCGAGGAGAGGAAGCTCCGGGCGGGGCCGCCGCTGAAGCGATCGCGGCGGACGACGCTCTCGGTGCCGTCGATACCGCCGTCCGTTTCGAACGCGGACGCGACCTCAGACGTCTCGTCCTGAGCACTCTCCTCTGTCATCGTTACTCCGAGTCCTCGCTTTCGCCGCCGCTGCCGTCGGTGGCGAGTTCGACTTCCTCGTCGTCTTCTTTGGCCGTCACCGCGTTGGCGAGACGACGCTGGAAGCCGTGGTACTTCGCGACGCCGGTGGCGTCTTCCTGTTTGATCTTGCCGACCGTCTCCGTGTCGAAGGAGGCGTGTTCGGCCGAGTAGGCGGCGTATTTGCTGTCGCGACCGACGACGCGGGCCTGACCGCCCTCGAAGCGGACGGTCACCGTGCCGGTGACGCGCTTCTGGGTCTCGTCGATGAAGCCCTCGAGCGCGTTCACGAGCGGCGCGTCGATCAGCCCCTCGTAGCCCTTCTTCGACCACTTCTGGTCGATCAGTTGCTTGAACTCGCGTTCCTCCTGCGTGAGGACGAGTCCCTCGAGTCCCTCGTGGGCGTTGAGCAGGGTCGTCGCCGCCGGGTGTTCGTAGTTTTCTCTGACTTTGAGACCGAGCATGCGGTCTTCCATCGAGTCCGTGCGACCGACGCCGTAGGCGCCGGCCACGCCGTTCAGGTGCTCGATCAAGTCGACGGGGTCGTACTCGACACCATCGACGGCGACGGGGTATCCCTGCTCGAAGGTGATCTCGATCTCCTGGGTCTCGCCAGAGGGGGCCTGCGTCCAGTTGTAAATTTCCTCTCCAGGGACGTAGCTCGGGTCTTCGAGTTCCGAGCCCTCGACGGAGCGACTCCAGAGGTTGGTGTCGACCGACCACTTGCCGCCGTCGCCGCCCTCGACGGGCAGATTCTTCTCTTCGGCGTACTCGGTTTCCCACTCGCGGGTGAGTCCGAGTTCGCGCACGGGGGCGATCACTTCGAGGTCCGAGTCACGCCAGACGGCCTCGAAGCGAAGCTGGTCGTTGCCTTTGCCCGTACAGCCGTGGGCGATGCCGGTACAGCCCTGTTCCTCTGCGACCTCGAGAATCGCGTTCGCGATCACGGGGCGGGCGAGTGCCGTTCCGAGCGGGTAGCCCTGGTAGGTCGCGTTCGCGCGAACGCTCTCGAGACAGAGAGCGGCGAATTCTTCTCGCGCGTCGACGACGTAGTGTTCTAACCCGAGCGCGTCGGCGGTTTCCTCGGCTTCCTCGAACTCGGAAGCCGGCTGTCCGACGTCGACCGTGACGCCGATGACGTCGTCGTATCCGTATTCTTCCTCGAGCAGCGGGACACAGACCGTCGTGTCCAGTCCGCCCGAGAACGCGAGTGCAACGCGTGTCATGTCGTACTCGAGTGAAACGCCAGGAGGGACTTAAGCTCATTGGTTTGGATTGTGAAAAATAAGGATAGAGATCACGCTAACCGGAATTTTCTGCATTTGCTGGAACGTTGGAACGAACCTGGAACGTGGGGTGAGAGATAGTACGGGCTCAGAGGGCCCGCCGCGGTCGCCGCCGCCGCAGAGAAATAGCTCCGTCGAGTGCGAGGACAGCGATCGAACTGCCGACGGAACGACTCATTGATAGGTGTATTACGCGGACCACTATTAAAATCTGCCGGGACGGCAAGCGCCGTGCGCTTCGATGAGACGCTACGCGAAGTTCACGCCTCGAACGAGGATCGGTCGTGGATCTACTGAAAATCGAACGTGAGTCGAACGAAGAGACGCCGAGAATCACGGGCCGGAGTCGCCGTCCTCCGGTAACGAGAGGACGTTCTCCCGACCGATGCGGAAGACCTCGATCGTATCGTCCTCGCGGAGGCCGCTGACGACCTGACTCGTCTTGGCTTCGGTCCACTCCAGTTCCGAGACGACTTCCTGTTGTTTGATCCGACCGCCGCGTTCCTCGAGCAGCCGCAGGACTCGTTCCTCGTTGCTCAGCAGTTCCGTCGGGGGACCGTTCTGTTCAGGCTCGCCAGCGGCGGGATCAGTGGTCGGCGGCGGCGAGTCGTCGCCGGTGTTCGTCGTGCGCACTCGTTCGCCCCTGAGCCACCACCCCGCCGCGCCGACGACCGCGAGAACGAGCAGGGCGGCCGCGACCGCAACCCAGGGCATCGACGGCTCGTCTGTTTCGGCCTGCTGTGGCTCGTCGTTTGCGTTCTCGATCAGAACGACGCGAGGCTGGTCGGCGGTGAACTCGGTCGATTCGTCGCTCCAGAAGACCGAATTCTCCCCGGAATCGTCCGGTGAAGGCTCGGGCGCTTCGTAGCTCGTGTACTGTTCTGGCCACCGGAGCTGCAGCGTGGTGTCTTCCGGGAGCGTAAAGCCCGAAATCGCATCACCCGCTTCGATCCGGTTCAGTTCGACGTGGGCGAACGACGACCACTCGAACGTAAACTCGACGTGGCCTCGTTCGCGCGGTGCGGTGCTCGTGTCGGTACTGACGGTGACATCCGAGATACTCATCTCCCGCCCCGTCTCGTTTACTCCGTTAGCGAGCGTGTCGGACCACCGCCGCTCTTCCGCGGTTGCATACCCCGCCGGATCGTCTTCGACGTCACTTCGGAGCTCCTCCCACTCCTCTTCGGACCTGTTTTCGTCGTCGATCGCGTACCGGTAATCGATCGTAAACGTTGCCGACCCGTTCTCGTGGATGAACACGTCGATGTGAATCTCGTCTGCATCTTCGAGCTGTGGAACCTCCTCGGGTTCGTCACCGTCCTCGGGATCCTCCTGTATCACCGCAGCGCCGGGGTCGACACTGGCCGCACCGATCGGCACCAGCGCGATCGAGCACCCGACGACCACGAGCACGCAGATCAGGGCCCACTGCCCCCTCACGTCCATTGTATACCGATGACAGAGCCGTCCAGATAGGTCTTTCCGACCGCAGTAGCGGTGCGCTTTTCAACGTTCACGCGTACGTGAACGTATGATCGACTCGCGCGGTGATCTCGCGGTCGAAACGCTCCTGAAAATCGTCCTCGGGCTCGTCGCCGTGTTGCTCGTCCTGCAGATCCTCCAGACACTGCTCAGCGGAATCGCGAGTCTGCTCGGCCCGTTTTTCTTCCTCATCCAGCTCGCGATCGCCGTCCTGATCGTCCTCTGGCTAGTCGATCGAATCTGAGACTGCTGGAGAGACCGATTCGACGCCGGCCGATCGAGCGTCGTCGTCACCGCCGGAGACGATCGTAAATTCCCGACCGACGTCTCACTGACGTCTGGCCGGCAGTATGAACGCCAGACTCATACGGCGAGCGATCCTACGGTTCCTGAAGTGTACAGCGTCAACGTTCCCGTTCCCGGCCGCGTCCGCGCACTCGCAGCCGATCTGTACCCATCGTTAGTCGGATTCGAGAGCGTCCGCGATGATCACTCGTGTCTGCTCAAACGACTCGGCGAGGCCGACCACGTCGCCCAACTCCAACACCGCACCCACCGTGCGCTCGAAGGCGCACCGGCCGTCGAGGCCGAGATCACGGGCATCGACTACTTCGCCGATCCGCCGCTCGGCTCGGCACCCGTCGTCTACCTCGCCGTCGAGAGCCCCGGACTCGAGCGAATCCACGCCGACCTCGTCGACACCTTCGGAACGGTCGACGGTCTCGAGGGCAGCGAGTACGTCCCCCACGTCACGCTGGCACGGGGCGGTGACGGCGATGCCGCCGCGGCGCTTGCCGATCGCGAGATCGAACCGATCCGGTGGACGGTGACCGAACTCGAGTTCTGGGACGGAACGTACCGACTGCCGGTGAGCCGCGTTCGGCTTCCCGCCTGAACTCGGCCGAGGCAGACGGTAATACTGCGGCGACCGCAGACGAAGCTGCCGGGATCGCAGACGGTACCGCGAGGATCGCAGGCAAGACCGCCTGACTGCGATCGCTGCCGATCGGCCAGAACCTATTATACCATCCTGTCAGTAGCACCGAACATGCACAGACGGTCGTTCATCGGCGTCGCTACGACGGTAACAGTCGCCGGCTGTTCCGAACTTAGCGGAGCTGTCAGCGGTGGCGGCGTAGACGAAACGCTCGAAGACGAGCGGACGGCGGAGTTCAGTGCCGACGAAGGCGATCGGTACACGGTCACGGTCGACGTCGAGCGCGTAGACGACGGAAGCGCAGTGAGCGTGCAGGTCGCAAAACTCGGTGGCGGGCCTCTCGATGCGCGATCGATCGAGGACAGCGACAGCTACGACGTGACGATCGAGGAGGACGGCGATCACGTGGTCACCGTCACGAACGGGGCGGCTCACGTGACGCTTGAAGCGACGTAGCGACGCCGATCGCCCGCGGAGACAGCGGTAGTCGATCGACGCCCGGACTTGCTGGGAAAAGCCCTCACGGGGCCGGCGGATCGCCGTCGTAGGCGTCGTGATCGGCGTAGAAGTTCAGCATCGAAAACTTCAGCTTCTGCGGATCGATGTCGATCAACTCCTCGCGCTCTTCGTGGGGGAACGTTCCGTTGACGCTGTACTTCCCGAGATCCGACTTCGCAGAGCGGGAGTACCGCCGATCGAGCAGGGCGCGGACGCCGACGTCGTCGGGCGATCGAATGACTCGGCCCAGCGCCTGTCGCGTCTTCCGGACCGTGGGAATCTCGACGGCGTAGCGCCAGCCGGTATCGGTCCCCTCGAAGGCCGCGTCGTAGGCCTCCTGGACGGCCTCCGCCCGATCGTCGAGATGCGGGTACGGGACGCCGACGACCAGCACCGTCCGGGCGTCCTCCCCGTCGAAGCTCACGCCCTCCGCGAGCGTTCCCCACAGCGACGTACAGAGGACGGCGTCGTCGCTCGCGACGAACTTCTGGCGGAGATCCTCGACGGCGACGCCGGGTTCGTCGAGATAGACCGTCCCGTCGTAGCGACGCTCGAGCCGATCGGCGTACCGACTCGCCTCGCCGTAGTTCGGGAAGAACGCGAGCGTGTTGCCGGGCGTGAAGCGAACGGCGTCGTAGATTGCGTCGGTGACCTGCTCTTGGACGGCAGGGTCGTCTCGATCCGACGCGAACAGCGGTGGCGTTTCGACCGCGTAGGTCCGGCGGTTTTCGGCGGGGAACTGCAGCCCGTAGGCCATCGTCACGCAGTCCTCGAGGCCGAGGACGTTCTCGGTCACGTCGAACGGCTGAAGCGTCGCGCTCATCAGGACCGTCGCGGAGACGTCCTCGAACAGCCGCCCGGTTACCTGTCGGGGGAGACAAGAGTACAGTTCCGCGCGGCCGTACACCTCGTCCGTTCCCGCGTCGCGGGTGACGGAGACGACCGGGTAGAGTCCCTCCGTCTCCCCCTCGTTCAGCCAACCGCTGACGAACGCCGCCGCGTCGAGTGTCTGACACTCCGTCCGCGTCGCCGTCTCGCCCTCCCGGTAGGCCTCCTCGTACTGCTCGTCTAAATCCTGGCCGAGCGCCATCGCGGTCTCTAAGTCCGCGTCGATTCCCTGCCCCGAGTACTGCTGGAGAAACGCGAGCGTCAGGTCGTCTCTACGATCGTCGTTAGCGATCGGAACGTCGTCCCAGTTCTCGTCGATCGACTCTCGGTCACCGAATCCGAAACTGTCCTCGTAGGTCTCGACGAGCGCGCGGTGGAACGCCGAGAGGACGTTCGCCGCGTCGGTCGATCGCGGATCTTCCGTCTCGGCGAGTTCGTCCAGCGCGGAGTCGAACGTTCGCTCCGAACAGGTTCGGGTGGCATGTTCGCGGGCCGCATCCTCCACGTTGTGTGCCTCGTCGAAGACGGCGATCACGTCTTCGGGATCGCGGCCGAGCCACCGGAAGAACTGCTCGCGGATAACGCCGTCTAACAGGTGGTGGTAGTTACAGACGACGAGATCGACGCCCTCGATCCCCTCTTTCAGGAGTTCGTAGCCACAGAAGCCCTGTCGCTCGGCGTACTCGTAAATCTCCTCGGGCGTGCGAACGTCGTCGAACAGCCAGGCGAAGAAGTCGTCCGTGTTCTCCGTCAGGTTGTTCTGGTAGTACTCACAGACGTTCTGCTCCTCGAGGTCATCGAGACGTTCTTCGATGTTCTCGAGTTCGTCCATGACGGCGCTGCGGGCGTCGGCCGCACCGCCGTCCCCGTCCTGGCTCTCGGCCAGTAATTCGCGCTGGCGACGCTCGAGCTGGTCGCGATCGCGTTCGGCGTCGACGACCGCCCGCGTGTTGTCCCGCAGGGCCTGACACTCCTCGTAGCCGACGTCGATGTGACACATCGAGGACTTCCCTTTGAAAACGATCGTGCGAAGGTCCTCTTCGCGGGTAATCGCGCGGGCCTCGGCGACGAACTGGCGCATCTGCTGGTGGACGTTCGTCGTGATGACGACCGTCTTGTCCTGCTCGCGGGCGACTTCGAGGGCGGGAACGAGCGCCGAGAGGGTCTTGCCGGTCCCGCAGGCCCCCTCGAAGAGCACGTTCTGGCCCCGGACCAGCGTGTTGTAGATGCGGTCCATCGCCTCCCGCTGGTTCTCGTATGGCTCGTCGTAGGGGAAGAACCGCTGGTATCCGCCAGTCTCGGACACAGTACGTGATAGGTTTCCGCGTCGATAAAAGGATTCGTCTCGATTCGGCCCGCAGCGGTTTCGCGATCGACCGGCGAGAGCTGAGTGGCAGTTCAGTTGTACCGTGCAACGACTGCTGGCTCATAGGGATTATCGTAGGAATTCATAGTTTCCCTCTGAAGAACCGAGACACAGCGCCGAAGGCCCGGTTTCGAGACCTCCAGTTGGCTACGATAATCCCTATCAGTTGTACCGCGGAAACCGTCCGACTCAGCTGTGCCGTGTTAGTAGTTGACAGACCCGGCGTACGCGCGGTACAAGGTCAAATAAGTCGAGTGCCTCGCCTCGCGTATGGCCATTCCTGGGTACGATTCCGACTCCGCCACCGAGGAGACGCTCGAACACGCCGGTGCCCGAATCGCCGTCGTCGCGGGCGTCGTGCCGGAGGCGTTCGGCCTCGAAAAGAGTGCCGTCGACGCACCGATCGACGCGCTCGCAGCGCCGGTGGATATCCACGAACTCGACGGGCTGAAAGCCGTCGAAGCGGTCCGAATCTCCCTCGTTTACGATCCGACGGCACTGCCGCCGGGTTCAAGTCCCACCGACGTCGCCGTCGCCGTTGAAACGGAATCCGGCGGCAGTGGAAACGAGAGCGGCAACCGCAACTGGGTGCCACTCGAGTCGACCGTCGATCTCGAGGAGACCACGGTGACGGCAGTCCTGAACGATACGCCGCCGGGATCGACGGTCGTCGCCGCATACGACGATGGGTATCAGCCGACGGGCTAACGCGACGACCGTCACAGCGACGCGAGGAGCGATCGACGAAGCGAAAGTATCGTCACGCTGTTGTCTGAACGAGAACGTATGATCGCGATTTTTTCGGACACACACAGTTCCCGCGGACACGAACTTCAGGGGGGAGCCCTCGAGGTGGCCCGAGAAGCAGACATCGTGATTCATGCCGGCGATTTCACCAGTACGATCGCACTCGAGGCTTTCCAGAACGTCTGCGGAGAACTCTACGCCGTACACGGCAACGCCGACAGCGCGGCGGTCCGCGATCGATTGCCCACGGAACGGGTCGTCGAGGCGGAAGGTATTCGATTCGCCGTGACCCACCGCCGAGACGGCGGGACGACCGGATTGGCGCTGTTCGGTCGATCGCGAGATGCCGACGTCGTCGTCTCGGGTCACAGTCATCGTCCAGGGGTCGTCGAGACCGACGACGTGTTGCTGGTAAACCCCGGTAGCCACGCCCAGCCACGGGGGAACCGGCCGGGGTTTGCCGTGATCGAACCGTCGAACGAAAGGGAGGGCGAGAACGTCGGAAGCGACGGAGCCGACGGGTTCGAGGGCGACATTCGCGAGCCGGACGGCACGGTCATAACGACCTTCGAGCGGTCGTGACTGCGGTTAAGACGGGAGCGGAGGTATCAAGAGCGTCAGCAGGGAGCGGCCGATCTTCGGAGACCACACCACCGAAGACCACAGCGGGCCAGTTCGGGCCGAACTGGCGGGAACGTGGGAGGGCAGTTGGAGGGCGGAGGGATCGGCAACGGTCTCGAAATCGTCGCTGGCGTCGACGACCGAGACGCAGTGATACCTACGCGATAGCACGGAATATAGTCAGCGGAAGGTGAAAGATCGATTTTATCTATCGTGGCTACTGACCGTCGATCCACACCCGTTCGAACGACAACGGTGCAGTCAGTGTGAAAATCGGTTCAGTTAGTACTCTACCACCTGACGGCTTGATTTAGAGACGATCGCGTTCCCGTGTGCCGGTTGTACAGCTTGGGCCTTCCAGTGACTGCGATCCCGTCAGCGCCGCCGGAAGAAGAGTTTCGCGGGACACGGACGAGAGAGTTGCTGAGTCGAATCACCCGTCACCGCCACGAAACGAAACAATCGCAGCGTGATGGGCCTTCGAGCGATTATCCGCCGAAATAATAGATGAATTACGACAGAAAAAGTTTAAATAATAATAGTATGAACGATATGTTGACCTCTAACATATCGGGGGTAAATAATGAACAACGGGGGTGACGAACGTGCAAGTTAACATTGGACCAGTCGGTATCGCGGTCGGCGTCGCATTCGGTGCAGGCGCTGCCGGCGTCGGTGTCGGCTACTGGGTCAACAGCTAACCCGAACGGAGAACAGCGCGGTAATCAACAACACAGCGGATTACGACAACACAGTCACTCATGAACGCAAACATCGCCCCGGGTGTCGGGGTAGCAATCGTTGGAATCGGTCTCGGCGCGTTCAGCGTCGGCTACACTATCGGCTCTGACCTGGCGAACTGAGGTCATCCGAACGAAACGTGCGGAAACCAACTGGCGGTTCCGGGTCACCGCGACCCCAACACACTTGATCAGCAACGCGGGACCCGCACTCGAGTACCGGAAACGAGAATCGGCCACGTTCGGGATCGGAGAGAACCGAACCAGGTACCTCTCAGCGTGGGATCACAGATCACGCTACGACGGGCTACATCCCCATTGTGAGCAGGATTTAGTCGTCTCCCTGGACATTTTTATCTAATTCTAGTTGTATACATTAAGCTAGAAAAGACTTAAATAATAATGCCATAAACAATGTGTTGACCTCAGTGACTATCTGAGGCAACTAGATAACCGAACGGAGGTGACAAACGTGCAAGTTAATATTGGACCAGTCGGTATCGCGATCGGCGTCGCGTTCGGTGCGGGTGCCGCCGGTGTCGGTGTCGGTTACTGGGTCAACAGCTAACCCGAACGGAGAACAGCGCGGTAATCAGGAACACAGCGGTTTACGACAACACAGAGACCTATGAACGCAAACATCGCCCCGGCCGTCGGGGTTGCAATCGTTGGAATCGGCGTAACATCGTTCGGCATCGGCTACCAGATCGGGAGCGACCTGGCGAACTGATATGAACGCCAACATCGCACCCGCTGTCGGTGTCGGGATCGTCAGTATCGGTGTCGGAGCGTTCGGCATCGGCTACCAGATCGGAAGCGATCTGGCGAACTGATATGAACGCCAACATCGCACCTGCCGTCGGTGTCGCCATCGTCGGTGTCGGCGTTGGAGCCTTCGGCGTCGGGTACACCATCGGAAGCGACCTGGCGAGCTGAGGGTCCCCGAACGAGAACGAGATGCATCGATCGAAAATCAACAGGTCGACACGGTGACGTTCATTCACCGAGTTGACCATTCCTATGGGCACACGATCGGCGGCGTCTTCCGTCCGGACGTATCGTAGCCCCCCGAACGGTAGTCGGCACTGATTGCGAGTTCAAGAGCACCCATTGCGACGATGTCTGTGAGCCTGCGGTGCGTTCGGTGCCGCCGTTCGTGTGCACCCAAAATCAACAGTCAGTAGCACCACCACGAGTAACGAAGCGATCCATTCCCCTCAAAAACCGTTTTGAGAATACTAAATTTTATGTTTTGTGAGTATGAATCCGTGATACGGTGATTCGACAATGAGTTCGTGGGTGGCGCTGCTGGCGGCGAGCAACGTACTACTGATTATCGCGATTCTCTTTGTCGACGATCTCGGCGGAGACTGGTACATCAAATACGGAACCCTGGCGCTTGCCCTTTTGCTCGCGTTTGCCGCGGTCGTTCTGGCACGAGGCGGGTGAGGCGGACGGGGTTGTCGGTCAGCCACCCGCGGCGATCGTACCCGATAGCTGACGGCACGGGTCGACAGTTTCTGAACCGAACGAAACGAGTACGCTTCGATCACAATCGAGACGGCGCGACGACATCCGTTTAGATGGTAAACGCGATAATGAATACGGCGCTGTTGTACAGCCCGTGAGCGACGATGGCGATATCGAGCCGCCGCCAGTAGGCGTATACGAGTCCGTATCCGATCCCGTTGATGAGGATTTTCGTCAGGTCGGTTACGATGTAGATTCCCTCGAGGGTGAGCACGTTCGGGGCGTGCATCGCGGTAAAGAGGAGACTCGAGCCGAGGACCGCGATCGCCGTCGAGTGGCTGCCGGCCAGTTTCTTCTGGATGATATTTCGGAAGAGCAACTCTTCGACTGGAGCGGTGAGCAGAACGCTAATCAGGATCGCTGCTATGAGGACCTCGACGCCCGCCGACTGGACCAGACTGGCGACGGGACCGAGTGACTCACCGATCCCCAGCGTCGTAAAGAGAATCGTGAGCACGCCCTGAACGACGACGAGCACCAGACCGACGAGCGCCCCGAGACCGATCGCTCGCGGCGAGACGTCGGGAATATCGATGAACGATCGATCCGCATCGGTCACGAGAAAAAAGACGCCGATCGCGAGTAAGAGCCCGATTCCGGCCCCCAGGCTACTGGAAATGAGTTCGTACCGCCGCGGAAACCACAGAAAAAACGCCGTTCCAACCGCGAGACCGGAGCTGATCCCTGCAACGGTCATTCCGGTGGCTACCGTCCAATCTCGAGCTTTCCGTACGTACGTCGGTGCGTATTCAGTACTCATATCCGTCCACGCGAATTGCTTTCTCCAGTTATTGAATATTATATAACCATACATATCACTTTCGAAAAAGGTAGTGAGAGAGTCCGTGACACGGGCAGACAACTCGTACCGGAACGGCCCTACACCACTCGTGCGTACAGCAGACCGAATATCACCGCGTTGTACACGCCGTGACAGAGCGCCGGAACCACGACGTTTCGGGTTCGCTCGTACAGCCATCCCCAGACAAGCGACAACACGAACAACGGTGAGATCGTCACCGCGATCGCGACGAGATCCGTACTGAAATACATCGGGACGTGGACCACGGCAAACACCGTCGCCGTCCAGCCGATCGCCAGCGGAGTGGCAATCGTCTCGGAGAGGCGTTTCTGGATAACGTTCCGAAAGACGAATTCCTCGACGGTGGCGTTGACGGCGAGGGTCAAGATAATCAGGAGTAAGACGTACAGCGGACTCAGCGTCAGCATCTCCTGGGCGATCGTGTGCGGGACGATCGGTGCGTTCAGGACCTCGACGAGGACGACGATGGCGGCGTAGACGGCGAGGGAGACGAGGACGCCGGCGGCGGTGTATCGAAGGTCCGTCACCGTGGGGACGGCCGCATCGATAATCGTCTCCAGGCGACCAACGGCAAGCAGGTAGACGATACCCGCAAGCGCCCAGCCGACGAAGCCGCCGACGAACGCGACGATGAACCCTGGACCGCCCGAAACCGGAATCAAGATGAGCGTCCCCGTCTGGACGGTTATCGAAAGCACCAGCCCGAGTATCCCGATGCCGGCGGCGAGTTCTAGCGCGTAGACGGGGTCGTCCCGCCGCGGTTTGCCGTAGGTTGCCAACCCGTTGATCGCAAAACGGTAGCCCGCGTCCGCGACGAGCAGTGCGACCAGCGACACGACGGCGAGACCACCCCACTGCAGCCAGGGTTCGAACTCGCCGCCGACGAGTATCGCGCCGCCCACTGCGAGCGCCGCGGTGGCGACTGCGTGGAAGACGATCGCGGCCATTTCGGGCGGCCTGGCGGCGGCGACGTCGAGTACTCGTCCCGGCTCGGATCGCGGGAGTAACGTCCCGATCCCTAGGGCGATCGTCGCACTCGCCGGCGTCAGGAGCAGCCAGAACCCGCCCAACAAGAGCGCGTCGGTGAGGGCGAGTTCAGTCGCGGCCAAAAGGACCGTTCCCGCGAGGACGAACGGCAGGCCAAGGCAGGTTCCTGCGAGGAGTCGCGCCCGCACGAACGTTCGCGCCGGAACCGACGAGAGGACCATTTGCTCTAGCATCGTCCCCTCCTCTCCGAGCGGGTTCAGTCCGAATGCTCCGCCAGCGATCCAGATGCCGAGTAACACGATCGACCCACCCAGCAGAACGGGAAGCAACGACGGATCGCTGACAGCACTGGCGACGAGAACGACCACCACCATCACGTAGTAAGAGACGTGCAGCAGGCGTTGTGGGGTCCTGAGAGAACGCCGAAAGAGCCCGTCCGCAACGTACCAGGTGGTGGATCGAAGCCACGGCCAGGATCGCCTGGCCTGACGCCCGGTCGCCGGCGCAGCGACCGGTTCAGCGTCCGGTGAGTCGGATTCTGCCCCCGGCGGCGCGGCGGGGTCGGTTCGCCAGAGGCGAGGAGCGACGGCGACGAGCAACCCGACGGCCACCGGCACGGTTCCGGCCACGACGAGGCCGCTTGCGAGCGTCCGCAGTGCGAGCCCGTCGACGAGCGGTGTGCCGAGGAAGAACAAGTCGGCGTAGTATCCGAGCGGAATCGGCGGCGCTCCGTCGGGAGCGATCGACGAGAGCCTCACGCCCTGTTCGAACTGGGCGGTGAGCGACCCCGCGTACACGCCGCCGACGCCGAACAGCGCCGCGGCGAGGATAATACCGACCGCACTCGACAGCGATCGAACCGTTCCGGAGAGATGGACGGTTCGCAGGACCGCCCGCAACGCGAGACCGAGAACGTATCCGACCAGCATCGCTGCGAGCAGACAGAGCGAGGCCGCAAGAAACGCACCGACGGCGACCGTCGGAGAGCCGGCTCCGACGGCGAACGCCGAAACGAGTACCGCCAGCGGGGCGACGAGCAAGAACGCGAGCGAACGAAGTTCCGCCCACAGCAGTCCGAGCGTCAGGTCGCGATCGCTGACCGTCGTCAACAACAGTTTCGAGGCCCCGAAGTTGAGAAATCGCTGTCCGGCCTGGATACCGCCGAGAAAGACGTACATCCCGAGTCCGACAGGGAGATACCACCGGGCGATCGCGAGCAGGCCGTCGGCCTGGCCGCTTCCGACGGCACGACCGAGGTCGTGGGCCCCGCGAAGCAACACCCCGAGGATCGGAAGCAACGCGGCGACGCCGAGAACCAGCAGCGCCCGTTGACGACGCGAGGCGGCGTACCGGTGGGTATAACGTCGACGTTCCGCGCGCGCGATCGACCGTACGACGGCCAGCGTCGACGCCCCCGACTGCGGATCCGCCGGGTTCGTTCGGGTGGCCGCGCCCGCCGGTGATTGTGGACTGTTGCCGAATGCGTTCTCGCCGTCGCTCGCGGACCCGCGGTCGGTCATGTCGGATCACTCGGCGTTTCCACGCTGTCGCCCGTCTTCGAGGCGATGTGCGAGTCGTCGTCGGTTACATCGAGGAACGCCTGTTCGAGCGACCGTTCGCCAGTTTCGCTCGCTCGACGCGAGAGGTCTGCTGGCGGTCCTTCAGCGACGAGCGACCCCTGATGGAGAACGCCGACGGTGTCGGCCAGTTCCTCGACGACCGGGAGAATGTGCGTCGAGAGAAAGACGGTGGCACCCTCCTCGGTAAGTTCGTCGATCAGGTCGACGACCTCGCGGGCCGCTCGAGGATCGAGACCGCTGGTCGGTTCGTCGAGAAAGATGACGGCCGGTTCGTGGAGGACCGCCTGAACGAGCCCCACTTTCTGTCGCATCCCCTTCGAGTAGGTGTCGATCAGTCGGTCGGCGGCACTCGTCAACCCGACTCGGTCGAGCAGGCGCTCCGTCCGATCGCTTGCGCGTTCGGCGTCGAGATTACGGAGGGTTGCGACGTACTCGAGTTGCTCGCGGGCGGAAAACGAATCATAAACTGGCGGGGAGTCGGGCAGATACCCGATGTGTCGTTTCACCGCCTCCCGGTCGGTGACGGAATGGCCAGCAACCGTCGCTCGACCCTCAGTCGGCGTCGTCAGCGTCGTCAACATCTCGATCGTCGTCGATTTCCCGGCACCGTTCGGGCCGAGAAAGCCGTAGACCGTCCCGTCGGGAATGTGGAGGTCGAGCTCGTCGACAGCAATCACCTCGCCGTATCGTTTACTTAATCCCTCCGCTTCGATCATGTATTATGATCTTTTCCAGAGAGAATAAATGAATTTCGGTTCCTTACAGTATTACATTTAGGATGGCGCACGCTAAGACATTCGATCGGATTGGAATCGATCGAACGCAAAATTCGACGTGTGAGTACCACGCTGTGAGAAACGTCGCCGTCCTGCCAGCCCGTTACCCGTGAGAGTTACCCTGTCGGCCCTATCCCCGTATTTACAGACCATATGCAGTATCAATTCAGGTACTGTATTATGATCAAAAAGAATTTTATATGATTAAACTAATGGGGAAATTATGATGCGTGAACTGTTACTCGACCCGGATGCTTTCTACGCGAACCGAGGTGAACAATCGACGCTCGTGGGTCCGGCGATCGTCGTTCTTGCTGCGGCGATCACCGGAATGCTCACCGGACTCCTCGTCGTCATCGAAATCTCCAGAGGACTCGAAGAGGGTGCGGGGCAAGTTCTCGCGATCGGTGGGACCAGCAGCGTGATCGCAGTGCTCGTCTCGACGTTCGGGTTGTGGGTGATCTACGCCGGCGTCTTTCTGGTCATCTCGCTGTTGTTCGAGGGGGAAGGTGGCTTCCGATCGATGCTCTCGTACGTCGGCTGGGGGTTCGTTCCGGCAATATTTAGCGGACTCATCACCGCCGTCGCGATCTTCATCGCCTTACAGTCGATGACACCTCCCTCCGATCCGACGGCGACGGGTGCATTCCAGCAGCAGTTACAGGAGCAGCCGATCGTGGTCGCAGCAACGATCGGCGGAATCGCCTTTACCCTCTGGCAGGGATTCATCTGGTCGTTTGCGGTCAAACACGCGAGCAACCTCGATCTGCGAGAGGGCGCACTGACCGTGGCCGGACCGATCGCACTGACGATCCTCTGGACCGTCTATACTCTGCTATGATCCGCTGGACACTACTGCTCGTCGGTGCTGTCGTCATCCTCGGCGGCGCAACGGGTGCCGGCGTTGCATCGGACCACGGGGTCGACGTCACGATCGGAAGCGTCGGCGTCGATCCGGAGCCAGTCGAGGAAGACGAGGAGTTTACCGTCCGGGTCGATATCGAGAATCTCAGGTCGAGCACCCAGAACTTCCGCATCGACCGCGTCGAACTTCGACACGACGAGAGCGGGTCGTCGACCACCACGCTGGATTCGACGTCACCGCCCGGTTCGATCGGACCTGGCACCGACAGAACGATCGAACTCGATGGTGAACTCGAAGAGGAGGGGTTCCAGACGCTGTTCGTTCACGTTAGCGGGACGACCCAGGACGGAGAGCGCCTGCACATCCACTACCCGTTCGAACTACGGGTTGGCGAGGAACGCCCGCAGATCGACATCGACGTCGACGAGGCGATCGCGGACACCGAGACGGCCGTCGACGTCTCCATCGCAAACGGTCTCGACGAGGATCTGCGAAATGCACGGCTCACGCTCGAGGGAGACGACGCGTCGATCGACCGCCAGCAGTACGTCCGATCGAACTTGGCAAGCGGTACGGAAGAGACGTTCGACTACACGGTGGTCGCCAACAGAGCGGGAGAACAGAGTCTCACGGCCACGCTCCGGTACACCGACACGGACGGAGAACGGCGGACGGTTCGGGAGCGGACGGACGTTTCGTTCGAGAAACTGAACGACGACGTCGAACTCGATGCGACCGCCGCCGATGACGGATCGTCGATCACGGTGACCATGACCAACCGCGGAAACGTTCCCGTCGAGGACGCTGTCGTCGCTCAGACCCACCCGGACGTGTCGGCCTCGAACGCGGCTATCGAGCGGATCGATCCGGCATCGAGCGAAACCATCACACTCAACGTCTCCGAAATCGACGGCGCGAATTCGATCGACCTCCCGGTGACGGCCAGTTACACCGTCGGTGAACTCGATCGCGAGAGCGAAACCTCGACCCGGCTCTCGGCGTCGCCCGGCGAGATCGAACTGACCGGCGTCGAGATTACGAACGAAGACGGCCGCGTTCACGTCTCCGGCAGCGCGAGCAACGTCGGACTGAGCGAGGCCGAAAGCGTGTTGGTGCGGGTGGTCGACACCCCCGAAGTCACCCCGGCCCAGCCGAATCGGGAGTACTTCGTCGGGAGCGTTCCTAAGAGTGACTTCGTCTCGTTCGACGTGTACGCGCGGACCGACGGCGACAGCGACGAGATTCCACTCGAGGTGACCTATTTGGTCGACGGAGACGAGCAAACCCGCGAATTCGCCGTCGGAAACGACGCGTCGAATACCGCCGGAGAGACCGACTCGGCCGCACAGGGCCTGTTGATTCCGGCCGTCGGAGGCGGCGGTCTCATCCTGCTCGTGGGGGCAGCCATGGCGATTTCCTGGAGGAATAGCCGTGGCGGCGCTTGAGCTCCGTAACGTAACCAAACGCTACGAGAGCGGCGGCGGGACGGTCGTTGCCCTGGACGACGTCGATCTGTCCCTCGAAGGCGGGGAGTTCGTCTCCGTCGTCGGGCCGAGCGGGAGCGGCAAAACGACGCTGCTTAACGTGCTCGGATTGCTCGATCAGCCGACCGAGGGAAACGTTCTCCTCGACGGAGAAGACGCATCCGATCTGTCAGAACGCGAACGGACGATGGCCAGAAAGCGGACCATCGGGTTCGTCTTTCAACACTTCCACCTGCTGCCGACGCTTACCGCCCAGGAGAACGTCGAAGTACCTCAGATCTTCGACCAGAACCCGAAAACCGCCGAGCGGGCGACCGAACTGCTCGAACTGATGGGGCTCGGGGACCGACTCGATCACCGTCCAAATCAGCTCTCCGGCGGGCAGAAACAACGCGTCGCGATCGCCAGGGCGTTGATTAACGAGCCGCGGGTGTTACTGACCGACGAACCGACGGGGAATCTCGATCAAGAGACGGGCCGGCAGATCCTCGAGGAGTTCGTGCGGATACGCGACCGTGGAGTCGCCGTCGTCGCCGTCACCCACGACCCGATGCTCGAGTCGTACGTCGATCGGACCATCACGCTCACCGACGGGGTGATCGAGCGATGATCGACGACCTGTTTCGGCGGTTTCCCGCGCTGTTGATGGCCCGGCGCAACCTCTCGCGGGCGAACATCCGCTCGGCGCTTGCGATCGTCGGGATCGTCATCGGGGTGGTCGCGATCGCCTCGCTGGGTATGCTGGGAACGTCCTTGCAGGATTCTGCACGGGGGTCACTCGGTGATATGGGCAACGAGGTCATCGTCTCGCCGTCGTACGAATCGGGCGTCGAGACCCTCGACGATCGGGACGTTCGATCGATCGAACGGAGCGCCGGCGATGCGGCAGCCGTCCCGATCAAATCCGACAATCTTCGGCTCACACACGGGAGTGACGAACGTATCGTGACGAGCTATGGGATCGAGGATCCGGGGGCCATCTGGGACGCAAGCGACGGAACGATCCCCGAACAGCTCAGCAACGGGGTCGTCGTCGGGGCAAATCTAGCGGACGATCTCGACGTGAGCGCCGGGAACTCGATCGAGGTCAACGGGTCGACGTATCGGGTACAGGCGGTGCTCGAACGCCAGAGCGAGTTCTCACCCATTGTCGTCAACACGGCGATCATACTGCCCGAAGGGGAACTCGTCGACGACGACTACGAGCACGTGATGGTGGTCGCTGAGAGCGGGACGATGGCGAACGAAAGCGCCGCCTCGATCGACGACGAACTGAACGATCGGGAGACGGTCGTCGATATCTTCGAACTCCGGGAGTTGACCGAGGGGATCGACGAGTTCTTCGGCCTGTTGAACTGGTTTCTCATCGGTATCGGCTCGATCTCCCTGGTCGTCGCCGGCGTGAGCATCCTCAACGTCATGTTGATGAGTGCGATCGAACGGCGCGAGGAGATCGGCGTGCTCCGGGCCGTCGGCATTCGAAAGCGGGACGTGCTACTGGTGATGCTCTCGGAGGCGGCGCTGCTCGGACTTATCGGCGGGATGATCGGGCTCGGCCTCAGCGTCGGCGCTGGGATCGTGCTCAACCACTTCCTGATGGGAGAGTGGACGGCGACGTTCGCGCTCCAGAACCTCCTGTATCTGGGTATGGCGTTCGCGTTCGGTGTCGTGACGAGCGTGGTCAGCGGGCTCTATCCGGCCTGGAAGGCTGCCAGCGAACGGCCCGTCGAGGCCCTGCGAACGTAGCCACCGTTCCGCTCGTCGAACCCGGCGGCCGGTCGTAGCTCGTCGACGTTCGTCTCCTCGACACGATGTGAAGTAGACCCGCCGACTCAGTCTGGAACGTCTCCCTGGATTCACCCTGGCGATCGGAACGCGGAGGCAATCGGTTTCTGAGACGTGTGAGACGGTCTGTTGTGATTCGCTACCGGTGATCGCTGCACCGTTCGAGCGATCACCGGCAAAACGGTACAACGATGCGTCTGAGGACGAGAGTACGCCGTCTCGCTTGCGAAATCCGAATGCGGAGGCCGCATCCGTATCACCAGTGCCGAAGAAGTGAGCGATCGAAAGCGAGACGACCTGGAGCGTGATACGGACAGGTGCGACGGGTCAGTAGTGTCCCATCACACCGCGTTCACGGGCGATCTGGGAACACACTTTGAAGACGACGTAACCGACGACCATGTAGACGATCGCCGTCCCGACGAGAAGGCCGAGGTCGAGCGCGGAGAACTCCCAGAGTCGGACGCCGTCGCGCATCGCATCCTGCAGCATCGAAGAGCCCTGGACGAGCGGGAGCAGGCGGGTCAGGAACACCCCGGCCGTCGGCGCGGCGATGAGACCGACGAGGACGAACTGCATGAGCGGGAAGACGCTACTGATCTTCTTGTAGATCAGCGCCAGTCCGGCGAACACGAACCCCAGTCCCACGACCGTCATGAGCGTCAGGATCGTGATCGGAAGGATGGTAACGATGTCGACGGTGAGCGTCCGTCCCGTCGTGAGGAGCATCAGTGCCAGCATCACGCCGCCCATGACCAGGCTCAGCGACGTGTTAACAAGCACTTTCGTCCCCATCACCGTTCCGAACCCGTGTGGGGACATGTAGAGCTGTTCGAGCGTTCCCCATCGGGACTCCTGGGTAACCTCCCCGGCGAGACTGGTGTAGGCGCTCTGGGCCATCGTCCAGAGGAACCAGCCGACGATGACCGCATCGAGCGTCGAGCCGATCGCACCGATCCCAACGTCGCCGACGTTTTCGACGGCGGCTCGTCCGCCGAAGAAGATGACCGCAAAGAACAGGTACATTCCGATCAACTGCGCGATGAAGTTCACCCGGTATCGCGCCATGAGCAAGAAGTTCATCCGGAGGATCGTCCAGAGCAAGACGAGTGACCCGGCCCGATCGTCGGTCGCGTCCGATCGAGTCGCGTCCTCGGCTGTCGCCTGGCTCATCGGCCGTCCCCTCCGTGCTGGACCATCGCCGGCGACCGCTGGTCGTCGGTCTGGGCGTCCCCAGTGGAGTCGATACCGCCGGTCGCCTCGTTGGTGACGTGCAAGAACACGTCTTCGAGGTCGGCGTCGACGCTGTCGAACGACGCGATCGAGAGTCCGGCAGCCTCGAGCCGTTCGGTCAGCCGGTAGAACTCGTCGCCGGCGACCGTTGCACGGAACGTCGTTGCGTCCGTCCGGCGCTCGAAATCCCGGGCGTCGAAGGCCGATGCGAGTCGGTCGCGAAGGTCGGAGTCGATCGGTTCCTCGACGGTGATCTCGTAGGACTGGGTGTTAAACAGCGAGAGGAGGTTGTCGACGGTGTCGTTGACGATCGTCTCACCCTCGTTCATCACGATGACGCGATCGCAGACCTCCTGGATGACGTCCATGTCGTGACTGGAGAGCACCACCGTGGTGCCGTCGTCGTTGACCAGCCGCCGAAGCTCGTCGCGAAGGTCGAGGGAGCTCTCGACGTCGAGTCCGAGCGTCGGTTCGTCGAGAAAGACGATATCGGTGTCGCGGGCCATCGTACAGGCCAGCGAGACTTTCTGTTTCTGTCCACGGGAGAGTTCGCGGACGACCGTATCCTCTTTTTCCCGGAGGTTGAACTGGTCCAGGAGGTCGTCGATCCGGTCGGTTCGACGGCGGTAATCCTTCCCGGCGATCACCGTGAAAATCTCGAGGTTTTCACGGACCGTCAGCCGCCAATAGGTGTTTCGGGCGCCCTCGAGCATCGCCCCCATATGCTGGAATGCGGTGCTCGGGTCTCGGTACACGTCGTGGCCGTTGACCTCGACCATCCCGCCCGAAGGGATGATCAACGAGAGGATCATCTTGATCGTCGTCGTTTTTCCCGCGCCGTTGGGACCGAGAATCCCGACGGCGGTCCCCTCCTCGATCGACAGATCCACCCCGTCGACGGCGCGGACAGCGTCGTCGCCGGAGCCGTAGGTCTTCGTGAGATCCGTCACGGAGATAATCGAGTCGTCACCGGAATTCGACCCCGAGCGCCGGCGTGATGAGTTATCTTCTTCAGTAGTCTCTTCAGCGTTTACACTCTCCATACACAATAACAACAAATCAGTAGATAATACTTTTTCGGTGAGAGGGTTGGAACAATGTCGATCGCGCCGATTACGAGTGGGAGAGGTGGAGTCGTTCAGACGTCGAAACGGTTTTGCGCGATGACAGCGTACGAGTGTCGTATGCTCGGTTTCCTCCCCGACGATCCAATCATTATCGCGATCGTCCTGATCCTGCTCGCGCTGATCTTCTTTTCGTACCTGCTCATCCGCCGGACGGTACTGGAGTTTCGCGACGGGGTGCGCGGTCGATAAGTTCGTCCCGCACCGATCGAACCGCCGTATCCGGTCGGGAAACCATCGCATCAGGTCGGGAAACCGCCGTATCCGGTCGGGTTTCGGTGTCCCGCGGAGACGGTCAGGCGACGGCGGCCTCGATCCGCTCGATCGCTCGATCGACCTGCCCAGCCGCGAGGTTCCGGTGCGTACAGAACCGGATTCGGCGCTCGTCTAACGCGTTCGCCAGCACGTCGCGCTCACCGAGTCGATCGACGACCGTCGCCGTCTCGAGACCGGTGCCAGAAACGTCCGCGAGGAGGATATTCGTCTCGGGTTCTCGAACTGTAATCCCATCGATCGCGGAGACCCCATCAGCGAGTCTCCGGGTGCGCTCGTGGTCGATCGCGAGGTCGTCGACGTTTCCGAGGGCTTCGATCCCGGGTGCAGCGACGATGCCGGCCTGTCGCATCCCGCCCCCGAGGAGTTTCCGCACCCGGCGGGCCTCCTCGACGAACGCAGCGGGACCTGCGAGCACGGAACCGACTGGCGCGCCAAGCCCCTTCGAGAGACAGAACATGACGGAGTCGACCGGATCGGTGATCGCGGTCACCGGGACGTCGAGGGCCGTCGCTGCGTTGAACACGCGCGCCCCGTCGAGATGGACCGCCACATCGTTGTCGCGGGCGGCCCCCGCGGCGGCGGCGATCGCTCCCGGTTCGATCGCGAGTCCGCCACGAGCGTTGTGCGTGTTCTCGAGACAGAGGAGGCCGGTTCCGGGACGGTGGAGGTCTTCCGTGACGCAGGCCGCCTCGACCTGCTCGGGTGTCGGGACGCCGCGCTCGGCGTCGACCATTCGCACCTGCAAGGCGGCGTGCTGGGCGAAACCGCCGAGTTCGTACCGGACGACGTGGCTCTCGCGATCGGCGATGACCTCCTGGCCCCGTTCGGTGTGGACGCGGGCCGCGATCTGGTTGCCCATCGTCCCGGTCGGGACGTAGAGGGCGGCTTCCGCGTCGACGACTTCGGCCGCGCGAGTTTCGAGGTCGTTCACTGTCGGGTCCTCGCCGTAGACGTCGTCACCGACTGCGGCCGTCCGGGCGGCCTCGCGCATCGCCTCGTCTGGTGTCGTGACGGTATCCGATCGGAGATCGATCATGTGTCGGGATACCAGACCAGCGATCAAATAGGCGACGACCGTCGGTCGATCGAGTGATGAGGCTGGGGTCGAAACGAGCCGGTATGAGCGAGGATCGACCGACGGACGCGACGACGGGGGGACGCGCCCAGCAGGCCATCACCGTCTTGCGTCTCGGCGCGGTGGCGTTGCTCCTCGTCGGCTTCAGCGGCTGGGTGCTCGACGACGGCGGCGAAATCGCACTCGATTCGCCGTTTACGATCGCCTTCGGTGTCGGCGTCGCCTGCGCGCTCGCGTCGATCTACCTCGGCGTATTTCTGGCGAACGGCGAGTGATCGACTCGCGTCACCGCCGGTAAGCGATCGTAGCTTTTCGATTCGAAAATCGTATCCCGCCCGGCGGGATAGGTGTGGGGCATGGACCCGCGCATCCGCGAACACGCCGAGATCATCGCGAATCATTCGGTCGATCTCCAGGAGGGAGACAACGTTATCGTCGACGCCCATCCGGTTGCTGAGGACCTCGTTGTCGCCCTCCACGAAGTGATCGGCGATCGGGGCGCGAACCCGATCACGATGACCCAGCGAACCGGGAACCGACAGCGCCGGGCGTACCTGCGCGCTGCGGCCGACGATCCCGACTTCGAGACGCCCGAGCACGAACTCGCGCTCATCGAGCACACGGACGTTTACATCGCCATCCGGGCGACCGACAACGTCACCCAGACCAGCGACATCGAACCAGCGGTGAGCGCGGCGTACAACCAGGCCCACCAGCCCATCCTCGAGGAACGACTCTCGACGCGCTGGTGTCTCACGCAGTTCCCCGCGCCCGCAAACGCTCAGCTGGCCGAAATGAGCACCGAGGGCTACGAGAATTTCGTCTGGGACGCCGTCAACAAAGACTGGGAGACCCAGCGCGCCCACCAGGAACACATGGTCGACCTCATGGACCCCGCCGACGAGATCCGAATCAAAAGCGGCGAGACCACGGACGTAACGATGTCGATCGCAGGGAACCCGACGCTCAACGATCACGGCGAGCACAACCTCCCCGGCGGCGAGGTCTTTACCGCGCCCGTCCCCGACAGCGTCGAGGGCGAGGTCCTGTTCGACATGCCGCTGTACCACCAGGGCCGAGAGATTACGGACGTCTACCTCGAGTTCGAGGGTGGCGAGGTCGTCGACCACGCCGCCGCGAAAAACGAGGACGTGCTGACGGAGGTCCTAAACACGGACGAGGGGTCCCGCCGACTCGGTGAACTCGGCATCGGCATGAACCGCGATATCGATCGGTTCACGTACAATATGCTGTTCGACGAGAAGATGGGCGACACGGTCCACATGGCCGTTGGGCGAGCCTACGACGACACCGTTGGCGAGGGTAACGAGGCCAACGAATCGGCAGTCCACGTGGACATGATCGTGGACATGAGCGAAGACTCGTTCATCGAGATCGACGGCGAAGTGGTTCAGCGGGACGGAACGTTCGGGTTCGAAGCGTAGTCCCCGCGACGAACGGTATGAGTCGCGGCCGTTTTCATCGAAGTTTTTGGGCGAGGGTGAGCGAAGCGACCCCGAGCGGAAAAAGTTCGGAGTGTTTGGACGGCTCCTGGGTTGGGAATCCGGCTGCTATTGATCGGACGGTAGGAAGATTCAGGCCCCTCCGATTCGTAGCCGACAGTATGTCAGTACTCGTCGCGTACGACGGCTCGGAACCCGCACAGAAGGCAGCAGAACGCGCGTTCAGGGAACACGCCGACGAGGAGATTGTCCTCCTTCGGGTCGTCGAAGCGGCCGACGGCTCCACCGGCGCGGGAATCGAACTGCTCAAAGACGTCTTCGCGGACCGGAAGAAGGCGGCGTCGACGACGATGCTCGAAGAAATTACGGACCTCACCGGAGCCGAAGACGTCGAGTTCCGGACGGAAGTCACCGTCGGCAAACCCGCTCGCGAGGTCGTCAAGTACGCCGAAGAACACGGCATCGATCAGATCATCGTCGGTAACCACGGACGATCGGGCGTCTCCCGCGTCTTGCTCGGCAGCGTCGCAGAACAGATCGTCCGGCGATCGCCCGTTCCGGTAACGGTCGTTCGGTGACCGTCCAGTCGGACCCATCTCGCGGTCGGTTACGGATCGCGCACAGATCGCGATCCCCCGCCGGTTAGACCGAATCGACGACGATGACCTCTCCGCGCTGTCTCGCCTGCTGGTACTCACAGCGGTAGGTCGCCATTTCCGGTGTCGCCTCGAACCGCAGGGACTCGAGCATCCCTTCCACCTCGTTGCCCGGCGTCGAGTACTCCGCGACCACGTCGTGATTCTCGTCCCAGAAGGCGAAATTGTGGTGGACGCCGTCCATGTTCTCCCAGGTAACCTCGTACTCCCGACCCTCGACGAGCACCAGCGTCGGGTTCTCGACGCGATCGATCGGCTCCGGTTCGACGCCGACCCAGCCGCCGACCCAGCCGTCGAATAGGATCGTCTCCACGTCGGCCCACGCCTCGGGATCGGTGTTCGTCTCGGTCGTCACCGCGGCGTCGACGACCGGCTCGTCCGCCTCGTCGTCATCGTCGCTCGTCGTGCCCAGACAGCCGGCTGCGGCGGTGACGCCGACCGTTGCGGCGACACCGGTCAGGAACCGCCGTCTCCCCGCATCGTCTACAGCCATTGGTCGGCAGTACGGCGTTGAGACGCATAAGTTACCGGCCTCCACGGGCGAAAACGGTAGCCGGCTGCCGGACGATCGAGTCCCTGTGAGACGGTCCGAGAAACCGGTCGGTACTCGATCGGGAGCCCGGGTGAAAACGGTGGGTGTACGCGGTCGGCCACGGGGATTGGCGATGTCGACTGTGCCCCCCTAATACCCCCGTATGAAGCCGGTGTCCGGCTCTGCCGACAGTTCAGTTATTTCTCCCAAGCGATATTAATGTACCGGTCAGGTGGGATTCGATCGGGATTCGCGTTCGAGTATGGATTGGTGTGCTATCAACCGGAGAGGGGGTTGCGAGTTGGCCTTTCAGCGTGACCAATTTGACCGGATCGCGGTCCTCTCCCTGCCCCTCTCGTCGCCAGATACGGTACTGTAGAGGTCCCGCCCGGAGACATCGTTCAGGTTGTCTATCTCGTGTTCGTCACAGAACTGTGCGAACGAGAGTAGCCGGTGTTTCGCACTCCGGCGGGTTGCCTCGGCGTGCTCGTCACGCATGGCGTGATGGTACATCTCGATCGCTTCTCGCGGCGGAAGTGGTTCGAGCCGATCACTCATCACGATCACCGCCCTGCCAGTTCTCGGCGCGATCGAGCCCGCCGATAAGCCCATCCTCGCGATCGTCGCGTTCGAACAGCCGATCGGCAATCGCCGTCTGCAGCGCGGTGCCCGATCGGTCGCGCGGTTCGTAATCTCGGAAATAGTGGTCGTCGACGCGCGCGGCCAGCTCGTCGGTCGCGTCGACCGTCTCGACCAGGACCGCGTTCTGGTAGCGCAGTTCGGTGGCGATCGCCTCGAGCGCGTCGGCCTGGCGTTCGATCGCGTCGGCCCGCCGGTCGCGATCGGCGTTAGACATTGCAAACACCTCGCTCGCCGCCACCGTCAGCACCGTCCGACCCGAACGATTCGCAGTTGGTCAGCTGAATCGCCGCGATGCCGTGCTCGACGCTGCACGCGGCGACGGTTGCGGCGAACTCCCGACCGTCGATCGAAACCGTGACGCGCTTGCACTGCCAGATTCCGGTGAAGTCGAATCCGTCGCTGACCGCAGATTTGACGCCGACGTGTACGATTACGTCGCCGTCGAACCGATCGATCTGCATGGCCGGTACTCGCCCGCCGTCGATCGTGACCGGGATGCACCGCTCGCTCGAGTCAGTTCCGCCGTCGGTCCGAACCTCGCGAGTGTTTTGCTCAGTCCCCGTGTGGGTTGAGCGCCCGATCTTTTTTCGTACGGTGTTACAATTGTGGCCTATGATCGTCGAATTCGCAATCAGCCTCGTCGTTGCGTTCGTGATTGTCGTTGCGGGATCGTACCTCGGTGCAAAGATGGCACTCAACACCGTTTTTGGTCGAGATTTCGATCCTTCCGAGTCTGGCCGATTTGCTCCACAAAACTCCACATCGGATGAGGAGGACTGAGAAGTACCGCCCGCGGCGTTACCGTTCATCGCTCTCACCTCGGGCCTCCCGATCGCGCGCCTGTTCGTACTCGCCGGCGAACTCGACGCGAGCGAGTTAGAAGCCGACGACTCGGACCAGTAGCGACACCCCTTTTCGGAATCGGTAACCCGGCGTCACCGCTTCGTCGATCGCGTGGTGTAGAACAGCGGAACGAGCAAGACGAGGAACACGGCCCCCATCGAAGCAATCCCAATCCAGATTGCCGAGAGCCACGCCTCGGGAATGAACCCCGCGAGTTCGGCCAGCCAGAACAGGCTGTACGCGCCGACGAGAAACAGACTCGCGACGTAGACGCGAAAGAGCGCCCGCGCGACGTGATACAGCGTCGTTTTCGTCACGCGATCGGGCAGGTACGCATCGAGCACCCCGATCATATCGTCACCTCGGTGGTGAGGATGCGCGAACTGTCGGTGCCGTCCGCGTCGGTATGAGCAACGGCGACGATCTCGACGACGACCGTGCCGGTAGTACCGCTGTGCTGTTGGAACGTCACCGCCTCGCACTCGCTGTACATCTCTTCGAGAACGACCGTCGCAGCGTTCCCGTCGCCGTCGTCGAGGCCGTCGATCGGATCGATCGACGTGGCTTCGACAGAAATCCGATCGGCGCGCTGCATCGAAATCGCAGTGATCGTAACGAACCCGTCGTCGTCGGTGACGACGGAACTCGTCTCGACTGCCGCCTGTGAGCCCCCACTCACGTCAGACCCCAGTCCGATGAGGAACGTCCCGATCGACGCCGACAGGATGACTGTGACCCCGATCAGGAGGACGATTCCGATGACTGGGTTGGCCGCACGATTCTGCTGAAAAATCATACGTGTAGCGGGTTTATTTTATTGACAGTCCCAATCTTCGCTGGCAACAGTAGTCCAACTGTCATCACCCTCGATGGAAGCAACGACCGTTACAGCACCACTGTCACTGGTATTTAGACTAGGATTGTCACTATCGTTACATTTCAGCGTCTGTGTACTGCCTGCACCATCCAATTCAGGATAATTGCTATTTATTTCATTAACTCCATTATAGACATCGCCACGAATCTCCCAAGAAGCTGCATTCCCTTCAGATGTTAATTCGATGCTTAGTTGTTGCGATGCATTATCCCAAGACATGGCAGCCCCCGACTGTGCTTCTTGGCCCACACTGTCACCAAGATCAAGCACGAATGCTGCAATTACGGCTGCAAGTATAACCGTAATAGCAACCATCAGGATAACACCAATAACTGGAGAAACTGCTCGTTCTTCTTCTGATCCGACTAACAGTTTTCCGTGTTTTTCTAAATCCATGATTCAAACCTTATTATGTGCAGTTGTAGTCTTCGCTATTTACTGTAGTAGTAATATCAGTTTCGTTGATTGTAGCTGTAACAGTAACTGTCCCAGTTTCACCATTGTTAAGTCCGTCACTACAGGTTAACGTTCTTGTGTCACCTGCGCCGTTCATATTAGTCTCACCACTGAAACCAGAGACATCCCCTCCGATATCCCAGTCGTCAGCATTCCCTTCAGACGTAACCCCGATCGACATCTCTCCACTGGAGTTATCCCAACTCATCGACACTCCCGATTGCGCTTCTTCGCCCACACTATCACCAAGATCGAGCACGAACGCTGCGATCACGGCCGCGAGAATCACAGTGATCGCGACCATCAGGATGACTCCGATGACTGGGCTTACCGCCCGTTCGTCTTCATTACCGATCAGCTTCTTGCCGTATTGTTCTAACATTGGTTAGTCACACACCGTGGACGGTCGGAAGGATTAACAGCACTGGCACACTACCAGTCTGTTGCGCTTAGGGGGATTGGGAACGCAGCCCCACCACAGCGCCGTACCATCCTTTTCGCCGTGAATCGGTGTGATAGCAACAACCTGGCCAGGTGCATATATAGGTAGGGGATCGTGACCCTCTCTCGAGTTGATGAGTGTTTCAGATCTGATAATCAGGCAGGAATAGAACGGTTACAGCACCCCCTTGAAGCTACGCCGTCTGTCGATTTCAGATCCGCGTGACCGTGGCATTAACTGTTATGGTCCCCCAGTTTCACCACGGGATATGAGCCGCGACGATACACTCGTCACCGGGCGCGACCTCACGCGCACTTTCGACGGGGGAGTTACGCCGACGCCTGGGAAGCCGTCGAACAGTATCGAGACGCGATCGAGTACGCCCGCCGAAACGACTGCAAGTCCGCCGCGACGGCCTCGGCGCTCGACCTCCCGCGGAGTCGACTGCAGACCTGGGTCGATAGGGGCGGGGAACCGGACGCGGTACGGGCGATCGAAGCCGCCCGCGACTACGGATGGCTCGACATCGAGTTCGGTGATCGGAAGTTCACGGCACTGAATGCACTCGTCGCGAACGCCTTCTCGGGCGGGTCGATCAGCGGACACGACTATCGCCCATCGTTTGCGATCAACCACCGCGTGCCGACGCCCATCTCTTCGACGCGCTCGAGCTGGCCGGCGTCGAGTACCGCACGGTCTCCGATCGATCGTCGCCGTCCAGTTCAAACCGCGTGTGCATCGCTGTTCGCTCCTCACATCTGTTCGTCGCAAAATAGCGGGCACGATGGGATTTGAACTCGACTGCGAGACTCGCTGGCGCTCGTCTCGCGTAGTTCGAATCCCACGTGGACTCGTTACCCACGGCTCACTGTCGTTCGCCGGGAAGTAACGGGCACGATGGGATTTGAACCCACGACCGTCGGATTAGAAGTCCGACGCTCTTTCCGGACTGAGCTACGTGCCCTCGGATACGACTCGACGATCGAACGCTATAAGCAGTGGGGATTTCACCCGGCCTAGCCGTGGAAGCGATACAGCGAGGTCACGAACGGCAGGCGGTTTGCCAGCCAGATCGCGATCGGCAGGCCGACGATCGTGATCGCGAGCAACGCGGCTAAGTTCGCCCAGAGGAAACTCAGCCACCAGCCCACGAACACGAAATACACCGCCCGCACGAGCAGCGAGTGCTGGCCGCGGGCTACCGCCGGGTTGGTGAACGATCGCGGCTCCTGTAACGTCAACACCGTCGGGACGAGGTTGATGAGTTTGATCCCGATCGGGGCGAGGATCACGGTCACGTTCAGCGCCCACGCGAGGTTGACGACGATCGGGGTGAGCCACCAGCCGACGAAGACGAACCAGATCGCACGCACGAGCAGCGATCGCTGTGTCATGGCCGAAGAGAGGGCCGAACCGAGAATAACGCCGTCGATCGCACGGTCTGGACGAAACACTGTCGTCGGACGCCGTCGCGACGTACCGCGAACCGAGACCGAAGCGGAAATCGCTACTCCGCGTATTCGATCGCCGTGTCGACGAGTATCCGCGCGATGTCGACGACCTCGTCGGTGTAGACGAACTCACCCGCGCCGTGGATGTTCTCGCCGTCGGGCCCGACGATGACCGTCGGAAGGCCCGCACGGTGGCCGAAGTAGTTGAAGTCGCCGACGCTCGAGAAGTAGCCGATCGTGGGGGACTGGCCCGTCACCGATTCGGTGGCCGTTTGCAGCGATCGGACTAACGGGTGGTCCGCGTCGGTGACGTACGGCCCGTAGCGAACGTCCGGCGCGGGTGCCTCGCGAAAGCCGACGTCGACGTCGGAGCCGAGGTCGAGGTCGGAAACGACGCGCTCGGCGTCTGCCAGCACCGAGTCGGCGTCCTCGCCGATCACGACGTGGCGATCGACCAGCAGACGACAGTGCTCGGGGACCGAGAGGGTTTCGCCGCCGCCCCCGATCGAGAGCGGACAGACCGATCCGTCACCGAGTTTCGGATGCGAGCCGACGTCCATCGCCGCGAGCGCGCCGGCCAGTTCGCCGGCGTCGACGACCGCGTTCTGTCCCTTCTCGGGCTGTGAGCCGTGGGCTGCGTGTCCCCGAACCGTGATATCGTAGAGGAAGCGCCCGCGTGCGCCGAGTATCAGCGCCGGATTCTCGATGTCCGACTGGGCGAGGATTGGGCCAGGCTCGGTGACGATCGCGGCGTCGCACTCGTCGGTGATGCCGTCCCGAATCAGCTGATCCGCGCCCAGCCCGTAGGGACCTTCCTCGTCGACGACCGCCGAGAGGATCACGTCACCCCGCAGGTCGGCGTCGGCGAGCGCCCGGAACGCGACGAGCACCGCCGCGAGCCCGCCTTTCATGTCGCAGGCACCCTGTCCGTAGCACTTCCCGTCCTCGATCCGGCCGGAGAGCGGATCCTCGTCCCACTCCTCGACCAACTGGACCGTGTCGACGTGGGCGTTCAACAGCAGCGTCGGCGCGTCGGGGTCGGTACCCTCGATCCGCGCGAGGACGTTGTTCCCCTCGTACCCCGTTATCTCGGGTTCGCTCACCGGGTGGTACTCGGGATCGAGGGCCGCGTCGTCGAGCCACCCGAAGACGAACTCGATGATGTCCGCCTCCTCGAAGTACGGGCTCCGTATCCGGACGAGATCCTGCAGTAACGCGATCGTCTCGTCGTGATCGATGTCGTCCGCCAGCGTCTGAGAGTGTTCGTTCATGGGATGCGTGTTCGGTCGTTTCCGTCAGTCGTCCGCGGGCGTCCCGTCGTCGGCCACCGTCGGTTCGTCGACGAGTTCGGGGCTGTATTCGTCGGTCGGAACGCCGGGAAGCGTATCGAGAATCGCGTCAACGTCCGTATCGGATTGCTTGCCCAGATACCAGTAGACGCCGAAGACGGCGAGGCCGATCGCGAGCCACGGGACGTAGATCGTCATCGACCCCTGGTAGGCCTGAGAGAGCAGGAGGACGCAGCCGGCAAGTCCGAGCACGCCCGGGACGAAGATCCACCTCCCAGGGTCGAAGGCTGCCTTCTCGCGCAGTTCCGGCCGTTCGAGGTAGAGATACATCGCGGTAAACGACGTCGCCCCGTAGGCGATCAGGTAGCTGAACGTCGCGATCGCGATGACCTGATCCAGCCCGCCTGTCCAGAAGGTCAGACCGACCGAGACCGCAAACAACGTGAACAGGGACCAGTGGGGCGTCCGCCAGCGCTCGTTGACCTCCGAAAAGCGCGTCGAGAACACCTCGTCCCAGGCCCAGCAGTACGGAAGCTTGATGCCCGCGGCCATCACCGCGTGGACGCTCGAGGCGGTTGCGAGCAAACCGCCGATCCCGACGACGGCCGTCGCGTTCACCGGCAGGAACGTCTCGGCGGCAGTCGAGAGCGGCCGATCGGAGGCCGCGAGGATGGTGTAATCTCCGACGACGCCGTAGATGACCGCGGCGGTCCACATGTACAGCGCGATGAGGATGAGCGTCCCGCCGGCCATCGCGAGGGGCAGGTTTCTCGAGGGGTTCTTCACCTCGGCCCCGATCTCACCCGCGACGGCGATCCCGATGTAGGCGTAGAACAGCGGGACGGCGGCGGCGAGTGCGCCGTCGAAGCCGCCGGTGAAAAACGGCGTGTAGTTGCCGGCCTCGACGGTGAACGTTCCCGGGATGACGAGCACCAGAATCGAGACGATCAGCAGGATGAAGATGGCGTTCTGTGAGATGCTGTACCGGCGAGCGCCGAGCATGTTCACGACGAACAGGACGGTGATCAGGGCGATCCCGGCCCACCGCGGGTCGACGCTGGGGTAGAACACCTGCAGGTAGCTGCCGAACCCGAGTGCGAGCACGGAGACGGCCGCCATATATCCCAGCCAGAGCGACCACGTCGCGACGAACCCGGCGAGACGGTTGCGAAACACCCGAGTGATGTACGAGTACGTCGATCCGGCCGCGGGGAAGATCGTCGCGAGCCAGCTGTAGTTGATCGCGATCGCCATCGCGATTATCCCGGAGAGCGCGATAATCAGGATGACGCTCGGGCCGGTCGTCGAACTGGCCGTCCCGAGCGTGACGAACAGTCCAGCTCCGAGCGTCCCGGCGACGACGGTCGCGATCGCGCCGAAGGGACCGATATCGCGGGCGAGACTACGATCCGACTTCGTGGTATCTGTACCCATGACTGTTGGTAGCAAGATCTGCAGTCGGATCAACACCCACCCTAGGTACACAGGGATGGTCAGCGCTCGGGTGCACCGAAACCGGCCGCACTCGGGCGTGGTCCCCGCTCGGGCGGACGAGGGCGACTCTCGCTCACTCCGCGTCGGGATCGAGGAGTTTCGATTCGGCTTTGCGGAGATGTTCGAGCAGCGTCGCCTCCGAAATGTCGAGTTCGTCGGCGAGGTCGGCGGCCGTCACCTCGCGGGGCCAGCTGTAGTAGTGTCTGGTGCGCGCCAGTTCGAACACTTCCCGCTGGCGTTCGGACAGACAGTCGGTTCGGAACACGCCGTTCGTCAGCCCGCAGTGGAGCGATCGCATCGACTCGACCCGAACCTCCGCCGATTTCTCGTCGCGGATTTCGTCGAGTCGATCGCCGATCGTCTCCCGGTCCTCGTGGATAACGACCGTCCAGTACTCGCGGCCGTCGGCCATCCGGACGGGTTCGTCTGGGATGAATCCCCGCGAGACGAGCGCGTCGTTGATGCTGTTGGTGAGTTCGTACTGGACGACGAGCCCGGTCGTGACGTTCTCGGGATCCGGCGTGCCGGCGGTCGTGGCGTAATGCTGGTCGGCCTCCCAGACGGCGTCGGTCAACGGCGACGCACGGATAGCATCCACGAGCGCCGCCAGTTCGTCGGTCGATCGACTGTACGCAGTGAACCGCCCCGTCGCGTTCCCGTCGATCGTGTAGACGCCGTGGCCGAGCAATCCGCCCGGCGCGCTGTCGGTGACCTCCAGCGTCCAGCAGTCCGGATGCCAGATGTCGAGTTGCAGTCGCGACCCCACGACCCGTTCGTCGCCGTTCGAGACGGACTTCACGATGTGTGCTAGCGTACGTCTCGACGTGATAAAAAGCAACTGACCGACGGTCGACGCGCCGTCTCCGCTACCGCCGGACCCTCGTTCGAGAGACAGACGCTCACGCGGAGGTGAACGCGCTCACGCGGAGGAGAACGCACACTCGCCGGACGGCGAACACAGCCCTTATGCGGACCTCGCCTGTATCACCGATCGATGCACGTCATCGGAACGGTCGGGCTTCCCGGCAGCGGAAAGGGCGAGGCCGCGACCGTCGCACGCGAGGCAGGGATTCCGGTGGTGACGATGGGCGACGTCGTCCGCCAGGAGACGGCCGACCGCGGGCTCGATCCGTCGAAAGATCACGGAACGGTCGCACAGGCGCTGCGCGAGGAGAACGGACCGGCCGCGATCGCCGAGCGATCGCTCCCGCTGATCGAAGAGCGCCTCGAAACCCACGAGACGGTGCTGGTCGACGGCATTCGATCGGCCGTCGAGGTCGACGTCTTCGAGGAGCGCTTCGAGGAGGATTTCACGCTGATCAGCATCGAGGCACCCTTCGAGGTTCGCGCCGAGCGCATCGACGCCCGCGGGCGAGACGTAAGCGAGGACGACGGCGGAGAGGCCCTCGCCGCTCGCGACGAGCGCGAACGCGGGTTCGGGATGGACGACGCGATGGCCCGCGCCGACGTGGTCGTCGAGAACGCGGACACTCTCGCGGCGTTTCACGACCGAATCCGAACCATCATTCGGGATGGCGTCGAAACCGAGGGACACCAGCCATGAGCGAGATTTACCGCGTCGACATCGAGATCACGGCCCCGGTTTACGACACCGAGGTCACGAGTCGCGTCGCAGACGCAATCACCAACATCTTCCCGACCGCCGACCTCGCGGAGAGCCACGGCGAGATTCGAGGCGAAGCCCACTCGCTCGATCACTTTTCGGAGCTGTTACACCGCCAGGAAATTCTCGATACCGCCCGCGGGGAGTTCTTCGGCAATCGCGAGGGGAATACGATCGCGTTCGCCCTGAAAAAGCAGGCGGCCTTCGAGAACCGCGTCAACTTCTCGGTGGGCGAACCCGACGAACTCGGCGAGATCAGCGTCCGAATCCGGGTCGACGAGCCAACCGCCGAGGAGTACGTCGACGCCATCGCGCCCCCGACAGAAGACGGCCGGCCGATCGAAGACTGAGACGCACAACACCGCCGTTGCCTCGATCGAAACCGGTCGCTCGTCCAGTGCAGCCCCGGAACTCATGGCACGTGACGGCGTACTTCCGGTAGTATGCACGACACGATCGCCGTCTCCGAGATCATGGTTCCCGACGTCGTCACGGCACCGGTCGGGTCCAGCGTCACGCACGCGGCGACGCTGCTGCGCGACGAGGAGGTCAGTTCCGTCGTCGTCACGCGAAACGGGACACCGGTGGGGATCGTCACCGAAGGCGACTTCGCGACCCACCTCTGTGAGCGCGAGCGCCTCGGTGCCGCCGAACTGGGCGAGGTGATGTCCTCGCCGCTCGTGACGATCGATCCCGACACGTCGATCGTCGAGGCCGTCTCGCGGCTGCGATCGAGCGATATCGAACACCTCCCCGTGACAGACGGCCGCGCGGATGACGATTCCAACGAGACTGGGGAAGTGGCCGATAGCGAAGCCGAGACGGCTGGTAACGGCGATCTCGTCGGTATACTCACGACGACGGAACTTACCTACTACGTCCCACATCTGGCACACCGGACGCACGGCGGCGCGGCCCAGAAGCCCCGGCGGCGGGTCCGGGCTGATACCCAGTACGAGCGCGACGATTGGTCCTTCCAGTACCGGGGTGACGACGAATCGATCGTTTCCGTCGGCGACGTCGCACGGTTCGAGAAGGCGATCACGACCCACGACGTGGAGGCGTTTGCCGACGCAACCGGCGACACGAACCGTCTCCACCTCGACGACGCGTACGCCGCCGAGACGCGATTCGGAAACCGAATCGTCCACGGCGTCCTCGCGAACGGGCTGATCAGCGCGGCGCTCGCACGGCTCCCCGGCCTGACGATCTACCTCTCACAGGAGAGCAGCTTTCTGGCACCGCTCCCGATCGGCGATCGAGCGACGGCCGTCTGCGAGGTCGTCGAGGCGTTAGGCGGCAACAGGTATCGAATCGAAACGATCGTCCGCGACGCGGACGAAACGGTCGTGCTTGAGGGCGACGCCGTCGTGCTCGTCGACGAACTGCCCCCGGAACCGGCACTCGAGGGGGACGCGACGACGGCGTGAGCGGGTTACGAACAGTTGCTGGCGTCTTCGAGTGCGGCTTCGCCATCCTCGCGTCGGCGCTCCGCGGTTAGCAGGTCGCCACCATCCGTCGCCGCCGCGGCCGCCGCGAAGTGGCCGGCAGCCGTCGCCAGCGACTCGTTCTGACACGTCGCGGTCTCGACGTACGACACCAGCCCGTCCGGGGCCGTCTCGCGCCCGTCGGTGACGGTCGCCGTCGCGGTCTCGAACGACGATTCGGCCGCCTCGAACGCCGTCTTCGCCTGCGCGTGATCGCCGTCCGCCGTCGCTTTCTCACCGTCTTCCAGGAACTCGTAGCCGTCGAGCGTCGCGTCGTATCCCGTCCCGAGCGCAATCATCGAATCGAGCACCTCATCGAGCGCCACGAGTCCGTCTTCGATCGCCTCGAGGTCGACCACCGACAGGTCCGCGAGTCGATCGGCGTCGACCGCCGCGAGATCCGCTCCGGCGTCGTCGAGCCGATCGCGGGCCGCGCCCAGGGTTTCGTTACGGGCGTCGATCGTCTCGTTGGCGTCGTCGATCGGGCCGTCGTCCTCGATCACCGCGGTGACCTGCTCGATGTCGGCCGCGAGCGTGTCGTCGGTAACCGTTTCGGTCACCGCGACCAGGTTCTCGAGAACGCCCGCGTAGGTCCGGAGCGCCTCGATATCCGACTCGCGGTCGGCGTCAAACTCCGCCTCGGCGGAGTCCAGATACTCGAGTGCTGTCGCGATCAGGTCGGTCGGTTCGGCGGCGTCGAACGCGGCCGATTCGGGGTTCTCGAGACCGTCGGCGTCGTCGAGTGCGAGTGCGGCCCGGTTCAGGTTGCCCACCGATCGGGCGAGGGCGCGCTCGCCGGTTCGATCGTCCGGGACGCGATCGGTCTCGTCGTCACCACTGCCCAGACAGCCCGCGGCGGCGGCAACCGCGAGACATCCGGTACCTGCGAGATACTGCCGTCTGTCCATACCGGACCATACGAGTAGAGTGGCTTGAACGTAGTGGCAGAATGAACGTTTGTTTTTCTGATGTGTTCGAGAGAACGCTCAGAGTTTCTCGATATACGGCGCGACGTCTTCGTCGGAGACGTCTCGACCGTGAACGTCTTTCAGGTGAGATCGTGCGGCTTCGTAGATCGACTCCTCGAACTCGCTGTAGACGATCACGTCGCAATCGGCAACGTCGCGACACTCGAAGCGATATCGTTCCGTGACCATGTGGGTGAGAGTCGTGCAAGCGGTATGTACCTGCTGCCAGCGAACGACACGCCTCGCGGGCTCGAAGCCTTTGTACGTCGGTCTCGATTGACGCGATATGGTGGAGACAGGTGCGATCGTGTCGATTCTCGCCGGCGTCGTCACTGCGCTGATCGCCGTCTTTCTCACGTTCTACTTGCGAAACCAGTGGCAAGAGATCCAGTCCATCCGGGCGATGCAAGCCGAACTCGAGCAGAACGCAGCGCGGATTCGAGACCTCTCGGAACTCCTCGCCGGCGACCTACGGCGCCAGCAGATCGACCTGCCGATCGAAATTCCGCCCGGAACGAAACTCGAAATTCGATACGTCGTCTCCTTTCCCAGTTCCCTCTCGACTGCCGCCTTCGAGCAGCTGAAACACTCCGGGATGTTCCTCCGGCTCTCGCCCGATATCCGTCGGTCGCTGTTCGAGCTGTACGACACCATCGATCGGATCAACCGGCTGCGCCAGCACAGGGAGCGGATTCACTTCGACGACGCCGGAAACGTCCACATCGTGATCGATCCCTCGGACCTCGACGTCGAGCCGGGAACCACCGTCACCGAGGCCGATCTTTCGGCGGCGACCAGACAACAGCTTGCGGACCTCCGGCGGATGCGGCGAGCTATGAACGGCGTGAACAGGTCGATTCTCTCGCTGATCGCGTCGATCGCGTCGCCGGAGATGGTCGAAGAACTCGAGTTAGAATCTGTCGCGGAGACCGATCGTGAACGCGGACCACCACACCGATCGCAGGTCGAGTCGACGCGCGATGATCAGACCGATCTCGAGGAGATGCGTTCGATTCTGCGCGACGTCGAACAGCGATCGATCTGGTCCAGGTTCATGTGACGATCTATAGTAGCCACTGAAAGTCAGTGCACACCTGATCGCACGACGGCTGTGCGATCAGTGTGTAAACAGTTTCAGTTGTTACTATAGTCCCGATTTATGTGATTCAGTAATCAGACAGCGGGAGAAACGACCCGATCGCAGGCGCTCAGAACGGACCCATACCGCCCATGCCGCCACCGCCGCCCTGCTGTTGCATCTGTTTCATCATGCGCTGCATCTCCTGTTCGGAGCCCATCCCCTGGAACTGCTTGATCGTCTTCTCCATCATCTTGTACTGCTGGAGCAGTTCCCGGACCTGATCCTCGCTCGTGCCCGACCCGCGGGCGATGCGCTCGACCTGATTCGCGCCGATCGCCTTCGGGTACTCCTTTTCGGCGTCGGTCATCGAATCCATGATGACGCTGAACGATCGCATCCGCTCCTGGGTGACGTCCATCGCGTCGTCGGGCAGCTGGTCCTTGATCCCGCCGCCGAAGCCGGGGATCATGTCCATCACCTGATCGAGCGGGCCCATATTGTTCATCGCCTCCATCTGCTTTTGCATATCGTTCAGGGTGAACTGGCCCTGAAGCATATCCTCGGGGTCCCAGTCGTCTTCTTCGATCTCCGTCTGCTGCATGGCGCGCTCGACGCGCTCTGCGAGTTGGCCGAGATCGCCCATGCCGAGCAGCCGCGAGATGAAGCCGTCCGGCTCGAAGCGCTCGACGTCCTGGACCTCCTCGCCGGTCCCGAGGAACGCGATCGACGAGTCCGTCTGATCGACCGCGGTGAGCGCCCCACCACCTTTCGCCGTCCCGTCGAGTTTCGTGATGACGACGCCGTCGATCCCGATCGATTCGTCGAACTGCTGAGCCTGGTCTTTCGCACCCTGCCCGATCGCGGCGTCGAGAACGAGCAACGAGGTGTCGGGGTCGACGACGCCCTCGATCTGCTCGATCTCGTCGATCAGGTCGTCTTCTAAGGCGTGGCGGCCGGCGGTGTCCACGATGTGGACGTCCGCCTCGCTGGTCTCCTCGAGTCCGGTCCGGGCGATTTCGACGGGGTCCTCGGCGTCGGGGTTGCCGTAGAAGTCGACTTCCGCACGCGAACACATCTCCTTGGCCTGATCGAAGGCACCAGGTCGGAAGGTGTCAGTCTGGATGACGGCGGGACGCAGCCCTTTCGTCGAGAACCACCACGCCATCTTCGCCGCGGAGGTCGTCTTCCCCGACCCCTGCAAGCCGGCCAGGAGGATCGTCTGCTCCTCGAGTGGCAGTTCGGTCGACTCCCCGATGAGATCGACCAGTTCCTCGTAGACGATACTGAGGACGAAGTCCCGCGCCGGCGTCCCGGCCGGCGGTTCCTCCTCGAGCGATCGCGCCTTGATGTTGTCCGACAGTTCCATCACGAGCGAGACGTCGACGTCGGCGGCGAGCAAGGAGCGCTGGATCTCCTTGACGATTTCCTCGATGTCCTCCTCGCTGAGTCGTGACTTTCCGCGGAGTTTGTCCAGCGTGCCCCGCAGAGAACTCCCAAGATCGTCGAGTACCATTTGCCCCACCTACGGTTCGGGGTCGTTAAAGGCTTTTTCTCGGCGCACAGTTCCGGTCTCGACACCGGGTCCCGCCGTCGAGCTCGGCTCGACCGGTTCGAGCGAGTGGGCGATCGAGCGTTCCCCAGACAGACCCGTATGCGTACCTCCCGAGCCGGTGGGTATTTGAGCTAGCCGACGCCACTAGCCGGTAATGAGTCCCGACGCAGACGGCAATGCCGGCGAGTACGAGGCACTCGAGGACGCCGACGTCACCACCTGGGTCGAAAACGGACTCCATATCGCCGAAGACCGGGTAACCGGCGTCTCGAGTCAGGGGCCGACGGAAGACGACGCCCTCAGGAACCTCGCCGTTGCCGTCGATTCGTACAGGGAGGCGACCGCGAACGACTCGGGCGACGACTGGCTATAACCACCGGACATCGAGAGCACAGGAGTCAGTTCCCGACCAGTGGGAAGTCGAACATGTTCTAAGTATAACGTAGGTGAATTAGCAAATAGATCATGTCGACCCAACCATCGGAACGAACGCTTACGTCCGAACTGCTCGGACGAGAGGTACAGTTCAACTACTCGGAAACCTGGCTCGCCTACTCGATGCTCGGACTGCGCCTCGTCATCGCCTGGGTGTTCCTGCAGGCCGGCCTCTCGAAGCTCCTGGAGGGCGGAATCGGTGATCCGCTCGCCTGGTCGTCGGTAGGATTCCTGGAGAACGCTGTCGCAGAGGCGAACCCATTACAGGGCCTGTTCCTGTTTTTTGCCGACTACGCGGCGATCGTCGATCCCATGGTGGTCTTCGGACAGATCCTGATCGGCCTGGCGCTCCTGTTCGGGGTGTTCTTCCGGTTCGCCGCCCTGATGGGAGCGCTCCAGATGTTCTTCTTCTGGACGGCAGCCTGGGAGGGCGGACTGATGGCGGGCTTCCCCGTCGGCCACGGCTACTTCGTCGACAGTTCGTTCGTCTACATGCTGTTGCTGTTCGGTCTGGGCGCGTGGGGAGCCGGTCGCCTCCTCGGCGTCGATCGGAGCTTAGAACAGACCGAGATCGTACAGTCCAATCCGTGGCTGCGATACCTGCTGGGCTAAGAGTACCGACTCGGCCGTCTACCCTTCTTGTACTCTCGCTCCATTTTCACCCCCGTATTATCACCGCGACCGTGGTCGACCACTCCCATGACGACACACGATATCGTCGTAATCGGCGGCGGGTCAGGCAGCCAGGTCGCCACCGCCGGGGCCGATCGCGGCCTCGACACCGCGATCATCGAACCCGGTCCCCTCGGCGGGGCCTGTATCACCCGAGGCTGTGTCCCCTCGAAGGCGCTTCTCCACCGCGCCGACATCGTCGACGAGATCCGTCGTGCCGATCGGTTCGGGATCGACGCCACTCTCGAGGACATCGACTACGGTGCGATCACCGACTCGGTTCACGAGACGGTCTACGGCAAAGCCGACCGCCAGGAGCGGAGTCTCGAGGAAGCCCCGAACGTCACCCGCTACCGCGGCGAGGCCCGGTTCGTCGACGATCGAACCGTCGCGATCGATCCGAACGAGGGCGAGGACGACCCCGGAGCGATCGCGGGCGAGCACGTCGTCATCGCCGCCGGGAGTCGGCCGACGACGCCGCCGATCGACGGTCTCGACGACGTCGCGTTCTACACGAGCGACGACGTGCTCTTTCTCGACGAGCGCCCGGACGAACTCGTGATCGTCGGTGGCGGCTACATCGGGACCGAACTGGGCTACTTCTTCGGCGCGCTGGGCGCAGACGTGTCGATCGTCGGCCGGAGCGATCGACTCGTTCCGGGCGAAGACGGTGACGCGAGCGAAGTTGTGACGGACTCACTCGCCCGGTACTGCGACGTGTACACCGGCCACGAAGCGGTCGCGGTCGAGACCGAGCGGGACCGAATCGCCGTCACCGTCGAGGCGGGGGACGACGAACAACTGCAACTCGAGGGCGACGACCTCCTCGTCGCGGCCGGGCGGCGGCCGAACACCGACGCGCTCGACCTCGACGCTGCAGGCGTCGAGACCGACGAAAAGGGATACGTCGAAACCGACGAGACGCTCGAGACGACCGCCGACAACGTCTGGGCGCTGGGCGACGTACTCGCCGCCCAACCGTTCAAACACGCCGCCGATTACGAGGCCGAACTCGTCACCGGAAATATCCTGAATGACGCCGATCGGACGGTCGACTACGACACGATGGCCCACGCGATTTTCACCTCTCCGCAGGTCGCGAGCGTGGGGGAGACCGAGAGCGAACTCGACGACGCGGGCGTGGAGTTCGAATCGACGACAGTCGGCTACGACGCCGCCCCAAAAGGACTCATTCTCGACGCCGGCGACGGGTTCGTCAAGGTGCTGTCGGGCCCGGATGGTGAGATTCTCGGCTGCCACATCGTCGGGCCGGAGGCCTCCACGCTGCTACAGGAAGTCGTCGTCGCGATGGAACGCGGTGAGGGCACCGTCGAGGACGTCGCAGAGACGGTTCACATCCACCCCGCGCTGAACGAGGTGGTACTGAAAGCGTTCGACGAAGCCGCCGATCGGGAGTTTTCGACCGCGCCGGACTGGCGGGACGCGAGCGGCGTCTGAGGCGACCAGTGTCGGAACGAATGACAGTGTCGAAATCTGTTGGGTAGCTCTCTCGCGAGGCCACTGATACGATCGGTGTCTACTGGTCGGACGTGACAAATAAGACGATGAACAGCAGTCCGAACGACGCCGCAAATAATGGTGCCGTATTTCCAGTCTGCCCAGCGTAGTAGGCTGCTGCCATGGCACCCACGATCCAGAGCATGGACACGCCCAGTTCTATTTTCCGATCGACGTCAACCGTTGGCGATACTGTCTCTGTCATTACACGAAAATGTGGTTTGAACGCGTATAAAAGGTTATGGGTTGTCCAACAGGAATCACCCATTTTTTGACCTATAGCGATCGTCGAAGCCTCGTTTCACTCGGTCTCGCCTTGCTCTGCGGTTCGCCTCAGGCTCACCGCTTCGCTTCGAGGCCTCGCCTTGCTCGCGAGTCACTTCGTTCCCCGCTCCACTACGAAGCCGACTCAATCACTTCGTTCAATCGTCGACTTCGCTCGTCTCCACCACACCATCGTTCGCCAGCCACTCCGTGAGACTCCCCTCGTAGAAGGCCACGTCCTCGTAGCCGAGCGCGCGCAACACGACGTACGTGTGGCTGATCCGCCGGGCCGTGTTACAGTAGAGGACGATCTCCCGATCGGGCGTGATTCCGTGTTCGGCCAGCAGCGCCTCCAGTTCAGCCTCGGGTTTCAGCCGACGGGTTTCGTCGTCGACGACTTCCCGCCAATCGAAGCGAACCGCGCCGGGTAAGTGGGCTTCGGCGTACTCGTCGCGCTCGCGCGTATCGACCAGCACGGCGTCGAGATCGATCGCCGCTTCGACCGCAGCGCGATCGACGAGCGGGCTCTGCGCGAAGGAAAACGGCTCGGCCCGATAGTCGGTCGGTTCGATCGTCGGGGCCTCGCCCGTCGTCTCGTACTCGCGGTTCCAGGCGCTGTAGTCGCCGTCGAGCAGTCGCACGTCCTCGTGGCCGTACGCCTGAGCGGTGAGGACGAAACGTGCCGCGAAGACGCCGTGCGTGTCATCGTAGGCGACGATCGTGTCGTCAGGGTCGATTCCCGCTGCCCCGAGCAGCTCCGCGAACGCGTCCGCACCCGGCAGGGTTCCCGGATCACCGCTCGATTCGTCGCGGTAGCTGTCGAACGGAACGTTGACGGCCCCGGGAACGTGCCCGATCCCATCGTATTCCCAGGCGTCTCTGACGTCGACGACCCGAATGCCCGGGTCGTCCAACCGATCGGCGAGCCAGTCGAGAGTGACGACGACGGATTCGTCCATTGGGTGTACGGTACGGCTCGAACACGGATAACGCAGCGGTCCCGGCACGTCTCCCCGACGTACCGAGGTCGTAGCAACATTTTCCGCATCTTTCGACGACCACCGACGCACGATTGCACTCAGACAGTAAAAGCGGCCCAGAACCGGGACGATGGCGTCCGCAACAGCGACAGACCGGCGATCAACCGATCAGAGTTGCGGTAACAATCTCCGGAACGATCGAACGCTGACCAAGTTGACCGCTTGGTGAGCCACTATACGGGTGGCACCCGTGGACCCGTGTATGGCAACAGATTACGCCAACGACGTACTCGTAACGGCTGACTGGGTCGAGGATCGCCTCGAGGAGTTCCAGGACGACGACTCCGACCTCCGACTGGTCGAGGTCGACGTCGACACGGAAGCCTACGAGGAAGCCCACGCCCCCGGCGCGATCGGGTTCAACTGGGAGACTCAGTTGCAGGATCAGACGACGCGAGACATCCTCACGAAGGAGGACTTCGAGGACCTGCTCGGTAGCCACGGGATCAGCGAGGACTCGACCGTCGTTCTCTACGGCGACAACTCCAACTGGTTCGCCGCCTACACCTACTGGCAGTTCAAGTACTACGGCCACGACGAGGTCTACCTGCTCGACGGCGGCCGCGAGTACTGGCTCGAAAACGACTACCCGACCACGGACGACGAGCCGGACTTCTCCGCCGTCGAGTACGACGCCGCTGGCCCCCGCGAGAGCATCCGCGCCTACCGCGAAGACGTCGAGAACGCGATCGATCGCGGCGTTCCCCTCGTCGACGTTCGATCGCCCGAGGAGTTCTCCGGCGAGATTCTCGCGCCCCCGGGCCTGCAGGAGACCGCCCAGCGCGGCGGCCACATCCCCGGTGCGAAGAACATCTCGTGGGCCGCCGTGACGAACGACGACGGCACGTTCAAGACCCGCGACGAACTCGAGGAACTCTACGCCGACGAGGACATCGACGGCGACGAGACGACCGTCGCCTACTGCCGCATCGGCGAGCGATCGTCCGTCGCCTGGTTCGCGCTTCACGAACTGCTCGGCTACGAGGACACCGTCAACTACGACGGCTCCTGGACCGAGTGGGGTAATTTGGTCAACGCGCCTATTGAGAAGGGCGAGGGCGACTGAGCGTAGCGAAGGAGACCTCGAATCGAAGCGGTGACCGAAGGGAACCGCGGAGAAGGGCGAAGCCGACGACTGAGCGGAGCGACAGAAGTCGGCTTCGAATCGGAACGGGGAGCAAAGCGACCCGTGGAGAAGGGCGAGGCGGACGACTGAACGAAGTGAAGGAGTTCGCCTCGTAGTGAAGCGGGGAACGGAGTGACCCGCGGAACAGGCGAGGGCGACTGAGCGTAGCGAAGGAGACCTCGAATCGAAGCGGTGACCGAAGGGAACCGCGGAGAAGGGCGAAGCCGACGACTGAGTGGAGCGACAGAAGTCGGCTTCGAATCGGAACGGGGAGGCGGACGACTGAACGAAGTGAAGGAGTTCGCCTCGTAGTGACCCGCGGAACAGAGTGACCCGCGGAACAGGCGAGGGCGACAGACGCGAGAGTCGAGCGAGCGGGCAACAGCCCGCAAGCAAGCGAAGCGAAGGAAACCTCGAATCGGAACGGGGAGGCGTAGCCGATCCGTAGAGAAAGGCAGCGGCGAATAACCGACCTCGTTTCGATTCCCCATTTTGTTTCCCTCGCGGTCGATATCGACTGACAGCGACGGGGTCAGGCCGACGTGAGATAGCCAGCGACGAACATCTCGATCGCCAGGATCGCGATCGCGAGGACGAGAATCCAGCCAGCGGTTGCGGGTTCGATGAACGCGAGCCAGAGGCCGAACCCGCCAGCGGCTGCGAACAGACACATACCGAGCAACCGCACGTCGGACGGAGATTCCATAGCCGACCGTTCTCACCCAGTTAGATAATAATAATGATACCCGAGCGAACCGCTGACCAGCGACGCTCGACGCCAGCGTTCGCTCGGTGACGACAGGTCTAACTCGCGACCCGACCAACACGGAGACATGACCGATTCCACAGCGTTCGTCGAGACCGTCCGCGAAGACAACCAGACAGCCCTCTCGCGCCTTGGCTCCTCGAAGTCCCTCTACGCCGACACCGGGGGCGACATCGACACCGAACCCGTGTTAGAAGCCACTGCCGACGCCGAATACGCCGCCTGGCAGACATTCAGCGCCTGGGCGGACGACGAGAGCGACGACGAGGTTCGCGAAGCCTTCGAGCGGACGGCCGAGGAGGAACGCGACCACTACGAGACCGTCCTCGACCACCTCGGGAACGAGGAGTACGAACCCGATCGCGTCCCCGCACTCCACGAGTACCTGCGCGGTCTCGAGTCGACGGTCGATCGCGTCGGCGCGTTCGTCGGCCGGATCCTCGCGAGCAAGCGATCGAAAGACCAGGTCGTCGGCTACTTCGTCGGCGACGCCGACCCGCAGACGGCCGGCGTTTTCCGGGAGTTCGGTGATGATCTCGACGACCAGCTCGAACGCGGCGAAGCCCTCCTCGAGACCGTCTGTGAAGACGAAGACGACGAAGCGCAGGCGCTCGACGCCGCGAGCGGTGCGATCGAGGCCGCCTACGACGAGTACGTCGAAAATCTGGAGGCGATGGGTGCGAATCCGAAACCGGTCTGCTGAGATCAGGGAAAATTCGCACCCGCGATTCGTCACCGGAGAGCGAAGAGTCATACGATCGAGAACGTTCACACCAAAAGACACTTTTTCGACCCTGATCCACTCGGACTCATGCAGTCCGGTCCCCGCCCCTCCAGTACAGAGGCTGTGAGGTCGAACGACCCACCCGACTGGCGAGCCCGCAGTCGCCACTGGCTCCTGTCGTACGGCCTCCACGTCGAAACCCTGCTCGCGCTACTGACTCTCGTGGTAGCGTTCGCCGCGATCGCGGTCGTACTCGTTGGGTCCATTACCGCATTGCCGACCGGACCACCACCCGAGGGTGGTGAGCCGAACGGGGGAAGCGGAATTCTCGAGTTCGGGACACTGCTGGTCAACGGCGGCCTGTTGCTCGCGATCGGTCTCGGACTCCTCCTTCTCGTCCACGGCGCAGTAGAACTGTGGACGAGTATCCAGAACGGGCTGAAGCCCACCTTCGACGATGGAATCGCCCTCGCCTACGCGGTGGTTCGTACCGTCCAGACCGTCGCGGCGGCTGTGTTCGTCGGCCCGATCCTCGTCGGCGTCGGATTGTCCCACTTCGGCGTCATCGGTGACGACCCGTCGAACACCCTGCTCCTGATCCTCTTCGTCGCCGGGATCGTGTTGCTCGCGAGCGTGTTCGCGCACGCTGCCGGACGCGCAGTGCGATCGCTGGTCGAGGCGTAGCCGGGGCGGCGACGCTCACGAGGCGGGACTGCCCGCCGATCGCGGACCGCGGAGAAGGTGACGGCGGATCAGACCCCTTCGACAGTCGCCCGATAGGCCCGGATCGAGTCGAGGGCCTCCGCGACGTGCTCTGCGACCGCACCGCCTTCGTCGTCGGCGATATCGGTGAGGATGTGCTCGTGGCGCGCGAGTTTGCCATGATCCGGGCCGCGATCGGCCTCCGCGAGCGTCTCGAACGCGTCGGCCTGATTCTCGAGTCGTTCCTGGGTGTCGTCCGTGGCCGCGTCGGCTGCTTTCCGAAGCGTTTCGGCTGCATCGGCGAGGTTCTCTCGTGTCATAGGTGGACGTTCGACTCCGGCCAACAAAACAGTTACAGAAACCTCGATTTCGTGGGACCAGCCGAAATGGGGTCGCGACCGTTGCGAACGATCGAGAACCGATCGTCGACAGTTCGCGACACTCACTCGCGTCGATCGATCCGATCCTCGAAATCGATCTCTGCGATCGTCTCCGGGGAAAGCCCCGCCACCGTATCGTGGAAGTTCGTCCGGTAGCTCGCCGGCCCGTTGTGCTCGAGGTCCGCGGCGCGTTCCCCGGCGACGCCGAACGCGAGCGTGCCGTGGACCGCGGCCGTGTACGGGTCGTCGATCGCACCGGCGAACGACGCGACCGTCGCGCCGAGCATACAGCCGGTGCCGACGACCTCGCCCAGTCGCTCGTGACCCGCGGCGATGCGAACCACTCGATTGGCGTCCGCGACGACGTCCTCGACGCCGCTTGCGACGACGACCGCGCCGGTCGACTCGGCCAGCGATCGGGCCGTCTCCTCGATGTCGTCGTAATCACCGATCGATTCGACGCCCTCGACGGTCGCTTCGACGCCCGCGAGGGCGCTGATCTCGCCGTAGTTGCCCTTGATCACGTCGAACTCGAACGTTTCGAGCAGCGATTCGGAAACGGCCTCACGGCTCGGCGTCGAGCCGACACCCACGGGATCAAGAACGATCGGGATTCCGCGTTCGGTGGCCGTCTCGGCGGCCTCGTGCATCGCCTCGACCTTGCCGTCCGGTATTTGCCCGGTGTTGAGCAACACCGCGCTGGCGAGTTCGGCCATCTCACCGGCGTCGCCGAAGGAGTCGGCCATCACCGGAAGTGCCCCCCAGTGTAAGGTGAGGTTCGCGACGTCGTTCATCGTCACCTCGTTGGTCAGGTGCTGGATCAGCGGCTCCGTCTCAGCGAGCGTTTCGAGCGAATCCGCGAGGGCCGTCCCGGACACGTCGGCGTCGGTAGCGTCACTCATACATCTTCCCCTCCGTTTTCGTCCCTCTTGCCGGTTTCGACGGCCGCGGTGAGCGTTTCGGTCGCGGCGCGCGGATCGTCCGCGGCCGCGATCTCGGAGATAACGGCCACGCCGGCCGCACCCGCCTCGACGATCGCAGCGGCGTTTTCGGCCGTGATCCCCCCGATGCCGACGACGGGAATCGAGACGGCGTCCGTTATCGCCGCGACTCGATCGGGGCCGACGTTGTCCTCCGCGTCGGGTACGTCCTTCGAGGTCGTCCCGTAGACGCTGCCGACGCCGAGGTAGTCCGCGCCGTCGGCTTCGGCCTGTCGCGCTTCCGCGACCGTCGACGCCGAACAGCCGACGATCGCCGCCGGCCCCAGTAGCTCCCGAGCGACCGTAACCGGGAGATCCGACTGTCCGACGTGGACGCCGTCGGCATCGATCGCCTCTGCGATATCGACGCGATCGTTGACGATCAGGTCGACGCCCGCCTCGGCGGTCAGCTCGCGCAACTCCCGGCCGAGTTCGTAGCGCCAGTTCGCGTCCGTATGCTTCTCGCGTAACTGAACGGCATCGACGCCGCCGTCGATCGCCGCCCGAACGATCTCGACGGTCGATCGGCCCGCCGAGAGCGACTGCTGGGTGACGAGGTACGTTCGCCAGTTCGCGGGGTTCATACTCGATCACTGTCGGTCTGTGCAGTAAGGCGCTTCGGGATGGCAGTTCGTCCGGTGCAGTGCACATCGGGGACCGACGGACGGGTCCGAAGCCGCGACCGTAGTCGACACAACGCTCCCGTGCAGGGGAAACGCTCCGGCAGAGGGGACGACGAATCGCACGATGACCAGCTATCGCTCCGAACGCGGAAACGCCACCCGACTCCGCTGGCACGCGTCATCAGTGCTTCAGTTCGATTCGTATGGCGTGAAAGGGCACACTATCAATATTCTCGACTGCGTGCGGTGGTTCCGGCTCCATCCACTCGACCTCCGGCGGCGATCGCGCCGCCGTTTCGTCCGCGTCTCGCTCGGGAGATTCGTATGCAACCTCCCGGTTCTCGTCGTAGTACCGAATGCGAGCGGCTCGATCGACCAGCATGACGCTCGGCCATCGGTGGGTGTGCATCGGCTCCCTTTCGCCGGGTGGAACGACGACTTCGACCACCCTGACGTGGGTGTTCTCCATGAGCGGGCGGTGAGAGTCCGGCGCAGCCACAGAAGCGTCGAGTGAGTCTGGCCACGGCCAATCCGACGAATTGGGTTCGTCAGTCATGTCATCCACGCATACAGTCCAGGGCGTGATAAATTACGCGCGTAGATTCTGTTCCAGCAGGTTGGCACGTGATCCGGATCAATTCGGGACGAGAGCCTCCATCGAACCCCCGGTAAAGACTGTATGACTCGACGGGGTACGTGCCGTATGTCCTTCGACACCGACCACGTCTCGACGATCACGTTCGACTCCTACAGCACGCTCGTCGACGTCGACGCGGTCGAAACCGCGCTCGGAGAGCACCCCGCTGTCGACGACCCCGAACCGATCTCGCGAACCTGGCGCGATCGATCGATGCAGTACACCCTCGTCGGCAACCAGACGGACACCTACAAGCGCTTCTACGAGGTCAACCGGGACGCCCTCGAGTACGCGCTGGCGGCTCACGGAATCGACGCCACCGACGAGGAGCGCGAGGAGATACTCGCAACGTACCACGAACTCGAGGTCTTCGAGGACGTCCGCGACGGGATCGAACGCCTCCGGGACGGCGGCTACGACTGTTACGTCCTCTCGAACGGCGACCCGGAGATGCTGGCCTCGATGGTCGACCACGCCGACATCGATGATCTCATTCAAGACACCATCAGCGCCCACGAACTCGGGACGTTCAAACCCGACGCGGACCTCTACCGCCACGCCGCGGGTCGGACGGGCACCCCGATTGAGCAGGTCGCCCACGTCGCCGCGCTCTGGTTCGACGTCCAGGGGGCGATCCACGCCGGGATGCAGGGCGTCCGTCTCGATCGAAAGGGGACACCCTGGGAGCCGTTCGGAACCGAGCCTGATCTGTCGATCGAAACGATCGACGAACTGGCGGCGGAACTCGGGGTATAGATGTCGGTTCTACGGTATCTGCGGCCCGGAGCGACGTTATACGTCGAGAAACGGTTCCCCGGTCGCCACGAGCGACGCGAGTGAGTCGCTCGGATCGTCCCGCAGTTCGGAAAACGGCGTCGGCCGATCAGGGTCGGCCGGCTTCTTTGCGATCGATCGCCGCCACCAGCAGACGTCGCGCCACTCGCCGTCGCTGTAGCCCATCGCGGGAAAGTCGACGACGCGCTCGAAGCCCAGCCGTTCGTGAAACTGCACCGTCGCGGGGTTCGGGAGCGTCGTGACGGCGTAGGCGTCGAAAAACCCCTGTCGCTCGAGGAGTGCGAACAGTGACTCGTAGAGAGCCTGTCCGACGCCCGATCGGCGGGCGCGCTCGGCTACGTAGACCGAGAGTTCGACGACCCACTCGTAGGCGCGCCGTTTTCGCAGCGACCCGGCGTAGGCGTAGCCCGCGACCTCGCCGTCGGTCTCGCAAACCAGCCACGGGTAGGTCTCGAGCGTCGAGGAGATTCGATCGGCCATCTCGGTCTCGGTTGGCGGCGCTTCTTCGAAGGTGACCGACGACGATTCGCAGAACGGTGCGTAAATGTCACGGACTGCAGCCGCGTCCGACCGCGTTACGAGTCGAATTCGATCGGGCATACGTCAGAGTATCGACCCGGTCTCAAAAGGCCGCCGAAGCGTGCACTCCGGGCACGGCCGAATCGCTGATCTGGTTACTGGCGGTCGTCGACGGCCGATGTCTGGCGGTCGTAGCCGATGTCCGGGTCGGGAAGCTGATCGAGATCCATCAGCCGCGGCAGGTAGTCCCTGTTGTCGAGCGTGAGACGATCGAGTTTGAAACCGGGTTCGCCACCGGCGATCTCGATCGTGTGCTCACCGGCATCGAGGTCGAACTCGATCGGGTCGCCCGACCAGGAAATGCCGTACTGGACGAACCGTCGACGGCTCATATTGTACGTCTCGGGGGCGTTCAGTCGGTCCCACATCCAGGTGTGAAGACGCGATCCGGACATCGGTACCGGCTGGTGGCGGTGCCAGTCGCCGCCGTCGACGCGGACCCAGAAGTGGGGGGAGTCGCCGGTTGGTTTGAACACTCGCGCCCAGAGCCGATAGGTTCCGGACTCGTCGGTCGAGAACGTTGCCGTCGCCTCAGAATCGGTCGGCTTTTCGTCACGAACGGAGGGTCCGTCGTCGTAGAGGTAGGTGTCCTCGTGGACGTTGACGTCGGTTCCCGTCTCCAGCCGGCCCGAGTAATCCATCTCGGCGGCGTCGACGACGACGATTTCCTCGCCCTCGCCGTCGCCGGCGGGTTCGGGTTCGATCAGGCCGTGCTCGAGTGAGACGTCGTCGAGTTCGCGAACCGTATTCTCGGGGGCGATATCACCGAAGAGTTTGACGCCGTATTCGTCGTAAATCTCCTGAGTGGTCATCCCGACGAAGTCCACAGGCCAGAGATCATCCTCGTTGTCGTGCAGTCCAGCCGGAATCATCATGTGTCCGTTCTCCTGTTCGAGTTGCACGTTCTGGGGTCCATCGAGGAGGTACGGGCCGCCTTCGCTGAGGGCGTCTTCGTCGGGGATCGGGACGGCATCGGGCGCTTGCAGATCGCTGTATATCTCGTGGCCGTCGAGGCGAACGGCGATCCGGCCGGCAAATCGGACGCCCCGCCCGTAGGGCAGGAACGATCCCATCGGCATGAACAGTTCGATGGTTCCGTCGTCATCGACGAAGTCGATGTCCTCCATGATCAGTCCGCCGCTGGGCATCCACGGTGCCGTCGGGGCGTAGATATCGACGTCGTTGTCGAGCGTACAATCTCTGATGACGTGCATCTCGCGGTCGCCGGTCTCGATCCCGCGATCGAAGCCCTCGACGTGACAGTTCTCGATGACGTTCTGCTGGTTCTTTCCACGACAGTTGATTCCGTGCGTGTGCTGATACGTCTCGACATCGTCCTGGAAAAAGTAACAGTCGCGAACGACTGTCACCGAAACGTCCCAGAGGCCGAGTGCGGTTCCGCCGCTTCGTCTGGCGTCAGTCGTGTCATCCGTCCGGCCATTTTCGTCGAACCGATCGCCCAGGTTGTAGGCTTCGAGGCCCTCGATGACGGTGTACTCGTCGAAAAGACGGTGCCGCTGGGTCCAGCGACTCTCGGTGAGCAGGAAGCCAGCACCCGAACCGAAGACGAGGTTATCGGTGACTCGTTTGACGCGAGCGTGTGCCGGTGGGACGTAGTCCTCGCCGTCGATCGACTCCTGGTGATCGTGCGTCTGTTTGCCCTCGATCGTGTCGGTCGGATAGATGTCGAGAGTTCGGTGGTCGCCGTTGTAGTTGCCAACCTCGTAGTGTGGGTCCGGCAGGCCAGTCGGCCACATCACGATGCCGTGGTGGCGGTGACCGGCGGCGATGCACTCGTTGACGACGACGCCGGGGCTCTGTATCCAGAAGCCGTTGCCGCCGTGACCGAAGTCGTCGACGAAGTGGTCGGCCTGGTGGCGATTCCCGCCCCCGAAGAACTCTCGATTCGCGGGCGTTTTGCCGCTGCCTTCCGATCGAAGCGCGAAACAGCGCTCGAACGCGCCGGCTTCAGCCCCGTTTTCGGCGACGAAGCCGGCTCCGACGACCTGATAGCTTACACACTCAGAGACGTGGACGTGGCTGCCGTGGTTGACGAATCCCCAGCCGGGTGAATCCCAGACCACACAGCCGTCGACCGTCGCCGGCTTGCTGTCGAGTTCGCGGCCGGCAACGTGGAAGTGAAGCCCGTACCGTCCCGGTTCGTTGAACGCGTAGTCGAATCCCTCCTCGTCGTGGAGATCCGGGCTGGTAAACGACTTACTAAACATCTCGTGCTTGTTCGTCCGGCCCATCTCGTAGGAGCCGACGTAGCGCAGGTCCGTCTCGAGGCTCCTGAACATGAGGTGGCCGCGGTGGCGAATCTCGTCGTTTTCGGACGTAAACCGGACGTTTCGAGTGAGGTTGAGAACGTACGACTCCCACCGATCGCGTGGTGGGGCGTGTTCGTACTCGAGCGGCTCGTCGAAGTGAACGGTTGTGCCACAGATATCGATAATCGTGCGCTCTTCGTCCTGGATCGTCTCCTGTTTGAGTTCGCCGTGTTTCTCTGTGGGCCCGTCATCACGCGGGCCGCCCTTCCAGGCGGCTCGATCGGTGTTCCAGACTTCCAGCGGGTCCTGGCCGGGGAGCACAAATTCGTCGCCCGGTTGCCAGCCGGTCGGGGCGGTGGTGAGTTCGATCGAGGTATCACCCGCGCTCGCGTGGGAGGCGAGTTCGGTGAACCCGGTCTTCTCGGCACCACAGGCGATCGTCTCACCCAGCGTGAGCAGGCCACGACGCAGGATCGTTTCGTCGTCGTCGGTACGCTCGAGTTCACCGCGATCGACGAACTCCACGCGGGCGGTGTGATTGGCATCAATCGGATTTTCGGGCGTCCCGATCGCCAGTCGGGACTGGTGGTTCGTCACGACCGTCTCGGCGCGCAACTGCGTGTCGCGATCGGTCGCGAAGGCGAGTTCGCCGTCGACGCGGACCCAGTGAAACGGTGCCGTCAGTTCGTCGTCGACCGTCACGGCGACGTCGTCGGGGATGTGGACTCTCGCCTCGTCACTCGGGACGCCGTCGTCCCAGGTTCCCGAATCCGTCCAGTCGCCACTCGAAACGGCCTCGTGGGTCGCCTCGTCGACGTCGACCAGCGAGAGACCGTGGTCCATATCGGTGTGATCGTGGTCATGGTCGTGGTCGTCGGACGCCCAGGCCATCTGTGAGCCGAGGAGACCCGCGCCCGCGACCGCGGATGCCTGCAGAATCGACCGTCGATCCAGCGTCGACCGGCCGTCCGTTCGTTCGCTTTTCCGATCGTTGGTTTTTGTTCGATTCGTCCGTTCGGTTGTGTTGTCGGTAGGGGGCATTTTATCGACGTACTGTCCGGGCGACTACTGGGAGTGGTTCCCAATAGTGTCGACCGCCACTGACAGTATAATATAGAGATAGTAGTAGGATATAAATATAGATTAGGGAGTAATTTTTATATTTTTTATTTAGATAATATCTCGGTGTGGCAGAGACGTGACTGAGTTCAAGGCGATAGCGGTACCGCACGAATAGACGTAACGAGTCTCGAACGACCTCTCAGCGACCCTCGTCGTGGGGATTCATCGCCGTACCGTAGTTCTCGGCGTGGTCCGTGTAGTCGATAAACCGAGGTGCGTCGGGATCGAACGGTCGTTCGAGGCTCTCGAAGGCCTTCTTCTTGTCCCAGCCCTGGAGTTTACCGACCGCGGACCTGTCTTCTAGATCGTGATAATCCAGGTCGGGTTCGGTGAGTTCCCACGCCTTCATCCCCTGCTCGGTCCGGACGATGACACTCGAGTACTCGTCGGAACTACCGACAGAGCCGACGGTGAGATCGGCACAGAAGCCGGTGAAGTCGGCGCACTCGTCACAGCCCTTGAGCGCGGCGTCGTGGAAGTTCGCGATGTCCTCCTCGACGATCATCTCGCCGTCGTGATCGTAGACCATTAGCTTCCCGTGGAGGACGTCCATCTTCCCGATTTCGTCGGGTGAGACGCCGCGTTTGTCCTCTAACTGCTCGCCCATGAGGCTGTAGTAGTTAAAGTTCTTCGTACACATCAGCGCGATCGTATAGTCGATCGCGCGGACGCCCTCGTTCTGGGCCTGATAATCCCACTCGAAGTCCTGTAAGGCGCGCAGGCCCTCGATCTCACACGGCGTACCGACGAGTGCGAGACTCAGGTCGTCGAACGGTTTGTCGGGGAGTTTGTGTTCCCACTGTGCGAGGTCGAGGTTGCCCAGCGCGAGCGTCTGGTTGTAGATCGTCCCCGCGTTCTCGATCAGGTCCTCGTGACTGGTTGCGAGGTAGCTCTCTGCCTTCCAGGCCTCCTCCTCGCTTTCGGTCGCGATGAGCGCGCCGTCGATCTCGCCCGCTTCGAGCAGGTGCGAGAGCACCGTCGTGACGACCCCGCCGTCCTGGGCGTTCTCGGTCCAGTCCTCGTCGACGCGCGCGGAGAACTCCGTAATCGGGTCGCCCGCACCTTTGACGTTGTCGTCGCCGCCGGTGATCACCCACTGGCGCTCGTACCGGAGGCCGCCGCGGGGACAGAAGTCCCAGCACAGCGAACAGCCGGTGCACATCTTGACCAGTTCCGGCAGGTCGTCCTCCCCGACGCCGATCGAGTCCGAGGGACAGGCCGCAACACACGTACCACACTGGATACAGCGACCCTCGTCGATGACGGCCTCGTCCAGTTCCATGAACCAGGTCTTCTCGTCGGGCGTCTCGATGTCGTTCATCTGCGATCGGATCGAGTACGTCGGCGTCTCGAGGTCGACGCCGTCGGGAACGCCGACGCGGACCTCTGGCGCGCCGTCGTCGACGTTCTGGCTGACCCCCTCGGCCGGGGCGGTAAACTCGATGTCGCCAAGTTCGCCGTCGGCGTCGACGTTGGCAACGCCCGCCCCGTCGGTGGCGATCGGCTGCTCTCCAGCCGGTTTCGCGGCAGTCCGCTCCCCGCAGGTACAGGTATCTGGCGAGCAACTGTCGCCGTCGTCGCTCGCGTCAGTCTGGACCGCCTTGTCGCGGGCCTGTTTCACGTTCTCGCGGGATCTCGGTGTGACACTCCCCGTTTCGGGAGCCATCACGGCTTCGTCGTCGTCAGCGTTCGATTTGGGGACACCCGGAAACGGGCGATCGTCGCCGCTCACCCGATCCGAGGACTCTCTGTGTTCGTCCTCGCTGCTCGCGTGTCGCTTCCCGCTCGCGGTTTCACCGCTCGCATCGTCGGGGACCTCGCTTCGCTCGGTCCCCGCATCTCCCGCTCGCTTCTTCGAGACCTCGCTTCGCTCGGTCTCGCGGTTCGCGGCTTCGCCGCTCACTCGATCCGAGGACTCACTCCGTTCGTCCTCGCTGTCAGTCCCCATGGGCGACACCTCCGGCAACCGGAGCCTCCGCACCCTGCATGATCGTCCGGAGCCGATCGTTGTCGACGCGGCGACACCACTCGTAGAACCGCTCGCCGTCGTGGCGATCGTCCGCGTAAGCGTCGAACAGCTGTTCGAGCGCCGGAATCACGGAATCGGCCGGGACGGCGCTCTCGATCCAGTCTAAGAACTCGTTGTCCGCGCCGAGGGACCCCCCGAGGCCGAAGTCCATGCCTTCGACGATATCCGACTCGCCGTCTTCATCCAGTTTTACCGTCTCGCCGCGAAAGCCGATGTCCGCGATCTGGGGCTGGGCACACGACGCCGAGCAGCCGGACATGTGCATCCGGATGGCCTCGATGTCGTCGGGCACGTCGATGCGATCGTCGAGCTCGCGAGCCCAGCGTTTCGTGCGCTTTTTCGTCTCGATGATCGCGTAGTTACAGAACTCGCTGCCGGTACAGCCGACCGCACCACGGGAGAACGCGCCGGGATCGGGCTGGTAGTCAGCGGCGAAGGGCTCCGCGAGGAGGTCGTCGACGTTCTCCTCGGGGACGTGCGTGATGAGGAAGTTCTGGTCCGTCGCGAGACGGACGGAGGCGTCCCCCGTGCCGTACTTCGCCGCGGCGCGGGCGGCATGGGCGAACTCGTCGCCGCCCATCCGACCGGCGATCACGTTGAAGCCGACGTACTGCAGGCCGTCCTGTTTCTGGTCGTGAACGCCGACGTGGTCCCCCTGGTAGCCGACGGTGAGGTTCTCGCCGGCCGTCGGGAACTCGATCGTCGCCCGATCGCGGACCGCCTGCTCGAACGTCTCGGGACCCAGCTGTTCGACGAGATAGCGCATGCGGCAGACGCCGCGGTTGTGTCGATCGCCGAGTTCCTTGAACGCCTGTGCGACGGCGCGACAGAACTCCACGGCGTCCTCGGGCGGGATGAACACGTCGAGTTCCGAGCCCATCCGCGGGCCGTCGGAGAGGCCGCCGCCGACGCGGGCGTGGAAGCCGTAATAGTGCTCCCCACCGATCTCCTTTTTTGCGGGAACGAGACCGATGTCGTTGATCTGGGACTGGGCGCAGTCGTGGGCACAGCCTGTGATCGTGAGCTTGAACTTCCGTGGCAGGTTCGCGTACTCGCGGTTCCCGGTAAAGAAGTCGGAAACGGCGTCGACGACCGGCTGGGCGTTGAAACACTCGTGGTCGCTAATTCCGGCGGCGGGGCAACCCAGTACGTTCCGGGCGGAGTCACCACAGCCCTGGACCGTCGTCAGGCCGACCTCGTCGTAGCGGTCCCACATCTCCGGAACGTCCTCGACTCGAATCCAGTGTTTTTGGATGTCCTGGCGGGTCGTAATATCGAGGTAGGCGTCGCCCCAGAGTTCGTTCTGTTCCGCGCCGCCGTACTCCTCGGGCGCGACCGCGAGGTCCTCGGTGACTTCACCGATCACCTCGGCCTGCTCGGGCGTCAGGAAGCCACCCGGCACCTTGGTCCGGATCATGAAGTAGCCCGCCTGTTTCTGGGCGTACATCCCGGCCCACTTCAGGCGCTCCCACTCGCCGTCCCCGGCCCGTTCCTCGATTTCCTCGAAAGAAAGGCCGTCCTCGGCGTACTCGTACACGTCGTCGATGACGTCGAGCGGGTGTTTTTCTTGTTTGTGTTGTTCGGTCGTATTCACCTGAACCACCGCTGGTTCGCAACCGCGACGGCCAGCCGATCGGCCACGTTATCGTAAAGAACCATTGTTTGCGGGGTAGTCACGTCCCGTCCGTATACCCCCCTGCAATCAGGTGAATGCTGACGAGGCTCCCACTAACCGGATAATATTGCCCGAACGTGACCAGGGAGAGATCGGCTCTCGATCGGTACCGACCCGGGAACCCCACGGAGACACCACATCACTGACAGTCCGTACCCTGAACCGTCACCGATACCGGAGATCGTTGCTGATAACAGATGTTACGCCAGATAGCGCGATTGCAGTCGATCGACGGCGTCCGGAACGCACGGGCGAGTCCCTCCACGGACGCCCCGACCGCGAGGCGGAGTCGAGGTGACCGGAACGAAGACGAGAGCCACAACTGCTATCAATGCCGTCTAACACCTATAGAACGATGCTCGGCGCCGCCTTGCTCGCACTGTTCGTTCTCAGTGCGGGGCTCGCGTTCGCGCTGGCGTACGTAGCCTGGACCCGCGGCGACGTCCCCGGCTCGAAGACGTACACGATCTACGTGACGGCACAGGGACTGTGGGCGCTCTGTTACGGGCTGGAACTGGCCAGTCCCACGGCCGCGTCGATGTTCCTGTTCAACGCGCTCGTCACGATCGGTGCCGTCTCGTCGGCGTTCCTCTGGATCGTTTTCGTCCTCGAGTACACTGGTCGACACGAGTGGTTGACCCCTCGCCGCCTCGCACTGCTATGGGCACAGCCGATCACATATCTCGCGCTGTACGTGACGAACCCGCTTCACGGGCTCGTTTACGACGAGTACACGGTCGCCGCCGTCAGCGGACTGTCCCACCTCGCGATCGACGGTCGGCCGGTGATGTACGCACAGATACTCGTCATCTATCTCGTCCTCACGGCCGGGTTTGCCCTGCTCGGCTCGTTTATGATGCAATCGCGGAATCTCTACCGTCGGCAGACTGGCGCGATCTTTTTCGGTGCACTCTTCGTCATCGCCGGAAACCTCATCTGGATCTTTACGGGTAGTCAGAGCGGCGGGATCGATCTGACGCCGATCTTTTTCATCGCAAACGGCTTCATCGTCGGCTGGGCGTTGCTCCGGTACGACTTCCTCAATCTCGCACCCTTGGCCTCGAACACGCTGATCGAGGAGATGGTCGATCCGGTTCTCGTCGTCGACGAGCAACGACGGCTCGTGGATTTCAACGAACGAGCCAGTGCCGTCTTCGGACTGGACGAGACGCGTCTTGGCGACCCCGTCGACGATCCGCTCGCCGCCGTCACCGACGGATCGACCGCCGGTCGGCCGATTCGAATCGATATCAGCGGAGACCTACCTGGCGCGGGGGAGACGGTTTATCAGCCAACCTGTACGAAGCTCCGCGATCACCACGACCTCGTCAGGGGCGAACTGATCGTCCTTCGGGATATCACGGCACAGAAGCGCAGAGAGGAGAACCTCCAGGCGCTGCAAGCGGGAACGCGCGAACTCATCGAGGCCGAACGTCGAGCGGACGTCGCCGCCGTCACGACGGAGACCGTCACCTCGATTCTCGACTACCCCCACGCGACGGTGTTGCTGTACGACCCCGAGGAAGACGCGCTCGTTCCGGCGAGCGGTTCGGACCCGCTGTGTGCCCGTCTCGCTGACTCGCCAACTCCTGGTTCTGGCCCCGACCCGGAGCCCCGGATCAATCGCGGCGTCGTCTGGGACGCCTACCGTGCCGGCGAGTCGACCACCCTCGATCGATCGCAACTCGAGGAGCACTCGCGATCGCAGCTGCCGATCGAGCGGGCGCTTTGCTACCCGCTTGGCGACCACGGCATCCTCGCCGTCGGGACGGATGGCGCGGCCGCCTTCGGCAGCGACGAGAGACGGTACATCGAAATTCTCGCACTCACGGCCAACACGGCGCTCGATCGCGCCCGGCGCGAAGCGGAACTCGAGGCTCGACGCGCCGAACTCCAAGAGCGAAACGAACACTTAGACCAGTTCGCCAATATCGTCAGCCACGACCTCCGCAATCCGCTCAACGCGGCCACGGGGTATCTCGATCTCGTCAGGTCAGAATCGACCGACGCGAACGAGGAGTACTTCGGCAAGATCGACGCCGCACACGATCGAATGGAGCAACTGATCGACGACGTCCTCGCTCTCGCCCGGCAGGGAGACGAGGTCATCGATCCCGAACCCGTCGCCGTCGCTCCGATCGCACGGGAAGCCTGGAACACCGCCGGAACCGACGCCGGAACCCTCGTCGTCCGCGAGTTCACGATCGAGGCCGATCCGAACCGACTGCAGACGATCTTCGAGAACTGCGTTCGGAACGCGGTGGAACACGGGGATGCCGAGGTGACCGTTACCGTCGGGCCGGCACCGGACGGTGCCTCGTTCATTGTCGAAGACGACGGTCCCGGCATCCCGGCGGACGACCGAGAGTCGATCTTCGAACACGGCTACACGTCCAGCCACGACGGCACCGGATTCGGCCTCAGCATCGTCGATCGAATCGCCACCGCCCACGGCTGGACGGTCTCGGCCGAACGCGGCGACGACGGTGGCGCACGGTTCGTCTTCGAGGGGGTTCAGATCGACCGGGCTGCCAAGACACAGTAATACTGTCGTATCGAATCGCCAGGGAGCTCACGACGCGGCAGTGTCGATCTCGCGAAAAACGAATTGCCCGAGGTTCGGCCACCCGCTCGAATCCCGTTCGGCCCTACTCTTCTGCGAGCAGTCGATCGACCATCGCCTCGGGATCGAACCGTTCGATGTGGTCGTACCCTTGTCCGGTGCCGAGAAACAGGATCGGTTTCCCGGTGACGTGGGCGATCGAAATCGCCGCACCGCCGTTCGAGTCCGCGTCGGCTTTCGTCAGGATCGCGCCGTCGATCTCGGCGGCCTCGTTGAACTCGCGGGCGCGGTGGACCGCGTCCTGGCCCGCGACGGCCTCGTCGACGAACAGCGTCAGGTCGGGATCGACGACGCGGCCGATCTTCTCGAGTTGGTCCATTAGCCCCTCGTCGGTGTGCAGTCGGCCCGCAGTGTCCCCGAGAACGATGTCGATATCGTTGGCCTCGGCGTACTCGACGGCGTCGTACAGCACCGCCGCGGGGTCGCCGCCCTGTTCGTGTCTGATGAGTTTCGTCCCCAGCGCGTCGGCGTGTTCCTGAATCTGCTCGTTGGCTCCGGCGCGGTACGTGTCGCCGTTCGCCATCACCGTCGAGTAGCCCCGTTCCTCGAAGTAGCGACTCAGCTTGGCGATCGAGGTGGTCTTCCCGACGCCGTTGACGCCGGTGAAGACGATCGTTACGGGCTTGTCCTCGATCGCGATCCGTTCGCCGAAGTCGAACTGCCCGACGCTGATGACGTCGTAGATCGCGTCTTGCAACGCCTCTTCGACGACGTTACCCGTCGACGTGGTGAACGTACGGGTCTCGCCGATCAGTTCCTCGCGAATGTTGTCGAGGAGTTCCTCGGCAACGCCCATCTCGACGTCACTCGAGAGTAAGGCCAACTCGAGTTCGTGGAGCGGACCGTCGAGGTCGTCTTCCTCGATGACGAACTTTCCGCGAACCAGCGACTTCGCCTTTCGACCGAAGCCCGTCGAATTGTTCTCCGCGTCGCCGTCCTCGTCCCCGTCAGTCTCGTCCTCGTGGTCGATCGAATCGGTCTCGTCCTCGTCGTCGCCGGCATCCGTACCGCCAGCCGCTGTATCGAGGACCGGTTCATCGTCTGCTGTGTCGAGGACGCTGGCCGCTCTGTCATCCGATTCGGTGCCGGCAGAGTCGGCGGTCGCTACCTGGCTGTCAGGCTGGACGGATTCGGCTACTCCCTCGATCGGCTCCGACGTCTCGGGTGTGGTCTCGGTCGCGTCAGACGAGGAGGCGTCGGCCGCCGTCTCGTCCGCAAGGTCGGTCTCGGCGGCTTCGAGTTCCTCGTCCGCCTCGTCGACATCCGCCTCGTCGACCTCCTCGACGTTCGCCTCGGCCGCCTCCTCGGCGTCTTTGCGGAAGCTCCCGAGTTTGTCCTTCAAGTTGTCGAACATGGGTATCGATGGTGGTCCCTACGCGGCTATTCGTCGGGTCCCTGGCCCTGCTGACCCTGCATCTGCTGCATCTGCTGTTGCATCGCCTGTTGTTGGAGCTGCTGGGCCTGCTGTTCGAGCTGGCTACTCTCGCCTTCGAGGTCCGTGATCTCGCTCGTGACCTCGTCGATCCGATCGTCGAGGCGGTCTTTCTTGTTTTCGAGTGCCTCGGTCGCACCCTCTTCGTCGAACTCGGCGGCGTAGTCCCCGCCGATGTCGACGATCGCCTCGTCGATATCCTGAATCTCCGCGCGGAGGTACGCGCCGCCGCCGAGTGGCACCTGCACGGTCGACCCGGACTCGAGCGTTTCGAGGGCCTCGATGGCCTCGTCGACCTCGGTCTTTTCGTGCTGGATGCTCTCGACGGACTGTTCGAGGGCTTCGATCTGTTCTTGAATCTCTTGGATCTCCTGGGACAGTTGCTGAAGCTGCTGTTGACTACTCATCGTTGTGCGACCTCCTCGAGGTCGATCTCGGTTCGCTTGAGTCCGTGCTGGCTCCCGAGCTGGGAGAGGACGTGTTCGCGGGCCACGTTTTCGTTTACCGCCTCGATCGTCGTCTCGAAGGGTGCGTAACCGTCTCGGTTCTTGTACTGACCACTGACCGTAAACTCACTCATGTCTTCCCCTCCGGCGGGGAGTCGGAAGAATCTTCCCTTCCCGTTCGGCGGGGCAGGAGCGATCGGTGGCGGCGGATCGACAGCGGGGAGCGTACCGAGTACACCGCGGACACCCGACGAGCGGAGGCCAAACGGTTTTTGGACGGGTCGACGAACGGCGACGTATGACCGAAATCGATGCCGACGAGTTGTTACCGAGCCCGCGAATGCGCGAACAGGCCCTCACAGGAGACGTTACACAGATCCACCGCGGACACCAGTACGCCGAGGACGGCGATACGTTCACGATCGAGGACACGACCTTCGAGGTACAGGACGTGACCGAACGCACGCTTGGCGACTTGACCGACGAAGACGCACGGGCCGAAGGAATGGAGAACCTCGACGCCTACCGTCAGTTGCTCGATCGCGCTCACGAACACTTCGAGTGGGACGACGACAGCGAGGTCGTCTTACACCGGTTCGATCGTCAGCAAAAGCAGTCTTCGATCGACCGGTGACGGATCTGACCGGTGCAGGGAGCAGATGATGAGGGACCGAATCGAAACAGGATCTCAGTCCAGATAGCCGAGCGTGTTCTCGATACGGCCGAGTTCCGGCCCCGTCGTGTCCCGACCGACGACGTAGCCGTTCTCGTTCGCGATCAGCCCCGAGCCGACCAGCGGTGCACCGTAGTTGACGGTGCCGACGTCGGCTCGAACGTCCAGTACGTCCTCGAGAACGTCCAGTTCCTCGTCGGTCGCCTTCGGGTGACAGAGCACTCCCGCGTTCGTCGCGACGCCGGCCGTTCCGACGGTACGGACGCCCGCGAGGTCGCCCCGTTCGACGGGGACGCCGAGCGTGTCTTTGACGATCCGGATCGCCTCCCGCGGGAGGTCAGGATGGACGTAGGCACCGTAATCGTTGGCGAGAACGACGTTGCCGGCAGCGTTGATGTTCCCCGGCAGTTCGACCACCGGGAGGTCGAGTTCTTCCTCGAGACGTTCGCGTTCGTAATCGAGGGCGCGAGCGCTCACGAGCAGGCCGTTTTCGTTACCCATTGCGAGGGCACCGACCGTCGACGAACCGCCGACGGTCGTTTGAATCGCCGGTACGCCGAGTTCGTCGGTCAGTTCGGCAGCCACGTCGTCGTCGACATCGTGGCGAACGAGCACGCACGAGTCGGTCGCACGGGCGAACACCCCGACGTACGCCGACCCGGCGAAAGCGAGACGCTGCAAGTTTACTCTGCGACCTCAGCTTCGACGACGGCTTCGCCGTCCTCCTCGAAGCGGGCCGCGCGGACGCGAAGCTTCCGTGGCGGATTCGATCGACCCTGCGACCAGACTGCCTCGTTGATCGAGGGGTCCAGTCGAACGGCGTCTTCGTCGACGGCGAAGTGTTTCGCGAGGTGTTCGCGGACGAGTCGCATCGCGTAGTCGGCGGCCTCGTGGTTGGCCCCCTTCTTGACGTCACGGAGCGGAACGGTAACCACGCGCTCCTCGAAATCACTGGCACTCATGATTACTCGTCGGTGTCGTTACGCCGCCAGTTGCGTCGCTTGGGGTTTCGCTGGACGTTCATATCCGTCTTCATCATGACCCAGGCCGGAACGCGGCTGTTCTGGTTCTCGAGTTTGGCAAGTCGCTTTTTCTTGCCCTTCGATTTCTTACCCATAGTAGCCCCACGTAGCCCATGCTGGCTTAAAATGTTGTCCATCTTGCCGGCGATCGTCCGACCCACGGCTCGTTGACCGATCACGGCTCGTTAACGGATCACGGCTCAGAACGCAGTGCCTCGAGATACTGCGTCACCGCTTCCAGCGTTGCCTCGCTCAACTGAGTCGTGTACGTGAACCGATCGACCCCCTCGTAGCCGTCGTGGCGGTGGAACTCGTCGTGGTCGTAACAGCCGGTTCCGTGCCAGCGCGTCCCGCCGCCGCGGCGATCGGGACCGGCGTAGGCCGTCGCCATCGGGGAGATTTCGAGGGTCTCGTCGTCGACTCGAACGGCGGTTCCGAGATCGTGATCGCAGCGACTGCCGCCGACGGCGGCAGCGACATCGGGAGAAATGACGGTGTGTAGTACCTCGTGGATCGCGATGTTTCGCGTCACTGCTCGCGAGTCCCACAGCTCCGTCGCACCGACGTTGGCGGCGGTGTAGGCACCCTCTCCAGGCAGACTGTCGAGACGCGGAATCTCCGGGTGGGTACCGCCGTAGCCGAGTCGGTAATTAAACGGTGCCCAGCACAGCAACGCGTGACAGGTCGTCGTCGATCCCACGTCGCGGTCGCGAAGTTGGTCCCGGACGACGTCGAGCATTGTCGTTCGTGATGGAACGATCGCCTCGGACGATAGCGGGGCCGCTGAAATCGGGTACCGGACCCGCCCTCCGCGTTCGACCCGAATCTCGAGGTCCGCGAGCCGCGAACGCTCCTGCGCGTACGTCTGTACCTGATTTGTGGCGTCCTCGATCGCCACGAGCGCGTCCTGAAACGGCGGCGGCCAGTTCCGACGCATTCCTTCGAAGCCGTGTCGAACCCAGCCCCGAAGCGGCACGGGGCCCGGATAGACGCGGACGGAAAGCTGCGTCTGGCTCGCCGTCGTCCCGCTCGCGCCGCCGATGCCGACGGTAGAGGCCGCCGCCGCGCCGGCGATCGCGGTCACGACCTCCCGGCGCGTGACGAATCGATCGGGCACGAAGCCGCGATCGTCGTTCGCTTCGGCCGGAGCGTCGCCGTCATCTGTTGGTTCGGGATTCGTCTTCGCGTCGCCCTCGTTTAGGTCGACTGTCACGGTCTCCCCCCGATTGAGGCGATCGATACGTCTGCGAGCGTGCCCGGTACGAACCCCATCGTTCGAAATCGCTACATCGAACCCCGGTATCAGCGTTTGTACTGTATTTCGTGAATATACCGGCTTACAGACCATCTACCAGCCGAATGTTCCGTGTAGTCTGACGTTACTTGGAAAGGACCGATCGAGTCGACGACCGCTCGGTAGGGACCGATCCGAGCCGACGGCTACTCGAGGGAAAACCGATCGACCGTCGAGTAGACCGGGCCGTCCGACGTCAGGGTGCTCTCGGTGAGTCGAACCTCGCTGACGCGACACTCACCGATCGTATCGGCGCGGTCATCGTTCTCGCGTCCCTGCGTACCCTCCGCGGAGGCGTCGCTCAGCCGCCTGACGACGGACTGGACGTGCGCTTTTCCGCCGGCGTGGTTCATCCGTGCGATCGTGACGTGGGGCGTGAACTCGTGATCCTCGGGGTCGAAGCCCATCGCCGTCGTTCGGGTCTCGATCGCCTCGTGGAGTCGCGTGAGTTCCTCGCTTCCCGCTTCGACGCCGACCCAGACGACGCTGATGTACTCGAGACTGGGAAAGACGCCGAGGCCGCCGTAGCGGACCGTGAAGGGGTCGACGCCGGCGTCTTCGATCGCGGCGGCGAGGTCCGCCCGGAGTTCGGGAAGGCGATCCTCGTCGACATCACCGAGGAATTTCAGCGTGACGTGAGCCTGCTCGGGGTTGGTACCGGTGAGTCCGCTGGCGTCCGACAGCTCGTTCTGGAGGCTTGCGATCGGGACCGCGAACTCCTCGGGCAGGTCGACGCTGACGAACAGTCGCATACTCGGTACTGTCTTCGCGCCATCGAGTATTGAACGTGGGGTTCAGAGGGTGTCGGAATGAGGGATCGAGGAGGTGTCGGTACGATTTTCCGGCGATCGCCTACGAGTCCACGCTGTCAGGAGGCTGTGCGTGACTGTGTTCTTCGAGGGCGCTGGTGAGCAGTTTCGACTGGGCCTTGCGGAGGTGTTCGAGCGCCGTCGTCCGGTTGATCCCGAGTTCGGCGGCGAGTTCCTCGCTGCTGATCTCGCGGGGCCACTCGAAGTACCCTTCCTCGAGGGCACACGTCACGACCTCCAGTTGTCGATCGGTCAGCATCGACTTCGATTCGGCAAACTGCGTCACCTTGCCGAGCGTCACCGTACCGATTTCGTTAAACCCGTCGATCATCGCCCGCAGATCCTCCCGGCGGAAAAAGAGCACCGTATAGACGCGGCGGTTCGCGAGCACGCGGCTCTGTCGCCGGAGGATGCCGTGGTTCCCGTCGATCGCGGAGTACGCGCCACAGGAGCGTTTCGTGACGAGATAGCTGGTTTCGTCGAGTCGATCGATGTGTTTGACCTGTGGCGAATCCCGGAAGAACTCGGCGTATTCCTCGCGAGGCGTCTCGATACGGATGACGAACGTGACGAGATTGTCGTGAAGTTCCTCGATGTCGACGTCGAATGCGGTATCGAACCGTTCTGCAAAGTCGTTGAGGACACACGCCTTCTCTTGTTGAATGTGAATTTCGGCCTGAAACATCGAGTTCTCCTGCGTGTTCTGTGTGATAGATCCTGACACAGAATAAGCGTTCGCCACAGGGTCGGGAGTCGATGATCGGCTCGCGACGTCCGGTCGACCGCCCATTCGACCCGGTCGATCACCCGTTCGGCCCGAGCGACCGCCGACTCCGTGACACCCGGTTAGTCGGTGAACTCCCGACTGGCGATCGCGAGCGCCTCCTCGAGATCGACCGGGCCGCGATCGGCCAGGATCGATCTGAACGCCGCGACGGTCTCCTCGTCGGGGTCGATCCCGGCGCGTTCGAGCAGTTTTCGCGCCCCGTCGGTCCCCGTCGGCCGGCCGAAGACGAGGCGGCGGTTGCCGCCGAAGGTCGTGGGGTCGAACGGTTCGAGAGTAGCAGGGTCGCTGAGCATCGCGGCGGTGTGGATGCCGGACTCGTGTTCGGCGATCGCTTCGCCGAGGATCGCCTTTCGATCGCCGTAGTCCTCATCGAGCGTCGCGAGAATCTCTCGGCAGACGGGAATGAGGTCACCCGTGGTGATTCCCAGGTCGTCGTCGAGGTCGACGGCGCAGGCAGCCACCACCTCCTCGAGCGCGCTGTTGCCCGCGCGTTCGCCCAGCGAGGCGACGCTGACGTCTGCTTTCCCGACGCCGGCCTGGAAGGCCGCCAGCGCGTTTGCCGTCCCACAGCCCAGATCGTCGTGAAAGTGGACGCCGATCCGCGAGAGGTCGATGTTTTCCGCGAGTCGATCGAGCGTCGCCGTCACCGTCGCCGGCGTCCGCGCGCCGACGGAGTCCGCGAGCGTGACGAAGGGAACGTCCGGAATCGTCTCGAAAACCTCGACCAACTGCTCGGGGTCCGTCCGGAAGGCGTCCGCGAGCGTGACATGGGGCGTGACGCCGCGATCGCGACTGTACTCGATCGTCTCGGTGAGCATCGTCAGCATCTCTTCGCGCGATTTGCCGAGCAGGTGCTCGAGGTGTCGGTCCGAAACCGAGACGAACGTTTCGACCACGTCCGCACCAGCGTCGACGGCGACGTCGACGTCACCCTCGATCGCCCGTGCCAGGGCGATGATCTCGGCGTCGGTCGTCCCCGCGAGTTCGGTGACGACTCGCTGGTCTTTCTCGCCCGTGACCGGAAACGCCGGCTGGATGAACGACACGCCGAGGTCGTCGAGCGCGCGAGCGCACTCGATCTTCTGGTCGGCCGTGTACTCCCGCCCCGGCATCTGGTCGCCCTCCCGAAGGGTCACGTCCGAAAGGTGCATCTAGACGATCCCCTCGGCTTCCAGGTCGGTGAGGTCGGACTCGGTCATCCCGAGTTCGCCGAGATAGACCTCCTCGTTGTGCTCGCCGTGGCGCGGCCCAAGGAACTCCACCTCGCCCGGCGTGCGGGAGAACTTCGGCACCGGAGCGGCGGTTTCGATCGTCCCCACGTCGGGGTCCTCAACTTCGACGATGCTATCGCGGGCCCGGTACTGCTCGTCGGCGGCGATGTCCGCGATGTCGTTGACCGGGCCGACGATCGCGTCGTTCGCCTCCAGAATTTCGATCGCCTCCGCCGTCGAACGCTGTTTCGTCCAGGCTTCGATCGCCGCGTCGAGTTCTTCGACGTTCTCGACGCGGGTCTCGTTGTCCGCGAACCGGGGGTCGTCGATCAGTTCGGGCCTGTCGATCGCTCTCGCCACGCGTTCGAAGATTTTCTGGTTCGAGGCGGACATCGTCATGTAGCCGTCGGCGGTCTCGTAGATGTTCCGCGGCGCGGTGTTTGGATGGCGATTCCCCGTTCGCTCGCGGACGTGGCCGAACCGATCGTAGGCCTCGACCTCGCCGAAGAACAGCCGCCAGAGCGGTTCGATGAGCGAGACGTCGATCACCTGTCCCTCGCCGCTGCCGCCGCGGCCCACGTCCCGTTCGAAGATTGCCATCATGGCCGACTGCATCGCGAACTGGGCCGCCGTCAGGTCCGCCAGGCTGATCGGCGGCAACAGCGGTTCGCGATCGGGAAAGCCGTTGGCGTGGGCCCAGCCCGAAATTCCCTCCGCGATCGTCCCGAATCCGGGCTTCTGGGACTTCGGGCCGGTCTGACCGTAGCCAGAGAGGCGAACCATGATCGCCTCGTCGTTGACGGCGCGGACGTCTTCGGGACCGAGTCCCCACCGCTCCATCGTTCCGGGGCGGAAGTTCTCGAAGACGAGGTCGGCGTCCTCGATCAACAGGAGCGCGATCTCGCGGCCGCGCTCGGAGCCCAGATCGAGCGTGATACACCGCTTGTTTCGCCCGAGTGATTTCCACGAGAGGGAGATTCCGTCGTCGGTCTTTTCGGGCCACTCGCGGATCGGGTCGGGAATCTGGGGGTGTTCGATCATCACCACGTCCGCGCCGAAATCGCCCATCATCGTCGTCGCGAACGCGCCGCTTATCATCCCGGACATGTCGATGACCCGCAGTCCGTCGAGCGGACCGGTTCGTTCTCGTGCGCTCATGTCACCCCTCTCGACGCACCGACGAAAGGTAGTTGTTCCACCCAGTGTTGGCTGTTTATATACTCCTGGCCGAATCCGCGGAGAGCAGCCGCCGATCGCAGTCGGGGTACCGGACGGCGCTCGATCGAGTCGAACGGGGTCGAAAAGAGAGATCTGGGGGATCAGCAGAGGTGAGTCCATCGGGACCAGCAGGTTCGATCGATGTCGGCAGCCACCGTGCAGCTATATAAACGACCCTCACTGGTTGGGAGAACGCTTACTCGAAACGGTGTGGATATGGTGGACGTTGATACCATATGCCACACAATCTTGGCGTGGACGTGGGTGGGACGTTCACCGACGTCATCGTCTTCGACGAGGACACTCACGAACTCACGATCGACAAAGTGCTCTCTACGCCGGAGAACCCGTCGAGGGGGGTTATCGACGGTATCGGGGAGGCCGTCGAAAAGGCCGACACCACGGTCGGGGACCTGCACCTGCTCTTTCACGGGACGACGGTGGTGACGAACATGCTGTTAGAGGAAACGGGCTCGCGCGTCGGCCTGCTCACCAGCGAGGGACACGAAGATATCCTTCACCTGGCGCGAGCGTGGACGCCCGGACCGCTGTACGGCTGGATGGGGATGGAGAAGCCGGACCCGCTGGCCGACCTCGTCGATACCCGGAGCGTCAGCGGTCGAATCACCTCGCCGGAGGGGACAGAACAGGACCCAATCAACGAGGCGGAGGTACGGAAGACCGTTCGCGACCTCCACGACTCGGGCGTCGAATCGCTGACCGTCGCGCTGTTGAACTCCTATCTCAATCCCAGCCACGAGCGACAGGTTCGTGAGATCATCGAAGACGAGTGTCCGGAGCTTCCGGTATCGATCTCCGCGGAGATCGTTCCGGAGTACGGCGAGTACGAGCGGACGCTGACGACGGTGATCAACGACTACGCGCGGCCGCAGGTCATTCAGTACCTCGACGACCTCGACGACTCGCTCGCGGATGCCGGCTCCGCCGCGACGATGAACGTCGTGCGCTCTGACGGCGGGCTGATGAGTTCCGCGGCCGCGAAACACCGCCCCGTCGAACTCGCCCTCTCGGGGCCCTCCGGCGGCGTCGTCGGCGCGGCGACCATCGCTGACAAGAAAGGCGTCCCCGACGTGCTTACCCTCGACATGGGGGGCACGTCGACGGACGTCTCGCTCGTCGAAGACGGCAGCCCGGAGACGACCCGCCAGACGAAAGTCGGCTACCGGGAGTTCAAATCCCGCGCCGTCGACGTGAACACGGTCGGTGCCGGCGGCGGCTCGATCGCCCGCGTCCAGCTTTCTGGCTCGCTGCAGGTGGGTCCCGAAAGCGCCGGCGCGGACCCCGGCCCGGCCTGTTACGGCCGCGGCGGCGAGGAGCCGACGGTGACCGACGCGAACGTCGTCCTCGGGCGGATTCCCTCGAACGTCCGCCTCGGCGGCAAGATGGATCTCGATCGCGAGGCGGCTCGCGAGGCGATCGAGACGATCGCAGACGAGCGCGGCAGTTCCGTCGAAGAGGCGGCTCAGGCGATCCTCGACATCGTCAACGAGAACATGCACAGCGCGCTGCGAGTCGTTTCGGTCGAGCGCGGCTACGATCCGCGGGAGTTCGGTCTCGTCGCCTTCGGCGGTGCCGGGCCGATGCACGCCAACGCGCTCGCGGACGTGATGGACGCCTATCCGCTGATCATCCCACCGGGACCGGGCGTGATGAGCGCTTTCGGGTTCCTGACCAGCGACGTCCAGAACGAGTTCTCCGAGACCTACCTGCGGACCGACCAGGACGTCGACGGCGAGGAAGTGTACGACGCCTACCGAGACCTCGAGACGGAGGCGGCCGAATGGCTCGCGAGCGAGGGCGTCTCCGAGGCGGACCAGACCTTCGAGTACGCCGCCGACTGCCGGTACTTCCGCCAGGACGTCCAGATGTCCATCCCCGTCGACGTGGCGAACCTCCGCAGCGACACCGGCATCGCGGAGATCAAAGACGACTTCGAGGCCCGCCACGACCAGCGCTTTGGCTTCTCGCTCGACGCGCCACTCGAAATCGCGAACCTCCGGGTCATCGGAAAGGGAACCGTCGAGGGCGTCACCCTCCCAGAACACGACCTCGGCGACGACGACGCCAGCGCGGCCCGCGTCGGGAGTCAGGAAGTGTTCTTCGACGACGCCTACCACGAGACCGCGATCTACGATCGCGAGCAGTTGCGACCCGGAAACGCGATCGACGGGCCGGCGATCGTCACCGACGACGACTCGACGGTCGTCGTGCAACCCGACCACGCGGCGCGAGTCGATCGCTACGCGAATCTCGAAATCACCCGAGGTGAGTCCCAATGAGCCAGCACGAAGACGCCACGCCCGAGTTCGTGGGCGACCACGACATCGACGCAACGACCCTCGACATCATCGAGAGCACGCTCGCGAACACCCGCTACGAGATGGACCGCGTCGTCGAGACGACGGCGATCAGCCCGGTCATCCGCGAACAGTCCGACCAGTTCCCGCTCATCGCGGACCCGAAGGGGCGGATGGTCATGGGGCAGTTCGGCAGCGCGATCGAGACGATCATCGACAACGCCCCCTTCGGCTGGGACGACCTGCACGACGGCGACGTGATCGCGACCAACGACCCGTACATGTGCGCCGGCGCGGTCTCGCACACGCCGGACATGCTGTTACTGCGGCCGATCTTCTACGACGACGACCTCGTCGGGTTCTCGAGCCAGTGGGGGAACCTGATGGACGTCGGCGGGAAAACCCCCGGCAGCATGCCCGTCCAGGCGAGAAGCGTCTTCGAGGAGGGGATGCGCCTCCCGCCGGTCAAACTGTACAAGGGCGGCGAGTTCGACGACGAACTCCTCTGGACGTTTTCTCACAACACGCGCCTCCCACAGCACGCCGAAGCCGACATCAAGGCGCTGGCGGCCGGCACGGCGGTGGCGGAATCCCGCGTACAGGAACTGTGCGATCGGTTCGGGAAGGAGACCTATCTCACGGGCTGTGACGCCATCCTCGATCGAACGCGAGAGGGTATGATCGACCTCATTCGCGAGTTCGTCCCCGAGGGCGAACGCTACACCTTCGAAGATTACGTCGACGACGACGGGATGGGCAACGGGCCGATCAAACTCCACCTCGAAATCTACCGCGAGGGCGACACGGTCCACCTCGACTGGAGCGGAACCGACGAGCAGGTGCCGGGGACGGTGAACTTCCTCCTGAACGAGAAGATGTTCAAGATGTTCACCGGGGTCTTCCTCATCATGGCCTTCGACCCGTTGCTGACGTTCAACGACGGCTACTACGACCTCTTCGAGGTCACCCTGCCGAAGGGATCCGTCGTCCAGCCGGAGTTCCCGGCCCCGCTTGGCAACCGCCTCCCGCTGATGGCCCGCCAGTTCGACGTCCTGCAGGCGACGTTCTCGAAGCTGATCGACGGCTTCTCCGTCGCCGGCAGTTACGGCACCTCGCCCAACCTCGTCTACGCCGGCACCGACTCCGAGGGCAACGACTTCCAGATGCTCGAAATTCTCTACGGCGGCATCCCTGCTCGACCGGGCGGCGACGGTCTGGACGGCCACTCGTGGTGGCCCCTGTTCCGGACCGTCCCCGCCGAGTACCAGGAGGCCTACTACCCGCTCTCGATCGACGAGTACAGCACGCGCGCCGACACCGGCGGCGCGGGCGAGTTCCGGGGCGGCCACGGCATCACCAAGGTCTACACCTTCGAGGAGGACGGCGCGATCACGTTCCAGGACGATCGCGCCCACACCTACCCGTGGGGCGTCGACGGCGGCACATACGGCGGAACGAGCGAGAAGCACCTGATCCGGGCCGACGGCAGCGAGGAGGAACTTCCCTCGAAAGTCGAGAACGTCGCGGTCCAGGCGGGCGACAAACTCGTCTTCCGAACCGCCGGCGGCGGCGGCCTGGGCGATCCGCTCGATCGCGATCCCGATCTCGTCGCACGGGAGGTCCAGCAGGGACTGGTCACCGCCGCGGACGCCCGCGAGGAGTACGGCGTCGTCCTCGAAGACGGCACCGTCGACGAGGACGCAACCGAGGAGAGGCGAACGACCATGCGCGAGGAACGCGACGACCCACCCAAATTCGACTACGGCCCGCTTCCCCCGGAGGACGAACTCGCAGACAGAATCGCCGCTGAGCGCCGCGAGTTCGACGATCGACACAACTGAGACCACGAACACACATGGACTGGATCGACGAGACAGCAGCAACGTACGACGAACGGGAGTTCGGCGATCGCGTCGGGATGGGAGAACGGCCCGCGCTACTCGTCATCGACCTCATCAACGCCTTCACGGACCCGGAATCGAACCTCGGCTCCGACGTCGAGGACGTACTGGCGGCGACCGAACGGCTCCTCTCCGCCTTCCGAACGTACGACCTGCCGCGATACTTCACGACCGTCGCGTTCGAGGATTCCTACGGCGACGCGGGCAGATTCGTCGAGAAAGTGCCCGCGCTCAAAGAGCTTCGACTCGGCACCGATCGCGTCGCGGTCGATGATCGGATCGCGCCCGAAGACGGCGAACGGGTGATCCTCAAGAAGTACGCCAGTGCCTTCTTCGGGACCGACCTCCAGTCGGAACTGACGACCGATCGCGTCGACACGCTCGTCCTCGCTGGCGTGACCACGAGCGGCTGTATCCGCGCGACGGCGGTCGACAGCCTCCAGCACGGCTACCGGACGATCGTCCCAGCGGACGCCGTGGGCGATCGGGCGGAGGGACCACACCGGGCGAACCTCTTCGACATCGACGCGAAGTACGGCGACGTGGTGACGACCGACGCCGTCGTCGACCACCTCGCAAGCGAGTTCGGGAACTGACGGTCGGCGGTACTGCGGATACGCAGTCGTTCGGTTTCGAATCGTTCGTTCGCTCACCGCGCACGATCGCCACTACTGCAATGTGTCTCGAAGCCGAACGTCTGCCTATGACCGAAACGTTCGTCGTCGTCGGCGGAGACGCTGCGGGGATGGCCGCCGCGAGCAAGGCAAAGCGTGACGATCCCGACCTCGACGTGGTCGTCTTCGAGAAGGGCGAGTGGGTCTCCTACGGTGCGTGCGGGCTGCCCTACTACATCAAAGGCGAGATCCAGTCGCTCGAACACCTCGTCTCCGTCACGCCCGAGGAATTCCGCGACGAGCGCGACATCGATCTGCGAACGGGCCACGAGGTCGTCGCGATCGATCCCGAGGAGCGAACGGTGACGGCCGAGCGCGTAGACGGCGCGGGGGCGACCGAACACGACGACACCGTCACGCAGACCTACGACCATCTGCTGATCGCCACCGGAGCCGAGGCGACGGTCCCACCGATCGACGGCACCGATCGCGAGGGCGTCTACACCCTCGGCTCGATGAGCGACGGGAAAGAACTTCGGGAGTACGTCGCCCGAGCGCGAGAGGGCGAGTCGCTCCAACAGCCCGATCGCGGCCCCGCCTGCCAGTATTTAGAGGAGTGTACCGGTCCCGTCGGCGTCGTCGGCGGCGGCTACATCGGCATCGAGATGGCCGAGGCACTGGCCGCCAACGGCTTCGAGGTCCACCTCTTCCAGCGGAGCGATCGCGTCCTCCCCGTCTTCAGCGAGGCGACGAGCGAGGCGGTCGAGGAACACCTCCGCGAGCAGGACGTCGTGTTGTACCTCGACGCCGGAGTCGAAGAACTGGCGGCCGGAGCCGAGGGAGCGATCGAGGTCGTCGCCGCCGCCGATCGCATCCCCGTCGACATGGTGTTGCTCGGAACCGGCGTCCGTCCCAGAACGACGCTCGCCGAGGACGCCGGAATCGAACTCGGGGAAACGGGTGCGATCGCGACCGACGCCTACCGCGAGACCAACGTCCCGGACGTCTACGCGGCCGGCGACTGCGCCGAGGCAACCCACGTCGTCACAGGGAAGGCGGCGTACGTCCCGCTGGCGCTGACCGCGAACCGCCACGGCCGGGCGATCGGCCAGACCGTCGCCGGAACCCCCACAGAGGGCGGCGGAATCGCCGGGACGGCGGCGATCAAGGCGTTCGAGGTCGAAGCCGCCCGGACGGGAATCATCGATCACGGGGAGGCACGCGACGCGGGGTTCGATCCCGTCAGCAAGACGATCACGGCCAAATCGCGCGCGGGCTACTACCCCGAGGGCGGGGCGGTCACCATCACGCTCACCGCCGATCGCGACTCCGGGCGCGTTCTCGGCGCGAGCCTCGTCAGCGAGTACGGCGAGGGCGCGGTTCATCGCAGTCACGCGATCGTCGCCGCGATCACCGAGGGGACGACCGTCTCCGAACTGGAAAACTACGATCTCGCCTACGCGCCGCCGTTCAACACGACGTGGGACCCCGTCCTCGTCGCTGCGAAAGTACTCGGTGGGAATCTGTAACCCGGCCGGTGTCATCGCAGTATGGAACAAGATTATATGTCTTCTCTGTGAGTGCGAATCATATGGTCGAAGAAACCATTCACGTATCTGATGAAAAGCGAAGTCGACGAGGGATCGCGACGTTTTTCCGCCGGCTTGCCCGACGGCTGGACCGCGGTGAGAAAGTACCGGTCACCGACGACCAGACGATCGCGTTCGATCCGCCGGCCGAAGCCGACTTCGAGGTGGAAATCGAGCGCGAAAACGGAGAGGTTGGACTCGAAATCGAGATGCACTGGGCGGAAGAAGACGGCTCCGTCGACACCGACGCCGACGAGAGCAAAGCAACCTTTCAGCTCTACGAGGACAAGGCCGGAGAGTTCCGCTGGCGACTCCGCCACGACAACGGGAACATCATCGCGGATAGCGGCGAGGGATACGCGTCCAAACAGAAGGCCAAACAGGGGATCGAAAGCGTCAAAACGAACGCAGCGGGCGGTCACGTAGTTGATCAGTCCAGAGACGAAGCGGTCGAGTCCGACGAAAGCGGGAGCAAGGCGACATTCGAAATCTTCAGCGACGCCGAAGAGAAATGGCGCTGGCGGCTCCGCCACGACAACGGCGACATCATCGCCGACTGTGGGGGCGGCTACACTGCCAAACACAGTGCAAAGAAGGGGCTGCGAAGCGTCAAAACGAACGCGCTCGGAGCCACGGTCGAAGAAGCGTAGCCGAACGCGTTCGCGTCACAATCGACCAACCGTAACCGAACGCGGTCGCGCCGCAGGGGAAAGCCGATTCTGCGAACAAACGATTTAACAGTCGTCGCCGCCTCCGATCCCATAATGACTGACCGAGAGGGCGATCGAGAACACCCCTTTTCCGAAGGCGAGGGTGTCGATAGTTCCTACGAGGAGTTCGATCTGGACCCGCCGGAGCTAGGCGTCGATCCCTCGAAGGTCGACCCCGTCGACTCCCGCGTACTCACCGACATGCTCGACCAGCACAACGTCGGGAGCGACGACGTCGACGCGGCGGAGCTGCTCGACGTCGGGTTGAACTACATGCAGATCAACCGCTACGAGCAGGCGACCGACGCCTTCGAGCGGGCCGCCCAGTTCGCCGAGGACGATCGCACCGAACAGGAAGCGCGGGTCAATAAAGGCGTCGCACATGCCGAACTCGAGGAATACGATGCGGCGATCGGTGCCCACCGCGAGGCGCTGCGAATCGACGACTCGAGCGAACACGCGGCGACGGCAGAGACGAACCTCGCTTACGCTCTCTGGGAGTTCGGCGAGACGGCCCAGGCGCTGGAACACGCCGAACGCGCCGTCGAGATCGACGATCGGTTCGCCGAGGGCTGGTACAACCGCGCGTTTTTCCTCTCCGAGCGAGGGCTGGCAGAGGAGGCCCTCCATTGCATCGACAACGCGATTCGGCTGGGAATGCGAAACGCGCAGGTTCTGGACGAGAAGGCCCGCATTCTCGAAGAACTGGGCGAGTACGAGGAGGCAGAGGAGATCGCCGACGAAGCGACCGCGATGCGCGAGCGGGCCGAAGCGCGCGTGGTCGAGGAACGCGCGGAGATGCAGGGTCAGGGCGGAGCCTCCGGTGCGACGGGCGGACGAGGACAGCAGCGCCAGCGCGGCGATCCCGGCACGACGGGCCAGCGTGGCCAGCGCGATCAGCAGGGAGGCGACGGCCTCCAACAGGACGACGACGGCGAGTGGAGACTGCGATAGCGTGACTGTCGACATGATCGTCAACGAACGCGAGACGCCCGAGGGGATGCTGGTCGCGGTCTGTGACGAGGGGATTCTGGGCGAAACGTTCGAGAGCGACGCGATCTCGCTGACCGTCACCGAAGAGTTCTACGGCGGCGAAACGGTCGACGAAGAGACCGTCGTCGCCAGCCTGGCGCGAGCCACCGTCGCCAACATCGTCGGAACCGAGGCGGTCGCACTCGCCGTCGAGGAGGGGTTCATCGACGAGGCGAACGTCCTCGACGTGGGCGCGACGCGCCACGCCCAGTTGCTGCGGATGGACTGACGAACGATCGAGACTCGAAACTCGATCGCCGCCACGATCGCACTTGCCGGCACCTTTTTCCAGACCGCCGCGAACCGATACCGTATGGCAGACGGCACTCGCGGTCTCGATCGACTTCGACAGCCCGAGTACACCGGCGACAATCGATGTCTCCCGTGTACGGCGGTCAACCTCGCGATCGCGGCCGTCCTCGCGGTAATCGTCGGCGCACTCTCGCCGCTGGCCGGCTCGATCGTCCTCGCCATCTCGCTGGCAGCGATCTATTTTCGGGGGTATCTCGTGCCGGGGACGCCGACGCTGACAAAGCAGTATTTTCCCGAGTGGCTGCTCGCGAAATTCGACAAGGCACCCGAGCCCGGCGGCCCAGCGCTCGAGGCGAGCAACACCGACAACGAGACCGGGGCGGGCCAGTCGCCGGCAAGCCCCGAGCCCGCCGAGCCGATCACCCCCGAGACGTTCTTTCTCGAACACGCGATCGTCACACCGTGTCAGACCGACACCGGCGAGGAAGATCTCTGTCTGGATGACGACCTCGACGCCGCCTGGCGAGAGGCGATCGAGTCGATCCGAGAGGGCGATCGCCGGTCGCAGGTCGCGGACTTCCTCGAAACCAAACCCGCGTCGGTAACGGTCGAAACGGAGACCGATCGCGCGACCGCCTCCGTCGACGGCCGACTGGCCGCCCGGTGGGAGTCCGAGGCGGCGCTCGTGGCCGACCTCGCGGGCGATCGGATCCTCGCCGACGCCGTTCCCGACTGGGAATCGTTGCCGATCGAGCAGCGCAGCCACCTCGTGGGCGGGTTGCGCGCGTTCGTCGAGCGCTGTCCGCGCTGTGACGGGCCGATCTCGATCGACGCCGAGACGGTCGAATCCTGCTGTCGGTCCCACGAGGTGTACGCGATCACCTGCGAGGACTGCGAGGCGCGAGTGCTCGAAGTGGCGCAGTGACCGGCGTCGTAGCTTTCGACAGAGGTAATGGGCGGTGAGACGATATCTCAGGTCGGTTCCGCGGTTGCGACTCAGCGACAGACGTTTATGCGAGAGTGTGTTATTCATGCACACGGCAGGCCAACTGAGTACCTGCCAGACGGCGCTACTGCCTGCCGAGTACCCCTACCCGAAATTTTTTGATCAGGATCGCTTCGTCGAAGAGTGGTCGAGCGAGACGCCCATCGAGGAGAATCCGAGAGTGCAACCGACAGTCGCGGCCTGATAGTCCCGGTAACCGACGGATGGGGGGAAAGACCGAAGGAGTGTTTTGTCTGGCGTCCCTCCTATCGAGTAATGAGTCAGCAGAATCTCGAGTCCCTCGACGTCGCGGCGATCCGCGAGGAGTTCCCCATTCTCGAACGGGAGTTCGACGGCCAGCAGGTCGTCTACCTCGACAACGCGGCGACGACCCAGACCCCGGATCCGGTCGTCGACGCGATGAGCGACTACTATCGGGAGTCGAACGCGAACGTCCACCGCGGGATTCACCACCTCAGCCAGGAGGCCTCGGTTCGCTATGAGGAAGCCCACGATCGGGTCGCGGAGTTCATCGGAGCCGAGGGACGCGAAGAGATCATCTTCACGAAGAACACGACCGAAAGCGAGAATCTGCTCGCCTACTCGTGGGGGTTGAACGAACTCGGTCCCGGCGACGAGGTCGTCCTCACGGAGATGGAACACCACGCCTCGCTAGTCACGTGGCAACAGATAGCACACCAGGCCGGTGCCGACGTGCGCTACATCCGGGTCGACGACTCCGGCCGCCTCGACATGGACCACGCCCGCGAACTCATCACGGACGACACCGCGATCGTCTCGGCGGTCCACGTTTCGAACACGCTCGGCACCGTCAACCCCGTCAGCGAACTCACCGAGATCGCTCACGACCACGGCGCGCTCTCGTTTATCGACGGGGCACAGGCCGTCCCGAACCGTCCGGTCGACGTGAGCGAAATCGACGCCGACTTCTACGCTTTCTCGGGACACAAGATGGCCGGCCCCACCGGAATCGGCGTCCTCTACGGCAAGGAACACCTGCTCGAGGCGATGGAGCCGTACCTCTACGGCGGCGGGATGATCCGCAAGGTTACCTTCGAGGACTCGACCTGGGGCGACCTCCCGTGGAAGTTCGAACCCGGCACGCCCCCCATTGCGGAAGCGGTGGGGCTGCACGCCGCGATCGACTGGCTCGAAGAGATCGGGATGGACCGCATCCGAGTCCACGAGGAGGAACTGGCCGCCTACGCCTACGACCAGCTCCAGGCAGAGGGCGACGTCGACGTTCTCGGCCCGGAGGGCGGTCCCGATCGCGGCGGCCTCGTCAGCTTCAACCTCGAGGGCGTCCACGCCCACGACCTCACCTCCATCCTCAACGACCACACGATCGCGATCCGGGCCGGCGACCACTGCACCCAGCCGCTGCACGACAAACTGGGCATCGCGGCCTCCGCCCGCGCCTCGTTTTACGTCTACAACACTCGCGAGGAGGTCGACAAGCTGATCGACGCCCTCGACGACGCACGACAGTTGTTCGCGTAAGCGAGGCGTATCGCACCTCGAACGCGAGCGGTGACCAGCGGGAACCGCGAGACAGCGAACAACGGAGTGCGAGGAGAGGTCGACGACGTCACCAGATCTGCGTGGACCTCGTCCCCCAGTTCGCGTGAGTGTACTCAAGAATCACCGCTCGAAGAGTACCATCAGAAGCGCGACGGACCGGGTTCGGTCCGAGTTCGATCGATCGAAGATTCACCAACCGATCGGAGGACGCGATTGGTCGGTCAAGTGAAAGACTCTCCGGAGTCGTCCCGTCGAACTCGCCCGAGGTAAACTCTACTTGTAATAGATAAATATTTATTGTCCTCCTGGGAACGAAGCGCACATGCACCGAACGCAGGTCCTGGTGATCGCACTGTTCGTGACAGTCGGGGCGATCGCGCGGCGTTCGTTCGGACGTATCTCGACCAGTTCGACGCGGAGACGGCTGGCGATCGGTAACTGCAGGGAGCGCGACCGACCGGGAGAGTCCGCAGATCGGCCGTCGGGAGATTTCTCTCCCAGCGATCGACGGAGGTGCGGCGGGGTGAGAACACGTGTACGAGAAGCCGGTCGACCGTTCAGGACGGGACCCGTTCGAGACGTCGGGAGACGTACTCGCAGACCCTGTCAGCGGCGTCGCAACCGAACGTAGTTACGTACTCGTGCGATCGACCCGCTGTTTTTATGTAACGGACCGAGAACGTAACCAGTTTTCCGAACTGCCGGGGAGGGGCCCCGGAACGCTTTTACAATCGACCTGCATATCCGTACGTACCAATGGGACTGGGCTCGGATATGTACCGACAGCAGATCCTCGACCACTACAAAAACCCCCGTAACTACGGGCAACTCGAGGATCCAACCTTCACCCACATCGGGGAGAACCCGATGTGTGGCGACGAGATTCGGATGGACGTCAGCCTCGCAGACGACGAGGAGACCATCGAGCGAGTCGCCTTCTCCGGAGACGGCTGTGCGATCAGTCAGGCCTCAGCGAGCATGCTTTCGGGCAAACTCGCCGGGAAGACGATCGACGACCTCCTCGAGATGGACCGCGACGACATCATCGACATGCTCGGCGTCGACATTTCACCGATGCGAGTCAAGTGCGCCGTGCTCGCCGAAAAGGTCGCACAGGACGGTGCGGAGATCTACCGGGGCGAACTCGACGTCGACAAGACGACTACCGAAGACTGACACAGGTCCCCGTTCCCGAGCCACGGTTTTGGGTGTCGCTCGCACTCTTCAAGCAGTTTTGGGATACCTTTTTCCGTATTCGTGCGATACCAGTATCGATGAGTCCCACGACCACGTCGACAGCATCAGGGACCGAGCCGATCACCGAAGCGATCGTCACCTGCATCGCTGACGCGGACGGCGTCGATCCGGTGGCGTTGCCGCCGCTGTGGAACGCGATCGATCCCGGGGCGCTCGAATCGCTGTTTGCGCCGACCGGCGACGGCCGGATGCGGCGTCGGACTGGACGGCTCACGTTCGGCTACCACGGCTACGACGTGACCGTCGAATGGAGCGGGCGGGACGATTCGGTCGACGTGTCGGTCGAGCCACGAAGCGAGTGAGTCAAGAACGAAACGAGTGCAAAAACGAGATTGGGACCGCGCCGATACCCTTATTCCGGCTTTAGCCCCTCGTCCTGTACGCGCATGACGGCCTCGCCATCGGCGAGGTTGGGGGCGTCGACGAGGCGAACGATCCGCTTGTCGCCTTTGGACTTGCGCAAGTAGATGCGGAACGTCGATTTGTGTCCGAGGATGTTCCCGCCGATCGGCTGGGTCGGATCACCGAAGAACGAGTCGGGATTCGAGGCGACCTGATTCGTGACGATGACGGCGCAGTTGTAGAGGTTGCCAACTTTGTCGATGTCGTGGAGGTGTTTGTTGAGTTTCTGCTGTCGGTTGGCGAGCTCGCCACGGCCGACGTACTCCGCACGGAAGTGGGCGGTAAGCGAGTCGACCGCGAGCAAGCGGACGGGATACTCCGAGTCCTCGTGTTCGCTCGCGAGTTCCTTTGCCTTCTCCGCCAGCAGCATCTGGTGGTTGGAGTTGAACGCTTTCGCGACGTGGATCTTCTCGAGGATCGCGTCGACGAGTTCGTCCAGTGCCTCCTCGTCGTCGGCCGACCCCTCGATCTCGCGGTCGTCCATGGTCGCCTCGATCGCCTCGTCCGGCAGCCCGCGGACCATGTCGTCGATTCGTTCCGGCCTGAACGTATCCTCGGAGTCGACGAAGATACAGGAGCCGTGGAGGCCGCCGACTTCCTGGGGAAGCTGGACGTTGACGGCCATCTGGTGGGTGACCTGGGATTTCCCGGAGCCGAACTCGCCGTACACTTCGGTGATCGACTGGGTTTCGATGCCGCCGCCGAGGAGGTCGTCGACCTCGTCGATGTGCCAGCTCAGTTTCCCGATCTCGTTACGTCGCTCCAGAACGGTCGATCCGGTCTCGAAGCCGCCGATGTCGGCTGCGTCGCGGGCCGCGCGGACGATATCCGAGGCGGTGGACTCGCCGACGTCGGCCGTGTTCGAAAGCTCCGACGGCGAGGCAACGGCGAGACTCTGGAAGGAGTCAAAGCCTGCGTCGTGGAGTTTGTCTGCGGTCGCCGGTCCAACGCCGGGGAGGGTTTCGAGGTCTACGTCTGCCATATTACCCCGTTGTTCCGGCCCCTTCATAAACCCTCGTTAACAGGAGAGTGAAAGTGAAAGTGCCAGCAGGAAGCGGGTCGTCCTGATCGTCTGACGAGAATTTATACGAGACGAGGCCGCGACCGACCGAGGGTGCAACCGGGAAACCGAGCGTCTGTATCAGGAGGGTCGCCCGGCGGCGGACCACTCGAGACAGTACAGTCGCTCCGCGTCGGTGCCGACGTAGCATCGTTCCGGCGCGATCGCGGGCGTGCTCGTGATCGCACCGTCGACCCCGAAGTACCAGCGGACGTCGAACGACTCGACGTCGACGCCGTACAGCGATCCCGTCTCGTCACCGACCAAACAGACGTCGCCGGCGACGACCGGACTCGAAGAAACCGGGCCGTCGAGGGCGACGCCCTGTTTCGAGAACAGCCAGCCGCGAACCTTGCGCCGGCCGAAGCTGGTGTCGGTGACGTGGAGGTAGCCGTCGTCGGCCCCAACGAACGTACTCTCGTCGTCCTCCTCCGCCGCCGGCAGGACCGTCGCAGAGGAACTGAAGGCGTCTCGAATCTCGTAGGTGAACCACGACTGCCCAGTCTCGTCAGAAAGCGCGAGCAGGGTGCCGTCTGCGTCCGGAACGTACACCAGCCCGTCAGCGATCGTCGGCCCGTCGACGACTGCGCCGTCAGCTGGCACGTCCCACACCGGTTCGCCGCCCTCGATTGCGATCCCGTATACTGTCTCGTCCGTCGTACCGGCGTAGACCCGCACATCGTCGACCGCCGGAGCACCGACGACCGAGCCCTCGGTTTCGTGCGTCCACAGCAGGTCGCCCGTCTCGGCGTCGATCGCGGACAGTCCCGATCCGTCGGCGTGCCCGGCGAACAGCCGGCCCTCAGAAAGCGACAGAGAGGACGTGAGATCGCCGGGGAGCGTCGCCTCCCAGACGCCCTGGCCGGATCCGGGATCGATCGCGTGGACCGTCCCGTCCGCCGTCCCGCAGTAGATGAACTCGTGAGTGACGACCGGCGTCGCGTCGATCGCGAGCGCCGTCTCGAACACCCAGCGTCGCCGGCCCGTCTCGCGGTCGAGCGCGAACAGGTTCCCGTGGCTCGTCCCGACGAAGACGGTGTCGCGGTCGAGCACCGGCGACGATCGAATCGGGCCGCTGAGATCGGCCGTCCAGCTCTCTTCGATCCGGACGGGTCCCTCGAGGTCGCGACGGACGCCCGCGTTCGCGCGATCGCCTTTGAACTGGTTCCAGTCGGTCACTACTGGGACCTACCGAGCGCGATACTAAAATGGATGCGACACGCGGTGGCACCGATTCCGGGAGCGGACGCATCTCGAATCCGGTTCGGGTGCGGTCGGTCGTTACCGTTTGACCATCAGCCCCTGTCGACGGGCGAGCACAAGCGCCAGTACCACCACGGCGACGGCCACGAGACCGATCCCGGCGCTGGCTCCCCAGCCTGCGGAACCACTCGTCGACGAAGCGCCACCCGGCGACTCATCACCCGATGCAGCGCCGTTCTCGCGCTCCGCGACCGAGAACGTCGTCTCCTCGGTTGCGACGTTGCCCGCCCGATCGGCGACGGTGATCGTCGCGTCGTAGCTGACTCCGGGCTCGACCGTCATCGTGTGTGTCGCACCGGTAGAGGTGATGCTCGTGTGCTCGCTCGTCGTGACGTCCTCGCCGTCGACTGTCAGTGCGATCGAGCCGAGGTCGACCCCCGAGCGGTCGTCGCCGTAGGTGAACTCGATCGTCACCTCGTCGGTGTCGACGTCGAGTTCGGTCCCGTCGGCCGGCGAGACCTCGCGGATCGTCGGCGGCTGTTCGTCGGCCACGATCGCGCCGTACGTCGAGAAGTGCGTGACCTGTGCGGTCAGGAACTGCTCGGAGCCGACCGTTTCGTAGCTCGTCTCGATGGGGTCCCACTGGTCAGCCGTCTCGTCGTAGTAGTGAATCTGTGCGTCTTCGAGGTCCGAACCGCCAAGTGCACCCTCGTCGACGGCCATCGAGATAGTCGCGCTCTCGACGCTCCCCTCGGCGAGCTGGTGGTCGAGGAACGAATCGAGGTCGGCCGTCAGGAAGCCAACGCCGAGCTGTCCCCCGTCGAGGTTCGGATTGACGCCGTTCTCGGAGAACGCCGCGAAGAGTTCCTGGGCTGCGATCGCTTCGGCGGCGTCCTCGGCGAGGTGGAACTCGATCGTCGTTCCCGATCCCGAGAGTACTACAACGCCGTCTGCGAGCGTGAACTGAGTATGGACGACCGCGGACGCCTCGTCCGTGCCCTCGTTGCCGGCTCGATCGATGCCCGTAACGGTCACGACGTACTCGCCTGCCTCGTCGACGGTGAGCGTGCCAGTGAACTTCGTGGCCGAAGGACCCGCGTCGTCCATCGTCACCGTCGCGGACGACGTCGTCCCGTCCCCGTCGACGAACTCGGCGGTCACCGTCGGTACGCCCGAGAGTGGTTCGTCGCTTTCCACGACGATCGTCGCGTCCTCGGCTGTCACGTCCTCGAGTGAAACGGCCATCGACGGGGCGTCCCGATCGACGACGAGCGTCTCGCTCGCGGTATCCATCCCCGCGTTCCCCTGCTCGTCGACGGCGACCGCCGACAGCGCGTATCGGGCGTCATCAGGAAGATTCTCGAGTGGAACCGAAGCGGTCCACTGATCTCCGCCGTCGTGGGTCGCGGCCGCACTGACGGCGTAGGTCGTCTCGAGCGATTCGACGAGCAGCGTCACGTCGGCCACGTCGAGATCCGCAGTGACGTCAATCTCGACGGTCGCGTCGTCGTTCGCGAAGACGAGTTCGTCGCCCGTCTCCGGATCGACGGACGTTGAGTGGCCGTCCACGGCGACGATCGACGGCTCCACAGTCGCGTGCCGTACGTCGACGGTTCCGGCGTAGCGGTCACCCAACTCGACGTCGTAGGTGCCGACAGCGTCGAGTCGGAAGCTAACGTTGAGCGCGCCGAGGTGGTAGAAGCCCGGCGCGAGGCTCGCTTCTTGCGTCCCGACGACCTCGGTCTCGCCGGTCTCCTGGTTCGTCGCGGTGAGTTCGATCGTCTCCGGACCGTCGACGGTGCCGGCCTGGTAGATGCTCCCGACGGCGTGCAGTTGCTCGCCCCTCACGACGTCGATCTTCGAGACCGACGCAGCGATCACGGAAATATCGCTTTCGGCAGCAGCGACCTCGATCGTCCCGGCGGTGCGCCCGCCCATTTCGAGATCGTACGTTCCGGGGGCGTCCGGCTGGTAGGTGATGTTGAGCGCGCCGAGGTGGTAGAAGCCCGGCGCGAGCGTCACGTCCTGCGTCCCGACGACCTCGGTCTCGCCGGTCTCGGTATTCGTCGCGGTGAGTTCGATCGTCTCGGGTCCCTCGATCGTCCCGTTCTGATAGATGCTCCCGGTGACGTGGAGGTCGTCGCCTTCGACCAGTTCGATCGCAGACGGAGACGCGGCGATGACCAGAATGTCCGAAACGGCCGATTCGACCTCGACCGTGCCGGCGGTGCGCCCGCCGAGTTCGAGTTCGTAGGTGCCGGCCGCCTCGGGCTGGTAGGTGACGTTGAGCGCGCCGAGGTGGTAGAAGCCCGGCGCGAGCGTCACGTCCTGCGTCCCGACGACCTCGGTCTCGCCGGTCTCGGTATTCGTCGCGGTGAGTTCGATCGTCTCCGTGCCTTCGATCGTTCCGGCCTGGTAGATGCTCCCGACGACGAACAGTTCGTCGCCCGCAACCACGTCGATTTCGGACGGAGAGGCGGCAATGACCTGGATGTCCGAGACTGCGTCCTCGACCTCGACCGTGCCGGCGTCACGATTGCCGAGTTCGAGATCGTACGTGCCGGCTTCCTCGGGCTGGTAGGTGATGTTGAGCGCCCCGAGGTGGTAGAAACCGGGTGCGAGCGACACCTCCTGGCTACCCACGACCTCGGTTTCGCCCGTCTCGTTGTTCGTCGCGGTGAGTTCGATCTCCTGTGTCCCCTCGACGTTGCCGGCCTGGTAAATGCTTCCAACGACGTGGGTCTCTTCGCCCGCCACGAGTTCGACGTCCGAGACCGACGTCCCGACGACCTGAATGTCGGTGATCGCCTCGTCGACGGCAACGGTCCCGGCCTCGCGACCGCCGAGTTCGAGCTCGTACGTGCCGGCCGCCTCGGGCTGGTAGGTGATGTTGAGCGCCCCGAGGTGGTAGTAGCCCGGCGCGAGCGACACCTCCTGGCTGCCGACGACCTCGGTTTCGTCGGTGTCGGTATTCGTCGCCGTCAGCTCGATCGTCTCGGGACCGTCGGCCGTCCCAGCCTGGTAGATGCTCCCGACGACGTGGGTCTGCTCACCCTGAATGAGTTCCACGTCCGAAACCGAGGCACCGACGACCTGAATGTCGCTGTCGGATTCCAGGACCTCGATCGTCCCGGCCTCGCGGTCACCGAGTTCGAGATCGTACGTTCCGGGGGCGTCGGGCTGGAACGTCATGTTGAGCGCCCCGAGGTGGTAGAAGCCGGGAGCGAGCGAGACCGCCTGGCTGCCGACGACCTCGGTTTCACCGGTGTCGGTATTTGTCGCCGTCAGCTCGATCGTCTCTGGTCCCTCGATCGTCCCATCCTGATAGATGCTGCCGGTAACGTGGAGGTCGTCGCCTTCGACCAGTTCGACGGCCGAGGGTGACGCGGCAATCACCTGGATATCCGAGACTGCTGCTTCGACCTCGACGGTACCTGCACTGCGGCCGCCGAGTTCGAGCTCGTACGTTCCGGGAGCGTCGGGCTGGAACGTTACGTTGAGCGCCCCGAGGTGGTAGAAGCCCGGTGTGAGCGCGACCTCCTGGCTGCCCACGACGTCGGTCTCACCGGTTTCCTGATTCGTCGCGGTGAGTTCGATCGTCTCCGGACCGGCGATCGTGCCGGCCTGGTAGATGCTGCCGACGACGGACGCCTCCTCTCCTTCGACCAGTTCGATCACCGAGACCGACGCGGCGACGACCTGAATGTCGCTTTCGGCCGCGGCGACCTCGATCGTGCCGGCGTCACGATTCCCTAGCTGGAGGTCGTAGGTGCCGGCCGCTTCAGGCTGATAGGTGACGTTGAGCGCACCGAGGTGGTAGAAGCCCGGCGCGAGCGACACCTCCTGGCTGCCGACGACCTCGGTCTCGTTCGTCTCCTGGTTCGTCGTGGTGAGCTCGATCGTCTCCGTCCCCTCGATCGTTCCGGCCTGGTAGATACTCCCGACGACGTACAACTCGTCGCCCGCGACGACGTCGATCGCAGATGGAGAAGCGGCAATAACCTGAATGTCAGAGATCGCGTCCTCAACTTCGATCGTGCCGGCGTTTCGCTCTCCTAACTGGAGGTCGTACGTGCCGGCTTCCTCGGGCTGGTAGGTAACGTTGAGCGCCCCGAGATGGTAGAATCCCGGCGCGAGCGTGACCTCCTGACTACCCACGACCTCGGTCTCACCCGTCTCCTGGTTCGTCGCGGTCAGTTCGATCGTCTCCGGGCCCTCGGCGGTGCCGGCCTGGTAGATGCTGCCGATGACGTACAGGTGTTCGCCCTCGACCAGTTCGTTTTCGGATGCGGAGGCCGCGATGACCTGAATATCCGTGTACTGGTGTTCGACCGTCACCGTCTCGACGAACAATCCGTCGACCGAGAGCGTCACGTCCATGGCGTCCTCACCGACTGGGAGGTCGTCCTCTTCGGGAGCCCAGGTGAGTTCGACGCCGCCGCGGGCGATCCCCGGTCTAACGCTGACAGTCGTCTCGTCGACGACATCGCCGTCGACCGACAGCGCGACGGTCCGGCTCCCGGCGACCTCCCCGGCGTTGTAGAGATTCGCCTTCACGACGACGGATTCACCGATCGTCACGTGATCGCGGTCGGCGCTTGCGCCGTAGAGGATGATGTTCGCTTCCTCGTCGACGTCCTCGACGACCACTGTGGCCGAATCGACGTCGTCGTCGCTCCTGACTTCGATATCGACCTCGTCCCCGGCGTCGGGGGCCGTCCACGAGAGCGGGAGCTGTACCGACTCGCCCGCGTCGAGCGTGAGACTCGTCGCGTCGACGACGGTTCCGTCGACGACCAGTTCGATCGTCTGCGTCCCTGCGGAGTCGCCGGTGTTCTCGACCGTCGCGGTGACGGCGAGGACCTCACCGCTGAGGATTGGCGAGGGGGCATCGTCGATCGTCACCGCGAAGAACGCGGGATCGGGCGAGGGCGATGGCGATGGCGATGGCGTCGGGCTGGATGCCGCCGCAGTTACGCTAACGGTCGTGGTTGCCGTGGCATCGTCGCTCGTGACGGCGAGTGGGATATCCTCACCCGCATCGCCAACCTCGGTCGCCCACGTGAGCGTGACCGACGTTTCCTCACCCGGATCGAGTGAGACGCTCTGGGAATCGAGCGCATCCACGATCGCGTCTCCGTTGTCGGGAAGCAAGAACACCGTCTGCGATCCGGCGACGGTGCCGGTGTTCTGGACGGTCACGTCGACGTCGAGCGCATCGCCTTCGGTCACCGGTTCGTTGGTACCGTCGATCGTCACCGCGAAGAACGGCTCCTGTGCGCCAGCGGTCACGTCGATCGTTCCCAGACTGATGCCGTCGACGGTGAGGGCGTAGGTTCCCGGATCGTCGAACTGCCGGGTAAACGTGATCGTCTCGACCTCTCCGGGCGCGATCGTCACGGTTTCCGTGGCGACGGGCTCACCCTCCACACTGAGTTCAGCCGTGTACTCGCCCGCCGAGCCCCCCCAGTTCGCCACCTGCACGTAGATGTCGACCGACTCACCGACCTCGATCGTCCGATCGGAGACGTACGCTTCGATGGTCGTGAACATGGCTGGTAGTTCGCCGTCACCGATCGCGTAGAGCGTGCCATCCTCGCTGCCGACGTAGACGACGCCGTCGAGCACGGCTGGCGAAGACCAGACGCTGTCGCCGGTCTCGAACGCCCAGAGTTCGTCGCCGGTGTTCGCGTTGAGCGCGTAGAGATGGTTGTCGAAACTGCCGACGTAGACGACGCCGTTCGCCACTGCGGGCGACGACTCGACACGACCATCGGTCTCTGCGCTCCACAGCACGTCGCCGGTACTCGCGGCGAGCGCGTAGACGTGATTGTCGTAGCTGCCGACGTAGACGACGCCGTCAGCGACGGCCGGTGCGCCGTTGATCGCTACGCTGCTCACTACAGAGTCCCATAGCTGGGTACCGTCCTCCGCATCGTATGCGTACACAGTACCGTTGAAATCTGCGACGTAGACGACGCCGTCGACGACGGTCAGCGCCGTGTTGACCAGCATCGGTTCGTCAGCACTCCACAGTTCTGTGCCGCTTGCCGCCTCGATGGCGTACACTCGCTCGTCGATCGACTGTCCCGACTGCGGACTCGTCGCGACGTAGATCACACCGTTCGAGACGGCGGGTGTCGTCTTTATCTTGCGGTCCGTGTCGAAGTTCCACAGCTCGGTTCCATCGGTCGGATCGAGCGCATAGAGGCGTCCATCCTCGCTGCCGACGTACAGTTCGCCGGCGACGATCCGTGGGGAGGTGAGCGCCTCACCGTACGACTCGCTCCACAGGACGCTCCCGTCAACTGCGTCGATCGCATAGATGGTCCCCACATCGCTCGTCGCGCTCGTCGCGTAGACGACGCCGTCCGCGACTGCTGGTGCAGTGACGACCGCACCATCGGTGTCGACGGTCCATATGGCCTCGCCGGTTCCAGCGTCGACAGCGTGGACCATCGACGGCAAGCTGCCGACGTAAACGACGCCATCGACGACTGCGGGCGAGGATCGAACGTAGTGGTAGCTCTGGCTCCCCGCAGTGTATTGCCACTGCTCGTCGGGCGAGAGGACCGGCCCGGTCAGTTCCTCGCCGTGGCCGACGTTGTTATCACCGAAGCCGAACTGTGCCCATGCGAGTGTCACAGTCACCGTCTCGGCCGGGAGGTCGGCAACCGTGACCTCGATCTCGCCAGTCGTCTCCAGCTGGGTGATGAACGTCACCGTTCGTGACTCGCCCGGCGCGAGCGTCCCGCTTCGCGTGTCGACGACCTCGCCGTCGACGATCAGCGGCGACTCGTACGCGCCGTCTGCATCACCGTTGTTTTCGACGGTGGCGGTGACGACGAGCGTCGAGCCGGTGTACAGATCCGTCGACGAGACGCTCAGATCGGAGTACGCGATATCGACGGACTCCGCGACGACTGTGACGGTCCCTGCATCGACGCCGTTGACGCTCACGGCGTACCCGCCCTCCTCGCCGAAACTGTAGGTGAACTCCGCAGTCGTGGTCTCGCCCGACCCAACGGTGACACTCCGGGTATCGGCCGTCGCGCCGTTGATCTGTAGCGAGAGCGTGGTACTGGCCGACTCACTCCCCGTATTCTGGACCGTGGTGGTGACGAGGACGTCCTCGTCGACGCCCACATCGGTCCTGTCCAGCGTGACGTCGAGGATCTCGACGCCGGATCCGACCCACGGCTCGAAGCGGACGTTTTCGGTGACGCTGTCGCCGTCACCGTCCGCGACAGTTCCGGTGACGGGGTCCGTGACCCCGCCGCTCGGGCCATTGGCCGCGCCCCACCAGTTCTCGGTGGCGTCGATCGACTCGTAGCCGCTCCACGTCCCGCGATCGTAGTCGACGCCGATCCCGTTGTTCTCGATCTCGTTTCCGGTGATCGCGATCCCGTCCGGCTGGAACGCCACGAAAATGCCTGCGGCGACGTTGTCGCTGATGACATTGTCGGTCACGACGGCGTCGTTCGTGACGCGGAGCCCGATCGCGTTGCCCCTAACAATGTTGGCCGTGGCCACGGTGCCCTCGATGCTACTCGCGCCGAAATCGATCCCCGTCTCGACGTTGTCGGTGACGACGTTCTCAAAGAGGGTTACGTTGTTCCCCGAATTAGATCGGTAATCCGACTCGATTCCGCTCTCGCCGTTCGCCGAGACGGTATTGTTCTCGATCATCGCTCCGCTCGCGAAGTCGAGGAAGATGCCGTGGCCGGCGTTGTTGGTGATCGAGGAATTACGGACAGTCGCTTCCCCGGCACCGAGAGAGATTCCGTCATTTCCGCCGTCAGTAACGGATATTCCGTCGATAGAGAGTGCATCGCTCCGTTCGGTCTCGATACCGAAACTCCCCGGTCCGGTGATTGTTCCGCCGTCGATCGTCGTGTTTCTTGCCCCCTCAAGTCGGATTCCGCGCCAGTCGGCACCGCTGATCGTATTCTCGACGAGTTCGACGCGCTCGCTTTCGACCACTCTAACGGCGTCGTCGGCACTGTCGGTAACCGTGTTTCCGATCACCGTCATGTCCTCCGCGGCCCAGAGCGTAATCGTCCCCCGCCTGACGCTCGATCCCGTGGTGTCGGTGACGGTGTTGTTCGAGATGACTCCATCGCTGAACGCAATCTGGATAGGGGCCGTGACGCCCTCGAATTCGAGATCGCTTACGTTCACGTTCGTCGAGTTGACGATTATCACCTGGCCGGGATCGGCCGGAACGGACGGGTTGTCGATCCCCTTCGCGTAGTACAGCTCCTTGCCGGCGACGGTGTTCCCGCTGAACGAGTGCGTCGTCAGATCCTCCTCGAGCGTCGAGTAGGGGTTCGAACTCGCAACCAGTTGCACGCCGGTCTCGAACGTGTTATCCCGAACGGTCACTGCCTCGGTCTCGAAAATGACGAGATCGGCATCGTGGCCGCTTACATCGTTCTGTTCGACGACCTGATCGCTAAAAGATCGCAGGAAGATTCCTGCCCCACCGTTATCACTGACGTTATTAGCCCGAACAGTTGACCTCGCGTTCGCGGCGATGCCGTTCCCGCTGTTGCCCACGACGACGTTGTCCTCGACAGTAGAGTCGTGGCTGACCTCGATACCAGCATTGGCATTGCGTTCGACCGTGTTTGCGGTAACGGTCGCCCTCGTCGGGCCGTTGATACCGCGACGATCGTTGTTCGAGATATTGTTCTCGTGAATCGTTACATCACTGCTTCTGGTCCAGTGAATGCCGTCTCCTCCATTTCCGGTGATAGTGTTTCCGGCCATATCGGCGTTCCCGGAGCCGCTTCCCCTATTGTCGTAGATTCCGGATCCGAGGTTGTCGGTGACGTTGCCGTCGTGGATGTCGACGAACTCGCTGTTGATAACCAAGATTGCCCCATTAAGCGCGCTGGACGACCCGCCGTGGTGCGTTCCGGCAACGGTGTTGTTCGTCAGGGTCGCCCAGTCCGAACTGAACACAGAGAGACCGTTGTGGTTATCGACGAGCGTATTGTTCCACACATCAGCATGCGGAGAGCTCTCGAGGTGGAGCGTTCGCCCGTCATTGTCTGTGAGTCTGTTTCTGTCGATCGTCGTCGACTCGGAGTTGCGAACGCCGACCGCGGGAGCGGTCAGCCCGGTGAACAGACTCGCTCGCTCCCCGGCTTCGGCGACGGTGTTCCCTTCGATGGCCGTCTCGTCCGACCCCCAGACCTGTATGCCGTACGTGTTTACGTTCGTAATGGTGTTGTCCGCGACGACAGCACCCGGACTGTACCCAATCTGAATACCGGCCGCGCCGCCGTCGATATCGAGACCGCGGATTTCGACGGTCGTCGAGTCGTAGACGATCACCTGACCAGCGTCGCCGGGGATAGTCGGATCGTCCGTGCCGGTAACGTACACCAGCGAATCGCCACCAACGGTGTTGTCACGAACGTCGTGATCGAACACCGATCGCGGCGCGTTTGCGGTGCCGATCGCGATTCCGGTCTCGAAGCTGTTGTTCGTAATCGTCGCGTTCGTCCCGCCGGAAATTATTTCGAGGTCGACGGGGGCATCGACGTGACTGTTGGTAATCGTCGCATCGGCTTCGCTCAGGCGAATCCCGTAATATCCCGTATTGCTGGTAACGGTAACATCCGTTCCGGCAACCATCGCTCCCGAGCCGTCGATATGGAGCCCCCGGTTCTCGGCGACTATCTCGAACCCGTCGACAGTCACGTCGTCGGCCGTGATGGAAACGGCCGCACCGAATCCGTCGATCGTGACGATCGGGGTGTGACCGTCCGCAGCGACAAGCGTCAGTCCCTCGACGCCGATCGTGAGCTGTTCCGTGTACGTTCCGCTTTCGACGCAGATCTTGTCCCCGTTTTCCGCCTCGTCGATAGCAGCCTGGATGCTGTCTCCCGCGGCGAGACACCCCTGGCTCACGGCACTCGACTGCACACCCACTGCACCGGCACCGCTCGTCGCCAGAACCGACGTAATCAACAGTACAGAAAACGCGACCGAACCGAGCTTCGATCGGAAATCCCCCCTATCTGCAGTATTAGCCCGAGAATACATGTGAACTATCCGCGCTAACAGTATATCATATCATCTGACGTACGTCGTTCAGGGGATGAACACCGTTCGGCCGCTGAAAGACAAACGTATAAGCACCGCGACCCCCCTCGAATCAAAAGAGGACAGAGTCAGCCACATGGTCGATGACGACGGTTCGAAAGAACTCATCGAGTTCGCGAGACGCGCCACGGCGTTCGACGCCTTCGTCGACACCGCGCTCACCAAACGCGACCTGGCCGAGGAGTTGTCGGTCTCCAGACCGACCGCCCACCGGATTATCACCGCCTTCGAGGACGCAGATATCGTCTACGAGGACCGCGGAAGATACGGGCTAACGGGGTACGGCGAGATCGTCGGCTCGGCCGTCCGCACCTACCGGGAAGAGATTTCGACGGCCACCGCGCTCAAGCCGCTGGTCAACGACCTTCCCGCCGACGCCGAGTTCGACTACCGGTTGTTCGCCGACGCCGTCGTCACCGAAGCGACCTACGACGACCCGTTCCGGCCGATGAACCGGTTTATCGAACTGTTCGAAGGAGCGACCCAGATCAAGGGGTTCAACAAGAGTTTCCTCGAGCCGATGTACATCGACCTGGCACACGACCAGATCGAAGCCGGGATGGAAAGCGAGATTATCTACGAGCCGAAAGTGCTCGAACTCATTCTCGAGGAGTATCCGAACATCGCCCAGACGGCCCTCGAAAACGAGCACATGAGCGCCTGGATACACGACGATCTCCCGATCGCCCTGGCTATCTTCGAGGATCGGATTGGAATCGGCGTCCACACCGAATCGATGGGGACCCCCATCGCCTGGATCGACACGGACGACCCCGAGGCGATCGCCTGGGGGGAGGCGCTGTTCGATCGCTACAGGGAGGAGGCGACGAGGCTGCACTGACGGCGACGGTTCAGAGAAGGTGCGCTCATTCCCAGGGATGCGTTCCGCCCGAACTCGGCCACAGCGGGTACCAGTACTCCTTGTCGCGTTCGATCGCGAGTTCGCCGTCGAGGGTCGCCTCGAGTTTGAACTCCGCGTTGGAGTCACGTTCGCGGCCGGGGCGGGGTGCGAAGGGGTAGAATCGGCCGCGGCGGAACGAGTAGATCCAGTACGCCGGTCCGTCACGGCTTTCGTAGGCGAACACCGCCGCGAGCAGGCGCGATCCGTAGCCGTGTTCGATGAACGTGTCCGCGGCGAAGTGGAGGCTCGTGATGAGGTCCTCGGGGTCCTCGTCTTCGAGGACGACCCAGTGATAGCCGTGGTCGTCTTCCGACACCGAAAACTCGGTCCCGGTCTCCTCGCGACCCGCTTCGAGGATGGCCTCGACCTCGTCGACGGCGTCCCGAAAACTGGTTGAGTCGACGCCGGAGAAACAGAGCGCGCCGACGTCGGCCGACTCGTAGCCGAGATCAGCCTCCATCGTGAGGTACGCGGTGCTCATTCCGAAGAGATCGTCGGGGTCGGCGTCGCGTTTCGCGTCGGCCTCGGCGCGCAATCCGAGGACGGCACGGAGTCCGTCGAGCAGTCCCATAGGAGGATACACGAAGGGCAGCCTTTCAAATGGTTCTATTCGACTGCAGAACCTGAATCCGATCATCGACACACCCTTCCCAGGTCCGAAACTCGATCGCGAACCGATCACAAATCGATCGCACACCGACGTTACAGACGAGCGCACTGCAGCCGTCTCAGAGCGCTTCCATCTCGCGTTCGAGTTCGCGAAGCGCCTCGATGCGACGCTCCGTCGGTGGATGCGTACTGAACAGTTTGCCGACGATTCCCGACTTCAGCGGGATTATGAAGAAGGCGTTCATCTCGGCTTCCTCTCGCAGGTCCTTGTCAGGAACTTTGTCGACCTCGCCGGAGATTTTCATGAGCGCCGACGCCAGTGCCGCGGGCTTGCCAGTGATCGCGGCTGCACCACGATCGGCGGCGAACTCGCGGTAGCGCGAGAGTGCGCGCATCAGGATGTAGCTGATGATCCAGACGACGAGCGAGACGACGATCGCGACGACGATACCGCCACCGCCTTTCCCGCCGCGCCCGCGGCCACCGCCGAAAAACGCCCCCCAACGGACGACCATGAACGCGATCGTCGCGAGCAGTGAGGCGAACGTCATCACCATCATGTCCCGGTTTTTGACGTGGGCGAGTTCGTGGGCGATGACGCCGTCGAGTTCGTCGCTGTTGAGCGTCCGCATGAGCCCGGTCGTCACGGCGACGGCGGCATTTTTCTGGTTGCGTCCAGTCGCAAAGGCGTTGGGAACGTTCGAATCGATGACGGCGACCTTCGGTTTCGGCAGGTCTGCCTGCTGTGAGAGTCGTTCGACCGACGCGTGTAACTGCGGGTACTCGTCGGCCGAGACCTCTTTTGCGCCCATGCTCCTGAGCGTGAGCGTGTCGCTGAAGTAGTACTGCACCACCGACATGCCGCCGAACAGCATCGCGAAGACGAGAATTCCGCCGCCCATGTACGCTGTCATGACGCCGGCGAAGACGATGTAGAGTGCAAACAGCAGGAACATCGTCAGAAACATCCGCGCTCGAAGCCCCCAGTCGGGCTGCCAGTCCATACGCGTTCGAACGCGTTCGAGCCGAATAAGCCTCACCGATTCTCACGGGCCGAATCGAACACTGGCGTGTCTCTCCCTTCGGTGTACTCCGAACCCCCTCGCTCTCTCGGTGCACTTCGAACCCCCTCGTTTCGCCTGGAAACCCTGTGACGTGGCGACGTCTGACAGGCCGAATCCGAGCCGGCGTCTGACGCTCGTCTGACAAATCAGAGACGGGAACAGACGGTAGTATCGACCGGTCAACCCCTTCGTTTCGGGTGGAATTTTCAGATTGTGAAGACAACTGAAACGTCTTCGGCGGGAACACGCCGTTTAACTCGGTCAGTCACCTACCGGGGATAATGAGCGAGTCGCGTGCATTCTGTCCCCGGTGTGGGGACCCGGTTCCCGATCGATCGACGGCTGAGGAGAGCGACGGGAACACGTCCGACGGTGGCGTGGTCGGTACCGGCGACGGGGGTGGCGATCCCCTTCAACCCGGTGCGGAGGTCGACCTCTGCGATCGCTGTTACTTCGACGATTTCGAGTTCGTGGACGCGCCGGAACGGATCGACGTTCGGGTCTGTGCCCAGTGTGGGGCGGTCTACCGCGGCAACCGGTGGGTCGACGTCGGCGCAGAAGATTATACCGACATCGCGATCGAGCAGGTCAGCGAGGCGCTCGGCGTCCACGTCGACGTCGCTGACGTCGCCTGGCAGGTCGAACCCGAGCAGGTCGACCAGAACACGATCCGGATGCACTGCTACTTCACCGGCGTGGTCCGGGGAACACCCGTCGAAGAACAGGTGACGGTCCCGGTCAGAATCGCCCGCCAGACCTGCACCCGGTGTGGCCGGATCGCCGGCAGCTACTACGCCAGCATCGTCCAGATTCGCGCCGAAGACCGGACGCCGACGAGCGAGGAGATCGAGCGAGCGAAAGCAATTGCGAATACGATCGTCGCGGACATGGAGGCGACGGGCGATCGAAACGCCTTCATCACGGAGATGGGCGAGACCGACGACGGCCTGAACATCAAGGTCTCGACCAACAAGATCGGCAAGAAGGTTGCGAACAAGATGGTCGAGGAGTTCGGCGGGACGGTCACCGATGCCGAAACCCTCGTCACGGAGGACTCCGACGGAAACGAGGTCTACCGAGTGACCTTTGCGGTCCGGCTCCCGCCCTACAGGCCCGGCGACGTGATCGATCTCGCGGACGACGATGAGGGTCCCGTCCTCGTTCGCAGCGCCCGCGGGAATCTCAAGGGAACCCGCGTGACGACGGGCGATCGGTACGAGGCCGGCTACGAGGAGGGCAACGCCCCCGACGCGCGCAAACTCGGTGAGCGCGAGGACGCCGCCGAGACGACGGTGGTCACCGTCGAGGACGAAAACGCCGTCCAGGTGCTCGATCCCGAGACCTACGAGGCCAAGACCGTCTCCCGGCCGGAGTACTTCGATCCCGACGCCCAGACGGTCCCCGTCCTGAAGAGTCGTGCCGGCCTCCACATCCTCCCGGATCCCGACCCGGACACGGGCGAAGACGATCCCGAACCATACGACCCCTACACGAGCACCGAGAGCGATGAGTGAGGAGCCACCCGAACGCGGGGACGACTCCCTCGAAGCGTCGCTTCCCGACCCGAACGCGGACGCGCCACTCGCCGCGATCGTCGAGAAATCGCGCACGGAAACCACGATCGAGTCGCTCCGGAACGAGGGCGTCTACGACGACTCCAGACGGGTGCGAGGGGTGAGCGACGCGAGGCGCCACGCGCCTCGAACGGCGAGCGGTGACCAGCGGGAACCGCGAGCAGCGACCAGTGAGCAACGCGATCGCGAGAACGACCCCGAGAAGATCGCGCTCCCCATAACGGCACCGCCAACCGAAACGCGCGTTCTCGACGTCGTCCACCAGCTCGATCCCGACCCCCGAACGCGCGATCTTTCCGACCTGCTTGCCGAACGGGGGTGGGACGATCGCGCGATCGAGACGGCCCCCGGATCGTGGGCCGTCGTCGGCTCGGTGGTGCTCGTGACGGTTCCCGAGGACTGTTACGACGAGGGGGAACTCGGTGAGGCCCTGCTCGAACTCCACGGCGAGGCCGACAGCGTGCTGGCCGACGAGGGGATCGCGAACGACGGCGCGGCCGGCACCTACCGCGAGCCCAGAACGCGACTCATCGCGGGCGATCGCGACACCGAGACGATCCACACCGAGCACGGGACCCGGTACGGGATCGACCCCGCGAAAGTAATGTTCTCGCCGGGAAACCAGGCTGAACGGGCGCGGATGGCCGATCTTGTCACAGCGGGCGAACGCGTCTTCGACATGTTCGCCGGCATCGGCTACTTCACGCTCCCGATGGCCCGCGCCGGAGCACGGGTGACGGCGACCGAACTGAACCCGACGGCGTTTCGCTACCTCGTCGAGAACGCGATGCTCAACGACGTCGGCGATCGCGTCGACGCCTACATGACCGACTGCCGGGAGCTCGCGGGCAAGGTCGAGGCCGACCGCGTCGTGATGGGGTACTACGGACGCGGTGGCGAGACCGGAGCCGAGAAACCCGGCGCAGACGCGGGAGCCGACGCCAGTCCTCGCGACGACGAGGCCCACACGTTCCTCGATGACGCCCTCACAGCCCTCGTTCCGGACGGCGTCGTCCACTACCACGAGGCGACGCCGGAGCCCCGGCTCTGGGACCGACCGATCGCTCGGCTCGAACGAGCAGCGGCAACAGCCGATCGAGAACTCGAGGTGCTCGATCGACGGCGGGTCAAGAGTCACAGCGCCGGGGTCGAACACGTCGTCGTCGACGCACGGTTCGAGTAGGAGTCGTCGAATCGCTCCCGTTCGACCGTCGGCTGCGTCCGTGGCTGGTCGTCAAGTTCATGCCATCGGAGCGAATCGGTACCGATATGGACAAGAATCAGATCATCGCGCTGCTCTTTGCGGGCCTCATGGCGACCTCGATGATCGCCTGGGGCGTTACCGCGCTCTGATCGAATCCGAACCGTTCGAATCGATCGAAGACGCGTCTCATCTCTCGGGAGGGTACTCGCCTGCCGTCCGTCAATTCTCCGTCAGCCGTCCGTATCCCAGACGTCCGCGAGCGGACTCGATCGTGAGGAGCGCCCCGATCGCCGTCGGGAGCGCACCCCCTCACGATCGAATCCTCCGCCGCTTTTTCCGCCAGTTGTGCCGGTCTGCGTCGACGATTCGCCCAGTGCGGCCCGCGGCTCGAACGCCGGCAGGTCTGGCTCGGTCATGCGATCGACCTGTTCGGCGAACCAGTCGGGCATGTCCGATCGGGCGCGCTCGAAGACATCGAGCAGGCTCGAATCCGCGAGATACGTCGCGCCGTGATCGTCGGGGGCGCGCACGACCCGGCCACAGCCCTGGATCACGGTCCGGAGCGCAGTTCGGAAGTACCACGCCCACTGGCCGTCTTCGAGGCGGTGGGCGACTCGCGAGTCGCTCGTGTTGAGAAACGGCGCTTTACACAGCACCTGCCACCGACAGAGATCGCCCTTGAGGTCCAGTGCTTCCTCCATCTTGACCGAGAGGAAGACGTCGGGTTCGTCGGTCGCTTTCCAGTCCTCGAGATCGGCGTCGCGATCGTCGCGGCTGTGGGTCCGAATCCGATCTCCGACGCCGAAATCCGCGAGGAGATCCGCCAGACGCTCCTGAATCTGGTAGGAGTGGGCGTGAATCAACCCCTTCTCGTCGGGGTGGCGTTGCATGATCCGGACGATCGTCCGGGCGATCTTCGGGATGGTGTCGTCACGGTGCTCGAACGTCATCTTCCCCTGCGTGACGTCGTACAGTGGTCGGTTCTCGACGGGGAACGTGTGAGGAACGTCGACGAGAGCGACGTTCGCGGGGTCGAGTCCGACCTGGCGACAGAAGGCCTCTTTGTTCAAAATCGTCGCCGACAGCAGCGCGAATTTGTTCCCACGGTCCCAGACGGTGTGCCTGAGGTAGCGTTCGGGATCCATCGGTTTGATCGTCAGCGGGCCGCCCTCGTTGCCGTTGTCGTCGCCTCCGCTGTCCCCGTCTCCCGTCCCGGAGTTCGAGGACTGCGGCTCGGATTGATCGACCAGCCACGTCGTTGCACTCTGTGGATCACGGTAATCCGAGACGAACCAGTCGAGTTCGCCGATCAGTTCCTGGAGCCGATCGCGCTCGCGCACCTCGCCGGGCGAAAGCGACTCCTGTGCGAGCAGGTCGTCTTTTCGGCGCTCGCACTGCTGGGAGAGCGCCTCGGCGTACCGGACGGCTCGATCGAGTCCGTCGACCTCGGGAACGCGTAGCTCGTCCCAGAACGGCACCGTTCGCGGGCCGAGCTGGATGGTCGCGTACATCTCGGCCCACTCCGCGAGACCGTGGGCCTCGTCGATCACGACCACGTCGCGCGTCCGAAAGACCTCGCTGCCCGCGGTTTGCATGAAATACGCGAGCGTCATCGCCGCGATCTCCCGGTTCGACGCGATCGCGCGGTCGGAAAAGTACGGACAGCGGTGTTTGACCGAGCAATCGTAGCCGCGCTCGCGGACGCAGGGGGCCTGGTTGACCGGCGTATTCCGCTCGTCGGGAAGGATGCAGGTGTAGTTGGACTTCCCGCGGATGACGTTCAGGTCCGCGAGCAGGTCGTCGCTCGCGACGTCGTCGAGCTGGGACACCTGCGGGGTCGTGTAGTACGCGCCGGAGGGCTCGCTCGGGTCGGCCTCCGCGACCGTCTGTGCACAGCCCGCGATCGCGCGGGCGAGCAGGGACTTGCCGCTGCCCGTCGGCGCGCGGACGAGGACGACGTCGTTGCCCGCCGCGAAAGCGTCCCGGATGTCGCGGAGGGCCTGTTCCTGGGCACCGCGGTAGCTCGGTGCGGGAAACGCCTCGAAGATCCGATCGGGGTTCACCGTTCGAGTCACCGCGCGGGCGCGTCCTAAAGGCTACGAACCGTTGCGATCGGTGCAGCCCAATCCGGGTCGGCAGCTGGGATACCGAACGGGGATCGCGAGCGGTAGGCGGCTGTTACCCGCGGGTAGCCGACAGATTACAAATACGAACTCGGCCATCGACTGGGAGTGAGGAAGGGTCGCTCAGCGGAAGAGCACCGCGGTGCCATCCGGCCCGCGGCGGCATCACAGCCTCGTGGCGTTCGAATCCCACCCCTTCCGCTTGCGGTGCGGTTGCAGTGCGATCGCGGGTCAGGTCACAGACCGTCGAGAGTTGCTCACGCTCACACGCAGCCCCGTTTTTTGGTGCTCACAATCCACAGCGACGGCGACCGCGCCCCTCTCGTCCTGTTCAGCCGGCTACGACCATCCACACGGGAAACAGCCGTTTCGATCACTCCAGCCGTGACGTCTCGGCATCGACCTGCGTCAATCGATCGACGTCGCCCGCTGTCGGCTGGTCGGGCAACGCCTCCAGACAGGGATAACAGAGCAGGTGGGTCGAGCCGTCCTCGAGGTCGAGACGCATCGCCGTGCCGTCGCTGCCGTCGCGCTCCCCGAACGTCCAGAGATTAGCGACCCCGCCGGCGATCGTCACCCGTCGTCCACAGCCGTCACAGGTGTCCCGTCCCATGCGATCGAATCGAGCCCGGACGATGAAAGTCGTTCCCCTCGCTCCCGATCCGAGTTCGCCAGTCCCGGCCACAGCGTTATCCGAATTGCCGTGGTATCACCGGGCATGGAGGTGGACTGTGCCGGCTGTGCCGGCTGTTGTCTGGACTGGCGATCGCACTTCGAGGAGGCCGACAGCCGGGGGCGCGAGCACCGAGGTGACCGTCGCGGCCCCCGCGATCCGACGGGCGACGGGAGTCGACGGGAGCCACTCGACGGCGATACGAACTTCGTGCCCCTGACCCGCGACGAGGTGCGATCGTTCCTCGATCGAGGGCTGGCCGCCGCCCTGACGCCGCGGTTCTGGCGCGCTGCGGACGACGGCGAGGGCGTCGACATCGACGGGATCACGGTCGCCGCGGTTGCGGGTCGACCGGTCTTCTTCGTGGGGCTGCGAAAACCGCCGAAGCCCGTCGCCCCGTTCGGCCGCGACGAGGAGACGTGGCTGCCGGCGTGTGCCTTCCTCGACCCCGAGACGCTCCAGTGTCGCATCCACGACGACGAGGCGCTCTTTCCCGACGAGTGCGGGGCCTACCCCGAATACACCCTCGCGCTGGGTCAGGAAACCGAGTGCGAGCGCGTCGAAGCTACCTTCGGCGGCGATCGGCTCGTCGACGACAGTCACGGCGACCTCGACGGACTCCTGCTCGGCCCGCAGGCGATCGGCACGAAGCTGTTCTGTCACCCGGTCCCGGAGCGGCTTTCGGGCGTCGTCGACAGGGCCGCAAGCGAGCATCTCACCGCGACCGATCGCGCGGAGGCCATCGCCGTCGCCGCGGCGTCGAGCCCCGGCACGATCGCGATCTCGGAGCACCACTACGAGGAAGCGCTGGAGCGACTCCGAGATATGGATTCCGCCTCGGACGGCGCGGACGGGGGGAGCGATAGCGATCGAGAACGTACAGAGCGCCCCGACGGCGATTGGGTCGGTCCGGCGATTGCCGAGTGGACACGCCGCTACGAGTCGGCCGACGACTCGGTGCCGCCCGCGACCGTCGCGGCAAGCGTCGAAGACGCACGCGGCGCACCGCCGACGCCGGGCTGGGACGACGAATAGAGAGAGCGGGACGGATAGCCCGCTCGACGTCGCTCGCTACTCTGTCGGACAAATAGTCGGATTCGGCGTCGCTGTCGCTATCGCCCTCGAGACGGGATCAAAAAGCGGAGACGAGCCTGACGACCACTAATCGGATTTCATCTCCTCGAACTTATCGAGCAGTTCTTCGGCGGACTCCCCGGAATCGTATTCGACTTTGCCGTGGTAGATGGTCCGCTCGTCGTCGAAATCCGCGTCGACTCTGGACGCTTGCTGTTCGCGGCGCTCGTGCTCGTCTTCGTCATAGGCACCCATTGACATGGTAGATGTACCTATGTTAGTCGGTAACGCACATCAATGTAACGGTCATATCGATCCCCGAGTGGCTCCGAGCACGTAACACGTATGCACGCTGGACTCCTACGGACGCCCGTGGCACGGCCTCTTCGCTTTCGATACTCGCCCCAGACGTGGAGCGAGCAGCGCGTTCGACACGAGATTCTCCAGCCGCTTCGATCGAATATCGGAGCCAGAGCGGTCCAGCCGCGACACGAAATCGGCGCAAACTGGACCACTCACCGGTTCGAGATGCAAAACGGCGACGTCGCACTCTTCGCGCGAAACGACGAAGACGGTGCCTACTGGATGGGGAACACGGAGACCCCATCCTCGCTGTGGCGGACCGACAAGTTCGGCTGGCGTGACGTTCCCTATCACGTTGCCCGGTGGTCGCAACGAGAACTGCTCACAACGCTTCACGAGGAAGATCCGTGGCTCGCGGACTATCCTCACCTCTCGTGGTTTTTCCTTCCCGTGTTCATGTCCAAAGACGGCCGCGACTCGACGCGAGCGTTCTTTCGAGAACACGCCGGCGGCTTTCCCGACGCCGGACGTCGTGAAACGACCCCGTTTTTCGAGGAGATCCTCGCGACCGGTGCACTCGACGAGTATCGCCACGTCATGTCGGGGAAACTCGGCACCAGCGATCACGTCGATCGAGTCCGAATGAGCGCCGCGCTGGGCGAGTTCATCGCCGCGAAGGTCCTCGTCGACGCCGGCTACGAGGTGGTTCCCGAAATCGAGGTGACGACGGGCCACTCGCTGGATTACCGGGCGAAAGACGAGCGGACGAACGTCCTCGTCGAGGTCACGCGACCCCAACCCCCGAAAAACCGCGTCGCGGCCGGCCCCGTCGCCGCCGTCCGCGACACCGCCGAGACGAAGACCAACGGCCAGCTCGCAGAACACGGCGGCGGTGCAACGCTGTTCGTCGACTGTTCGTCCTTCCGGGACGACGCCTGGAACGCCGTCCGCGGCGAACAGCCCGACGTGCGCCACCGCCCTGCAGTCGTCTACCGCGCCCGCCCGAACGGCCACGTCGAAGGCTATCGGAAGGGATCGGTGCCGCTAGATCTGGACGGCGCGATCGAGTTTCTCGACTGAGCGTTCCGTAGGGCGGACAGACACGCATACCGATCGCTCCGCGGTTTCCCCGAGCGCGAACGGAGTGAGCGCTCGGCATTTTTTCACCGAAGTTTTTTGGCGCGGTTCGACTGAGCGGAGCGAAGGAGGACCGCATTAAAAAAGTTCGTTCGTCAGAACGAAACCGCGTCCGGTGCGTACGGGCTGCCGATCGGCGTCGGGTCGCGATCGCTGTAGCCGACGCGGCCGACCGCCTTGTCGCTCACTGCGGAGTAGACGGCGAAACGGGCCTCTTCGGGATTCTCGAACGTCTCCGAGTCGAGTCGGGCGAGTACTTCGGCAACCGTCTCGGTTCCGTTCGGGAGTTCGAGGGTTCGGGTGCCGTGATCCGCGATCAGTTGTTCGGTGGTCGCAGGGTACTCGTAGTCGTCGATGACCTCGCCGGTGCCGTTGAGCAACATTACACCCTATCCTGTGTGAACGATAATTATAAACATTGTCCATATACAATCTCTAGCGCCATTGGAGCCATTCAATTCCTAGAGGGACATCTAGGGACAGGGTGGCAAGTCGACGAGAGAGGGTGACGCGGAGCCGCCGAACCGAGAAACGCCTTTCCGGACGGGGTGAGTCGAGGACGGTATGCCGTACGCCGATCTGCACGTTCACACGACGCGTTCTGACGGGCAACTCGAACTCGACGACGTTCCGGCAGCGGCCCGTCGAGGCGGTGTTAGCGTAGTCGCCCTCACCGACCACGATCGGGTACAGCCGTTCGACGAGCCGGTCGTCGAACGCGACGGCGTGACAGTCATCCACGGGATCGAACTCCGGGTCGAGATTCCAGCGACCGGTGGTGGCGAGCGAGACGAGCGCGGCGCACATCGCGTCGATCTGCTCGGGTACGGCGTCGAGTCGACGCCCGAACTCGAGGCGCTCGTCGAGGAGATCCAGACGAACCGGCAAGAACGCGGCCGGACGATCGTCGACTGTCTCGAGGACCGTCTCGGCGTGGATCTCGACGTGACGATCGAGGAGGGACTCGGGCGACCACACATCGCGCGGGCGATCGACGCCCATCCCGACGTTGACATCGACTACCGGGATGCCTTCGACGGCCTCATCGGCAACGGCGATCCCTGCTACGTCCCGCGGGAGATTCCGTCGTTCGACCGGGGTCGACGGGTGCTGGCCGACGCCTGTACAGTCGTTTCGTTAGCTCACCCGTTGCGCTATTCCGACCCGAAGCGGGCACTCGAGCGTGCGGGCGAACTGGACGCCGTCGAGTTGTACTACCCCTACGGGCACGAGGTCGATCCGGGACCGGTCGAGCGAGCGATCGATCGCGAGGGACTGTGCGCAACTGGCGGAAGCGATGCCCACGACGATCGGCTCGGAGTCGCCGGACTCACGCGCGAGCAGTTCCGACGGCTCGGTATTTCTCTCGCTTGACAGAACTATCGGCCGCTAGCGGAGGGTTCAATGCGTCGTGGGACAAACTGTCACCTATGAACTGCCACTACTGCGACCGCGAAGCCGCCTTCGCCGCCGAGTCCGACGGGCTCAAGGTCGGGCTCTGTGAGGAACACTTCCGGGAGCGGTTGCAGGAACTCGCCGAGGCCGACGGACTCGAGACGCTCAAAGAGCAAGTCGACGTCGATCGGGCCGAATAACTGGGACGTATTCGATTCCACTACTACGCTGAATATGCAGCTCATTTCGTACTGCGTCGATCGCCCGTAGCCCTCAGGCCGTCCGTCCCGCGTCAACGTCGATCGCGTCGACCGGACAGACGTCGACACAGAGCATGCAGTCGATGCACTGGGCCTCGTGGGTCGGTTCGGCTTTCCGTTCGCTCTCGGGGTGGCCCGGCGTGTCGACCCATTCGAAGACGTCGACGGGGCAGTCCTCGAGACAGGCTCCGTCAGCGATGCAGAGATCGAAGTCGACCGCGACGTGCGTGCCACGAATGCCGAGTTCCTCGGGTTCGTTGACCGGTCCCCAGACGGCGACGCCGTTTTTCTCGTCGACTTTCTCTCGGTTCTCGTGGAACTGCGGGTCTATGGTCATTGCTAACAGGTCCAAACGGGAGACGGACACTTAAAAGTATGTGCTGAATTCCCTCGGTGGCCAGCACGAACGGAGTTAGGACGGCCTAAAACCGCAACGAGCGATCGGGGAAGAACTGATTCAGCGTCACGTCGGTCAGCCGAAAGGATCGCGGGTTTATAAACTAACCGTCGAACGACTGGAGCGACCGACCGGACGGCGACGATGCGGCCAATGGCCGACGAGTGGTGTCCGAAGCGTCAGTACCCAAGCGACAGCCCCCAGTTGGCGACGAGCGCACAGAAGACGATCGCGAGCAGCGCCGCCAGAACGCCGAAGGCGACGCCCCAGCCGAAGACGTCGGCCACCAGCCCGGTCACGACAGAGCCTAGCGCGCCGATGAATCCGTAGACGCTCCTGACCAGGCCGAATCCGGCTCCGCGTTCGGCGTCGGAAAGCACGTCCATGAATCGGGGCAAAAGGGCCGCACCCCAGCCCAGTCCCGTCCCGACGAGAAAGACGGCGACGGCAAGCGCGATCGTTCCGGGGACGCCGATCAGCAGGACGAAGCCGGCCGCAGCGAGTACCATACAGCCGGCCGTCGCGAAATCGCGGCCGTAGCGGTCGGAGACCATCCCGACGCCGACCTGCGTGGTCGCCTGAACGACGAAGTAGCCGGCGAAGACGATGCCGGCGAACTCGGTAGACTGGTCGCGGTGGGCGACCAGAAACGTCGGCAGAAACGAGGCCGTCGCCTGCCAGACGAACGCGCCGAGAATCGCCAGGGCGACCGGGAACGCGATCTGCGGGCGCGAGAGCAACGCGACGACGGGCCCGAGTTCGAACCGCTCGCTCATCGGCTGGTCCGGCCGTCGCGGCTCCGTCGGGCGAATTCGCCAGGCAAACAGGAGAGCTGCCGGGACGGCGATCGCGGCCCCGATCGCGACCGCCGGCCGCCAGCCGTACCGGACGCCGATCCAGGCCGCGATCGGCGGGGCGATCAAGCCGGCCGCGGGACCGCCGCTATTGTGGACGCCGATCGCGGTGCCGATCTCGTCGTACGTGCGCGTAAGGAGCGTCGTCGCGACGCTGTAGTGCAGCCCCGCGACGCCGCCGAGGACGACCGTTCCCAGCACGAACAGCGTAAACAACGGTGCGAGCGCCAGAAAGAGGCTCGCGATCGCGGTGCCGGCGACGGCGACGAGGATCACCGGCCGCTCTCCGAATCGGTCCGCGAGGACGCCGCTCGGGAACTGGGCGGCGAAATAGGCCATCCACATGCCGGTCAACGCGATCCCAATCACCGAGTTCGAGACGGCAAACTCGTCAGTAATGAACGGGACGACGGGGCTGATCGCCAGCCGACCCGCCATCGTCGCGAAAAAGGCGAGCGTACACAGCGTCAGGACGGTCTCTCGGTATCGCCAGCGCATCGTTCGAACTCGTCACCTGTCGATCGGTGCGACTACTGTTCTATCACCGACCTCGCCCTATGAGCGTGCTGATTCCGGTACGCACTGTCCCCATCGCCCACACGAACCGGTGACACGATCGCCGGCGTTCGCACGAACCGAATGACGGCGTCGCTGGCGTCACCTCGCCGGTTCGTATCGTTCGGACAGACTCTTGGACGCCGACCCCAACCCTCTAGTATGCCACTCGTTCGCATTCTTAGCACCGGCGGAACGATCGCGAGCACCTCCAGCGGAACCGAATCCGGGAAAACGCCCTCGGAGTCCGGCGACGACATCGTCGAGGCCGTCCCCGAACTGGCCGACCACGCCACGATCGAGGTCGAGGACGTCTGCAAGTGCTCGGGGTTCCAGATGAACGTCGAGCGCGCGAACCGACTCGTCGACGCGACCGATCGCGCCGGGGACGACGGTGTCGACGGCGTCGTCGTCACACACGGGACCGACACCATGGCGGAATCGGCCTACTACGCCGATCTCGTATGCGACACAGCGGTTCCCGCGGTCTTTACGGGGGCACAGCGGCCGTTCGACCAGCTGAGCACCGACGGCCCGGCGAATCTGGTGACCGCCGTTCGCGCCGCGGGACACGATCGCTTCCGCGACGCCGGCGGCAGCTATCTCGCGTTCAACGACGCCGTCCACGCCGCCCGCCGGGTCGTGAAATCGCACACGAGCAAACTCGAAACGTTCCGATCGCCGGACGCGGGACCGGTTGCCCACCTCACACCAGACGGGTTTCGGTTCCTTCGCCAGCCGGGGGATCGCGTCGACCGCGACCGGATCTCCGGCGCGCGGATCGATCCGGACGTAGGAGTCGACATCGTCACGAACGCGATGGGCGTCGACGGGCGACAGGTCGAGCGCGCGCTCGACGACGGCGTCGACGCGATCGTCGTCGCGGGGACCGGGCTTGGGAACACGACCGGCGAACTCGCCTCGACCCTCGAAGACGCGATCGAGTCGGGTGTCCCGGTCGTACTCACCTCGCGGTGTTACGCCGGAGCGACGGCCGGGCTGTACGGCGGTCCCGGCGGTGCGAAGACGCTGCTCGAGGCTGGCGCGATCGCGGGCGGCGACCTCCCGCCGTGGAAGGCCCGACTCAGGGCCGCACTCGCAGTCTCGACGAGCGAAAACCCCTCGGAAGAGGCGATCGATCGGGTCCGAGGGTCGTTCGAGGAGAGTGACGCGATCGACTGAGTTGCGTTTTCTCGAAAGCTGTCGTTCGCCGCAATTGATACGAATCTGGCACGCCGTTTTCGAGTATGGCGACGACCGGTGCCCTGCGTCTCGGGAAATCGGCGCGTGAGATCTTCCGCGAAGAGGGGCCTCGACGGCTGGCCCGCACGTCCATTCGGTTTTTTCGCGAGCGCCGTGACGCGCTCGCGGTCAGAGCGTTGAGTCGGTTCGACGGGCTTTCGGCGGCACGAGCGTACCTCCGAATGCGGCGACTCACGCATCCGAATCGAGTGACCGACGCCGATCCCTTCGCGGTACGTCTCGTCGATCCGGGCGACGTACGGTACAGAGAAGAGCAGACGCCGCGAAAGTGGGGTCGTGTCCGCGGCGGTGACTGGGACCAGACGACGGCTCGAGTCGAGGAGACGACCGAGTTCCGCGGCATCCGGGCGCACTTCGTCGACGGCGTACCCTGGGAGGAAACGGCGAAGTGGGAGCGTTACGTCCGACGCCTCGAGCGTGGCGAGACGCCGAAAGGCTGTGAGACCCGCGCGGATCTCCGCCGCCGGCTCGAGCGCGTCGACGAGATCTACGATCGAATCCGAACCGAGGGGTACCGGTCGCAACGAGACCTCTGGACGAACGACCCCGACGGTCAACGGGAGCTGTTTTACAAATGGGGACGGACGATCGATCCCCGGCTCGACGAAATTACCGTGACGATCGGTCGTAACGGTCGGCTGTTTCACCGAGGACGGGCGAATCACCGACTGACCATCGCGCGAGTGCTCGACCTCGAAGCGATTCCGGTTCTCGTCCGAACCCGACACGCCGGTTGGCAGGCGATCCGAGACGAATTCCGTGAGGCGAGGACGGACGACGACCTGAGCGAACGGGCACGACGCGTGCTCGATCATCCCGACCTGCGGGACCTTCGGGTCGGAGCCGATCGATAGCGCGAGCGAGGCGTTTTTGCGGCCACCGACGAAAGGACGCGTATGGATCTCACTCACCGCCCCCGGCGACTTCGACAGGACCGGGTTCGCGGCCTCGTCAGCGAGACGAGCCTCGAGCCGTCGGATTTCATCGCACCGGTGTTCGTCGACGCGACGATCGACGAACGCCTGCCGATCGAGTCGATGCCGGGCCACGAGCGGGTGCCGATCCCCGAGAGCGTCGATCGCGTCGAGGAAGTGCTCGAAACCGGCGTCGAGGCGGTGATGCTCTTCGGAATTCCGGAATCAAAAGATGCCGAGGGGACGCGGGCGTGGGCGGAAGACGGCGTCGTGCAGGAGGCGACGCGGCGGATCACCGCCGAGACGGACGCCTACGTCATCGCGGACGCCTGCCTCTGTGAGTACACCGATCACGGTCACTGCGGCCCGCTCGAGGCGGACCTTCGCGGTGACGACGAAGGAGTCCACGACTACGCGCACGAACATGAACAGACACTGACCGTCGACAACGACGCGACGCTGGAATCGCTCGAGAAGATCGCCGTCTCCCAGGCCGAGGCTGGGGCGGAGATGATCGCGCCAAGCGGCATGATGGACGGCATGGTCGCCGCGATCAGAAGTGCACTCGACGAAGCGGGATACGAGCACGTTCCGATCATGAGCTACGCGGCCAAGTACGAGAGCGCCTTCTACGGTCCCTTCCGGGACGCGGCGGACGGCGCACCCGCATTCGGCAACCGCCGTCACTATCAGATGGATCCCGCGAACGCACGCGAGGCACGTCGTGAAGTGCGACTCGATGCCGAGCAAGGCGCGGACGTGCTGATGGTCAAGCCCGCCCTGCCGTACCTCGACATCGTCCGAAACATCCGCCGCGAGTTCGACCACCCCGTGGCCGCGTACAACGTCTCCGGCGAGTACGCCATGCTCCACGCCGCCGCCGAGAAAGGGTGGCTCGACTTAGAGGCGGTCGCCCACGAATCGCTGCTCTCGATCAAACGCGCCGGTGCGGACCTGATTCTGACCTACTTCGCCGAGGACGTGGCCGAACGACTGTCCTGACGGGATGGGCCGGCGGTCGCCAGTTTCGGCGATGTTACCGCCGCTTTTGGAGACCATCCGATCGAAGACGCCGCCGAACTCGTTTCGGTGGACGATCGTCCGTTTTCAGTCGATATGCAGATGGCGGTCGGTCGCGAGTTCGGACAAACGTCCAGCAGCCGGTCGTCGGCGGGTAGCGGGCGGCAACATCTGCCGCGCGCCATCCGGATAACGGCCAATACCGCTCGATCGAGCACGTTTTGTGAGAACGTTCTTCGAACTATGGTTTACAAAGACGTAATATGTAACCACGGATCGAAAAATACGCAATATTCAATGCCCTTATACACAGTATATCACCTCTAGATTTGGTCGGATGACCCTATTATCTCGAGATTATTACCCAATTGTAAACGCTAACCCTTATACTTAGCTAGTTCATCGACATCAAACGTGATTCAGAAGACATCCATGCAGACGAGTTGTCCAGACGTGGACGTGCGTCTACAAACGATCGGTAGCGGGACGGCAGTATCGGAGGTGTACAACTGATGGAACCGACGGTATTGCAGGTCAGCCCGGAGATGCTGGCCGAAGCGCTCAACAACACGTGGATTCTGGTCGTGACGTTCATGATCTTCTTCATGCACGCCGGCTTCGCGATGCTCGAGGCGGGACAGGTGCGCTCGAAGAACGTCGCGAACCAGCTGACGAAGAATCTGCTGACCTGGAGCGTCGGCGTGACGGTGTTCTTCCTCATCGGCGTTGGAATCGAAAGTCTCGTCGCCGGCGGCGGATTCGAGCCCGCGTTCGTTGGCGACCCAAGTAGCTGGATCGGCTGGCTGTACGGTGCCGTCTTCGCGATGACGGCGGCGACGATCGTCTCCGGAGCTGTCGCCGGTCGCGCGAAGCTCCGTGCGTACGTCGGCTACACGTTCCTGCTGGCCGCGGTCATCTACCCCGTCGTCACCGGGCTCACGTGGGCCGGCGAGTACATCCAGTTTGGCGACGCGGTGTTCGCTGACTTCGCGGGCGGGATGATCGTCCACGGGATGGGCGGGATTGCCGGACTCACCGCCGCGTGGGCACTCGGACCGCGTATGGACCGGTACAACGAAGACGGCAGTGTAAACGTCATTCCCGGTCACTCGCTGACGTTCGCCGTTCTCGGAACGCTCCTGCTGGCCTTCGGCTGGTACGGCTTCAACGTCGGTACCTCGGCCATCATCGGTGACGGCGCGTTCCTCGGCGACCAGCTCGGCCGCGTCGCCATGGCCACGACGATCGCGATGGCCTGCGGTGCGATGGGTGCCGGGTTCGTCGCCTGGCTCAAGACCGGCAAAGTCGACACCCTGTACGTCGCGAACGGGCTGCTAGCTGGCCTGGTCGGCATCACCGCGATCCCCGACACCGTCGCGTGGTGGGGCGCGTTCGTCGTCGGCGGCCTCGCCGGTGCCCAGCTCCCGATCGTCTTCGAGTTCGTCGAGCAGAAACTGAAGATCGACGATGTCTGTGCAGTGTTCCCCGTCCACGGCTCGGCCGGGATTCTCGGAACCTTGCTGTTCCCGTTCGTCGCCGCGCCGGGTGTCGTCGATAACATCGCGAACGCCTTCATCGCCCAGGCTGCCGGTGTCCTTATCATCACCGTCTGGACGGTCGGCGCGACCGCAGCCGTCTGGTTCGCTTTCAAAGCAGCCGGACAGGCCCGTGTCACGCCGGAACACGAACGCGACGGACTCGACGTCTCCGAACACGGCGTCGACACCTACCCCGAGTTCGGCAAACCGGAACTCGCCACCGACGGTGGCCGCAGTAGCTCCGACGAGGTCATCCGCGCAGACGGCGGCGAGCCGAACGACGGGCAGATCAAGATGGTCACCGCGATCGTCCGCCCCGACCGTCTCGGTGCGGTCAAGCAGTCGCTGGCGGAAGCCGGTGCTCCGTCGCTGACCGTCACGAACGTCTCCGGCCGCGGCTCCCAGCCCGCAAAGAAGGGCCAGTGGCGCGGCGAGGAGTACACCGTCGATCTCCACCAGAAGGTCAAAATCGAGTGCGTCGTCGCCGACATTCCCGCCGAAGAAGTCGTCGACGCGATTCAGGCGGGTGCGAACACGGGCGAGCCGGGTGACGGGAAGATCTTCGTCACCCCCGTCGAGAGCGCCTACCAGATCCGAACCGGTAAGACCGGAACGGACGCGGTCTGAACGGACGCGAGGACGCGTTCGATAGCGGTATCGACACGATCGACGCGGCGACACATCAGTCGTCGTCCATTCGCAGTGGTGCGCTTTTTCTGCGCCACCCTCGTCATGTGCATAGTGACACCGCGACAGAGAGTGACCACGACAGACAGCGACCGCGACAGAGAGTGACCACGACGGACAGCGAGTATAACACCGACTATCAGCAGGTCGCAATTGTCGCGCGGTCCCAACAGGCGATCGAACCTCGGTACTACTTTGCCGTCCGATCGCAAAGGCTCCGGTATGAACGACGAGCAGTCACGCGATCTGTACGATCGGGCGCTTTCGGTGATGCCCGGCGGCGTCAACTCGGCGGTTCGTGCGGCGATCGAACCCTATCCGTTCTTCGTCCAGAAAGGCGACGGCGGCCACGTCATCGATGCCGACGGAAACCGGTACGTCGACTGGGTGATGGGACTGGGTCCGCTGCTCTTGGGCCACGACCTGCCCGAGCGCGTCCAGGCCGGCGTTCAACAGAAAGCGAGCGAGGGACCGATGTACGGCACCCCGACCGAGATCGAAGTCGACCTCGCGGAGTTCGTCGTTCGACACGTCCCGAGCGTCGAGAAGATTCGGTTCGTCAACTCGGGGACCGAAGCGACCGTCTCGGCCGTTCGGCTGGCGCGGGGGTACACCGGTCGGAACAAGATCGTCGTTATGCAAGGCGGCTACCACGGTGCACAGGAGTCGACGCTCGTCGAGGGGAGCGCGGAGAACCCCGCACCCTCTTCCGCCGGGATCCCCCAGTCCTTTGCCGAACACACCATCCCCGTGCCGTTCAACGACGAGGAAGCCATGCGGGAGGTGTTCGAATCTCACGGCGACGACATCGCGGCCGTCCTCACCGAGCCCATTCTCGGCAACTACGGCATCGTCTACCCCGAAGAGGGCTACCACGAGTTCCTGCGCGAGCTCACCGACCAGCACGATTCGTTGCTGATCTTCGACGAAGTGATCACCGGCTTCCGCGTCGGCGGTCTCGGCTGCGCCCAGAGCGAGTTCGGCGTCACACCCGACCTGACGACCTTCGGGAAGATCATCGGCGGCGGCTTTCCGGTCGGCGCGATCGGTGGCCGCGCCGAGATCGTCGAGCGGTTCACGCCCTCGGGTGACGTCTTCCAGGCAGGGACGTTCTCCGGCCATCCGGTGACGATGGCCGCCGGTCTCGAAACGCTGCGCTTCGCCGCCGAAAACGACGTTTACGACCACGTCGACGGACTGGGTGCGGAGCTACGTAGCGGGCTGTCCGATATCGTGGCCGACCAGGCACCGAGCTACACGGTTACGGGCGCAGCGAGCATGTTCAAGGTCATTTTCACCCGCAAGGGTCCGGGAGCCGGTTCGCTCGAAGAGCAGTGCGAAGCGGGCTGTCGACAGGAACCGACCTGCCCGCGCTACGACTACTGTCCGAAAAACGCAGCCGACGTGAAAAACGCCGAGACCGAACGCTGGCGACGCGTCTTCTGGGGCCAGATGCGAGAGCAGGGTATCTACCTCTCACAAAACCAGTTCGAGTGCCAGTTCGTCAGCTACGGCCACACCGACGAGGACGTCGAACGGACGCTCGAAGCGTACAAAGAAGCGCTGTGATCGATCGGACGGATGGCGGTCCCGAACGGCGATCGAACTCGACTGAACCGCGATCGAATCCGGCCGACCGACGATTGAGACGGACGGAACGAAAATCGAACCGCGCGGAACAACAGACGTAACCGCCCCCGGTCGAAACGTCACGTCGGTTGATGAGTCGAATCCGGACGGATACCGACCCGATCGACTGGGGTCGGATCATCGAGCGGCTCTGCTTTCTGTTCCCGCCGGTGATCGGGGTCGGCCTGATCGGCGTCGTCCGGGAGGCCGATCCCGGCGTCCCCCTTCTCGAACGGGGGCTGGTACTGGTCAGTACCTTCGGCTACACGCTCCTGACGATCGGACTCGTGATCGCCCTCGTTCTCGACGCACGCCGGGTTCGACGACGAGGCGGCGTCAGCAGCCACTGGAAACCGAACCCGTGGCTCAACGCCGCGTTCGCACTACTGTGGGCACCCGTTGCGGGCGTGTTCTATCTGTATCGACGACACGAGCGGTTCGGATCGCGACCGGGATGGTCCGGCTGGTGGCTCGTCGTCGCGCTCTCACTCGGCGCGACGCTACTCGGGGCCGCGATCGCGGCTATCGCGTTCGTCCTCTCGCTTCCGGGCGTGGTGACGACCGCGATCGCGACGTCCGGGGCGATCGCATTCGGCGCCTTTCCGATCGCGATCCATCAGGACGCCGCGTACGTCTGTACCCGCACCAAGGGGTGGCGGCCGAATCCAGGACTCTACCTCGGGGTGGCCTTCCTGGGTCTGTTCGTTCCCCCGTTGCAGCCACTCGTCGCGGGCTACTACCTCGCGAAGCGGCACACGGCGATCGGAACGCCTTGAGAAGCGACGCTCGAAAACCGAGCGACGGCGGAGTCAGTCGTCGTCGCTGACGACGCCCTCGCGTCGATCCGGCGCGATGCGATCTGCGATCACGTGCTCGCGGATCGTCGAGTCCTCGCTGACGGTCGCCTTGCGCTGGAAGAGCAGTTTCGCGTCGACGTCCCACGCGAAGACGATCGCGCCGGCGATCAACAGCGTGTCGCCGGGCATTCGGGGCCAAAACAGCGTCTGGATCGTTCCGCTGCTGTAAAAGGCGAGACGCTGCGAGGCGGCGTACCCCTCCGTAAACGCGACCTCGAGCTGGAGGAGCCGACCGGGAGCAAGGAGAGAAACAGCACGAGCGCGAGGCCGACGTTGCACAGCCAGAACGACCAGCGCAGTCGCCGCTCAGACCACCGCTCGGGTCGGGTCGTCACGCGCAGGATGTAGACGGCCATCCCCATCGCGAGGAAGCCGAAGGCACCGAACATCGCATCGTGGGCGTGGGCGACGGTGAGGTAGGTGCCGCTCTGGAAGTAGCTGATCACCGGCAGGTTTATGAAGAAGCCGATGATGCCGGCCCCGAAGAAGTTTCAGACCGACGAAGCGACGATGAAGTGAATTGCCTCGGGGCTTGACCCCGAGGCACTCTGCCTTGCAATCTGTAGAATCGATCGACGACCGCCGCGATCGCATCTTCACCACCGAGTCGCTCGTAGAGTGTCCTGGGCATCCGGTCGTACGTACTCAGCCTGACACGGTACCGGCCGTAAGACGAACCAATCCCGTCAGAAGCAGTCGAGCCAACGACTGGGACGATCGTCGTACCGTGTTCCCGGTGATCGCCACCCCGTTCGGGCGGTCTCCGAAACCGGATCCCAACAGATCGTATGAAGGAGCCACCCGTTCTACAGCCCGCATGACGAGTCACCTACTCGTTCCGATGGACGACTCCGAACCCGCCCGCACGGCTCTCGAGTACGCCCTCGATCGGTTCCCCGACGACGAGATCACGGTCGTCCACGCGATCGACGACCTGGAGGCGGGCTACGGCGGGCGGCCGCCCGCAGTCGGCGGGGACGGCACGGAGACGGATCCCGACTTTTTCGCGGACGTCGATCGACTCGCGGCTGAGTACGACAGGGACGTGGAGACCGAGGTAATCGAGGGGCAGGCCGCCGAGGCGATCCTCGCGTACGTCGACGACGAAGGGGTAGACGGCGTCGTGATGGGGAGCCAGGGGCGATCGGGCGTATCGCGGATACTGCTCGGAAGCGTCGCCGAGCAGGTCACGCGTCAGGCGGACGTGCCGGTAACGATCGTTCCGTGAATACCGCGCGCCGAGTCCCGAGTCCCGAACACCGATCGAATCCGTATCACGGGTATTTTCACCGCGACGCGACGAACGGACGGCATGGACGATCGCACGGGGACGACGCTACACACCGGCGTCCTCATTTCGACGACGGCCGCGCTGGCGTGGCTGTCGGGGTTACCGGTGTTGTTTCCGAGTCTCGGTCCCTCCGCGTTCGTCCTCGCGCTGTTTCAGGACAGTGAGGCGACCGCGCCACGGCGGGTAATCGGCGGCCACGCGATCGGCGTCGCCGCCGGCCTGCTGGCGTATCACCTGCTCGCGAGCGGAATCGTGATGACGGCCGCGATCGAACCGGGATCGATCGCAGGGCTTCGACTCGCAGCCAGCGGCGTGCTCGCGACGACGCTCACCGCCGCCGGAATGCTCGCGACCGACACGCGCCACCCGCCGGCCTGTGCGACGACCCTGATCGTCTCGCTCGGGTTGCTCCCGACCCTGTTCGAGGCCGCCCTCATCGTCTTCGCGGTCGTCGTGCTCGTACTCGCACACCGACTTCTGCTCGCAACGGAGCGTCTCGGGGCGGCGTGCGGCGAGTCGCTGCGGTCGTGACCGACGGCCGCGTTTCGGCCCGCAGTCTCGTCAGCGCGCGGTGTCGTCGGTTCGTGGAAGCGCCACGCCGGCTAGCGAACGGTGTATCCGCCGTCGAGAACGATCGTCTCCCCGGTCATGTACGCGGAGGCGTCGCTCGCGAGGTAGACCGCCGTCGGACCGAGCATCTCTGGGGTCGCCATCTCGTCGGCCAGCATTTCGCCCTCCCACGTCTCGACGGCGTCCGCGGCGACTTCCGCGCCCTGGTCTGCGTTATCGGTGGCGACGTATCCCGGCGCGAGGTTGTTTACGCGCACGTCGAACTCGGCCCACTCGGAGGCGAGTTGGTTCTTGAATCCCTCCAGTCCGGCCTTCGAGGCGTTGTAGGCCACCTGACGCTGGGGATAGTTCGCGATGAACGCGGACATCGAGGAGACGTTCAGGATAACGCCACCGCCGTTCTCGATCATCTCGCGGCCGGCCGCCCGCGAGCAGAGGAACGCCCCCGTGAGATTCGTCTCGAGGACCGCGGACCACTCCTCGAGCGACATCGTTTCGATCGCTTCGTGAATGACGATTCCGGCGTTGTTCACGAGCACGTCCAGCCCGTCGAATCGATCGACGGTCGCCTCGACCGTCGCTTCCACGGCGGCCTCGTCGGAAACGTCACACTCCACCGCGAGCGTCTCGGCTCCGGTCTCGTCCGCGATCGCCGCCGCCGCCGCTTCTCCTGCGGCCCCGTCGCGGTTTGCGACGACGACGTTCGCCCCCGCCTCCGCGAGTGCCGTCGCGATCGCGCGGCCGATACCGCGGTTCCCGCCGGTTACGATCGCCGTCCGTCCGTCGAGCGAAAACGCATCGAGCACTGTCACGGTAGTACCGGCGAACGAGACCGACAAAAACCTTCGCTCCCAGCGGTATCACGAGCAGGAGTTACCGTGAACGACGCAGAACACGGTACGACGATCGTACCAGTAGCGTTAGGCGTCGGCTTTCGCCTCGACCAGCGTCGCGTGCATATCTTCGAGGAGTTCCCTCGCGCGGCGTTCGTCGCGGGCTTCGGCGTAGATCCGAACGAGCGGCTCGGTCCCCGAGGGGCGGGCCAGCACCCACGCGTCGCCGTGGTCGAGTCGGTAGCCGTCGCGCGTGTTGAGTTCGGCGTCGGAAGCCTGAGCGTGGTTGGCCGCCGCGTCGACCATCGCGTCGCGTTCGGCCGTCGACTCGTAGCCGACGTTGCGCCGGACGTTCGCGTAGCCGTCATAAGGTGCGACGATCTCGCTGGCCGGGCGCTCGGCAACCAACTGGAGGAACCGGGCCGCCGTGAACGCGCCGTCGCGGGCGAGGCGGTAGCCGGGGAAGAAGACGCCGCCGTTGCCCTCGCCCGCGATCGGCACCCGCTCGCCGTTCGCTTCGAGTTCCCTGATGCGGGTGATGATGTTCGTCGAGCCGATCGGGGTGAGTTCGAGGGCGGCACCGACCTCGCCAACGACGTCGACGAGGCGCTGGGAAACGTTTACCGCGGAGACGGTGGTGTCGCCGGCCTCGAGTTCGGCGGCTGCGAGCGCCGCGAGGGTGGCGTCGCCCTCGACGTACTCGCCGTTTTCGTCGAAGAAGATGGCCCGATCGGCGTCGCCGTCGTGGGCGATACCGACGTCGGCGTCGGTCGCCCGGACGAGTCGCCCGAGATCCGTGAGGTTGTCGGGGACCGGTTCGGGGTTTCGGCCGGGAAAGTGGCCGTCTGGCTGGCCGTTGACGGTGACGACGCGACAGCCGAGTTCACGGAAAAACTGCGGGCTGGTGAGCGATCCGGAGCCGTGTCCGGGATCGAGCGCGACCGTCAACTCCGCGTCGGCGATCGACTGTCGGTCGACGGCCGCGAGCAGGTCGTCGACGTACGCGTCGGTCACACCGTCGACTTCCCGAACCTGGCCCGTCTCGTCCCACGGGGCGACGGCGAACGTTTCCGCGAGCAGCGTCTCCTCGATCGATTCGAGATCGGAAACTGCGAGTTCGATCCCGTCGCTGCCGACCAGTTTGACCCCGTTGTACTGCGGCGGATTGTGCGACGCCGTGATGACCATGACCGGAACCTCGTTCCACTCGGCGTAGGCCTGTGCCCCCGGCGTGGGGACGATGCCGAGACGATCGACGGCCGCGCCGGTGCTCGCCAACCCACTTGCAGCCGCGTCGGCCAGCATCCGCCCCGTATAGCGGGTGTCGCGCGCGACCGCGACGCGATCGCGCCCCCAGGCCGTCCCCGCCGCTTTCGCGACTCGCAGGACGAAGCCGGGCGTCAGTTCCTCGTTTGCGACGCCCCGCGCCCCGCTCGATCCGAAGACTTGCATTGGGCAGTCGTTGGACCGGACACCTCAAATGGATTCCGACACGGAGACTCGGCTCCAGTGTCCGCTCGATCGGCGGCAACCACTCGATGCCGTCGGAGACAGAACGCTTTCGGACTGGGGTCTCGACATATAGATATGGACTCTATCGAAGAGAAACGCGTCTACGGCGACCGCGCGGGCGCGATCGAGACCTACGTGGCGAGTTCGATCGGCGTCGTTCGGGTCCGGATCGCCGGCGACACCGTCGGCGAGTTCGGCCTCTGCGATCGCAGCGACGCGCGCGATATCGCGGCGACGTCGGAGGGGGGCGTCGCGATCGCCACCCCCGAAGACGTTCGCGTACTCGACACGGCCCACGGAGACGCGACCGAGGGATCGGAGGCGAACGAGGCGTTCGTCGACACCGGCTTCGGTCCGGCAATCGCCGTCGGCGGCGGTGACGAGGCGCTCCTTGCGGCCGGCCCCGACGGACACGTAGCGCGTCGGACGGACGAGGGCTGGGAGTCACTCGAGTGCGACGGGATCGGGACGGTGACGGCGATCGACGGGAGCCTCGTCGGCACCGAAACGGGCGTCTATCGCGTCCACGAAGGCCGACTGGATCACGCCGGCCTCACGGACGTACGAGACGTCTCCGCGGCCGGCGTTCCGCTGGCCGCAACCGCCGACGGCCTCTACAAACTCGGCAACGGCTGGATGGAGGTTCGCGAGGGCAGCTTCGACCTCGTCACGGCCGACCCACAGACCGATCGCGGACGACTCGATCGCGCCCACGCGGTCGCCGGCGAAACCGTCTACGCCCACGACCGGAGCGACGGCGAGTGGCGGGCACTCGAGGAAGCACCCGACGATGTGGCCGCGATCGCCTACGGTGAGTCGGTCTACGCCGTCACCGAGCGCGGGGACTTCCGAGTGGCGACTGACGGAAACGGCCCCGGAACCTGGCGCTCTCAGCCGATCGGCGTCCGCGGCGTGACGGGCGTCGCCGTGGCGTCGACACCGCCCCGGTGACGGTCAGCACACAGGAGCTATTATTTATCCTGAATGCATGGGTCGGTCACATGAGCGACCTTCCGCGACGACGGCTCCTCGCACTCGCCGGTACCGCAACGACCGCGGCGATCGCCGGCTGTTCGAGCGACGACGGCGAATCAGAGGAAAGTAGCGACGAGAACGGCGACGGTGGGAACGGCGTCGACGAAAACGGCGACGAGGAAGAACCGGCCGCGAGCGAGGAACGCAGCGAGATCGAACCCGAGACGGTGCTCGGTGAGATTTCCATCGAGAATCTCACCGAGGCAGCCCACACGATCGACGTGATCGTCGAGTTCGACGGGGAGTTCGAAGACTGGACGACGACCGAACTCGAGGGGCGAAGCGGTACCACGCTCGATCGCAATTGGCCGTCCGATCCGGGCTCGTTCCGGATCATCGCACGGCTCGACGGCGGCGAACCGACGGAGGTGACGCCCGCGAAGTGGAACGATCCCGACTGTCTCAACCTCGATATGCTGATCCGGGAGAGTGGCCTCTCCATCTCGGGTCGTACCGACGGCTGCGACGCGATCGGCACTGGCACAGACTGAACCGGCAGAGGGGACGGCAACGGGATACATCGGCAGCGACGGGAGATGGCGAAGTGGGTACCCTCCCGCTACCGCTCGATCGAGAGAACGAAAGCTGGTTTACCCCCCACGCTGTGGGAACGAGTATGATCGTTAGCGGATCCGCGTCGCAGGCTCTCGCCGCGGCGCTCGCAGCCGAACTCGAGGAACCGCTCGCCGCCGTCGAGTACGATCGCTTTCCCGACGGCGAACTGCTCGCGGCCGTCCCCGAAATCGACGCCGGGACCGATCGGGCCGTGATCGTCGCGTCGACGGTCTCGAGCGACGCGCACGTCGAACTCTTGCAACTGCAGGACGCCGTCCGCGAGAGCGGCGTCGACGAGATCGTCACGGTCCTGCCGTACATGGGCTACGCTCGCCAGGACAAGGCCTTCGACGCGGGCCACCCCGTCTCCGCGCGAGCGATGGCGCGAGCGATTTCGACCGGTGCGGATCGCGTGCTTACCGTCACTCCCCACGAGGAGGCCGTCTGCCAGTTCTTCGAGCCGACGGCGACGGCTGTCGACGCGTCCGGGAGACTGGCCGAACCGCTCCCGGACGACCTCATCGACCCCGTGTTCCTCTCGCCGGACGCGGGCGCGATCGAGCTCGCTGAAACGGTCCGGGACGCCTACGGCGCGGGCGAGACGGATTACTTCGAGAAAATACGTCACTCGGGCACCGACGTCGAGGTGACGCCGAGCGACGTCGACGTCACGGGCCGGGACGTCGTCGTCACCGACGACATTATCGCGACGGGGTCGACCATGAGCGAGGCCGTCAGCGTGCTCCGGGACCGGGGCGTCGGACGCGTCTTCGTCACCTGCGTCCACCCGCTGCTGGCCAGCAACGCCGTGACGAAACTCTCCCGCGCGGGCGTCGAAGCGATCTACGGCACCGACACGATCGAACGCGAGACGAGCGTCGTCTCCGTCGCCCCCTCGATTGCAGCCCACCTGTAACGCGTGCGCCGACGCCGACGACCGTTTATATCGGTTCGCTGTACTTACTCACAAATGACAGTTATCTCAACTGTTAAGTGACTCCCCTCTCTGTCGTCTAGGTGTTCGCGATTCGAGCTGTAGTCGACGCGGTCGATGACTGCCCAACCCGCTGTAACACCTCCCCACCATCTCGATGCACGGAATCGTCCACAAAACGCTCAAGGAGTACGTCGTTACGCGGACCGACGACGAAACCTGGGCGACGATCGTCGATCGTGCCGACATAGAGCCGACGCTGTATCTCCCGATTTCGTACTACGACGACGAGGAGATCGACGCGATCCTCGCGACGCTCTCCGGAATGGCGGTCCAGAACCGCCGGGCGATCGAACGCGACTTCGGACAGACGCTCGCCCCGGAACTCCTGCAGACGTTCAACGCCCACATCAACGCCGACTGGGATCTCGAGACCGTGCTCAGATCGGTCGAGACGATCGTCGAGAACCTCGAGCGAAGCGCCGACGAAATGTCGCTACCCGAGGTGACGTCGACGCCGAAGCCGGATGCGAACGCCGTCGTCATCAGCTACCGGACCGACCGCGAGCACCACTACTGCGGACTCGCACAGGGAATTTTGGAAGGGATCGTCAGATCGTTCGACGACGAGGCGAGCGTGACGAAGACGGCCTGTGCAAACGATACCGACAGCGACGTGTGTCAGTACCGTATCGACCTGGCCTGAGTCGTGACGGTACGCGTCGTCGCGGTTCCGAAAAAACGTGACCCATTTTCCGCGACGGATTCCACGTCCTCGAACGAAGAGTTCGTTTCAGCGCCACCAAACGAGAATCGATCGCCCGTCAGCGCGATCGTGACCGTTGCCGGCGCGTCCACATCCCCAGCAGCGAGAGGGCGATCGCAATCAGTACTGCTGGCGTGGCAAATCCGGGCATCTCCTCGACCGCGTCGACCGGACTCGTGGCGATCGAGACGGTCGTCGATCGATCCCCGACCGCGATTTCGTACTGCCCCGGGTCGTCGAACGACAGCGTCTCGCTCACCGTTCCCTGTTCGCCCGGGGCGACGACGACGGGTACCTCCGCGGCGACCCCTTCTGGCGTCCGAAACGCGAGCACGGTCACACCGGGTCGATCGTCGGCGGCCTCGACTGTCGCCGTGACCGTCAATTTCTCACCTGGGCCAGCATCCACGGGATCGATACGCAGGTCGGTCACAGTGACGCTCGACGGCGATCTAACGTACGCGGTGAACCGATCGGAGCCGACACGAACGTCGTAAACGCCCGGTTCAGCGGGTATCCACGTCAGCGAGTCGGTCGTTCGGTCGCCTGTCGATATCGAGACTCGACGGTGGTCGACGACGGTACCGTCGACGGAAAGCGTCACGTCGGCAGTGCCGTCGCGCTCGCCGACGTTCGCCGCGGAAACGGGTACCGTGACGGTCGTACCTTCCGGAATCGCGACCTCCGCGATCGAGTCACTATCGACGGGACCGCCAGGAGGCCACGGCTCGCCGTCGACCTCGATCGCAGCGGCGTCGAATCCGTACTCGAACTGCGCTACAGGCTGATCGAAGGCATCCTCGTGAGTCACGCGAGACCACATCTCGGGCGTCTGGTCCGTCTGGGTGTACTGCTCGGCGGCGTTCCTGACGTCCGCGCCGCCTTCCGACTCGACTGCCTCGAGGAAATCCGTCTCGGTCACGGGACCGTCCATCCCGTTGAGCGACCGGAACACGTCTTCGAGCGTTCGATCGCCCTCCGTGGCAAGGCGCAACTGCCGATCGAGGTCGCCGTAGACGAGCGCTCCTTTCACGTAGTCGGTTCGATCGTCCGCCCAGGTCCCCAGGTCGGAGAGAGTGGCGTCCGCGTACGGACTTCGTTCGCCCGCTTCGAGTGCGCTGCTGAACGCATCGAAGTCGACCAGCCCCTGTTCGAGTGCAAGCAACGCGGCGTAGTACTCTGCCTGCGCTTCGACGAGCCACTCCGTTTCGGTCGCCGTGCCGACCTCGGAGTTGGCAAACGCCTGTCGCGCGTGGACGTATTCGTGGAGCCAGACGTTCGTCGCCTCCTCGAGCGGTGCGTCGGCGACCACCCACGCGTCGGATTCGCTGTACTGGATCCCGCGTGCCGCCCAGTCGACGCCGTCGGTCGGCACCGCGACGAGGAACACCTCGTCGTGACTCGACCCGACGTCGAGCCGATCGCTCGCGGCGACGAGCGCCTCGAGAATGTCGTCTGGTGATTCGACGAGATCGGCGTCGTCGGCCACCGCGAGCCTGATCCGTTCGGTGTCGCCGGTTCGCTCGTACTCCGTCACCGGCCCGAGGTAGGCGATGTCGCCACCGGTCGCACCGGGACCGTCGACGCGAACCTCCTCCTCGATCCCGACGGGTTCGGTCTGGCGAAGCGAGAATCCGACGCCCGGAACCTGCACGACGGCCCAGTCGCCGGTGTCGACGAACGTGTAGCCGTCTCCGTCGCCCGACTGAATTGCGTCCCGTCCGCTCGCGCGATCGGCGTGACCGTCGTACCCCGTCCGATTGGCCGGCATCGTAAATCGAACCGCGGGCTGGTCGGTCGTCTCGGTCCACTGGTAGGTCCCGTCTCCGGTTCGCTCGAAGCCATCCGTCAACTCGACGGACGCGGCGGGTTCGAGTTCGATCTCGAGTTCAGTCACCGGCTCCGGGATCGAGAAGGTCATTTCGGCTTCGAACTCGCCCGGCCGATCGGAGAGCTGGCGGATGACGGTGCTCCGGTGGAGGACGTCGTCGGTCCCGGAAGCCGTGCCCGCCGATTCAGTGGTCCCGCTCGCCGCGGTAGCATCGGTCAGTTCGAAGTGTGGGGTGGCGTCGGATCCCGCCGTCGATCCGTGCGCCCCGGTTGCATCAACTGCGCCGACGCTCGCCGGAACTGTTGTAACGAGTAAACAGACGACAACGACGAGACTGACCCGGGAGTTCACAGAGAGACACTGGAAACTGACAGTCAAGACTTTTGCGGTAGTTTAACTGACGCAACGGCTCAGTCTGCGAATTTCGATTAGATAGGGAGCTGAGACGAGAGTTCAAAATCCACCGATACTGTAGCCGAGGTGGCAACGATCGCGAACCCGCCCCTCCGTGGAGAAAAAACCGTCTGATCGAACGGTCACTTATGATTGAACGTTCGGTAAAAACGATTGTAAACGATTCTAACCGAACGAACGGCCGGCGTCTCTTAAGCCGGTACCGTTTGACGGGGCAATTATGGCAGAAAATCAGCCGAGTCGCGATCGGAGCCGAAACGACGATCAGTCCGAATCCACCGTGGACCGGCGGACGTTTATCGCCGCCGGTGGCGGTGTCAGTGCGACGCTGCTCGCCGGGTGTACGTCGGAGTCCTCGGCGGACGGGGAGAGCGGATCGCCGGAGGACGAAGACGCCGAAGAGTCCACTGACGACTCGGGCACTGGTAGTGAGAACTTCCGGCTACTCGTCAGTGACATGCCGGCCGACATCGGGGATTTCGACAGTCTGGACGTCTCCTTCGACGAGGCCCGTATCTTCGACGGCGGGAGCGAGGAATCGGACGACGAAGCCGAAGCGGACGACAACGAAGCCGACGACGAAAACGGAGCCGAGGAAGAACGGGCGGACGACGGGGACAGCGTCGACGATCCGGACGACGCAGACGACGAGGCGGAGGACGAAGATGAACAATCCAGGGAGGGAGACGAGGACGAGGGCGAAGATGAGGAAGACGGCGAAAACGGAGATGACAGCGAAAACGAAGAAGACGAAGAGGACGAGAAAGCCGACAACGTCCAGCGAAAACGCGGGTTCTACATTCTCGATCTCGACGACGCGACGGTGGACCTGACGCAGGTCGTCGGTGACAAAGCGATGAACGTTTTCGAGGGTGCCCTGTCGGAGGGCACCTACGAAAAGATCGAACTTCACGTCTCGAATGCCGAGGGGATCGTCAAGGGCGAGGCCGTAGAGGTGAAGGTCCCGAGCGAAAAGCTCCAGCTCACCAAATCGTTCGAGATCACCGGCGACGAACCCGTCGAGTTCGTGTTCGACATCAACGTCGTCAAACGCGGCCCGAACAACGGCTACAACCTGAAGCCCGTGATCTCGAAGAGTGGTATCAACGGCAAGGACGTCGACGTGAAAGCGCTGGGCGAGGACGAGGACGAAAGCGACGAGTCGGGAGACGAGACGGGAGAGTCCAAAGACGACGACGGAGATGGGGAAGAAAGCCCGGACGACGGAGACGGCCACGAAGGTCCGGACGACGGTGGGGACAACGAACCGAACGAGGAAGACGAAACTGGCGAGAACGGTACCGTCGGTGGAGAGGATCAGTAAGGCCGTTTGGTGAACCGTTCCGCTCCCACCGGCCCGCCGCCGATCTGAAACAACGCCCGAACCGATCGGCGGCGTCTCGATCCGAGATGTTCTCGTGGTGGTTCGACGGTTTCGCGATGTTTCGACTACTCCGACGCCTCAGCAGCCGCCACCGGCGCGATCGCGATCTCGCATCCACCTTTTTCCGCGTCGGGTTCGGTCGCAAGGCTCCCTCACCACTCGCGCAAAAATCTGGGCCAAAAAAACAGACCGATCGGCTCCGCCTCTCGGTCTGAAAATTACTATCCCTACTCCGACGCCTCAGCAGTCGCCACCGGCGCGATCGCGATCTCCATCGACACGCCTTCGACTTCCCACTCCTTGCGGTGGCCGTCCTCGACGGTGCCGATTTCGTCGGCACGGACTTCCTCGCGGATCAGGGCCGTTCGTTCGTCGACGAGGGCGGCGACGCGATCGTCGTCGATCGCGAGATCTAGCGCGATTCGTTCCTCGACGTCCAGATCGAGATCCTTGCGCATCTCCTGGACGCGGCGGATGACCTCGCGAGCGTAGCCCTCGCTTTCGATGTCGTCGGTCAGCGAGGCGTCGACGTAGACGACGCCGCGATCGTCGCCGTTCAGGCCGAACGCGGTGCCGGCGATGCCCTCGGGCGTCTCCGTGACGAAGGAAACCATCGACTCTTCGAGTTGCTCGCCGTCTTCAAGCACGTCTCCAAGGGCGGCTTCGAGCGCCTCGAGCGACGGCTCCTCGATGCGGGCTTCGTTGAGCGCGTTCATGACCTGTCCGGCGCGATCGCCGAAGGCCGGGCCGAGTTCGCTCATGTCGGCCTCGGCGCTGTAATTTAGTTCGCCCCAGCGATCGTCGGGCGAGATGAGTTCGATCTCGCGGACGTTGAGGCGATCCTCGAGCAGCGGCGTGTGTCGGGAGACGGCGTCGACGACGCGCTGATCGTCGGCAGCGTCAGACGACGTCTGACTGGCTTCCGGGCTTCGCCCGGAAACCGCGACGACGACGCGCGGGACGGGCCAGCGAAGCTTGCGGCCTGCTTGCTGGCGGGCGTTCCCGCCGGCTTCCTCGATCGCGCGGAGAATGGCGACGTCGTCTTCGAGTTGCTCGTCCTCCCAGTATTCCTCGACCGCGGGCCAGTCTTCCATGTGGACCGTCGGGTGGCCGTCCTCGGCGGTGAGCGTGCCGTAGATTTCCTCGCTGATAAAGGGCGCGAAGGGTGCGAGCAGGGTGACGCTCTCGCGGAGGACGTGGTAGATCGTCGCGTAGGCGGCCTCCTTGGAGGCGCTGTCGTCTTCCTCCCACATGCGTTCCCGAACCGCCTGCACGTAGAATCGGGAGACATCCTCGACGACGAACTCGATCAGGGCGTCGACCGCACGATCCTGACGGTAGTCCTCGAAGTGTGTGGTCATCTCCGCCTTGGTCGACTGCAGGCGGGCGAGGATCCACTCGTCGATCAGTTCGAGGTCATCGTCTACATCCTCGAGCGTCGTTTCCTGCGGATCGAAGCCGTCCAGTCGCATGTACGGCAGCGGGAACCGGAAGACGTTCCACAGCGTCCGTAAGTGATTCTCCATCGTCTGCATGCCGTCCCACGAGAAGCGCATGTCGTCGCCCTGTGGGTTGTTCGACAGCAAGAACAGCCGCATAGTGTCTCGACCGTGACGATCGATCGCCTCGTGTGGATCGACCAGAATGTCCTTGGACTTGCTCATCGCGCGGCCGTCGGGCATGAGCGCGTGACCGTGCATCAGGACTTCCTCGTAGGGAATCTCACCGAGTGCGGCGGTTCCCATGCCGAGTTGCGACCAGAACCAGCCCCGCGTCTGGTCGTGGGCCTCGAGGATGAGGTCGGCGGGCCAGAGTTCGTCGAACCGGCTGTCGTCCGACGGGAAGTCGAGGGTGCCCCAGGAGGCGACCGAGGAGTCGAGCCAGACGTCGAACACGTCGGGCACGCGCGTGTACGTGGTGTCGCCCTCGGTGATCGTCAGGTCGTCGACCGTGTCCTTGTGGAGGTCCACGGTTTCGGGATCGATCTCCTGGTCGACGCACTCGGCCAGTTCCTCGCGATCGCCGATAACGATCCGATCTTGATCGTCGTCGCGATCCTCGGGCGTCCAGACGGGAAGCGGAATGCCCCAGTATCGCTGGCGGGAGACGTTCCAGTCGGGGGCGTCCTCGACGAAGTCCCGGAAGCGGTTGTCCCGTGCCCAGTTGGGATGCCATTCGCTGTCCTCGATGTTGTCGAGCAGTTCGTCCTTGACGTCCGTCACCGTGATGAACCACTGGTCGGTGACGATCTGGAGGATACCCGTATCACAGCGCCAGCAGTGGCCGTAGCTGTGTTGGACGTGACCCGAGGCGAGCAACGCGCCGTTGTCCTCGAGGTCGGCCGTGATCTCCGAATCGGCGTCTTTGACGAACTGACCCTCGTACTTGCCCGCTTCCTCGGTGTAGACGCCGTCGCCGCCGACGGGACAGAAGATGGGAAACCCGAGTTCGCGGCCGCGCTCGAAGTCGACCTCACCGTGGCCGGGCGCGGAGTGGACGAGACCGGTGCCATCGCCGTCCGTATCGACGTACTCGGCGGCGTACACCTCGAAGACGCCCTCCCCGTCGACGTGGTCGGGAACCTCCTCGGCGAGCGGGTGTTCGTAGGACCAGCCGAGCATGTCCGCGCCGGTAAGCTCTTCGACGACTTCGTAATCGTCGTACCGCCCCTCCCGCAGAACCTCTTCGTGCTTCGCCCCGGCGACGTACAACAGTTCTTCTTCGCCGTCTTTCTCCGCCCGCACGCCGACGTAGTCGCCCTCCTCGTCGACCGCGACGAACGTGTTCGCGGGAATCGTCCACGGCGTAGTCGTCCAGATGACGACCGATCCCTCACGACCCTCCAGGTCGAACTTCACGTAGATCGAAGGGTCCTCGACGTCGTCGTACTCGACTTCGTTGTTCGCGATCGCGGTCTCACACCGCGGACACTGCGAGATCGATCGGTGGCCTTTCTCGACGAGGCCGCGGCCGGCGGCCTTCGAGAAACCCCACCAGGCGGCTTCCATGTACTCGGGGCTGAGCGTCCGGTAGGGGTCGTCCCAGTCCATCCAGACGCCGAAATCCTGGAAGTCCGACTGGAGACCCTCGAGTTGTTCGTTGGCGTAATCCTTGCACTCCTGGATGAAGTTCTCCTCGCCGTAGGCCTCGATGTCCTGTTTGTTCTCGAAGCCGAGTCGCTCCTCGACGCGGGTCTCGATCGGCAGGCCGTGCATGTCGTAGCCCGGCCGATCCGTCACGTCGTAGCCCTGCATGCGGAGATAGCGGATGTAGACGTCTTTCAGGGACTTGTTCCAGGTGGTCCCCATGTGCGCCGAGCCGGAAGTGTACGGCGGCCCGTCGACGAAGAAAAACGAGTCGCCGTCCGATCGATGCTCGACCGTCTGCTCGTAGGCGTCGACCTCGTCCCAGTAGTCGAACACCCGTCGTTCGAGTTCGTGGGGGTCGTACTGGTCGTCGACCTCGCCGAATCTGCTCATACGGGACGTAACTGGCTGGGACAGTAAAGAGGAATCGATATTGCGGGTCCGGCGAGTCGATCGGCGGACCGAACGGCTCCTGAGACGGCGGCCGACTCGTGCCGGCTCAGACGAGTTGTGAGAGTACTTTCTTGTACCCGATGCCGTAGGCTCCGGCGTAGAGCATGACACAGCCGATCGCCGCGAGCCAGAGGGCGACCATCGCTTCGCCCGAACCGAGGTGCTGGACGCTCGCGTACTCTGCGAGGAGTCCGCCAGCCGTGAGTGCCCCTGCGATGACGGTATAGACCAGCAGCGAAAGCGATTCGACGAGGAGTTCTGGTGGCATTACCCATCCAGAACCGCTCGGAGACCGTAAATCTGTCCCTCCGCTCGGAACGCGACCGTGGGCGACCCAGCGCCCACCGATCGATCGGCTGTTGGAAATCGAAATCCAACGCGCTAACTCCGTCGCCCGAGTACGTCGACCGTGGCACCCACCGACTCCACACCCGAGGCGGACGCACTCTCCGTTCCCGAGTCACGGACCGTCCTCGAGGCCGACTGCCGGCGCTGTCCGTCGCTGGTCGACTCTCGCGAATGCATCTCCTGGGGCACCGGCGATCGGGATGCGAGCGTCCTCGTCGTGGGCGAAGCGCCGGGCTACGGCGATCCTGACGCCGATCGCTGGCGGGGCGGCAACTGGACAGGCAGGGCCTACACCTCCCGGCACTCCGGGCGACGGATTCGGCGTATGCTCGATCGAATCGGGTACGGCGACGACGCGTACTACACGAACGCGGTGAAGTGCTTTCCTCAAGATCCCGACCAACCGATGAGCAACCGCGAACCCACCGCCGAGGAGCGATCGAACTGCCGCGACCACCTCCTGACCGAACTCGACCTCGTCGATCCGGCGGTCGTCCTCGCGACCGGGAAACACGCGACGAAAACCGTGCTCGCCGCGGACGGTCGCGAACTCGACGGGTTTCTCGACAGCGTACTCGAACCGATTGAGTGTACGGAGCTCGGCGTCTGGCTCCTGCCGATCTTGCATCCCTCCTACCAAGACGTCTGGATCGGGCGACTCGGCTACGAGTCCGACGACTACCTCGCGGCGATCGAAGAGACGATCGACGACCTCCGTGCGAATCCGATCGACGAGTAGCGATCAAGATCGTAATCGGTATCATCGCTACGACTCGCTGGACGGGAACAGTGACGACGGCACAACGTCCCAGCGATCGGCGGTGACACCGTCGACGCCAGCCTCGGAGAGGGCCCGAACGTGCTCGACCGTCCGTGCCGCTTTCCAGGCGATGACGCCGAACCCGTGTTTGCGGGCGGCGGATACGACATCGGTCTCGAAGCAGAGGTCGTAATGGGGAAACACGTGCGTACAGCCGAGATCGACCGCCAGCGAGAGGTTCACGGCGGGATCGTCGCCGAAGAGCAGCCCGTTGGGAACGTCCACGTAGCCCGCTTCGATCTCCGCCAGCGCTTCGGGGAGAAACGACGACACGCGAACGTCAGTCCCGGCAGCCATGGCCAACTGCAGCGTATCCGAGGCGATACCCTGCTCTTTCAGCTCTAGTTGAACAGTGACATCGCTCGGCACGGCCTGCAAGATCGTTTCGAGACGCGGAATCGATTCGTTCGACTCGAGGACGGTCAGCTCACGAAGCTCGGACCACGGCGTCTCCGAAACTCGTCCGCTCGCGTCGGTGACGCGATCGAGCGTCTCGTCGTGAAATGCAACCAGTTCATCCGACCCGCATCGTCGAACGTCGACCTCGATCGCGGGCAGACGGTGTGCGGCCTCGCGCATCGCGAGAAGGGTGTTTTCCGGACACTGAGCCGCACAGCCACGATGGCCGATAATTTCCATCTACCGGAGTCCCAACAGCCGAAGATAATCAATATTGTGGTTTTATCGGCCAACATAGAATATTTGTGTAATTTCTCTCGGGTATTACTATCACTCCGATAGACAACTATTGAAAACCGCACGTGTTCAGGCTCGGCGGCCGGCTGTCAGTTCTGTGTTCACGATCGGTGCTCAGGCACACCGAATTTGTTCGGATGCGAGCCACGAACGAACTCGATCGAGGTCCGCCGGCCGGTTGATCTCGACGTGTCGGTCGGCCGGGATCAACAGCGGTTGGGTCGGCGTCCGAGGGTACACGCAGGGATACCAGTCGTCGAGCCGTTCTTGCAGTACCCGAATCGCCGCCGTACGGTGATTGCGGCTCAGAATTCCGATTCCGGCGTGCTGGTGGCCCTCGATGAGGCCGTAGGCGGTTACGCGCCCCGATTCGTTCCACCGGATTGCCGTCTCTGAGTCCTGGAGCCCGGGAATGCAGCCGACCGTGTTCAGCCGCCCACCGAGCACGTCGAACTGCGTCGTCAACCGTTCGACCTCGCGTGCGTCGACCAGCACGTCGCCGTTTAGCACCAGCAGATCGTCGTCGATCCGCCTGAGCGCGAGGAGCAACGACGCGGCGTTTTCGTACTGGTCCCACTCCTCGAGAACGATCGGGTCTTCCGGGTTGTACCGATCGAGGACGGTCTCAGCACGGTAGCCGAGGACGACGGTCGTTCTGTCGACGTATGGGGAGAGCAGTTCGCACTGGCGATCGTACAGCGTCCGATCGTCGAACTCGAGGAAGGCTTTCGGGACGGTTTCGGTGTAGTGGCCCATCCGTCGGCCCTCGCCCGCAGCGAGAATCACGGCGTGCATCGGCACACCCCCTTTCCAACCGGGATCACATCACGCATCGATACACCCCACTCACGGTTACGAGTACGGCCTGCATCGCCACACCTCCGTCACGGCCGTGATCACGACCTGCACCGCAACACCTCCCGTGCAGCCCGTTCACCCGCCTTCCCGTCCATTGGGATTCCAAGCCGTTCGAGCCACGACGCCCGTCGCCGCGTTGTGGCGTCCGGTTCGCCGTTGTGGTAGAGGTCGTCGATCAGCGCGAGGTCGATCGCGTCCCTCGTGACGCCGATCGGAGGTACTTCGCGGTCCGGCGCGTCGATAGCTGTGAGCTGTACGAGCGGCCGGCCGGTGTGGAGCCACTCGGCGATCGATCCGGAGTAGTCCGAAATGAGGATATCCGATCGACGCATGCTCTCGATGGGCGTCGTAGCCGTATCGAAGACGACGTTCGGAATCTCGGCGATCAGTTCCCGACAGTCGCGGGTAACGGGAAGTCCCGGCCCCTCACGTCTGTCAGTTGGGTGGGGCCGAAAGAGCAGTTCGTATGCCGTGTGTGCGAAACGCTCGACGACGGCGCGGGCGGTGTTCGCGTACGCACCTCGACCAACCTTGTAATTCGTCGGCGCGTACAGCACTCGACGTTCGCGAGGCGGCGGTGCGTCGACCAGCACGTCGGCTTCCGGAATGCCGACGGCTGCGACGGTCACGCCGGGCGGTGCCACCGCTCGGTAGGCCCTCGCCCACCGTTCGCCGGGCGCGAGCGCGGCGGCGACGTGTTCGAGAACGGTCGACGTTGTCACCTCGATCTCACCGCGACCGATCGACGCACCGTGGCGCAGGTGAACCAGCGGGTACTCTTCGTAGAAGGAAAACCGCTCGATCCCGAACCGGTGGTTGTAGACGACGACGGCGGGGTCGATCGCACGCACGTTTTCGTCGACCGCACCAGGGTCGTCTACGTCGATTTCGGCGATGCGATCGCTACAGCCGCGTGCGTCCGCCCGAACTGGGACGAATGCGGACTCAGCGTCGACGTGTCTATCGATCGCCTCGAACGTCTTTCGCATGAACGGTCGCTCGATCGCGTACAGTACCTCGACCATAGGGTGAACACCTCCACGCGCCTCGACGGAGGCTCTCGGTCCGGTCAGTGAACTATCACACTCGAAACGCAGTCGTGTGGTTCTATCGCCACTGATCGGACGAAACGATACGGAGAACTATGTGACCCAACGTAATAACGATTGCAGTAGAATTAGAGTCACAGTTAAACGAGCGTATAATTAGTATCGATAAAACAGCGACGATAAAACGATTAGAGCGCGCCAAACCGATCGGGAAAGTTTCTTTGCCAACACCGTCGACCACGCGGTCATGAGCACGATATTCAGCCAGATCGTCGAGGGAGAGATTCCAGCGCGCATCGTGTACGAAGACGAGACGACCGTCGCCTTCCTGGACGCGAACCCGCTCGCGCCCGGCCACACGCTGGTCATCCCCAAAGACGAGTACGAGCGGCTGAACGACGTTCCCGATGACCTCGCGGAGGACCTCTACGCCACCGTTCACCGAATGGTCCCCGCCGTCGAGGAGAGCGTCGACGCCGACGCGACGACCGTCGCGTTCAACAACGGCGAGGCCGCCGGACAGGAGGTCCCACACGTCCACTGCCACATCGTTCCCCGATTCGAGGGCGACGGCGGCGGCCCCATCCACGCCGTCGCCGGTGCCCCACCCGAACTGGACGACGACGAACTCGATGAGATTGCCGAGGCGATCGGGTCGAACGCCTGAGTCGATCACAAGTCGTTCTCGTCGACCGATCACCGCCGTCGTGCCGTGACAGTTTTGCCCTTCGCCTGCGAGCGTCAGGTATGCCCCTCACCAGTCTCGTCACCCAGTTTCGTGCTCACCCGGTCGCCACGACACTCGAACTCGGGAGCGTGCTGGTCTGTCTGCTGTTGTTCGTCGGCACCTTCGTGGTCCTCGCGAGCGTCCCGCCATCCCAGTCCGCGACGCCGTGGCTGGCGATCGTCGCCACCGGCGGGGCGTTCGTGGTGTTCTGGACGGCGATCGTCCCGCTGTACGAACGGACGTTGTAGGGACGGAAGCGAGCCTAAACCTACAGAAACGCGCCGACGAGCAGATCGCCGTACAACAGTGCGATCACGAGCCCGGCGAACACCGGGACGAGGAAGGGCGCACCCGGCGAGATCCAGACCGTCTCCTGCTCAGCGAGTACGTCGAGTCCGGTCCGAAGCTCCTCGGCTGTGGTTCCGTAGGCCGTCCCCTCGATATCCGCGAGGAAGGCGTCGGCACCCCACAGGTCGTCGATCGAGTCGGCGGCCTCGCTCACCGCGAGTTCCGAGTCCGCCGGTTCGACGGCACCCCTCCCGCCGTCGCTTCGCACGTCCGGCCCGGCCCCGATCGCGCCGTCCGTCGGCGGATTCGGATTCTCGGGGAGCGTCGCCGGATCCCGATACCGATCGGGATCGTCGCGAAGATCGACGAGCGACAATCCTCGCCAGCGAAGGTACATCCGGAGGGCGTCGAGGTCGAGACCACTGCGGGAGACGCCCGTCGGCGTCGAGAGCAGGGTGCCGTGGGTTTCTGCAATTACCTCCCAGGAGACGGGCCAGCCGATGACCATGACCGGCGCGATGCGGCCCGCCGCGGCATTTCGCACGGCGAGGGCGATCGGGATCGCGAGCCCGACGAGAACGGCGTTGGTCAGGATCGAAAGCGAGAACGTCCCGATCGGCGTCGTCGTCAGGGGCAGCGTCCACGGGCCGAGAGCGTACTGCGGGAAGGTTGGAAACAGGAGCGCGAGGACGAGCAGGGCCTTCGCATCCGCCCCGCCGAAGCCGCCGATCCACCAGAACAGGTACGCGATCGGAACGACGACGCCCAGGCTGATCGTCGCCGGGACGAGAAACTCGTGGGTCCAGATCGGGCCACCAGCGTTCCAGGCGGTCCAGCCGTCCCAGACGAGTGCGACGGCCCCGATCACTGCGAGCGGAACCCAGAGGGAACTCGAGACCCGTCTGGTCTTGATATCGCGAACGGCGGCCCACGCGAAGACCGGAACGGCGACGAGCCGAAGGATGTCCGGACCCGTCGCAACCGTGGAAGCGAGCGTCACACCACTCCCTGCGAAGCGCTGTACTGTTATCGTTTCGGCTCGGACGGTCGAAACTGACCTCGACAACCGAATCCGGAACGGATCAGGACGTACCGGCCGCCGGCGCGCCGACGTGTCCCTGGCCGCCGAGGCGGCGCTCGATCTGTGCGAGCGCGAGATCGGCCCCGATCGCGAGCAAGGCCCCCGGGATCGCGAGCAAGGCCCCCGGGATCGCGCCGGCGAGCACCTGGGGCATGTTGTACAGTTGGATGCCGCTGACGACCCAGAGACCGAGGCCGCCGCCGCCGATGAAGAAGGCGAGGTAGGCGGTCCCGACGTTGAGCACGATACTGGTCCGGATGCCGGCGAAGATGACGGGCAGTGCCAGCGGAATCTGGATCTTCCGGAGGATTTCCCAGTCGGTCATTCCCATCCCGCGTGCGGCTTCGACCGTGTCCTCCTCCACGTTGTCGATACCGCTGATGGTGTTCGTGATGATCGGCAAGATTGCGTACGCCCAGAGGCCGATCACCGAGGGCCAGAAACCGATCCCAACGAGCGGAAAGACCAGCGCGATGATCGCGAGCGTCGGAATCGTCTGGGCGACGTTGCCGATCCCGAGGACGACCCGTCGAGCGCGTGCGTTCCGGACCGCGAGGATCGAGGCTGGAATGGCGACCGCGATCGCCGCCAGTTCCGAGACGAGCACGAGCGCGACGTGTTGCTGGAGCAGTGTGAGAAACTCGTCGAAGTTCTCGACGAGGTACTCGAATCCAGCGACGATTTCGCTCACGATCGGTCACCGTCGTTGCTGTGGCTAATGTCCGCATCCGAAACGGTTCCGACCACTGTCCCGTCCTCGACGACCGGCAGCCGACTCTGGTCGCTTTCGACGAGTCGCGACAGCGCCGAGAGCGCGGTATCCGTTGGCGACAGCGGCGTCACCGACTGACCGCCGTCGCTTTGAACGCTCGCGGTGGCCCCGCTCCCACCACCCCCACCGACGGTCGCAAAGCCCTCGGTCGTCACGTCCATCACGTCCACAACGGGCGTCACCTGGAGTTTCTTCAGCGGCCGATCGGAGCCGATAAAGTCCTCGACGAACTCGGTCTTGGGGTTCTCGAGAATCGCCTGCGGCGTGTCGTACTGGACGATTTCGCCCACGTCGAAGATGGCGATTCGATCGCCCATCTTCAGCGCCTCGTCGATGCTGTGCGTGACGAAGAGGATCGTCGTATCCAGTTCCGACTGGATCGAGAGGAACTCGTCTTGCAAATTGTCCCGCGTGATCGGGTCGAGCGCGCCGAAGGGCTCGTCCATCAACAATACGTCGGGATCCGAGGCGAGCGCGCGGGCGACGCCGATCGTCGCCGCCGTCTCGGTCGCTTCGATCGCCGCGTCGAGTCGATCGTCGATCCCCGCCGCATTACCCTCGACTTCCACGAGCAGCGCCGCACCCGCGTCGTCGGGGACGAGGTCGAACCCCCAAGCGTCGCGAGCGTAGCTCAACACGTCCGAATCGACGAGTTCGACCGCGCTGGGATCCGCCGCAAGCGTCGACTCGACGGCGGCCGCCGCCGCGATCACGTCCTCGTAGAAGACGAGCGTGCCGGCCCGCGTCTCCGGCAACGCGGTTAGTTCGAGGGTGACCTCGGTGATGACCCCGAGCGTGCCCTCGCTTCCAACGATCAGCTTCGAGAGATCGAGCCAGGAGCCGTCCGGGGCGACGCTCTCGGTGAGGTCGTAACCGCTCGAGTTGCGTTCGACGTCCGGATACCGTTTCTCGATCTCGGCGGCGTACTCGGTCCCGATAGAGCGGGCGGTTCGAGCGAGCTCCCCGGCGCGATCGTCGCGCGAGCACACCGTCTCGAGTCGATCGCCCGCGGCGCGATCGAACGTCGCGACGGAGCCGTCTGCGAGGACGCACTCGATTCCGCGAACGTTGTCCCGGGTCGTTCCGTGGCGCACGGAGTGGGCACCCGCCGCGTCGTTCGCGACCATGCCGCCGATCGTGCAGGTACTCGACGTGCTCGGGTCCGGCGGGAAGTACAGTCCGTATTCAGCGAGGCGATCGTTCAATCGATCGAGAACGACGCCGGGTTCGACCGTCGCAGTTGCTGTTTCGGGATCGATCTCGACGACCTCGTCCATGTGGCGTTCGCAGTCGAGGACGACTCCCTCGCCGACGGCGTTCCCGGTGAGGCTACTGCCCGCGCCCCGCGGCGTGATGCTGACGCCGCGATCGCGGGCGTACTCGACGACCCGGCAAACGTCGGCTTTACTGGCCGGGAACGCGACGCCCGCGGGTGTCACCTGATAAATGCTGGCGTCCGTCGCGTACAGCGTCCGCGTCGGCTCGCCAAAATCGATTTCGCCGTCGAAGGCGGCCGCGAGCCTCTCCCCGTCCCCGTCCGCGACCTGACGCTGACTCGGTTGTACTCCCATTGGCCTCCGCTTGGGCCAGCGTGTAGTTAACCCTCGACTCGTACAGACGACACCCTTTTTCCCGTCCCCGGTTTGAATGTCGAGACCTGTTGGACCGAACGCTCTTTCCCGAGAAAAACGCACGTGATGATATGACGAACCGCGCCGTCCGCCGAGCGATCGCCGCGCTGGCGCGACAGAACTCGGCAGTTCCGACACGGGATGGTACGTCACCGCGGGGTGGCTGCCCGTGAGCGGCCGTATCGCAGCCTGCCAGTTCGAGCCGACGATCGGCGACGTGTCGGCGAACCTCGCAACCATGCGATCGCTCGGTGAGCGGTTGCCCGAGGAAACCGCATTCGCGATCTTTCCCGAACTCTGTGTCACGGGCTACGATCTCCCGACGGCGATCGAACTCGCGACGCCGGTTCCCGGCCCACAAACCGATTTGTTGGTCGATCTCGCGGCCGATCTCGACTGTCTGGTCGCTGCCGGGCTTCCCGAACGGGCCGGCGATCGCTGCTACAACACGACGGTCGTCGTCTCGGCCGACGGCGTCGAGGCGACCTCCCGGAAACGGTACGCCTGGGGGGCCGAGGAAGGAACGTTCGCCGCCGGCGAGACGGTAACGACGGTCGACACGGCGGTCGGACGCGTCGGACTCTGTTGCTGTTACGATCTCAACTTTCCCGAAGTCGGCCTCGAGTACGCCCGACGCGACTGTGACGTACTCGCCGTCAACGCCGCGTGGCGAACGTCGTTTCTGGATGACTGGCGGCTGCTCTCCCGTGCCCGCGCTCGGGACGGTCCGTGTTACGTCGTCGCGGCGAATCACACCGGCGAGCAGGCTGGACGCGAACACGCTGGCCATAGCCTCATCGCGGGGCCTGACGGTCACATTCGCACGGAAATGGATGCGACGACAGGCGTTGTCAGTGTGCCCGTCGAGGCGGAAGCGATCGATCGCGCCCGATCCGACAATCCCGTCCGAAAAACGCGCCGAACTCGCGGCGAGTGGTAGGCGGGGGAGATGTCGGAATCGTCTCGTCTGGCGATCGAATTGTCATCATCGACAGAGATCACACGACGGAGCGACCGCTGGAAGTGTCGATCGACGAAAAACCGATTTCAGCCGGATGGCTGGCCGGTTAGATGACGCGGTTCTGGAGGTAATCGAGGTGTTTTGCGTTGTAGACGATCTGGACCTCGTCGGTCTCCGCAGATCCGATGCAGGTCAGTCGAACGTTCTTCTCCTCGACTTCTTCGTCCGAGAGAATCTGCTGCATATCCATCTCGATTTCGCCCTCGTAGACGATCGCTGCGCAGTTCGCACAGGCACCTGCACGGCACGAGAAGGGCCAGTCGTAGCCCTGTGCCTCGGCAGCTTCGAGGATGTACTCGCCCTCGGCGACGTCGAGGGTCCCGTAATCCTCGTCGTCGAGACCGGCGTCTGCCGCCTCACCGAAGAGGTCGTCGTCGTCCATCTCCCAGCCGTGGTCGTCCAGTACTTCGTAGTTGAGGTATTCTACCGTGGGCATCACTCGCCAATTCGACTCCCGCACTGGTATAGCTTGCTGTTCAGTCCGCAATCGCCGTCGATACGGAATTGACCACCGGAGGATCACAGAACGTCGTCATTTCTGGACGAATATCAAACAACCAGTCATAAATAAGAAAATTGTCAAACATATGTCCGAGCGAACAGCAATATTTGCCAGAGTGTGCGATCGCGTCACAGAGGGTGGTCGCCGTCACCGCACAGACGGTTTCGACCACCGACGCGGGGACGACCATCGGTTCCGATCGATCAGAACCCGAAGATCGGCACGAACCGAAACGTCAGAAACGCGCCGACGGTCGAGATGATCGGGACGACGTTTTGCATGATGATGACGCGGGCCGTCGTCGACGGATCGAACAGGTCCGACGCCTTGGGAATGTCCGCCGGTTCTTCCTCGCCGATCTTGGGCGGCGTTTCGCCCTCTTCTTCGGCAGTCAACGCGCCGACGGAAACGCGGGTTTCCTCCCCTTTGCGAGCGTCCGAAAGCGTCGTTGTCCGCGTCGCGCGACCCCAGCCGAGACCGATGATGCTCATCGTCGCGATGACGACGAAACTCGCGGGGATGCCGATCCACGAGAGACCGATGACGATCGTCGAACTGATGACGGCGACGACGATCGCCGCCGTCAGCGGGAGGTTCGTGATGTCGTTGCCGAGCGTATCGAGGGTGCGCCGGGCGATCGTGAAACAACCGACCGCCACGGCAGCCGACCCGATCAGGATCAGCGGGATCATGTCGACGTCGCCGGTGCCGTAGATCGGTGCGATTGCGTTCGCGATATTGCTCGTCCCCGAGGAAAAGCCCATCAGACAGCCGATCGCGACGACGACGAACGCACCCGTGATCTCCCGGCGATCGGCACCGTCTCCGAACCGGAGTCGGGGGATCGCTCCGGATCGATCGATGGTGATCATCTCCCGACCCTCCCGGTTCCCTTCGATGGCGATCCAGGCGTTGATTCGCGGGTAGAAGTACCGGCCGACGACGCCGGCAACCCAGAAACCGATAATCGGGGCGACGATCCACCAGATGACGATCTCACCGAGTACGGCGAGATCGAGTTCGCCGGTTGCAAGCCCGAGAGCGGCGATCGCGCCGACGGCGGTCATTGACGTGGAGGCGGGCACACCGAAGTAGTTGCCGACGAACAGCGCGCCGCCGATGAAAAAGAGAACGGCGACGTTCGATCGCATGGTGAAGATCGCGGTATCGTCGACGAGTTCCGTCCCGAGCGTGTCGACGACCTGTGGCCCGATCGTGATCGCACCGATGAAGAAGAAGATCGACATCAATCCGGCCGCCATGAGCTTGGTAATGACGTTGGCACCGACGGCGGGCCCGAATGCAGGTCCCGTCGTCGCACCGCCGATGTTGTAGCCGACGAAGGCTGCAACGATGAGTCCCACGATAAGCAGTACTTCTGTCACAGGAGTCTATACTCGACCCGCCCTGAAAAGCGCGCTTATTTGTCGGTGTCCGGAGACGCCGATCGAAGACCCACTGACTGCTACGAGGTTGGATACGTCACTCCACCGCACCACTCGTCTTGCCAAAGGGTTTCAACTGAGCGGACACACCATACGAGTATGAACGCTATCGTGGATGGTGGGCGGAAAGCGAGACAGCGAGAACGCGGTCGGCGTCGCCAGACGGGTGGTGACCGAGCATGCTGAACCCGGTTCACGTCGACGCAATCGTCGATCTGACCTACGGCGCACTGATCGCAGTGTCGATCGGGCTGATCATGCTCATGGATACGAGCGTCGGGCTCGCGTTCGGGATCGGCGTGTTCGCCTCCTACGTCGTCCACGTCGTCTGGAAGATGGCCCGGTTCGATCCCGACTGGATGACCCGTGCCGTCGAGGAGTCAGTCGAGAAAACGGTCGGCGAGAACGTCGAAAGGCAGGTCGAAGAATCGGTCGAGAAAACGGTCGGTAAAAGCGTCGAAAAACAGGTCGAGAAAACGGTCGGTGAAAGCGTCGAGGAGACAGTCGGGGAAACCGTCGAAGAGACGGTTGGCGAAACCGTCGAGGAGACAGTCGGGGAAACCGTCGAAGAGACGGTTGGCGAAACCGTCGAAGAGGCCGTCGAGGAGACGGTCGAAAAGACTGTCGGCGAGACGGTCGAGAAAACGATCGAGGAGCGCATCGAGGAGATGCAGGCACAGGTCGACGCCGTCGAACAGCGAGTCGATCGCCGCACTCGCGAGGACGAGGTCGAGGAGATCGTCGAGGAATCGGTCGACGAAAAGTCGGAATCGTAGCGGCTTCGACAGTCCGAATTAGCGGACGATCGTCACCGGCACCGGTGCTCGTTTTGCAACCGTTTCCGCGACGTTTCCGACGAGAAACCGGTGGGTCGCGCGGTTCCAGTCTGCACCGTGACTGCCGACGATGATCGCGTCGTAGTCGTCCGCTCGTTCGACGATGTTTCGGGTCGGATGCCCGATACTGACGATGGTATCGATATCTCGGCCGCGATCGTCAGCGACCGCGTGAGCGCGGTCGAAGACCGGTTCCGCGCGTTCGGCGGCCGCGTTGCTAACGTCGTCTTCGAGCGTGAGTCCCACCGCGTCGCCCATCATCATCGACGGGACGCCGACGACGTGCAAGACGGTGACCTCGGCATCCGGGTGGTTGTCGAGTGCGTACTCGAGAGCACGTACGGCGTGTTCGGAGTCGTCCATCGGGACGAGAATCTGTGAGAGCATACGCCCAGCTACGGGGTCCAGAACCGTAAGTACCTATCAGGCGACCCCTGGGAGAATCGTAAAGAAGCCGTACGCCAGAATCGTCGACATCGACGGGCCGATGATCCACATCGAGATGTACTTGATCACCGCTCGAGGATTGAATAGATCGCTCCCGTGAAGGACTTCTTCGGATTCCTGTTCCCCGATCGGCGGCGCCGGTTGCCCTTCTTCCTCTTCGGCGACGATCGCACCCGTCGCGATCTCCGCCCGATCGGTGTCGCGGGTGACCGCCTCGCGGAACGTGATCGGACGCGTTGCCCGCCCCCACCCGATCCCGACGATCGTCATCACCGTCGCCATCACGAGGCTGATCGGGATCCCAATATACGAGAGGATGGTCGTGATCGTCGACGCCGTCACCATGACGAACAGCGCCGCGAGCAGCGGGATATCGCTCAGTTCGCCGCCGACGGAGTCCATCGTTCGACGGGCGATCGTGAAGCCGCCGAGACCGATCGCGAGCGTGGCGATGACGATCGCGAGATCTCGGTCTAGCCCACCGACGCCGCCGACGAGCGGCGCGGCCGCGTTCGGAACGTTACTCGCACCGGCGCTGAAGGCCATGTAACAGCCGATAATGAGAACGACAATCGTCGTGACGAGTTCCCGTCCGGTCGTGTTCGGACCGAGTGCCGGCTTCGGAAGCGTGTGTCCCCGGTCGAACGTCAGGAGCGGTCCGTCGGACTTTTCGATCGTCACCCGCCGGTTGACTGCCGGATAGACGTATCGACCGATAATGCCGCCGATCCAGAACCCGATAATCGGCGTCACGATCCACCACGAGATGATCTCCGCGATCGTCTCGTAGTTTAGCGTGTCGGTCGCTAACCCCAGTCCGGCAATTGCGCCGACTGTCGTCATGGACGTCGGAACGGGGACGCCGAAGATGTTGGCGACGAGAATCCCCAGTCCGATGAAAAAGAGGACGGCGACGCCCGCCGTCAGCGTGAGTTCCATCGTGATGATCCCCTCGCTGAGCGTATCCATCACGTTTCGGCCGACCGTCCACCCACCGAAGAAGACGAAGAACGTCATGACCGCCGCCGCCGTGGTCTTCGTTACGATTCCGGCACCGACCGATGGACCCCACGTGATCCCCGTCGACGAACCGCCGATATTGAAGCCAACGAAAATCGAGGCAACGATCCCGACCAACAGCACGGTTTCGACCATCGATCGGTAGTACAGGGCTTCTCCTCAAAGAAGTACTGGAATGTAGGAGTACCGTTTACAAATAATACGACGACGATTCGAAACCGACCGGTCCGTTGACGGATAGGCTGTGCGGTCGGTCACGCACTGGTGTCAGACACCCAGTTGCGAGAGGTGCCAGAGACGACAGTTGCGGACGGTCTCAAACACCCCAGAAGAACGCAATCCCGAGCACGGTCACGACAGAGAGGAGCAGTTGCAATGGTGCACCGATGCGAAAGTAATCGCTAAAGTGGTAGCCACCAGGACCGTAGACGAAGAGGTTGGTCTGGTAGCCGATCGGACCCAGAAACGCGGTGCTCGCGGCGAACGTGACCGCCATGACGAACGCGAACGGGTTCGCGCCGATTCCGGCCGCCGCGGCCGCCGCGACCGGGATCAGGAGGACCACGCTGGCGTTGTTGCTGATGACCTCGGTAATCAGGCCCGTCACGATGTAAAACAGCCACAGTACGGCGAGCGTCGGCAACGTCCCGGCCGTCGAGACGACCAGAAACGCGAGATAGGCTGCTGCACCCGTCTGTTCGAGGGCGATCCCCAGCGGGATCACGCCCGCGAGCAGGAAGATGATATCCCACTCCACGGCGTCGTAGAGTTCGTTTGGTTCGAGCACGCCGGTGACGACCATCGCCACGACGCCCGCGAGCGCGGAGAGCAAAATCGGATAGAGTTCGAGCGCTGCGATCGCCACGACCCCGACCATGATCGCGACGGCTATCGGGGCCTTGTCCGCCCGGTACTCCGGTCGGGGTGGTTCCCGCGCGACGATGACGTCATCGCGTCGCGAGAGTCGATCGAGCGTTTCGGGCGGAGCCTGGACGAGCAGGGTGTCGCCGACGTTGAGTCGACGGCCGACGAGGCGGTCACCGACGAGCGTCCCGCGGTGGCGGAGGCCGAGCACCGCGGCGCTGAACTCCTCGCGAAACCGTTCGGGGTCGAGTCGCTCGCCGACGAGCCGCGAGTCGAGTGAGACGACCAGTTCCGTGAGCACGCCCTCCGAGTCGCTCCCCGAGATCTCCGCGGCCGACTGCGGATCTCCGACGAGGTCGATCCCGTCGACGTTGTCGAGCGTGGCGAACGCATCCCGGTCGGTCCGGACGACGAGCACGTCACCCTCCGCGAGGCGCGTCTCCTGGCGTGGCGCAATCGATCGGCCCCCGTCGCGAACGACCTGTACGACGTCGACTGCGGGACCGAGCAGTTCGGTCGCGTCGCCGACCGTTCCGGCGGCGAGCCGAGAGTCGGGGACGATCTCGACGTCCGCGATGTAGTCACCGACGTCGTAGGTCTCGACGTAGTCCGCCCGGGCCGGGACCCGTTCGGGGAGCAGATAGTGGCCGACGAAAATCAGATAGAGCCCGCCGGTGAGGACGACGATCGCGCCGAGGTGCGTGAACTCGAACATCGAGAAGCGGTGAAGTTCGGGGTAGTCGGCCCCGAGCCGAGCGCTGATGTCGCTCGCGAGGATGTTCGTCGATGTGCCGATGAGCGTAAGCATCCCGCCGACCTGCGAGGCGTAGGACAGCGGAATAAGCAGCTTCGACGGCGAGGTGTTTCCCCGGTTCGCGACGTCGGTGACGACCGGAACGAGCAACGCGACGACGGGCGTGTTGTTCAGAAAGCCGGAGACGGGGCTGGTCGCGAGGACGGTCGCGAGCAGCTGTTTTCGGAGGCTGTCACCGGCGAACGCGGCCATCCGTCGGCCGAGTTCCTGAACCAGCCCCGTCCGGCTGATCCCACCGCTCAAAATGAGCATCGCGAGCACCGTAATCGTCGCGTCGTTCGCGAAGCCGGAGATACCGGTGCTCGGGTCGATTCCCGTCCAGGGCTCTAGCACCACGAGAATCACGATCAGCAGAATTGCGGTCACGTCGATCGGCAACCGCTCGGTGACGAAAAGCACGAGCGCGATCGCGACGACGCCCAGCACGACGAGGATATCCATCGTCAGCGCGGGCTGTGTCGCAGGCTCTTGAGCGAGGGCTGTCGCGCCCGCGATCGACATGTTACGGGCCACACCGACCGAACGTGTAACTATTCTGCACGGAATGCGGACTGTGACGAACCGATGGCGGTTCGTCGGTCAGCGAAGGCGAGCGCTGAGTGACGGTGGTTCGTCGGTCAGCGAACGCGAACGTCGAGTGAGGGTGGTTCGTAGGTCCGTGACGACGTGGCGTCCCGGGCCGGAAAACCGTCGCCTTTACTCGGATCCGGCCCGCGCAGTCGTATATGAACAGCGACGACGCGGAGGGCGACGCCGCCACCGACGGCAGGAACGCCTTCGAGGTGATTCCGGCGGTCGACATTCAGGACGGCGAGGTCGTTCAACTCGTACAGGGCGAACGCGGCACGGAGAAGACCTACGGCGATCCCGTCGAGGCCGCACGGCGGTGGATCGATGCCGGGGCCGAGACGCTACACCTCGTCGATCTGGACGGCGCGTTCGAGGGCGAGCGCAAAAACGCCGCCGCGATCGACGCCGTGATCGACGCCGTCGACGTGCCGACCCAGCTCGGCGGCGGAATCCGGACCGCAGCGGGCGCGATCGATCTGATCGACCGGGGCGTCGATCGGGTCATCCTCGGGACCGCGGCGGTCGAGAATCCCGAAATCGTGGCCGAGATCAGCGAGACCCACCCCGACAGCGTCGTCGTCAGTCTCGACGCCAAAGACGGCGAAGTCGTCGTGGAGGGGTGGACCGAGGGGGCGGGCATCTCGCCCGTCGAGGCCGCCGAGCGGTACGAAGACCTGGGTGCCGCCGCGATTCTCTTTACGAACGTCGACGTCGAGGGGCAATTAGAAGGCGTCGCGACCGACCCCGTTCGGGAACTGGTCGCGGCGACCGAGATTCCGGTGATCGCCAGCGGCGGCGTGGCGACGATCGACGACGTGCGGGCGCTTTCCGACGCCGGCGCGGCCGCGGTGGTCGTCGGCAGCGCACTCTACGAGGGCAAGTTCACCCTCGCGGAGGCGCAGGCGGCGATCGAGCACGACTGACGGACGTGTACTCGAGCGATCGAAACGCTGTCGAAAGACGGCTGGACGGCACGTTCAGAAGCCGCTATGGGACACACTGGCGACAGAGTTGGAGGCACATCACAGAAAGACTGGAATCGGTGGTCGGGAAGGCAATACCGGGATTCAGAAGACGATCTGGAACCGAATCGGTCGATTCGATACGTCCGGACGCGCCCAGAACAGATTTGTCAGGTGGCCCCATCATCCAGAATACAACTAGTATGAAACGTCTCTACAGCCGCCTCGATCAGCGGCTGAAGGATCTCTCTCGAGGGCGGTACGCGATCTTTTTCGGGATGGTGGGTGGTGTCGGCGTTCTCGTAGCCGGGCTACTGGTGAGTGGGGAACTCCTCCTCGTACAGGCGCTGACAATGACATTCGTCATGTTCGGCCTGGAGTACACCTTCGGGGTACACCAGACGACTGACGGGTGACTGACAGCCGTACTTCGAACGACGCTTTCGACGCGTAGATTTCGACGACGTCTCGATCGTGGCGCAGGTGGGACGCCGGGAGGGGTGGGAGGGCAGTCGGCGTCGACCTGCAGGACGTCGAAACGACTCATACGGATGAGTGTCCGTAGTCACCGCCGAACGGCCAAGACGGTTCGCCGTTCGGCGGTAATTGATGACACTAATCCGTATCAGGTGTCCTGATTGTACCCGTGGCCCAGATAGAGTGCCATCACGTTTACCGCGAGGAGGATGAAGAACGTCAGCGTGGCGGTGGGATCGCCCAGTCCCTGTGCGAGCAACGGCAGATGCACGAAGGGGAGAGCGATCGCGATCCAAAACGAGAGGAACTGGGCTGGACCTTTGACCGATCGGGCGACGCGGCTGCGCTGTCCGTCGGGCTGGTGCTCCGTCTCAGGGGACGACGGAGCGATCGATTCGTTCGAGAGCGGGGAATGGTTGGACATTGGTCGACGTTTCACCTCGTCTTACTACTGACATTCACTGCAGGTATCATATAATGGGCCGAACATTGGTTCCGTTTCGACTCGTTTCACCCCGGTAGTCGAACCGAACCGACGTTTTGTAACTCCCTCAAAAACGTTTAGACGTTTTACATCGAGTTCTAACGACGTATCTGGGAGTGTCGACGGAACGAGGTCAGAATACGTGAACTCACGGGCAATCGACTGCATCGCGCTTCGAGCGTCGGGCGGCCTTCGACGAACGGAATCTCTTTGTACCGCCGGGAGTGGCGAACGGAATCTCCTTGTACCGCCGGGAGTATCGTTCCAGCATGAGCGATCGAACGGCGACTGTAACGCGCGAGACCAGCGAAACGTCGATCGAGTGTACCGTGACGATCGACGGGAACGGTGACGCTGCGATCGAGACGGGAATCGGCTTCTTCGATCACATGCTGACGTCGTTCGCCAAACACGGGCTGTTCGATCTCGCACTCGACTGCGACGGCGACCTCGAAATCGACGACCATCACACCGTCGAGGACTGTGCGATCGTCCTCGGTGAGGCGTTCGACGAGGCGCTCGGCGATCGGTCGGGAATCGTCCGCTACGCCGACCGACGGGTGCCCCTCGACGAAGCCGTCGCGAGCGCGGTCGTCGACGTAAGCGGCCGACCGCGCTTTTACTTCGACGGCGAGTTCTCACAGGAGGCGATCGGCGGGTTCACGAGCGACATGGCGCGCCACTTCGGCGAGTCGTTCGCGATGAACGCCGGGCTGACGCTGCACCTCGGCGTCGAGGGGGAAAACGCCCACCACGAGGTCGAGGCGCTATTCAAAGCGCTGACGCGATCGCTCGACGACGCGACGCGAGTCGACGAGCGGCGGGAAGGGACGCCGAGTACGAAAGGGACGCTTTAGGAACGCCGGAGTTTCCCGCCGTCCTCGACGAACTCACCGTTCTCGATCGCGCGATCGACGATCGCCTCGGTCTCGTAGCTCTCGAGGTCGTAGGCTCCAGCGGCGAGCGACTCGACCGCGTCCCGTTCCATTGGGAACTCGCGGTTCCGCAGGAGGCGAACGACCTTGGCGTACGCTGCTGGGGCACCCGTAGCTCCGGCGTCGGGTTCGTCGTCGCGATCGACGACCGGCTCATCTCCGGTATCGGCGACCGGGTTGCCGCCGTCGTCGTCGTCCGGCGTCCCGCCAGTGGTCGTCGCCGCCTCGCCGCCGTCCTCAGTAGTCGCCCTGCTATCGCTCCCGTCCCGCTCGTGGAGCGGCGAGTCGCGGTCGACAGCCGCCGCGTCGGCGTGGCGGTCAGTTTCGACGGTGACGCCACCGATCGGTCGATCGTCGGACGCGACGGGGTCGCCAGCGCCGAGACGATCGAGCAGCGGTTCGACCAACGTCTCGAGGCGATTCGAACAGTCCGCACAGAGGACGACGCGCTGTTGCTCGTCGTCGGTCGGCTCGAGTTCGGGGGGAAGGATCTCGAACGTCCCGGTTGCGTCCGCGGAACAGAAATCACAGCGCCGGAGTGCACGCATGCGTGGTGGTCTCGCTGGCGACGACAAAAAGGTCCGTCAGACGGCAGGCCGATCGACGGGCGGGAAGCAAGACCAGCGATCGGTCGCTGCTGGGCGGTCGTTGCGCGGTCCTGCCCCGGCGACCGACCACCGACGCTTAACTCGCGGCCCGCGTACACGTACCAACGAATGTTCGACGAAATCATGGAAAAGTTCGAGGGATCGCCAAGCCAGCAGGCGGTCATCCGTCTGTTGCTCGAGCGGGGCTTTTCCGTCAACGACGACGGACGCGTCGTCTCCGGCGGGATCGAGATACCGAACACGGGAATCGCTCGCGAAATCGGTGTCGATCGGCGCGTCGTCGACTCGACGACGGACGTGATCCTCGACGATCCCGAGCTGCGGCGAATTTTCCAAAATATCTCGCAGGTGCCGAGCCTGATGGATCTCGCGCCGGTGCTCGACTTGACCGTGCTGTCGGTCGCCGTCGACGACGCCGAACGGGAAGGCATCGTCGCCGGCGTGACCGGAACCCTCGCGGAACACGGCATTTCGATCCGCCAGACGATCAGCGAGGATCCGGAGTTCACCGACGAACCCCGACTCTACCTCGTAACCGACGAGACCATGCCCGGCGACGTCATCACCGAAATTCGGGACCTCCCGTTCGTCAGAAAGATCGAACTGCAGTGAGGACTCGAGCACCGAACCGCCGCGTCTCGGACAACTCGGCTCCGCGAACTCGTCTCGGACGACTCAGCTTCGCTGCTCGCCTCGCCGTCAGGAGTCGATCGCCACGTCGTGGTCCTCGAGGACGGTTGCGAGCGCGCTCGTGAGTTCCTCGAACCGCTCGATCGACATCGCGTCGGTCGTCACCCAGACGCCGTGGTCGCCGCGGATGACGCGCGTCAGATAGCCGTTCTCGAACAGCCGAATCGTCGACCGGTAGTCGCCCAGTTGCGTGTTTCGGTAGGCCGATTGAGAACGAAACCCGAGGCGTTCGTGGTCGGCGAAGCCGACGAGGTCGGCGGTCTGCTCCAGATCCGATCGGAGATACAGCTGTGCGATTTCGTCTTCGGTAAAGTACGTGATGCTCCGGAGTTCGTCGCCGACGGTCGTCCGGCAGACGCTGGTGAGTTCGTCCGCGAACGTCGAGTTGATCTCGATTTCACCCATACCGAACCGGACCACCCCCGGGACTATGAGCGTCACGGCGAATGTGCGGTAGCGACTCGATCGCGGGACCGAATAGCTCTTTTTGCCGCCACGAGTAGCGCCGGCATGGTACCCCTGCGGGATGTGCGGAGTGGTCGATCGTGAGCGAGACCTACAGAACGATCGCCGCTCCCGCTCGCGCCGAGTTCGTCGTCCGGGGCTCCGAGTTCATCGGCCACGCCCGACCCGTCGAATCCGTCGACGCGGCCGAGTCGTTCGTCGACGCGATCGAAGCCGAGTACGACGACGCGACGCACAACGTTCCGGCCTATCGGGTCCGGGTCGACGCCGACAGCGACATGCTCAGAGAGTATTCGAACGACGACGGCGAGCCCTCCGGGTCGGCGGGCAAACCCGCACTGAACGTCCTCGCCCAGCAAGAGATCGAGAACTGCGCGGTCGTCGTCACGCGCTACTACGGGGGGACGAACCTCGGCGTCGGCGGCCTCGTTCGGGCCTACTCACAGGCCGTAAAAGACGCCGTCGAGGACGCCGGCATCGTCGAGGAACGGCCACACGAGCGCGTCTCGATCGTCGTCGACTACGACGACTCCGGCACCGTTCGGGGAATCATCGAAAGCGAGGGCTACGAGTTCGAAGCCGACTACGCGGCAGACGTCTCGTTCGACGTTCGCGTTCCCGTCGCGACTGCGGGCGATTTTCGCGATCGACTCCGGAGCGCGACCAGCGGACGAGTCGACCTCGACTGAGTCTCACTCGGCAACCGGTGGCCGAGAATCTGCGTTTCCGATGCGGCGCTCGATCGCCGCGAGCATCGCCTCCGGATCCTCGAGTTCGTCGTTATCGAATCGCACGTCGAACAGCCCACGATCGAGGACGAGTTCGCCCTCGCGCAGGCGAACCCGATCGATCGTCTCCCAGGGAACGAGCGCGCGGGTGAACGGACGCCGTTTGACGAGGCCGGCGTCGTGGATTCGAATTTCGGAGTCCGCGCCGATCGTTCCGAGCCGCCAGTGCCCGCCGGCGAGACGGCTGCTCGCCCAGAGGACTCCAAGGATCGTCCAGACGGCGGCGGCCGTCAGGTCGCCGGCGATCGCGTTTGCCGTCCCCAGACCGACCCAGAGCACGAGCAACAGCGCCTCCGCTCGGGGCGACGACGGCGGCGTCCAGCGCCACGTCGCCGCCGGTTGCTCGCCGGCGACGGCGTCGGCGTACCGGCTCTGTGCCACCCGTGCGAGGACGTGCCCCGCGACGAGAACGGCGATCGTCGTCCAGAGCGCGGCGGTTGCGATCGATTCCGCGATCGGGACGACCCACGCGGCGACGAACAGCACAGCGAACGGAACTGCCGGGACGAAAAGCGAAAGTCGCCGCCGAACGGTCCCGCCGACGCGAGTCGACGGTCCCCGAGTGCGAGCCGCGATCGTCGCGCCGAAAACGAGTCCGATCAGGAACGCGATTCCCGCAGAGCCTGCAAGGACCGCCGTCGAAGGGTCGGTCAGCGACGCGGCGATCGCCGCGACTCCGGCGAGCAGGACGCCGACGTAGCTCCCCGCGGCGAGGCGCTCGATCGTAAACGGCGGAGAGCCGTCGGCCGAAATCTGTGTTCCCACGTCCTGTCGATACAGTAAGAGAACGCAAAAGTCCACCGACGAATGGAGTCAATCGGGACGACGATCGACCCGGTCAGGCGTCGCCTACCGTTGGCTGGGAGTAGTCTGCGACCTGGTCGTCGATCCCGCGGGACCTGTTGTGACGTGAGAGGACGACGAGCAACACCAGCCCGACGAGACGGAGCGAGGCGGTGATCGAGAAGATCGTCAGCGCCGAGGGGATGCCTGCGATCGCGAGCAGTCCTTCGACGATGAGCAGGGGAATCTCGGGGACCATGAGCAGGATCGAGGCGATCGAGTACAGCACTCGCCGCCCTCGATCGACGCTCGCGTACTGGTAGCCGATGATCGTCACGCCCAGCGCGTAGATACCGAGGAACATCCCGACGATCGGGATTGCAACCTCGGTGGTGACGAACCCGATATCCGCGAAGTCCGACCACCCCATAATTCCCCACTCGCCGTCGACCCGGCGCAAGAACATGATTCCGGGCGAGAAGACGAACGCGAACGGGACGAGGACCTTGTTCAACGAGAGCGTAAAGGCGATCACCGCCGTCTTCATCTCCTCGGCTTTCGCGACGCCGGCACCGGCGAACGCGGCGACGGCCACCGGCGGCGTCACGTCCGCCATCAGTCCGAAGTAGAGGATGAACAGGTGGGCGGCGAGGATCGCGATGCCGGTCTGCTCGATGGGCGCGCTGAGCATCGCGACCAGGATGATGTACATCGCGGTCGTCGGCATCCCCATTCCGAAGATAATCGACGCGACGCCGGTCAACACGAGCAATAGTAACATCGAACCCCCGCTGACCGTGTTGATCAGCGACGCGAGGTTCGGCCCGAGTCCGGTGACGCTGATGACGCCCGGAACCACCCCGGCCGCCGCGACGGCGATCACGACGGTCGTCGCGGTTCGCGCTCCCGACTCCATCGACTTCAGGACGAACGTCCCGAACCGGTAGGCGACGTTGTCGGCCAGCGTCGGGCGACCGATCGCCCGTGCGCTTCTTTCCGCGGCATCCTCGATTTCGTCGTCCAGTTCGAGAAACGGTGCCTCCCCGCCGGAGCGGACGAGCAGGACGACGACGCTGACGAGGATGGCGATCGTCCCGAGATCCGCGGCGGCGACCCTCGCGGCCTCACCGACAGCGAGTCCCGCGGCGGCCGTCTCCGTGCCGAGGAGGACCCCGAAGCCGTCGATCAGGCCGACGCCCATCGTCGCGAACGCGGCGACGTGGGCGAGGTAGATCGCCGCGATCGAACCCAGCAATGGAACTCGCGTCCGGTCGGCGTAGGCCGCGACGACCGCGACCAGGGCGATGATCGAGACGATCGTAAACCAGCCGGCGCGGTTGATCGAAAAGCGTGCGATGACCAGGAAGTAGATCAACAGGATGAGGGGGACGGTGTAGAACCAGCCCGTACGCAGTTTCGATCGAACGTCCGGCAGCTCCGAACGTGGAAGGCCGCCGATACCGCCGCGAACGGCCTCGAAGTGGACCATCACCCACATGCCGAAGAAAAAGGCGATCGCGGGCAACGCCGCCGCGATGATCACGTCCGCGTAGGGCCAGCCGGTAAACTCGACGATCAGAAACGCCGCAGCCCCCATCACCGGCGGAAGCATCTGTCCACCCGACGAGGAGGACGATTCGACCGCGCCGGAGAACTCGGGGGAGTACCCCGATCGTTTCATTAGCGGGATCGTAAACGCACCCGTCGTGACGGTGTTGGCGATCGACGATCCCGAGAGCATTCCCATGAAGCCACTCGAGACGACGCTCGCTTTCGCCGGCCCGCCTTTCCGGGTGCCGGTTGCGGAGTACGCGAGATCGATGAACCACTTGCCCGCGCCGCTCATCTCGAGGAACGCGCCGAAGAGGATAAAGATGTAAATGAAGCGGACGCTGACGCTCACCGGGGTCGAGAAGACGCCGGCTTCGACGTTGTACCACAGGTTGAAAACGATGTTCGCCCAGGTGTCCGGGGTGATCGTCAACGTGCCGATCGCGGAGTCCCGCGGAATGAGGTGGCCCCAGCGCGCGTAGACGATGAACGAGGCGACCAGCCCCATCAGTAGCGGGCCGAGGGTACGCCGGGTCGCCTCGAGCACGAGCAGGATACCGAGGACGCCGAGGACGAACGCCCACGAGACGTCGCCAAGTGGGACGCCAACGGTCTCGAACGCCGAAACGACCGGCGTAAGGATCGAGTACATCTCGTGAACGCCCTGCGTATCCTCGAATCGACGGAACGCGATGTATCGAATCTCCTCGAACTGGGTCGCCGTGTAGTGGGCCGGTAACAGTGCGACCCCGATGAGCACCACGTCCGCGGGCGTGACCCGCTTCATCTCCGGGTCGAGGATCGCCCACCGGACGCCTGCCGCCAGCCGAGAGACGCCGCGCGTCAGCGGATGCTGATCGCCAAACCGCTCGCGGACCGCGGGTTCGATCCGGCCGAGCCGACGGGCGAGGAAGCCGTCGCCGCGGCTCGCCGGGAACAACAGGAACGCGAGCACCAGCGCGAACGTGACGTGAATCGTGTTGACCTGGAGCTGTTGCAGTTGGACGAGGCGGAACTCGCCGTACAGCGGGAGGGTCGCCTCGAAGGTCGTCCCCCGCGCCGCGATCCACATCTGGAACGCAGAAAACGTGATCCCAACGATCGCCACCACGACCAGCGACAGGCCACGGAGCGTCCGTCGACGGGTTACTTCCGAGAGGATTTCCTCGCGTTCTTCGTCCGACAGTTCACTTTGATCGGTAATGTCTCCCTTCCGTTCGCGATCGTCGCTCACGGCCGCCGACTCACCTCGTTATCGACGCCGACCTCGTCGTGGTTCGTCGTACCGAGAACGTGCATACCAGTTCTGCTATGCGCCGGCATAAAGAAGCGATCGAAAGCGATTCGAATTAGCACGCGATCGTCAGCCAGTGCGACCAGATCGTACCGATCGTCGCCTACGATCAGTTCGTGACCGGGGATCTCCCTGGGAGCGACCGGCAGCTCCTCGTAGCGATCGTCGAGATGGACGACGTAGCCGTCGTCCGTGGTCGTGACGTTGTCTGTCGGGAGGCCCGCGCCGAACGAGTAAAATTCCGTGCGAATCATTCTGAGTGCGTCGTCGTCGACTTCGTACACGTCGCGGACCGGCGTCTTCTCTACGCTGTGCGTATAGGAAAGCACGACAGTCTCGCCGTCGTCGATCGGGCGCTCGAGAAGTCGTTCACCGGACACCGCGTCGTCGACGACGAGGAGCCGATCGGGCGACCGAGCAAACACCGCCCCAGCCGCACCGATGGGGATCGCAGCGAGCGCACCGAGAACGGCTCGTCGCCGGAGTCGTGAACGGCCCGACGACGTGTCGTAATTGGTAGTCACGATACTGATCTGAGAGGGGGACCTCGGCTTAGTTGAAGTACGCCGCGGCACCCGGATGCAGGTCGATCGGCATTCCGTCCTGAGCGGAGTCGGCCGAGATGTTGTCGGCCTCGATCGTGAGGTCGTCGGTGTTGTCGAAGATCGCCGTCGTAATGTCCTCGACGATACCCTCGTCGACGCCCTCGTGAGTCGCGATCATCGCCTGGACGGAGACGGTCTCGACGTCCTCGTCGATTCCGTCGTAGGTGCCCCCGGCGACGGTGTCGTCGGCCAGCCACTGGGCGTCTTCCTTCATCGACTCGCGGAGGTCGCCGGAGACTTCGACCAGCGCGATGTCCTCTGTCGTCGCGAGTTCCTCGACCGCGCCGACAGGTGCACCGCCGACGACGAAGGCGGCGTCGATGTCGCCGTCGCGAATCTGGTCGGTAGCCGTCGAGAAGTCGGTGTTCTCTTCGTCGAAGTCGTCGATCCCCGCCGACTCGAGAATCTGGAGCGCGTTGACCTGCGTCCCACTCCCCAGGTCGCCGGTGTTGATCGTCGCCCCACCGAGGTCGTCGATCGTCTCGATGCCCGAGTCGGCCTGGGTGATCACGTGGATCGTCTCCGGGTACAGCGTCGCGACGCCGCGGAGGTTCTCGACCGCCGCATCTTCGAACTCATCGAGACCTGTCCCGTTGTACGCGAAGTAGGCGATGTCGTTTTGAATCAGCGCGAAGTCGGCTTCCTCGCGCTCGAGGGAACCGACGTTCGCAACGCTCGCACCCGTCGACTGCACCTGAAGCCCGTGGGGCGAGTTCGCCTCGACGATCGACTTGAACTCACCCGACAGCGGGAAGTACGTCCCGCCGGTGCCGCCTGCGTGCCAGACGATCACTTCGCCGTCTTCGTCGGGCTGGGCGTCCTCGAACTCGTCTTCGGAGAGTTCGTCGCCGTTCTCGTCGCCGTTCTCGTCGCCGTTGCCGTTTCCGTTGCCGTTGCCGTTTTCATCCTCAACGGCATCTTCCCCGATACAACCGGCAAGACCCGTAATTCCAGCAATACCACTGACAGCCACGAATTCCCGTCTGTTTATCTTTCGTGCCATACCTGCATTATAATGGTTCTAGTAGTAATAGCTTCTTCGATATAGGATTGTTAACTATTTTGTGCAGTTTGAGTGAAGATCACAACCCACACGCGGCCAATATGACTGGTAGTTGAACAGATTGCGGTCGGACAACCACTGGACTACATGCCGGCGAAAGGGGAGATTCTCGCCGGAAACCCGCGGGCCGACCTGAGATCGAGTCGAAAAGGGACCAATAGTGACAATACTATGTCTTTTTCGGACCGCTGTTTGCGTCGGGAAACGGCCGCGTTCGAGTGGACACGATCGCTGACACGGTACGGTCGATCGGCGGTAGTTGTTCGCAGAAACCCTTACAGATCGGTAATCGGCATCGACCCCCGCCGCGTGGTGCCGAAAACGATCCGACACCGTGGTTCAGACGGTTCGTCGTAACGGTCTACAGTCGCTCGTATCAGGTTGTCCGGAACGCCCGATCGCCGGCGTCACCCAGTCCGGGGACGATAAAGCCCTCTTCGTCGAGGCGATCGTCGATCGAGACCGTGAGCAAATCAGCCTGGGGGACGGCCTCGCTGACCCGGAGCAGTCCTTCGGGGGCCGAGACGGCAGAGAGAACGATGAGGTTCTCGGGCGTGGCCTCGGCGTTCTCGACGACGTGGTCGAGGACGGTACACATCGTGCTCCCGGTCGCGAGCATCGGGTCTGCGACGATCACCGTATCCTCCGCGGTGATCTCGGGGAGTTTCACGTAGTCGACGGTGATCGGGAACGAGCCGTCCTCGTCGCGGCCCGCTTCCTCGTCTCGACTCGCGCTGATGACACCCTGCCTGGCGCGGGGAAACGCCTTGAGTAGTCCCTCGACGAACGGCGTCGCCGCCCGCAACACGTTGATAATGACCACGTCGTCGAGTCCGCGAACGCGTTCACCCATGGTCGTCTCCAGGGGCGTCTCGATTTCGACGTACTCGGTCTCCATCCGCCCGTCGATGATCTCGTAGCCACAGACTCGGCCGAGTTTGACCAGTCCCTTTCGGAAGCTGACCTGCTCGGTCTCGACATCCCGAAGCCGCGAGAGCGTGTCTTTCGCCAGTGCGTGCGTGACGAGATAGGCGTTGTCTCGATCTTCGATCGTCATACGCGACTAAGCGCTCGCCGGATAGTTCATGCTACCGATCCGCCTCGAACCCCCTCAGCGGTCCGTAGTGACCCGTAAGCGGCCCGTACCGTCCGCATTGACGGTCGTGGAACGTCGTTCGATCACCCCGTCGCGATTGGAATCGAGTCCCACGTTTCGGGCCGTTCGGCCGCGAATCGCGCGCAAAATTGGCCCACGGCCGCCGAAATCGGCCCGCTCTTGGGAACCGACTGGTCACCGCTCCACTCTCAACCCGAACTCGCAGCAACGAACTTTATACCGATCCACCGCTTACCACCTGTCCAACCGAATGGAAGAGAGCATCTCGGGATTCAAAATCCGTGGTGACTGGGGCGACGTCGTCGAACACGGCGAACGGATCACTCGCGCGCTTCGCGACGCCGACGTTCACGACCCGGACGGAGCGAACGGCGAGCAGTTCACCCAGGCGTTCGAGGAATGGGAACAGTGGCGTCCGCGCGCCCACGAGACGCTCGACGCGGACGTAAGCGAAAAAACTGCAGACCAGGCCAGCGTCGAAGAGGGAAAGGGCGAAAAAGCCGGGAAAGACCCCGACGAAGACATCAAGACCGCCGGCGAGAAGCTCTCGGAGTCGTACGAACGCCTCGAGGAAGACGACGCGGAGGGCGCGGTCGGCACCTGGAAGGAGTCGGTCAACTACGTTGCGCGGGCGGCCGACTCCGCCAGCCGCAAGGCGTTGCGCCGGGTCGAGGACACGGTCTACCAGAACGTGATGACCCAGCTCGCGCCGTACTACTTCGACAACGAACTGATCAGCGCCAACGTCCAGCAGTCGACCCGCAACGGCGACAACGGCGAGCAGTTCGTCTTCGAGGTCAACGTCAACGACGATGTGCTGAAAGACGACGTCTCCGATCGACTCGCGGAACTCGACGAGGAGGTCGATCGCTGGCACGTCGAAGTCGAGAAGGACACCGAAGCGGCCGAGGCGATCGAAGGCGCGGAACCACCACCGGAACCGGAGGACAACTCGAAGTCGACGACGAACTGAAGCGAGCGGTTGGTCACTCGAGTCGAACCGAAAGAGAATCCGCGAGCCGAGCCGTGGCGAAGAGTCAGTCGTTCCCGCCTTGCTGGCGACCCTCGACCTGTCCGATGCCGGGGATCGCGACGCGGCGTTCGACGCGAGTCATCACGTTCGTCGCCGAAAGGACCAGTCCGAGGTAGACGAGCCCGAGCAGGGTGAAGATGGGCGTGTACTCGAACGTCGACGACGCAATCCGGCTCGCCCGGTAGTACAGTTCGGGGACAGTGATGAAGCCGGCCAGCGAGGAGTATTTTATGAGGTAGACGAGTTCGTTCGTCCACGCGGGAATCGCATACCGGAGCGTCTGTGGAAGGACGACGTGGCGAATCCCCTCGAGCTTCGAGAGTCCGATCGCTCGCGCGGCGGTCAGCTGGCCCTCGTCGACGCTTTCCAGTGCGCCCCGGATGTACTCGGCTTGGTAGGCCGAGCCGTTGATCGTGAAGCCGATGATGGCGATCCAGAACGCGTACTCGGGGACGAACCCCTGCCCGATCACGTCCACGTCGCTGAGCGGAACCGCCAGGTACGGCGTGTAGTAGAGGACGAACAGCTGGGCCAGAAGCGGCGTTCCCCGAATCAACTCGGTGTAGGCGAGCGCGATCCATCGGAACGGGCCGCCGTACACCCGGAGCACGGCCGTCGGAACGGCGATCGCGAAGCCGAGGGCGATGCTCACCGAGGTCAACACGATCGTGTACCAGGCACCGGTCGCCATGGCCGGCGCGATGTCGATCGCGAGGGCGATCCCGTCGACGAGAGATGCGAGCCAGTCGACTGGTATTCTGACCGGACCCAGCGTTGCGACGGAGCCAGAGAGCGCGTCGGCGACCCGTTCGAACGGTGCCGGGGAGAGAAAGTTCTCGCCCGCGCCAGGGCCGATGCCCCAGCGCCCGAGCGTCCAGTCGTAGAACCAGCGCGTGAGAAGCCAGCCCCAGAAGACGACGCCGGCGAGCACCGTGAGCCCCCGTCCGAGGCTGTCGGTGGACTCGCGGAGCCACTCGGCGTCGAGACCCAGGGAGTCGGAGACGCTCATGCTCGATCGTCGCCCCCCGCGACCGAGTCGGCGTCGTTAGTCATCGCCTCCCTCGACGTTTCGGTCGGTTCCCTCAGTCATGGCGAATGCTCTCGAAGAACCGTTTCGTGCGCTCGTGGCTCGGGTTCTCGAACAGTTCCTCGGGCGGGCCGCGCTCGACGAGTTCCCCTTCGTCGAGAAACGAGATGCGGCTCGCGCCGCCGCGAGCGAAGCGCATCTCGTGGGTGACGACGACCATCGTCATCCCGTCGGCCACGAGCTGTTGCATCACCTCGAGCACCTCGTTGCTGAGTTCGGGGTCGAGGGCGCTGGTCGGCTCGTCGAATAGCATGACCTCGGGATCCATCGCGAGCGCGCGGGCGATGCCGACGCGCTGTTTCTGCCCGCCCGACAGCTGTGCCGGATAGGAGTCGACCTGGTCGGCAAGTCCCACGCGCTCGAGTTCGGCGTCGGCCCGATCGCGCGCCTCGGACTTACTCAGCCCCTTGACCTTCCGGAGACCGAGCGTGACGTTCTTGCGCGCGGTGAGATGAGCGAACAGGTTGATATCCTGGAACACCATCCCGATCTGCTGGCGGACAGTGTTCGGGTCCGTCTCCGCGCCCGTCACTTCCAGGTCGTCGAGGTAAATGTGCCCGCTGTCGATCTCAGTCAGCCGGTTGATACACCGCAGCATCGTCGACTTGCCGCTCCCGCTGGGGCCGACCAGCACTTCGACGTCGCCGCGATCGACCTCAAGATCGATTCCCCGGAGCACCTCCTCATCACCGTAGGACTTCCAGACGTCTTCGATCCGCAACAGCGGCTCGGTGCCGGTCGCGGCGTCCGTGGCGGTCGACTGTCGGGCTGTACTGTCGGTCGTCTCGGTCGGTCGGGAGTCGCTCACGACGATTCACCTGGAATTGCGAAGTAGTTGCTCACGTAATCGAGCGTGCGATTGGTACTGAAGGTCAACACGAAATACAGCAGGCTGACGAAGAGGATCACTTCGAGGACCGCCGTCGTTTCCTGAATAAACAGGTCATAACTGCGTTTTAAGAGTTCGCCGAGTCCGATCGCGAAGGCGATCGAGGTGTCTTTCAAGACGATCGTGAACTCGTTTTGAAAGCCCGGCACGCTCCGGCGCAGCGCCTGGGGGACGATCACGTGTCGGATCGCCTCGAGCCGGCTCATGCCGATCGAACGCGCGGCTTCCATCTGCCCGTCGTCGATGCTTCCGAGCGCGCCGCGGAAGATCTGTGACTGGTAGGCGGCGCTCCGAAAGCCGAGTGCGAGCGTCGCCGCAATAAAGGCCTCCGGGACGTCCGTCGGGACTGTAAACGGCGTCGGCCCGAGAACGAACTCGATCGCAGCAAGGACGGCCGCAACCGCCCCGATCACGATATCGATCGGCAACACGAAGTACGTGAAGATCATGATGACGAGGATCGGCGTCCCGCGCAAGAGGACGCCGGCCTTGCGGACGAACGCCTGCGAGTAGCCGCTCCCGTAGGCTTCGATCGCGCCCGCGGGAAAGCCTGCGAGGAAGCCGAGGACGATGCTCGTCAGCGTCAACACGATCGTCACGACCAGCCCCCACAGCAGGTACTCCCGGTTCCGGTAAATGAACGCCCAGTCCTCACCCAGCTGTCGACCGATCGTCTCCTCACCGATCAACAGCAGATGCTCGGCTGGGAACGCAGTCGATAGCGCAGTCGCCGGGACGACGAACTCCATGGCGGATCAGACTACTCCCCGAACCACTCGCGGGTGATCTCGTCGTACTCGCCGGACTCCTGGACTGCCGCGAGCCCGTCGTTGAGCGCGGACTGCAGATCGCCCGCGTCCTGGCGAATGCCGAAGCCGTACTCCTCGTCGGTCTCGAAGACGAACGCGACCTCGACGTCGCGATCGCCCGCAAACGAGTTGCCGACCGGTTCGTCGATGACGATCGCGTCGAGCGTTCCCCGCTCCAGTTCCTGAACCGCGAAGACGTAATTTTCGTACGACGTGTAGTTGACGTCGTCGCCCAGTTCGTCCTCGATGATTCCCTCACCGGTCGTCCCCGACTGCGCACCGACGTCCATTCCTGAGAGGTCGTCGAGGCTCTCGGGCTGGACGTCCCCGCCCGTCTGGACGAGCACCGACTGGTCGGAACTGTAGTACGGATCGGTGAAGGCGATCGTCTCCCGACGCTCGTCGTTGATCGTCATCGCGGCCGCGATAACGTCGATGTTCCCGTTGTCGAGGGCGGGAATGAGCGAGTCGAATTCGAGTTCCTGCCAGTCCGCGAGTTCGTACCCCGCCTCGTCGACGACGGCCTCGAGCAGGTCGATGTCGAAGCCCTCCAGTTCGCCGTCTACGTTCATTTCGAACGGCTCGAAGCCGGGGGCCGTCCCTGGAACGATCTGTTGAACCTCGTCGCCGTTGCCGTCCCCGTTTCCGGATCCGCCGTCGTCGCCGTTGCCGTCTCCGTTCCCGTCGTCCCCGCCGTCGCCGGCGTCCTCGAGGCAGCCCGCAAGCCCGATCGTGGCAATGCTGGCTACACCGGCCTGTTTCAGGTAACTCCGCCTGTCGAACGTCTGACGTTGCTCACGCATGGTTACGTCTTGCTCAGGGGAACCTTAGTATTTAAGATACGTGCTCCGTCGGCCACGGGGACCCGGCTCGCCGTCGATCGCAGGGCGCTCGCTACTGCAGGTCGGCACACACTTGTACCCGCCTCGGTAAGACACCGGTAGATGGTCGAGATCGCGACTCTAGCGACGTTCCTGGTCGCCGCGATCGCCAGCCTCTTTATGGCCTGGGCGATCGGAGCCGGATCGAGCGGCTCGACCCCGTTCGCGCCCGCCGTCGGGGCGAATGCGATTTCCGTCATGCGAGCCGGCTTCCTCGTGGGGCTCCTCGGATTCACCGGTGCGGTGCTTCAGGGCGCGAACGTCTCGGAGGCGGTCGGCACCGAACTCATCGGCGGCGTAACGCTCTCCCCGCTGGCCGCAACGATCGCACTCATCATTGCGGCCGGGCTGGTCGCGATCGGCGTCTTCAAAGGGTATCCGATAGCGACGGCGTTTACCGTCACCGGGGCGGTCGTCGGGGTCGGCCTGGCGATGGGCGGCGATCCCACGTGGCCGAAGTACATCGAAATCGCCACACTCTGGATCTTGACCCCGTTCGTCGGCGGCGGACTGGCCTACGCGATCGCTCGCGTACTTCGCGCCGAGCCGATTCCCGAGGAGTACCTCATCGTCTCGCTCGCGGCGTTCGTCGGCGCTATCATCGCCAATATCGAGTTCGCACTTCTGGGGTCGGCCGAGTCGGGCGGCGCGTCGCTCGCACAGGTCGCGGGTGGCTGGTTTGACGTTCCGACGACCGTCGGCGTCGCCGCCGCAACGGCCGTGATGGCGGTCGCCTGGGCGCTCGCGATCGGATTCGATCTCAAGCAAGGAACCGAACGGGGCGAGCGACACTTCTTGCTCGTCCTCGGCGGTCTGGTCGCGTTCTCCGCCGGTGGCAGCCAGGTGGGGCTAGCGATCGGCCCGCTTATTCCCCTGTCGGGCGACGTGGGCCTGCCGCTGATCGCCCTCCTGCTCGGCGGCGGAGTCGGTCTCCTGGCCGGCTCCTGGACCGGCGCGCCCCGGATGATCAAGGCGATCTCACAGGACTACTCCTCGCTGGGTCCGCGACGCTCGATCGCCGCGCTCATTCCGTCGTTCATCATCGCCCAGGCCGCCGTCCTCTACGGGATTCCCGTCTCCTTCAACGAGATTATCGTCAGCGCGATCATCGGCAGCGGCTACGCTGCCGCAGGGGCGGGCGGCGGCGTCAGCGGCCGCAAGATGGGCTATACGGTGCTGGCCTGGATCGGGTCGCTGGCCGGCTCGATCGTCATCGCCTACGTCGGCTTCGTCGTCATCTTCTCGGTGATCGGCTAGCACCATTTCGGTGGATTCCGTCCTCCTCAGAGTCGGAACAGAGACTCCTACGAACGCCCCTGCCCGGAAGCGAGAACCTCGACTGGATGGCGTCAGGGGCTTTCGTGGTGGTACCGCCGGCGATTACCCGCTCTGCATCTGATCTCCCACCGGTGATGCACTGCGTATCGAACCGCATTTACACGAACGAGACCCAGAGTCAGGTATGGACGACTCCGAACCGATTAGCTGGCGACGGGACGCGACAACCTCCCGGACGGTCCGGCTCCTGTGGTCCCTCGGTGTCGGCACCTTTCTCGCCGCCGCCGCCATCATCGTCTTCTGGCGATTTTTCGACCTGACCGGCGAGATCGGCGGCCAGTCGGTCGTCGTCGCCGCAGCCGCCGCACTCGCCGTGACAATCCTCGCGTTCGCCGTCACCGATCGCACCGAACACCACGTCGAGCGCCTCGGGCGACGACTGCCGATCGCGACTCCTACCGGCGAGAGCCTCGATCGGGCGATGGACGCCGCCGTCGGCGCGATCGTCATGATCGCGATCATCGGGTCGCTGATGCTCGCCGGCAGAGTCGTCTCCCAGCGCGAACTCCTCGCCGTCGGTGCCGGCCCGTTTACGCTCCTTGCCGCGCTGACGATCCCGCTCGCCCTCGTCGCGATCGCCCTCTCGGTCTTTTTCAAATCGATCGGCACGTTCGATCCAGAGGACGGGACGATCTACCTCTACGATCCCGACCAGGCGATCGATCTCGCCGTGATCCGGGACGCCTCGATCCGGCAGGTCGGCGACACCGCGATCGTGAAACTCGACTACGCCCAGCCCGGCGGCCAGTACGTCCAGGGACCGCGACGCCTGACGATGCCGCCCGCAGTCGCCCGCGCGGTACAGGGACAGGTACGATCGAAACCGGCGACGGCAGAGTGACGATACCGGTAGTCGACGACAGAGTGAGAACGACGGCGATCGAAATGGGTGACGCTTACTCTCGAACGTAGTGGGTGGCGCTTACTCTCGACCGCGGCAGTTGGAACCGACAGCAACTCAACTCTCGCCTTCCGCCTCGAGGTCGGCCGGCTCCTCGGGTTCCCGTTCGAGCTTTTGGAGGCGAGCTTTCATGATTCGCGTGTTCTCGACGGTCTCGACGGTGATCCGGACGCCGTCGAACTCGATTTCTTCGCCCTCCTCGACGAGTCGCCCCGCGCGATTGAAAATGAAGCCTGCGATCGTCTCGAACTCCTCGCCCTCGGGGAGGTCGATCTCGAGAGCTTCGTTGACGTCCTCGATGTTGACCTCGCCGCGGACGAGGACGGTGTCGTCGTCGATGTCCTCGATCGGCAACTCCTCGCCGCCTTCGAGGATCTCCCCGATGATTTCCTCGACCATGTCCTCCATCGTCACCAGCCCCTCGGTCGTCCCGAACTCGTCGATGACGATCGCCATGTGCATTCGGTTTTCGCGCATCTCGGTCAGCAGTTCGTCGACGTTTTTCGACTCTGGAACGTGCAGCGTCGGCTGGATGAGGTCCGCGAGTTCGAGGTCGTCGGCCTCGGTCTCGCCGTAGTTCAGATCGCGCACGAGATCACGGATGTGAACGACGCCCTGGACGTTGTCGAGGCTCCCCTCGTAAACTGGAATGCGAGCGTGGCCGCTCTGGATACAGGTCTCGATCGCCTCGTCGATCTCGGCGTCTTTCGGCACCGCTGTCATGTCCAGCCGGGGAGTCATCACCTCCTTGACGATCGTGTTGTTAAACCGGAAGATGCGGGTGAGCATCTCGTGTTCTTCTTCCTCGAGAACCCCCTCGCGCTCGCCGGACTCGATCATCTCCTGGATTTCGTCACGGGTGACGTAGGGCGACTCGATCGCACCGGTCGACCCCGTGAGCCTGTTGACCTGTCGGGTGAGGTAATCGAAGAGAACGATCAGCGGGAATAGTAGATACTCGGTCGCCTTGAGCGGCTTCGAGATGCGAACCGCCCACGACTCGGTGTTCTCGACCGCGTAGGACTTGGGGACGCTCTCACCGAACAGGAGGACGAGGGCGGTGATTCCGAACGTGGCCAGCAACACGCCGACCAGGCCGCCGAAATACAGCGACAGGATCGCCGTCGCGATCGAGGACATGGCGATGTTGACGATGTTGTTGCCGACGAGGATCGTCACGAGCAACCGGTGTGGATCGTCCTTGAGCGTCTTCACCATCGTCGCCCCATCGATTCCCTCCTCGACCATCCCCTCGAGACGGTGTTTGGGGAGATTGAACATCGCGATCTCGGACGAGGAAAAGAACGCAGAGAGACCGATGAGGATCACGACTGCCAGCACACCGAGGATCGTCACCGTCGATCGGTCGAACTCGAGACCCACCACTGGGACCTCGTAGGCGGCAAGTATGATCTCGAACAGCGGAGATAACGCCATTGATGTGGGGTCTTGTCACCCGATCGGTTAACCATTTACTGTTTTCCGGTCGGAACGTCCGGCGGCGACACGTTTACCCGCCGCTTTCTCCAACCGATGGGTATGAGTGATTCAACCGGCGTGGCGACCGGCGCACCGATCACGTTCTATCGCTTGCAGGGATGTCCCTTCTGCGAGCGCGTCGCGCGACTCCTCGCCGAGTACGATCTCGCGTACACCTCTCGATTCGTCGAACCGATGCACTCCCGACGAGACGTCGTCAAGCGCGTCGCCGGCGTCCGAACCGTCCCCGTCATCGTCGACGAAACCACCGGCGTCACGATGGCCGAAAGCGCGAACATCGTCGACTATCTGGAATCGACCTACGGCGATCGAACCGGGTCGGATGCCGATGCGGGAACCGCCGCCGTGGGTGCGGGAGGTGAGGAGTGATGCCCGATTTCGAAGTCGTCGATCTCGGCCCCGCAGACCCGCCCGAACCAGGGTCGGACGCCCCCGACTTCACCCGCCCGCTGGTCACCGACGAGTTCTGGCAGGACCGAACCCTCTCGGAACTCGCGGACGAGGGGCGGACGATCCTCGTGTTCACGCCGATGGTCGGCTCGTTTCTCGCGAAGTACATCTGGGACGAACTCGACGATCGCGGCTGGGACGAATTCGACGAGCAGATCGTCGGTGTCAGCGCCTCGACCCCCTACGGCATCTCGCGGTTCCTCGTCGACAACGAGTACCCCTTCGCGCTGTTTGCCGACCCCGGCAACGGCGTCGCTGACTCCTACGGCATCGCCCACGACCTCGACGGCATGAGCGGGATCAACGAACCCCGTCCCGCGTTCGTCGCGATCGAGGAGGACGGATCTGTCGACGCCACCTGGGTCGCGACCGAGTGGCCCGAGTTCCCCGACTACGACGAACTCGAGGACCGACTCGACCTCGCATAACGACGCGAGAGCCGGTTGACGGACCCGTAACGACCCGCTCTGACCGCGGATCCACCATCCGATCGCGATACGCTTTTGACGACGACGGGCCGATTCACACCCGAATGACCGACCTCGAGCGCGCGGCAACCGCGATCGCGAACGGGCAACTCGTCGTTTACCCGACCGAAACGGTCTACGGGCTTGGTGCGGACGCACTCGATCCGAAAGCCGTCGATCGCGTCTTCGAGGCGAAGGGCCGGGATCGATCGAAGCCCATCTCCCTCGCGGTCCCCTCGGTGCCGGCCGCCCTGGAATACGTTCGGGCGACCGATCGCGAGCGACAGTTCATGGCCCGGTTTCTGCCCGGTCCGGTGACGGTTCTCTGTCGACGCCGCGAGATCGTTCCCGACGAGTTGACCGCCGGAGCTGAGCGGGTCGGGGTCCGGGTTCCGGACCACGATATCGCACTCGCCCTGTGTGAGCGAGCCGAGACCCCGATCACCGCCACGAGCGCGAACGTCAGCGGCCGGGGCAGCGTCCGTCGACTCGACGAACTCGATCCGGCGATTCGCGAGACCGCGGCGGCGACGATCGACGGCGGCGAGACCGCGGGGACCGAAAGTACAGTCGTCGACGTGTCGAACGACACGATCCACCGCCGCGGCGCACAGGCCGACGAGATCGAGGCCTGGCTCGAAACACGGTGATCGACGCCGGGTTCGGGACGAATCAACCGACGTCAGACCCATAGGCAGTAGCCGATACCTGACTAATGAGACAAGCCACGGCACAGTGACCGATACCTGACTGATGACACGAGCCACGGCACAGTGACCGATACCCGACCCGTGACACGACGATGTTACCCGAACCCCAGCAGCGATCGCAACGATCGCGTCCGAACCCCACAGGTCTCGGCGAACTCGCAGGCCGAACACTTCGACCGATCGTCGAGGCGGGGCGGCGGGCCGTCGAGTTCCCGAACCGTCCGTAACGTCCGTCGGTATCGCGCCTTGCGACGCGTCGTGAGATCGATCCGCCGGATCACGCCGTAGGCGGGGTACTCGAGCCACGCGCGATCGATCGGCGTCTCGTGTTCCCAGGCAAGGGCCTTGGCCGCTGCAACGGCGTGGACGGACTGGGGCTCCCAGACTCCCTGCTCAGGCGGTTTTCCGGCCGAAACGATCGCCGGTTCGATCGGCTCCGAGAGCACCTTGTGGACGACGCCGCGGCAATCTCGTCCCGTGACGAGGCGATCGCGATCGGTCGGATTTCGGAGTCGCTGCCAGTGAGTTCTCCCGCAGGCGTCATCGCTGCGGTCGTTTTCGTCGCCGGCAGTCCCCAGTCGATCGCGCGTCCGCCGCAATCGATCGAGATACGCAGCGGGCGCGAGTTCGATCGGTTCGGTCGCGAGATCGTCCCGGGACGCAGCGAGGAGGTGATCGTACCGGAACGCGAGCGATCGGCGCTCTTCGATCTCGGGCGGTGGCTCGCGGTCGACATCGTCTCTCGTCTGTCGGTAGTAGCACTTGCGCGGGCAGTAGGCTGCCGTCCGGAGATCGCTGAACGCGACGCGTCGAGTCACGGGGTGTCTGGCCGCCCGCTGATATATAAAGTCCCTGCCGTCTAGAGATCGACGTTCGTTTCCATTCCCTCGGTGGCGTCGTCGAGACCGTCCTCCCGGATATCCGTCGCCATTCGATCGGTCAGGTCGGCGTCGGCAAGAATGCTGTCGAACTCGTCGCGGTAGCGATCGTTGGCCGCCCGCGACTCGTCTTTGGCTGCGGCGACACGCCGGTAGCGATGGATCCGCTCCTCGCTGACGCCGTACTCCTCGGCCAGCGTCGCATCGTCCTCCTCGCGATTGCGGATCGCGACGAGATCGACCTCGGCGGCGTCACCCTCGTCGACGAGGTGCAAGGAGAGACGGGCCTCGAAGACGTCGTCTTCCGCGACGCCGAGGTCCTCGGCGATCGTCTCGTCGCTTTTTCCGTCGTAGAACGCCGTGGCGAGGTCGATCAGTTGCTCGTCCGACAGCGGCGTTTCGAACTCGTAGCGTTCGCGCATCTGCGCGATGACGTTCTCGAGTCGCTCCTCGACGGACTGTTCGTCCTGTTCGAGCGAACCGCGGGTATCCTCCTGGGATTCGGTGACGGTCGCCTCGCCGTCGGTAACGTCGGTGAAGATATCACGGAGTTCCTCGGTTTTTTCGTTCATGAGTGGACACTCCCGATGGGCGGCTATTTAAGCCTGTTGCCAGATAGCGTCGGTCGCGAACGACCGGCCGGAGACGCTGATAAATACGTCCACCGTTTATTATTTTCGCCTGACGCCGCCGGGGTGGGAAGTTCGTACGCGTGACAAGAATTAAGGTGCGTCCCTCCGCGTGATAGAACATGAACGTTATAGCCCAGACGGAGGTGACGAGGGAAACCTACTGGGGGATCAGCGACACCGGCTACGCGCTGTTTTATCTCCTGGCGGCGATCGCGATCCTCGTCTTCCTCTACGGGGTGTACCAGCGCTTTGCGCGCTATGCGGCGGGTGAGGACGATCCGTTCGGTCGACTCGACGACCTGCCGGGCCGAATCGTCAGCGCGGCCAAAACCGTGCTCTCGAACGAGAAAAACTTCAACCGAGATCTCTACGGCGGGCTAATGCACTCGTTTATTCTCTGGGGATTTTTGACGCTCCTTATCGCGACGTCGATCCTCGCGTTCGAGGAGTACGGTACCAGCCTCTTGCTCGGCCTCCAGTTCTGGCAGGGTGACTTCTATCTCGGCTACCAGTTCATGGTCGACGCGATGGGACTCCTCTTCGTCGTCGGCATCGGGATGGCGATGTACCGCCGCTACTGGGTTCGCAACGAGCGCCTCTGGGATCGCCACACCTCGAACGAGGACGACATCTTCATCTGGACGCTGTTCGGTCTCGGCGTCGGCGGCTTCCTGCTCGAAGGCCTGCGCATCTACGCGACGGGCATGCCCGAACACGAAGTCGTCAGCTTCGTCGGCTACGGAATCGCGATGGTGTTCCAGGCGATCGATTTCCCGACGCTCGAAGCCTCGGTGACGGGCGCGCAGGGGTACGCCACGGCGAACTACCTCGGAGTTAACGCCGAGACCTTCCACTGGCTAACCTGGTGGTCACACTCGCTGCTCGCGTTCTTTTTCATCGCGTGGATCCCCTACGCCAAGCCGTTCCACATGATTTCCTCCTTCGCGAACGTCGTCGTCCGCGACGAGAAGGCGGGCAAGCGCCTGCCCAACGTCCCCGCGGACCTCGACGCAACTAACGCCGAATCGATCGACGACTTCACCTGGAAAGAAATCCTCGACCAGGACGCCTGCACCAAGTGCGGTCGCTGTTCTGCGGTCTGTCCCGCGAAAGCGTCCGATCGACCCCTCGATCCGCGAAACGTCATCCTCGACCTGAAACAGTACCGCGAAGAACTCGACGCCGGCAGCGAGGACAAACCGATCATCGCCGACGGCGGTACGAGCGTCATCAATGCCGAGACGATGGAGTCCTGTATGGCCTGCATGGCCTGCATGGACGCCTGCCCGGTCGAGATCGAACACCTCCAGTCGTTCACCCGACTCAACCGCCAGCTCACCGACCAGGGCGATGTCGCCTCGACCATGCAGGACGTCTTCCAGAACGTCATGCAAAACGGCAACACGTTCGGTGATCCCCAGCGATCGCGCGCCGACTGGGCCGACGACCTCGCGTTCGACCTCACCGACGCCCGCAAGGAGGACGTCGACTACCTCTGGTACGTCGGCGACTACCCGAGTTACGACGATCGCAACAAGCAGGTGGCTCGATCGCTCGCGACAATCCTCAAGGAGGCCGACGTCAGCTTCGGCATCCTCTTCGACGACGAGAAGTACGACGGCAACGACATCCGCCGCGTCGGCGAGGAGTTCCTCTACGTCGAACTCGCCGGCCACCACGTCGAGACCTTCGAAGACTGCGAGTTCGACAAAATCGTCTGTACGGACCCACACTCCTACAACACGTTCAAAAACGAGTACCCCGAGGTCGACTTCGCGGAGTTCGCCGACGACCCGATGATGCCCTTCGACTACGAGGAGCAGTGGAACGCAGACGGCGAGATCGACGTGCTCCACTGGACCCAGGCCGTCGAAGAACTCGTCGAAACCGGCGCGCTCGCCCTCGACGGGACGGAACTCGACTACACCGTCACCTACCACGATCCGTGTCACCTGGGCCGGTACAACGACGAGTACGAGGCCCCGCGAGACCTCATCCGTGCGACGGGCTGTACCCTCGACGAGATGCCTCGCAACCGCGACAACTCCTTCTGTTGTGGCGGCGGCGGCGGCGGCCTCTGGATGGACTTCGACGAGGAGCCGAAGCCGAGCGAGGAGCGCATCCGGGAAGCCCTCGAAGACACCGACGCCGCCTCCGGCGTCGAAAAGTTCGTCGTCGCCTGCCCGATGTGCATGACGATGTACGAGGACGGCCGCAAAACCGGCGGCTACGAGGACGAGATCGAAGTCGTCGACGTTGCAGAGTTGATCGTCGAAGCGATCGGTGTCGAGGAGACGACGGAGACGGCCACGGCGGAGTGACGACGACCGCGATCGATCGCTAATCAGATCGCAATTCAATGCCGGGTTTTCCGGGTGCTGCAACGTCGTGATCCAACGGGAGAGTCTCATCTTGACGACCGGTTCACGCCGAAACGTGTTCGGGATCGACCCGATCGACGATCCCATCGAAATCATCATCGAAGCTGAGTACAGCACCGATATCGTACGCATCCACGAGCGCTATCGAATTTGCATCGGTGAAACTGAGTGAATGGTTCTCGTACCGTTCGAACGTTTCGAGCGTTCGATTGAAGAGCGATTCGGTGACGTAGAGCAACTCGAACGCGTTCGGAAATGGATCACAGCCCCGTATTCGATCGCCGGCTTGTTTCGATGCACTGAATCGACCGGTACGCTGGCGAACCAGCGTCACGGTTTCGTCGTAGACGTATTCGCTCGTAAAGAGACGGCCGTATTCACCGGCGCTGACTCGATGGACCGCTCGGCGGGCGACACTGTGGCGTGGCGCATCGCGATCGTGGAGCGCATAGAAGACCCCAGTATCGATGAACAGACTCATTCGACGTCGTCACCGTACAGTGCGTCGTCAATCTCGTCTTCGTCGATCGGATTCCCGGATGAAACGGTCCCTGAGAGCAGCCGATCGATCTCGTTTTCAGACAGTCCATTCCATTCGTCACGGAACGAATCGATAAACTCGGCTCGTGACTCGTAGGCAGTATCGACTAGCCGTTCGAGCAATTCCTGTTGGGTCACCTTTCGGCCTGTCTCGAGTTTTATTTCCGCCTGTAAGCGCTCGAGACGGTCCTTCGTATGTTCGTCCATCTTTACGGAGGTCGCCATGCGCGTTCTACGGCCAGTAGAACAGTAAACGTTTCTACCAGGTATACTAGCCGCTGAAAATCAATGCACACCCGATCACAGAGCCCTCTTGCGATCGGGTGTGAATCGTTTCAGTCGTTACTATAGCACCGATTCGGCGCGATCGGCGAAAATCGCTCTCATCAGCCGAAATCGGCCGCTCAAAAGATGACGTTAGTCAGAACAACCGACGCCCGTCGAAGAATCAACGGTATCCGCACCGATCGCGACACCGTCGTCCACCGCCGTCACCTCGCGGACGAATTCGACGAAATTCTCGAAGACCTGTTTCGCCTCGGAGGCCCGCTGATAGTTTTCGTCGGTAATCTCGTCGAGGACCGATCGGCGTCGATCGTCGGAGAGGTCCTTTCGGTGGACGAGCTCGCGGGCGGTTTTCGTATCGTACTCGGGGTGAAACTGGACACCGAAGACACGGTCCTTGCGAAAGCCGTGATTCGAGTACTCGTTTTCCGCGAGGGGTTCCGCGCCCGGCGGCAGCGTTGCCACCTCGTCGGAGTGGCTCGTAAAGGCCGTAAACTCCCGATCGATCCCCGCGAACAGTCGCGTCTCCGAGACCTGCTCGATCGAACTGTAACCGACCTCGTAGACACCCATATCTGCGACGGTGCCGCCGAGAACGTCCGCAAGCAACTGGTGGCCCCAACAGACGCCGAGGAACGGAATTCCGCGATCGATCGCCTCGCGCACCCACGTCTTGGTGCGTTGCATCCACTCCTCGTTCCAGTAGATCGACGTTCGCGATCCCGTGACGACGGCGCCGTCGAACTCGAAGCCGTCGGGAACGGTCCCGTCAGTGACGTCGAACTCGGCCAGCGAGGCGTCGAGTTCGCGCCGGAAGTTTCGTGTCGTGTTCGCGTCCTCCTGGGCCGCGTTGAGGACGGCGATCCGAAGCTGACTCATCCTGTGCTACTCCCCGCTCGATATAAATAGACCTTCCGTCGCGATCGGTCGTTGCCGCAACCGTGGACGCCCCTACGGGGCGAGGAGACCGCCGTTGTGAACACAGTTGTCGATGGGGCGGCGGACGAGTCGAGTTGATCGCGATCATCAGAACTAGCGGGCGAACGAGCCGGACACGACCGCGGCAGAAACGATCTCCACGCCAGTGCGGTCATCGCGGAACGAAGGTTCCGTCCTCGGTTCGACGAAACGTCTCGTTCGTGTCGAACCAGCCTCCGGCGAATCGGCTGCGATCGATACCGGCGAGTGTTGCGCGTTCCGCCGACGAGGGGTCTCCCTCCCGATCTCCGGTACGGGAGTCGGATCGATCGCCTCCGGAGGGATCGCTGGCGTCAACGTAGCCGGCCGCGAGCACCGGCCCGGCCAGTTGGAGACGACCCTCGGCCGGCCCCTCGAGAACCGTCCCTCCGTCGTCGACGAGGCGAGCGCGACAGTCCGGAACGGGACGGCCGACACCCGCGTCCGGGACGGAAGACGCCCCCACAGGGTCCGTCTCGACCGACCGCTGCGTGGCGATCGAGTGGGCCAGCGCGATCGGACACTCGAGGCGGCCGTAAGCGCGACCGGCCGGAACGCCGCGGTCCACGTAGGCCTCCAGGAGGCCCCCCGGCGTGGACTCGTCACAGATCACCCGCCTCAGGCCGGCGATCGCGGCGAAGCCGTCCTCGGCCGCGAGCGCCCGAATCGCCGCCGTTCTGCAGGCGAGCGTCGTTATCGCGTACGCGTCGATCGCAGCCAGCGCGTCGCCCGGATCGAAGGCGCGATCGAGCACGGGGGTGCCGCCGACATAGAGAACCGGCAGCGCGACCCGGAACAACCCGTCGGGCGTCGAGAGCGGGGAACAGACGATCGCCGTGTCGTCGTCGGAGAGTCCCCACGTCACGGCGGCCGTGATGCAGTTCCACTCGACTGCCTGGGCCGAGAACCCGGCCACCGGACGCCCGGACTCGCCGTGGAGCGCAAGCAGCGGGACGGACGCTTTCAGGTTCTCGTCTCCGGAGGCGTCCGCAGGACGGTCGCCAGGTTCGGCTGTGTCCTCGAGCAGTTCCGCGAGCGCCACCGATCGATCGTACGGAATCGATCGAACCAGATCGCGCTGGGCGGCCTCGAAAACCACCAGATCGGGGTCGAGAGCGGCGAAGGGCCGTTCGACCGTCGCGGGCGTCAGCCGGTGTGAGATCGGGGCGAACGTCGCCCCCAGTCGACGGCACGCAAAGAGGAGCGCGAGCGAGGCGACGCGATTTCTCGAGACGAAACAGAGGGTGTCGCCGGCCTCAATACCGATCGCCGCGAGTCGGGTCGCGAAGTGGGTGACGAACGCGTCGAGCTCCCGATACGAGACGCGATCCTCGTGGACGGTTTTGGCAGGTGCGTAACGCCGTTCTTCGGAAATATCGATGATCGCAGTTCGGTCGGGAAAGCGATCGGCCCGGCGAGCGATCGAGAGCGTCACGAGTGTGACTTCCACTCGCAGAGACGTTATACCCGGGCACAGGCTGGCACGCACATAGGGTAGAACTCGGCGATCGATCCTCGAAAGGAGTCGACCACAGTGTACGAGGGCTCGGTTCGCCCCGCTCAGTCCTCGTCGGTATGAGCGTCGAGAAACCCGAGGAGTCGATCGTTGACCGTCCGCGAGTGCTCGATAGACGCCAGGTGACCCGCGTCGTCGAGTTCGACGAATTCGCCTCGTGGAAGTCCCCGTGCGAGGTCACGACCGGCAGCCGGTGGAACGAGTTCGTCGTCTGTCCCGTGGAAGACCCGCGCCGGCTGGGTCACCTCGACGAGCCAGTCGGTCGCGTCGAATCCGTCGAGTGCGGCGACCTGTGCGTCCCAACCCTCGCGGGCGGCGTCGCCGTCCGCCCGCCAGTCGACGATGCCGTCACAGACCTCCGGCTGAGCGTCGCGGAACGCGGAGGAGAACGCCGCCGAAAGCGAGTCGCGAAGCGCCTCGCGATCGTCCGGCGGGGCAAACAGGGGTTCGAGATCGAACGCCTCGCCGCGGGCAGTGGTTCCAAACAGCGTGAGCGTCTCGACCCGGTTCGTGGTTCGGGCCGCCACGAGCGCGACAGCACCGCCGAGCCCGCAGGCGACGAGGTGGGCACGCCGAATCTCGCAGTCCGAGAGTACCGCCTCCAGATCGTCGACGAGCGTGTCCATTGTGTAGGGTCCCGGCGGCGCGTCCGATCGTCCCGTTCCCCGGAGGTCCCAGGCGATCGCCTCGTAGGGACCGGCGACGGCCGCGTGTTGCCATCCCCAGGACCAGCCGCCGAGGCCGGCCTCGGGGACGAACACGACGGGGTCACCGCTCCCGTCGCGATCGTAGTACAGCAAAACGGAGCCGTTCGTTGCGGTGGGCATACTGGTACAGACGCAGGGGCTGGGAAAAGAACGCGACGGTCTCGATCGAATTCGGTACGCAAGGGTGGAGTCGGTGAGTCGAAGGGCGACCTACAGCACGATCAGGCGTCCAAAATCTGTCACATGATCAGGCGTCCAGAACCTGTCGCAACACGTCGGGGGCGTCCTCGAGCGCGTCGTCCAGATCGTCGACGTTGGGACCGCCGCCCTGGGCGAAGTCCGGCGGGCCGCCACCGCCGCCGCCGACTTTCGCGGCGAGTTCACCGACGACCTCGCCGGCGTTGACCCCGACACCGTCGGGGACGGCGACCACGAACTGCGCACCGCTCTCGCCGCTGCCGAGGACGGCGATCGTTCCCTCTTCGACGAGCGCGTTCGCCGTCGCGCGGAGTTCGTCCATATCGGCGTCGATCCGGTCGACGATCGCCGTCGTCTCCCCGACCTCGACCTCCTCGCCGCCGCCACCGCCGCCGGCGCGGGCGGCCGCGAGCTGTTCTTTCAGGTCGTCGATCTGCTTGCCCCGGCCTTTCCACTCCTCGAAGAACCGTTCGGCGGTCTCGGGCACTTCCTCGGGGGCGACGTCGAGAACCTCGGCCGTCTCGTAGAGGGCGTCTTCGGTGCGCTGAGTCGCCTCGATCGCGGCCTCGCCGGCCGCGAAGGTGAGGCGTTCGACGCCGTCCTGGATGCGCTCGGCGTTGAGCACCTTGATCGCGCCCACGTCGCCCGTCCGGGCCACGTGCGTGCCGCCACAGGCCTGAACGTCGTCGTCGACGTAGATCAGCCGGATCTGCTCGCCCGGCGGAATGCCGCCCTGGTAGAGATCGAAGCCGTGTTCGGCCTCGGCGTCGTGGCGGTCGGGCCATTCCTGGGTGACCGTCGTGTTCTCCATGACGATTTCGTTGGCGAGGTGCTCGATCCGTTTGACATCCTCGCGATCGATCCGCTGGTAGTGGCGCACATCGATCCGGGAAGAGTCGACGCCCTTCTGGGCACCGGCCTGGCGGATGTGGTCGCCGAGGACCTGTCGAGCGGCGTGGACGACGATGTGGGTCGCCGTGTGGTGGCGCATAAGCTGGCGGCGGCGGGTAGCGTCGACCTGTCCGTTGACGAACTCACCCTTGCCGGGGTTCTCGTCCGTTCGGTGGCGGACGACGCCGCCTTCGATCTGAACGTCCGTGACCCCGACGGTGGTGTCGTCGGTCGAGAGCGTCCCCGTGTCGGCGGGCTGTCCTCCGCCTTCGGGGTAGAACATCGTCTGATCGAGGACGACGTCGTAGCCGTCCTCGCGCTCGAACACGTCGAGCACCACGGCCTCGAACTGGGTTCGCTGTTGGTCGTCGTAGTAGAGTTTCTCCGTTTCCGGGAGGTCACCGAAACGTTCGTCTTCCTCCTGATTCGCCGTCTCGGCGGCCTCGGGTGTCTCCTGGCGTTCCGCGACGAGGCTGTAGAAATCGTCCGGAACGTCGACCTCGGCACCGACTTCCGCGGCGATTTCCGCGACCATATCCGGCTGAATGCCGTGGGAGTCGTAGAGTTCGATCAGCTCCTCGGTCGGAATCGGCTCGTCCTTCTCGGCGTACTCCTCCGCGAGGCTCTCGACTCGGCGGCCGCCTCGTTCGAGCGTTTCGCGGTACTTTTCGACCTCGGTCCGGACGATGTCGCGAATGGTATCGCGGTTCTCGTACGCCAGGCGCTCGGCCTGCATATCGACGAGTTCGTCGAGCGGCGCGTCGACGCCGACGTTGTCACAGAGGCGCTTCGTGCGCCGGAGCACCATTCGGGCGAGATAGCCCGTGCCGACGTTCGAGGGGACGATGCCATCACCGAGCATGTAGGCGAGTGTGCGGCAGTGGTCTGCGATCGCGTAAATATCCTCCAACGGTTCGACCAGCGTTCGGAGTTCGTCGGTCGAGACGCCGAGTTGGGCGGCGAGATCGTCGCGGGCGGCTTCGACGTCGTCGACGTCGTCGATGTCGAGTTGGCCCGACAGTCGGGCGGCGCGGCTGACGAGTTCGGTCTCCTCGTCGGTGTACTCGATCCCGGCGTTGTCTTTCAGGAACGAGATCATCTCGGGGTAGATCGCCTCGTAGACCGTCGCCGTTCCCTGGCTCATCCAGGTCCACCGTTCTAAGCCGTAGCCCGTGTCGACGACGTAGGTGTCCATGTAGGAGTAGCGGTTCCCGTCTTTGAGTTCGTACTCGCCGTCGGGGTCTTGCTCCATGCACATGAAGACGAGGGTGGCGAGTTCGAGGCCCTTGTAGATGACCTCGATCGCCGGCCCGGCGTTGCCGCCGCCGACCCACGGGTCTTCGATGTAGGTGACCTCGGTGATGTCCGCGCCCAGGGAGTCGAGCAGGTCGTCGCAGAGTTCGACGGTTCGGTCTTTCCAGTACACCTCGCCCTCGTAGGCGTACTCGTCGTCGGCGTCCTCGCGCACGTTGAACGCGTGGTGGGCCATCATCTCGAAGGCCATCGTGTGTCGACCCGTCTTCCCGACGTTGTCGATGTCCTGCATTCGGATGCACGGCTGGGAAATGGTCAGCGGGTTCGCCGGCGGCGGCGTCTCGCCGCTCGTCACGAGCGGCTGGAAGTCGTAGATCGACGCCTGCGTCAGCAGAACGTCGTCGCGCCAGCGGTTCGCCGCGACGGGGTAGGGGTCGATCCGCTCGTGGCCGTGGTCTTCGAAAAACGAGAGGAACGCCTCGCGCATCTCCGCCAGACTGTACTCCTCGGCAAACCCGGGGTCGTCGATGAAATCGTACTCCGCACACGGCGGCTCCCCACAGGTTTCTCGATCGTGATCGCGCGTCCAGAAGTGCGACCCGCAGTCGGGACACTCCTTTCGCTCGAATCCTTCCACCTCGAAGTACTCGAGGCGGTATTCCTCCGCCAGTTCACTCATTGTACCTGTTTGGCCAGCCAGCGGGTAAAACAGTTCCGCAACGCCTATTTCGGCCGATCGACAGTCGCATTTTCGACCAACAGCGGCCGAACCGCGGCGGTATCTCCGACAGTTCCGCCCACCTGACTTTCTTCAGAATACACGCACGTTGCGATCGTCTCCGCGGTTGCGGCTCAGAATCTAAGCGACAGTTGCGACTCAGGGTCTGAGTTCACCGGTACCTACTTAACCCTGTTTGCTGGCTGTTTGGACGAAAACCCGCTGCCCCCCGTCTCGAATGACCGATATCGTTCTCTACGTCGCGGCAACCGAATCCGAGGCCGCCTCGGGAGCAGCGGCACTAGAACGAACGACGGCGGCGCTCGTCGCCGTGCCGGCAACCGCGATCGAAACGGTCCGCGAGCGCGCGCCGGCGGCCGACTGCGTTGTGTTCTCCGGGACGCCCACGACCACGGCGGGTGCACACCTGCTCGACGTGATCGACGCCTGCGAGACCACCCCGCTGGTGCTCTACACTGAAGCGGCGTACGGCCCGACGACCGCTCGCGGAACCGACGGTATCGACGGCTACGTCCGCCGAGACGGCGATCGAGCCACGCCACACCTCGCAGACGAAATTCGATGGGTGTGCCACGACCCGCCGGACGCGAGAGCCGACGGAACCGAGTCCGACCCGATCCCGATCGGACCGGTCACGCGAGCGGAGAACGCGGGTGCAAACGGCGCAAATGCGGATTCGAACACACGCGCTGGGCCCGACCGGGATCGGCTCTCGACGTTGCTCGAGGCCGTCCCCGACCCCGCAATCCGGTTCGCAATCGACAACGCGGAGGACCTCCTCGTCCGAGACGCCAATACGGCTTTCGAGCGCGTCTTCGGTGACGATCCCGACTCCCTTCGCGGAACACGACTCACAACCCACCCCGCCCTCGAAGCGATCGCCGAAGTAGTCACGGTCCCCGACGATCGAGATGCTGGAGGTGCTCCCCTTCACATCGTCGACCACTGCCGAACGGACGACGGCCGGCGGACGATTCTCGTGACCGCCGTGCTCGACCGGGAGCGGAACACCGGATTCGCGACGGTCAGAGACGTCACCGACCGGAAGCGACGGGACCGGGTGCTCGACGCAGGACAGGAGCAACTCGCGGCGTTCGAGGAAATCGTCGATCGCGAGCTTCGCAATCAGCTCAACCTCGCCCAGGGCTACCTCGAGGTCGCACGCGAGACGAACGATCTCGACCACGTTGTAGAGGTCGAAGCCGCCCACGATCGGCTCGCGGAGACGATCGACACCCTCTCGGAGCTCTCGCGGCGACGGGAGGTGATCGCGACCGTCGAACCGGTCGCTCTGCAGGACGTCGCCCGCCGCGCCTGGGCGCGACTAAACGACCCGGACGACCGCACGCTCCGCGTCGAGGACGATCGACTGCTCGAGGCGGACAAAGAACGGGTGACGGACGTGTTCGAGCACCTGTTTCGGAGCGCCGGTCCCGGCGTCGACGATTCCAGGGCGGGGACTGATTCCGAGCCCGCAACGATCCGCGTCGACACCTGTCCGGACGGGTTCGTCGTCGCAGACGACGGTCCCACCATTCCGGCCGACGAGCGGGCTGCCCTCCTCGAGTCGGGAACCGAGTCCGCCGACCGGCGCGGCTACGGCTTCGAGATCGTCCGGCGAATCGCCGAGGCACACGGCTGGTCGGTGTCGATCGCCGCTCGCGACGGCGGCGGAACTCGCATCGAGTTCACCGGTGCCGCAGTCGACGAAAAGGACGTGTTTTCTGACCCGGCACCCGGTCTCGAGCGCTCGCTGTCCGATCTCGAACGCGTCATGTCTGACCTCGAGTGTCCGCCATCTGGTCCAGAACACTCCGAGTCCGAACTCGAATGCGAGGCGTTCGACCCGAACTGGAGCGAAGCGAACGGCGAAGTCGACTAATCGTCGATCGCCAGCGAGGCCAGCAACGCCTCGAGCTGGAGGCGTTCGTTTGCTCCTTCGGTGATCCGATAGTCGGCTTCGCCCAGCCGTTCGAGCAACTGAACCGTCGCCTGTTCGGGGATGTCGAACTGCCAGGCCGATCGGTGGAGCTGATCGATCACGTCGCCGCCAGCGAGGCCGCGATCGGTCAACAGATCTTCGAGCGCCGCCCGTGCGGCCGTGAAGTCGCCGTCGATCGCGTACTCGACCATCGCCTCGACCTCTTCGGGCCGGGCGGTCGAGGTGAGCGCGAAGACGGTCTCCTCGTCGACCGTCTCGCCCATCACGGCCGCCGCCTGCAGGGCGTTGATCGCCTTGCGCATGTCGCCGTCGGCCGCGTAGACGAGCGCGTCGACGCCGTCGTCGGTCAGGCCGATTCCCTCTGTTTCTGCGATTTCGCGCACCTGGGCCTCGATCGCGTCCTCGGAGAGTTCGGTAAACCGGAAGACGGCACAGCGAGACTGGATGGGGTCGATGATCTGGCTCGAGTAGTTACACGAGAGAATGAATCGAGTATTGTTCGAGAACTGCTCCATCGTCCGGCGCAGTGCTGACTGCGCGTCGCTCGTGAGGGCGTCTGCCTCGTCGAGGAAAATAATGCGGTGGTCGTAGCCGCCGAAGGACGATCGTGCGAAGTCCTTGATTCGATCGCGGACGACGTCGATCCCGCGCTGGTCGGAGGCGTTGAGTTCGAGGAAGTTCTCGCGCCAGTCGTCGCCGTAGACCTCGCGAGCGATCGCCTGAGCAGCGGTCGTCTTTCCCGTACCGGCCGGCCCCCCAAACATGAGGTGGGGGAGGTCGTCCTGCTCGACGTAGCGCTTGAGTCGCGGGACGATGTTCTCGTGGCCCTTGATCTCGTCGAGCCGTTCCGGCCGGTACTTCTCGATCCAGACCTCGGTCTTGCCGGGTGTCGGCTCCGCCGCCTCGGCGTCGGCCTCGCTCATATCGCCCGCAAGGGGCGGCCGGCAGATAAATCGCCCGAAGGTACGGCTGAGCGATCGGTAGCCCGACTCGGTTGTCATCAGTATCAGCGCTGGCGAACACTCACGGCGTCTGATCGGAGCGGTAGCCGTTTTTGCCGATCGGGCGTGTAGTCAACGGTATGACACGCTCGAGACGGCTCCGGGCGATCCTGACGATCGCGATCGTCCTCGGGATCGTCGCCGGAACGATCGCCACCGCCGTACCGGTCGCCGCGGCACAGGAGTCAGGAGTCAGTGGCACGATCGTCGTCGAGGAGGGCGAGACGGTCGACGAGGTCGAGGCGTTCGCCGGGAACGTGATCGTCCGCGGCACCGTCACCGGCGACGTGAGCGCCTTCGCGGGGAACGTCCACATCGACGGCGACGTCGGTGGCGACGTCGAAGCGGTCGCCGGTAACGTCGAAATTACCGGCACCGTCGACGGCGACGTGAGCGGTGCGGGCGGCAACATCGTCCTCGCGGAGGGGGCGACGATCGGCGGTTCGCTCGAGGCGGGCGCTGGCACCGTCGAGATCGACGGCACGATCGAGGGAGACGCCGCGATCGGTGCCGAGACGATCCGGCTGGGAGAGAACGCGGCGATCGAGGGCGACCTTCGCTACGGCGGGACGCTCGAGGGGAACACCGACGCGGTCGCGGGCGAGGTCACCGAGGAATCCCAGTTCGGTGTCGCGACCGAGCCGACGGTCCAGCCGTTCGCGGCGTGGCTCTTCGCCGCCTACGCTTTCCTCGTAAACCTCCTGCTCGGCGCGATCCTGCTCGCCTTGTTCCCCCGCTTCTCCGATCGCGTCGCCCATCGCGTCGCGAGCGACCCGGTCAAAAGCGGGCTTGCGGGCCTGGGCGTCCTCGTCGGCATCCCCATCCTGCTGATCGCGATCGCGATTACGATCGTCGGCATCCCCGTGAGCATCTTCGGCGGCTTCCTGTTCGGACTCCTGGTATGGGTTGGCGTCGTCTACGGCCGGTTCGCCGTCGCCGCGTGGCTGCTCTCGTTCGCCGGTCTCGACAACCGCTGGCTCGCGCTCGTCGTCGGCCTGCTCGGTGGCGCGATCCTCGGCCAGATCCCCTGGGTCGGCGGCCTGCTCAACCTCGTGATCTTCCTGCTGGGACTGGGCGCGCTCTCGATCGGGCTGTACACCAGTCGCCGCCGACAGGGTGAGTCTCCCACCTCGGCTCGCACTACCGGTCCGGCTGCTGAGTAAGCGGTTGCGTATACGATCGGGATCGAGAGTCGTCGCTGCTCGCGGCTCCCGACGGCGTCCGATCCGCTACCAGCGGTTCTCGGTCACTCTGCTCACGGGTCACTGCGTTCCCCGTTCGCATCCCGCGGTTCTCGCTCACTCCGTTCGCTCACGGGTCACATTCGTTCCCCGTTCGCATCCCGCGGTTCTCGCTCACTCCGTTCGCTCACGGGTCACATTCGTTCCCCGTTCGCATCCCGCGGTTCTCGCTCATTCCGTTCGCTCACGGGTCACATTCGTTCCCCGTTCGCATCCCGCGGTTCTCGCTCACTCCGTTCGCTCCGAACCGCGCTCGCTCCGAACCGCGCGACCGACGCGCTCAAGAACGCCCGCTCGTAACCACGACCATGCACGTCACCGTCGACATCAAGGGCGAGGATACCCACGAGTTCGATCTCGACGCGGTGGCGACGAAAGGCGATCGGGAGCCGACGTACGCCGATCTGCTTCGAGCGGTCGACCTCAGCCCTCACGAGGTGAGCGTCCTCGTCGAGGGTCGTCCCGTCCCCGAGGATCAACCGGTGACAGCCGAGCGCGTGACGGTGTTGAGACTGATCAAAGGCGGATCGTCGGGAATCGATCCGTAGCAGGTTATCACCGATCGCAGCCCCACCGACGATCGCGTCGAACCCATCTGCCCCGGCAGAACCGTTATAGTCCGTCTTGTGGAACGAGTAACACGCTCGCCGGCGACGGAGACGAGCGAGCGGAGATTACAATGAGTTCGACAGAATCCGTTCTGGACCACCACCTCGACGCCTTCGGGACTCAGGATCTCGAGGCAGTCATGGCCGACTACACCGACGAATCGACCGTTGTCACCAACATGGGGACGTTTCGCGGCCTCGACGAGATCGAAGAGCTGTTTACGGGACTGTTCGAGGAGTTCGACGATCCCGACGCCTCGATCACGATGGAGGAAACGATCGTCGAAGGCGAGTTCGCCTACATCATCTGGCACGCCGAAACGCCGGAGAACGTCTACGAGTTCGCGACCGATACGTTCCACATTCCCGACGACGTGATCGTCTTTCAGACGTTCGCGGGGAAGCTCACACCCAGAGAGTAACGGCCGGCCGATCGATCCGACTACGGCTCGAGCGCCTCGTCGACGATGTCCTCGACGGCGTCGTCGATCGTCGCGGCGAGTTCAGTCGCGGCGTACCGGGCGGCGAGTCGGTAGACGACCACGTAGCTGACGACGGTCGCGATCACTGCCAGGATCAGGTTTCCGACGAGGAGTCGGACGACGATCTCCGAGCCCGCGCGCATCGACACGTCGGCCATCGTAATTCCCTCGATCGGGCCGAGGAGAACCATCCCGAGCGTGAAACTCGAGGCGTAGACGCCCCACTTCACGAGCGGATTGAAGACGACGACCGAGGCGAACAGCGCGATCTTGCTAACCGACTCGAAGAGGTACGCGATCACCAGAAACACGAGGACGCCGAATCCCAGCGTCGGTAACATGGTGATGAACGCACCCACTGCGAAGCTCCGTGCCGTCTCCTCTGGCGTGTGATCCTCCGCGAACGCACGCTGTAGTTCCGACCGAATCTTCGCTGCGTGCCGACCGACGGCGGCGCGTCTCATACGATCCAGGTATTTGCAAGCAGACCCCATGAAAACATCGACGCGCCGGGCGAAATCGATGCGTTGTTTGTCCGCGCGAACCGACGCTCGTACTGAGTCTGATGTACGTCCGTCTCGCGACCCCCAACGACGTTCTCGACGTTCGGCGCGTCCTCGACGCGGCGATGCTCGAACCGGGCGACGTCGAGGAACGGATCGCAACCGGTGACGTCTTCGTCGCCGGCGATCGACGCGGCGGGACGGACAGAGCGGCGGCCAGCGAACGAGACGGCTCCGAGCGAATACTCGGTACGCTCGTCCTCGCGCCCCGCGATCGGGGGGGCCACGTCGCCGCGATCGGCGTCCGGCGTCGCCACCGGGCGCGCGGACTCGGCCGCGCGCTGATCGAGCGGGCTCTCGAACGCGACGGTCGACTCACGGCACGGTTCGACGACGGAGTCAAACCGTTTTACGAATCCCTCGGGTTTACGATCGAACCGATCGACGACGAGCGCCACCGCGGAATCCTCGAGACGACCGACCACCCAGCGTAAGGTCCGTTTACGATCTGAATCCGCCTGCGACCTTTATCACCGGCAACGTGGTACGTCGGTGCGCATGGCGCTACAACGGATGCTACGCGGCGATCCCTCGCGGAGTTCGAAACTCTACCTCGCGATCGGCGGTCTCTCGCTCGTCAAAGCGATCGCGGTACGCAACGACAGAGAGCGGTTCCGACGGGAACTGTTCGACGCCGGTCTCTATCTGGGAATCGGACTCCTCTTGCGACAGTACGGTCGGATTAAAGCCCAAAAACAGGCCGAACTAGAATCACAGCTTCCGAACTGGCTGACGGGTGGCTCCGCCGACCACCCTTCGTTCTTGCGATCGCTCGCGAAAGAACGTCTCGGCGGCTCCGCCGAACCGGCCCCGGAACCGTCGGTCACCGATCGCGCTCGACGTGTCATCGTCGGTCGGTAGCACACCTCCGAGTTCGAAGGCGTATGTCGACGGTCGATCGGCGTCTCCGGCCCTCGAGCGGTCGATCGAGGAGCCGTCAGATCGCCGTTAGAACAGGTGCTGGGTCAGTTCGAGCGTCTCCTCTCGATCGTCCCAGTCGACGAAGATGGCGACGCTGGTCGCGCTCGTGATGATGTCCTGAACGTTGATGCGCGCGTCGGCAAGCGGGTTGACGATGTCGCTGACGACGCCCGGCTGGTTCGGGAGTTCGCCGCCCGTCACGCGGACGACGGCCATCGGTTCGTCGACGGTGACGCTCGAGAGTTCGTCTCGTGCGATAACTTCGCGATGAAGGATGTTCTCTGCGCGTTCGGCTTCCTCCTCGTCGATGTAGAACGTCACGGTGTCGAGACCGCTCGCGACGGCGTCGATGTTGACGTCGCTCTCGCTGAGCGACTTCGAGAGGTGGTGGAAGACGCCGGGCTGGTTGCGGATCGCCCGGCCGGCGACGGTGAGACAGGCCAGCGGACGCTCGCGGAGGTCGACGAGATTCTGGAACTCGCCTTCGATGCTGGTCCCGCCCGACAGCAAGTCTCCGTGCTGGTAGTGGACGACGCGAACGTCGAGTTTACCGTCCTTGTACGACAATGCGGAGGGAGCGACGACCTCGGCCCCGCGAAACGAGAGGTTCCGCAGTTCGTCGACCGAAATCTCACCGACGTTTCGCGCCCCTTCGACAACGTTGGGATCGCCGGTCATGACGCCCTCGACGTCGGTCACGATGACGACCTCGTCGGCGTCCATGTACTTGCCCATCATCACCGCGGTGGTGTCGCTGCCGCCGCGGCCAAGGGTGGTGATCGAGCCATCCGGACCTTCCGCGAGGAATCCGGTGATAACTGGCACCGTTTCGTCGAGTTCTGCAGCGACTTCCCCGGCGCGTCGCTGGGTCTCCTCGACGTTGACCTCGCCGTACTCGTCAGTGACGACCGGCCAGTCCTCGCTTCCAGGTTCGAGGAACGTCGCGTCGATACCCCGGGCTGAAAGCGCCGCTTTGAGCATCCGGACGGAGGTCCGCTCGCCCATGCTGACGATCTGTGCCCGATCGGCGTCGTCCGTCTCGAAGGTGATCTCGTCGAGCAGTTCGTCGGTGGTCGATCCCATCGCGCTCGCGACGACGGCAATCTCGTGGCCGTCCTCGACGGCCGCGGCGATCGAGTCGGCCGCCCGGTTGATTCGATCGCCGCTGCCGAGACTCGTGCCGCCGAACTTGGCTACAACGCGCATCGTCGCACCTCGGAATAGATAGCGTTCGGTCGCGTACCTGTGGCGTGGCTCATATGCCAGTTCGTTACCAGAGCGAGCAAATAACTGTGTCCCATCGTCCGCGAGGGAATCGAACCGAACTGCAACCAACTGTCACAGCCGAGCGAACGAACTGACACCGAATCGTGATCGCCCGTCAGGCGGGAACTGCGGGCGGGATTTATAATCGTGGGTAGCATTACCACACGCAAATGAACGTACGGGATGCACTCGAAGCCGACGCCGACGCCCTCGCGTCGATCGCGAACTCCCCGACGGACGTGATGCGGAATCTCGTCCACGATCGGACGGTGCGCGTCGCTGAAGACGGGCCACGCGACCCGAACGAAGACGTCGGCACGTCCCAGTCCCAGTATGACGGGTCCGATCCGGAAGACCTTCTCGGATTCATCAGCTTCGACGCGCGAGAGGATACGGTCCACGTCACCCAGCTAGACGGGACGGCCGAGGCCTGCAAGCGGTTGCTCGCCGAGCCGGTCCGGTTCGCCGAACGGGAGTCGATGGCCGTCGAGATACTGGCGACCCCGGATACAGACCGGGTCGAACGGGCCGCCGAGGACCTCGGCTTCGAGAAACAGGGTCGCGGCCCCCGATTCAACGGCGCACAGACCGTTCGGTTTCGACTGGAACCGTAGGTCCGCTCACAACTCGCGTCCAGAGAGGCCGGAGAGCAATTCGCAGCGTCACAGCTTGTGTCGAAACGATCGGAGCGCGTTCTCACCGACTACACACGAGAGATTCTCACTGCGCTCAGCGACGGTCACGCGACGGCAGCCGAACTCACCGAGCGATGTCGTAGCTCGAAAGTGACGATTTACCGTCGGCTGAACCGACTCGAGGACGCCTCGCTGATCGTGTCGAAAACACGGGTCCGTCGAGACGGCAACCACTGCAAGGTCTACCGGCCCGCGATCCGCGACGTGACGATTTCGCTCACCGACGACGGGTTCGACGTGACGATCGATCCGTAGCGAGGTCGGACGTCTGCGCGGTGGATCGAACAGAAGATACGACTATCAACTGAACTTCTGGACCGTCACGTCGAGCGTGTCGAGATCGACGATCGGGGCGAACCCGGCGTCGGGGTCGATATTGACGCTCTTCTGAAAGTCGGTCTGTGACTGCCAGCAGCCCGAGTTGATCGCGAGGACGTTGTGGTATTTTCCGAACCCGAGTTTGTGGACGTGGCCGGTGTGAAAAATGTCGGGTACCTTGTCAATGACGAGGTAATCCTTTTCTTCAGGCGCGAGTCGGGTGTGGCCCCCGAACTGGGGCGCGACATGGCGTTTCTTCAGCAGCTGGTACATCGCTTTGTGGGGTTCGTCGTAGCTCGCTTTCTCCTCGGGGAGTTCCGCGATCACTTCGTCGAGGCTGACGCCGTGGTACATCAGCACCGAAACGCCCTCGATCGTCACCGTCGACGGGTTACTCACGATCTGTGGATCGTGGGCTGACATGATCTCCCGAAGGTTCTCATCGAAGCCGGGCTGGGGTTCGGCGAGTCGCACCGCGTCGTGATTGCCGGGGATCATGACGACCTCGATGTCGCCGGGAATCTGTTTCAGGTGCTCGTTGAACGCCTCATATTGGTCGTAGATGTCGACGATATCGAGTTCCTCGTCCTGGTCCGGATAGACGCCGACACCCTCGACCATGTCGCCCGCGAGCAGCAGGTATTCGACGCGTTCGCCCGCCTCGCTGTGGAGCCAGTCGGCAAATCGATTCCAGGCGTCGTGCATAAACTCCTGACTTCCGACGTGAACATCGCTGATGAGCGCCGCCTGAACGTGGCGATCCGCCGTCGACGGCTCGTGCGTCCGGGGAACGTCCGGGAAGTACATCGAATCGACGAAGGCGATTCCGGAGTCATCTGCCAGCGTCCCCTCCATCGCTAGCACCTCATCACAGAGCAGTTCTTCGACGAGGTCGGCGTACTCCCGATCTTTCATTACGAGCCACGGAAACGTCCCGGTCGCATCCTCGAGTTCGATCAGCCAGTGACCGCTCGCCGTCGAACGAACGTCGTTAACCAGTCCGACCATCGCGGCCTCGCTGCCGCCGGGCATCGACTGGATCGCCGTCGCCGGCCGGTGGTTTACTCGCCCCCTGAGACTGGATCCCAGCCGATCGAGTCGGTCCCGAAATACCGACACGAAGTCTGTGTACTCGCCGGTTCCCGTACTCTGGCCGGTCATGTCGTTGCTGATCTCGAGTGAGCGCAACGCTGGATCGACCGATCGATCGGCCGCCGAGTACCCCTTCGTTTCACCTGGAGATCGATTCCCAAGTTCGCCCGACGATGGAGGGGTGTTTCCAGTTGAAATAGAGGGGTCTTGCCCAGAGGGGACAGTAGCAGACCGACCCGTCTCGATCGAGTCAGAAGCGTCGCCAGAGTGGGCTTCGCCGCCTTCACCACCGCCTCGAGTAGTAGGGTCGGGGTCCGACGGCGTCAGTGTCGCCTCCGCCGACGAGGATCCGGAGGCTGCTGTCCCCTCCGCGAGATCGTTTGCACCCCCCTCCGCGAGATCGTTTGCAGCCTCGTTTTCCGCTTCGTCTGCGATCGCCTTCGGTTCGGGTGTCAACGACGATTCAGGCTGTTGACTCGCGTCGAGTGCGGTGTCAACGTGGTCGGTCGTCACGACGAGAGCATCCTCCGACAGCGTCTCGAGAATCCGCCCGAGGACTGCGTGAGGATCCTCCGCGGAAGCGATACGCGTCACGGCCTCGCGTTCGGCGTTGTATCCGCGGCTGGTGAGTTCGCCAACAATCCGAGCGGGACCCTCGAGTGGCACAGACACTGCATTCGGGACTGCGATAAAAAGTATAGCGGATCCCCAACCAAGAGACCGATCCGGACAGAACGCAGCGGTCAGAACTGATTCGAGCAGAAGGTTGATTGCTGGCCGTAGCAAAACACCGGACGATGAGCGGTCCCGACTCCGGAGATTCCGTCGACGATCGATCCGGTGACGACGCAGGTCATCGCGACACCTCGCCGTCAGGGGAGGCCGATACTCCGGACGAGACGGATGGAGACGAGATCTCGGTACGCCCGACCGACGGCCCGAACATAGGAGACGACGACCCTCGGAACCGAACCCATCGTGATGCCGGGAGTGTGACTGACGATCGCGCGATGCGATCCCATTCGGACGGCAAGTCCTCCGATCGCGGCGCGTCGGATGACCCCGCTGTGACGATCGAAGACGACGGGATCGTTCGCTGGTTGTTGAAAACCGACGACGGAACCGTCGTCGTCGCTCGCGACGTTCTGAGCAGCGTCGCCGTCGTCGCGCTTATCGGCCTCCTGTTGTTCGGTCTGAGTGGAATCTGGCCGCCGCTGGTCGCCGTCGAAAGCGGGAGCATGGAGCCGAACATGGAACGCGGTGATCTTATTTTCGTCGTCGACGACGGTCGATTCGTCGGTGACGATCCCGCCGACGGAACGGGCGTCGTCCCCCTCGAGAACGGCGAGACGAACGGCCACGAGAAGTTCGGCAACGCCGGAGACGTGATCGTCTTCAGACCCGACGGGAGCGAGCAGCGAACGCCGGTCATCCACCGGGCACATTTCTGGGTCGAAGAGGGCGAAAACTGGGTCGACACGGCCGACGACGAGTACCTCGGCGGTGCGAGTTGTGCGGAGGTCCGAACCTGCCCGGCCGACCACGACGGCTTCGTGACGAAAGGTGACGCCAACAGAGGGTACGACCAACACCGGGGCGGTGCCAGAACCGACATCGTCAAACCCGACTGGGTCACCGGGAAAGCGATGTTCCGCGTTCCGTATCTCGGCCATGTCCGCCTGACCTTCGATTCGATTCTCGGCGGAATCGTCACGCCATCACCCTCGATCGCAAGCGCCGGGCCGGGCGGATCGGGATCGGCAGCGATCGGAGCCGTCGGTGTTGTGGGTGCCACGACGACTGGACTCACCGCGGCCGTTTTCGTCACACGGCGACAGTTATGATCGATCGATTCCGTTAGTTCTCGAATCAGTCGAATCTGTTAGTTCTCGAATCGAAAACCGGTCGAACCCCTCAGTTCTCGAATCGAAAACCGGTCGAACCCCTCAGTTCTCGAATCGAAAACCGGTCGAACCCCTCAGTTCTCGAATCGAAAACCGGTCGAACCCCTCAGTTCTCGAATCGAAAACCGGTCGA
>NZ_JCAQID010000002.1:0-278696 GCF_059736405.1 Halosolutus sp. DAT137 | reverse complement strand
CGAACCCCTCAGTTCTCGAATCGTGCCTGAACGAACGGCTGTACGTCGCCGATGTCGCTCAGTCTGGAGTCAGAAAGGAGAACAGCTTCCGTCTCTTCGAGTGGAACCGAGAGGCTGATTTCTTTCGTCCGGCCGTACCGTCCCTTCGAGACGACGACGGCGTTGACGATCCCGAGCATATCGAGTTCGCTGATCAGGTCGGTGACGCGACGCTGGGTCAGGACGTCGGCGTCGATCTCCTCACAGAGGCGTTTGTAGATGTTGAACACCTCGCCGGTGTTGATGCTGTGGACGCCGTTTTTCTCGAGCAGGATGATCGAAAAGAGGACGAGTTTGCTCTGTGTCGGCAGCGTCCGGACGACCTCGACGACCCGATCGAGTTCGATCTTGTCCTGGGCCTGGCGGACGTGTTCCTCGACGATCGTTTCCGTCTGGGCGCGTTCGGCGAGTTCGCCCGCTGTTCGAAGTAGATCGAGCGCGCGGCGTGCGTCCCCGTGTTCCTGTGCAGCGAACGCCGCACAGAGCGGGATCACGTCGCCGGAAAGCGCCCCGTCTTTGAAGGCGACGTCCGATCGGTGCTGGAGGATATCTCGCAACTGGTTAGCGTCGTAGGGTGGAAAGACGATCTCTTCCTCACCAAGTGAGGATTTGACTCGCGGGTCGAGAAAGTCGGTGAATTTCAGATCGTTGCTGATCCCGATAATAGACACGCGCGAGTTGTCCAGTTCGGAGTTCATCCGTGACAGATTGTAGAGCGTGTCGTCGCCGCTTTTTTCGACGAGTTTGTCGATTTCGTCCAGCATGATGACGACGACCCGTTCGTCGTAATCGACGGCGTCGAAAAAGACGCTATAAACGCGATCGGTCGGCCAGCCGGTCATCGGCACCTCCTCGAAAGAGTCCCGATCGGATTCGAGTTCCTCCATCCGGGTTTCGACCTCCGTGCGGGTGGCAAACGGTGTCGATTCGAGTGGATGGCTGGAGCCGTGATCGTGATTCTCGGCGTCGGGTCCTTCGCTCGCTGACCCCTCTATTTCACCTGGAGAACCACTAGACATAGCGTTATTTGGTGTTCCAGTGGAAACGTCTTGGTCGGGGTCCGAATCGGGACCAGAATCAGTTTCGGTCGACGCGACGTCGGTAAACAGATCGGTGTCGTCGGAGGCGTAACCGACGGATTCGGAATCGGCGTGCTCTTCGTACTCGTCTACTGCGGTGAGAAGCGCGTCCAGCGTTTCGAGACGGTCGTCGATTCGGGTTTTATTCTTCTCGATGAACTTGTTTGCCAACTGCGCGAGGACCCGATACTGGGTGTCGGTCACCTCACAGTTGATGTACTCGACGTCACACGGGACGCTGTACTTCTGAGAGGTGCTCTCGAGTTCCTTGCTGACGAACTTGGCGCTTGCAGTCTTCCCCGTTCCGGTTTTTCCGTAAATGAGAATGTTCGATGGGGTCTCACCCCGAAGTGCGGCGACCAGAATTGTTGCCATTTTGTTGATCTGATCGGTTCGATGCGGGAGTTCGTGCGGTGTATAGGATGGACGCAGTACTTCTTTGTTCTCGAAAATCGGTTCCCCGCTGAGGAGGTCGTCGAATAGACCCTGATTCGACTCTTCGTCAGCGATTTCGGAACTCCCGAAGTCCGTCGAGAATCCGGCGGTTCGGCGTTCCTCGACATCTCCATCGTTCCTCGTGATTTCTTTTTCGTCGTCTGACATCCGTCGTGCACATACCCCCTCATTTCGAGTGGAACACGGACGCGAGTGCAGGAATACAACCGTATAGATTGCCTTTCGAGGGCAGTCCACTATTCCAGGCGTCTGGCCCGTGTCCAGTTGATGCAAACGAAACAGTGGAAGACCGTGGTATTAAATTCTTCCATTCAATTCAACGTGACGATCGAACCGAACCATCTGAATCGATCGGTATCCGGTTCGATACGCGACAACGGCGTGTACAGACGGTGTAAATTATCGAGACGAATACCAATGTGAATCTGAATAAGGGCTGTTTCAGGTAGACAGACCAGAAGATCTCGTCTCTGAGGGAACGCAACGCTGATAGGGATTGTTGTAACTTGGTACCGGCGATCGTCCGTCACGGGCTGGCGGTCACCGGTAATCGATTACAAGAGTCCCTCTGAGGGTGTGAGCTTCCGAGATACGAGCGAGTTCTTGAGGGAGTTCCTTACCGCATCACACATTTCGGGTATTTCGGTTTCGAGATCGGAATCTCTCATCAACGCGTGGTACCCGTGACAACAAACGGTGTGTTTGCAGACAGGTTCTGGTTCTCCGAATCGACCGAGATCGATCGGTGCCGATAGTGTGGTATAGTTGATGTGAGGGGATCTAGCCCCCCACCCCTTCGCTTCAGGTGGAACTGCGTCACGAAGGGGTGGGGGAGGAGGGGTCTTTAAAATACGGAATCTTTATTACCATGGATCAGAAACAGTATCCGCAATCCTAGCAAAATAAAATAGTTACTAGAGAGTGTGGAGTTTGTTGCTAGTTCCTGCTAGATTCTCCGTTTTCTGAGGATCGCGTTACTAGATCTGTCTCTGAAGCTCGTTTCTCAAGAATTCCCCCGGTAGCACCGCTGTTGGGCCGACTCATCTCTAAACGAAGGTATTCTGTGGTCTTTCATCCATCACATTCCCCGTCCTTGAGGGGGACTCCTTCGACGATCTCCAGTCGAAACGAAGGGGTGGGGGTGTCACGGACCGCTCGCAATCTTCGATCGGTCTCGGCTACTGACCGGAATATCTCCGAAAGACATTCTCTATGTCGTGACACTATTTCTCACAATCGAACTCTGTTTCGTATGATAGTCAACATGTCTGACGTAGGCTTAAGTGAATTCAGTCAGTAGTACGCGCAGATGCACCCCGCGGTGCTGGAGGTCCCCAAGGATGGGATTGTTCACAGAACTCAAAGATAGTATCTCTCGGGCGACGGACCGTCTGTTCTCCGAACAGGAACCGAAACGAATCGGGATATATGGACCGCCGAACGCCGGCAAGACGACGCTTGCGAACCGCATCGCTCGTGACTGGACGGGTGACGCGATCGGAACGGAGAGCCACGTTCCACACGAAACGCGACGCGCACGCAGGAAAGAAAACGTCGAGATCGAACGAAACGGAAAGTCGGTGACGATCGACATCGTCGACACGCCCGGCGTGACGACGAAAGTCGACTACGAGGAGTTCACCGACGAGATGGGAAAAGACGACGCCATTCGTCGATCACGGGAGGCGACGGAGGGGGTTGCCGAAGCGATGCACTGGCTTCGGGAGGACGTCGACGGCGTCATCTACGTTCTCGACAGCGCCGAAGATCCGATCACGCAGGTCAACACGATGCTCATCGGGATCATCGAATCCCGAGAGCTGCCGGTGCTGATTTTTGCGAACAAGATCGATCTCGACGAGTCGAGCGTCAAGCGGATCGAGGATGCGTTTCCACAACACAAAACGGTCCCGCTGTCCGCGAAAGAGGGGAACAACATGGACGAAGTGTACGACAACATCGCGGAGTACTTCGGGTGAATACGGATGCCAAAAGCAACGAATACGGACGATCCGGATACCGCCAACGGCGTCCAGATCGATCTCATTAGCGGCGAACGGATGGACGGGATGGCGACGATGGAAAAGATCCGGATGATTCTCGACGGTGTCCACGACGGAAACATCGTTATTCTCGAAGAGGGGCTGACGCCGGACGAAGAGAGTCGACTCATCGAGGTAACCATGGCCGAGATTAGCCCCGACGAATTCAACGGGATCGAGATCGAGACGTATCCAAAGTCGGACACTCGTGACGCCTCGTTACTCGGACGGATCATGGGTGCCGAGGAAAAATCGACGAAGAAACTGACCGTGATCGGGCCGGCAAACCAGATCGAAACGCTCCACAAGGACGAAACGCTCATCAGCGCGCTCGTGTCTCGAAACTAATGCCACACGAATGCACGAACTGCGGCCGCACGTTCCCCGACGGCTCGAAGGAGATGCTCGCTGGCTGTCCCGATTGCGGGGGCAACAAGTTCCAGTTCGCTCCGAAGACGACGATCACGGGAGACTCATCCGAGCACGCTGGTAAGCCTGAATCGGCCGACGACGGTGAGCCATCGGATGATCCCGGTCCCGACTCTTCTACCAGCGACGAACGCGGGATCGCGACCAGTGCGGCCGATACAGTTCGTGACTGGGTCTCGTCCGATTCACAGAGTGATACGGATTCCGCACCCTCGACCGATATGGAAGAGTTTGCGGAGTGGCCCGACACGGCGCGGCGACCCGAGGATCGATCGACTGCGGCGACCGACCCTGAGGATCGATCGACAGCCAGCGATGAGACCGCGGATCGGTCACTGTCCGACCGGACTAACTCCCATGGTGGCGACGCGCCATCCGGTTCACCGTCGGGCGCACACGCCGAATCGACCGATACCTCGATGAATCTGACCGACGAGGATACGGCACAGGCAGACGCCAGGAGCGAAGTCGTCAGTCGCGACGACCTTCCGTCCGAACCGCCCCGAGTGGACGATCGAGACGATCACACAGCAGATATCAGCGACACTCAGGCCCAGCTGGGAGACGGTGACACACCGTCTCAGCCGACGGCGGGTGAGAACGACGAACCACCGGATCACGGTCGCGTCGTCAGCGAACCGTCGGCCGACCAGCCGTCGATCGAAGACTTGCGTGCCGAACTCAACGAGCAGTTCGAGAGCATTCGAATCGTCAGTCCCGGCCAGTACGAACTCAATTTGATGGAACTGTACAATCGCGAGGAGTATATCATTTCACTGCAGGAGGACGGTCGGTACGTGATCGACGTTCCGGATTCCTGGCGCGGTGACGACGAGTAGTTTCTTGACGGAGATGAGCCGCGACTTTCCGACAGGGATGAGCCGCGACTTTCCGACAGGGATGAGCCGCGACTTTCCGACAGGGATGAGCCGCGACTTTCCGACAGGGATGGGCCGCGACTTTCCGACAGGGATGGGCCGCGATTTCTCGACGTGGTTCCGATGGAACGCGGGGAACTCCGATCGAGACAGATGGGGAGAATTCCGACCGAGGCAGATGGGGAGAATTCCGACCGAGGCAGATGGGGAGAATTCTGACCGAGACAGATGGATTTAAGCGACGTGGCCGATAGCGACCGAGTATGAGTACTGCAACCAAGGTCGTTCTCGGTACCGTTGGCGTCTCAGCACTGCTGTCGGTCCTGATTATCTTTCAGACCGTCTTCGTCTGATGTTCGAGCCGCGGACGCTGTCAGCGGAACTCGAAGCGATCCGAGACGCGTCGGTTCCAGACGTACGGGTACTCGATTGTTCACGAGACTTCGAGACGCTTCCGCCCGAGCAGGCCGAAGACCTCGGCCTGTTCGTCGACGCGCTCGATCCGGCGAGCTACCCACCTGAGTGGCTCCCCGAAGACGCACCGACGCTCCTCGCCCGGTACGCGAGTTCGGACTTCACCGTCGGGATGCCCGGCGACGGGAGCGTCGCCTGGACGCGACAGACCGACCCTCCGACCGTTATCGTCAAGCCACGGGTCGAGGGGTCGCCCGCATCGTTCGTCGATTTCCTGATCGCGGAAGCGTTCGTCGAACTGGGTCTCGACGTCCCCGAGCACTTTCTCGGATTCTTCGAGGCTGACTATCCGGATCTGGACCGCGCGATCGAACTCGATCCCGGCGGTACGTATCAGGTCGCCGCGGCACTGTACGATGGCTGGGTCGGACTTCAGAGCCGGGAGATATTTTCGGAGTGGCACGACGATTCCCCGACGCTTGCCGACGCGTGGCAGGATGCGGGTGCTCGACTCGAGGACCGTGTCACCGGACTCCCCCGAGCAATCGCCCGTGGAGACACCCAATTCGCGGACGCAACCGAACTCGCCTGTGCGGGGATCAAACACGCGATCGAGTTGCCGGCACCATTCGCTGCACTCGACACCGACGCGTACGTCGATCACGGTCCCGCGTACGCAATCCGGTGGGCCGAAAAGACGTTCGACGCGCTGTCGGAGTGACCAGGGTCTGGCCCGTGCGTTACCAGGGCCTAGTCCGTGGCCTCGTTTTCGACTCGATCGAGCACGATCCGGTCTGCAAACCCGCCCCGTTCGGCCCGTTTCTCGCGGCGCTCCGCCTCGATATCGTCCATCCGCAGGTTCTGCTCACCGAGAATCGCACGGACCACTTCGAGAAGATCGGCCAGTTCCTCGATACTTCGATCCTCCTCAAATTCGTTGGCTTCTTCCACTAACTTCGCTGCGAGCCTGTCGAGGTACTCGTCGTCGCCCGCGACGTGAGTCACCGGTCGCTCGTCGGTCGCCTCGATGAGTTCGGGGATTCGATCTCGGACGAGTTTGTCGTACTCCGTGGGCATGATCGATTGGCGACGACGGAGCGTCAGAATTCGGCGTCGACGTTACCGTCTTCGTCGAGGTCGATCACGCCGTCGAACAGCGATCGGAACTCGTCGACGAGAGCGGGGTCGTGAGGGTCTTCCGAAAGATGGAATAGACCAACTGCGTCGTGTTCCTCGAGGAGTTCGAGGATACGCTTGACCGCGTCGAGCGCGCTCTCGTCGCCGGCATAGTAGGCGAGTTCGGTGACGGAGTCGAAACTGAGGCGAAGTTTGCCCTCGTGGGCGTCGAGAAAGCCGTCGATGTGGTCGACGATGCCGTCGACGTCGTCGGGTGCGGCGACGTAGTGGACCGTATCGCTCGTTCGCCGGGAGTAGCCGCGTTCGATGCTGAGGGTGTCGAGAATTTCGGCGCGGTCTTCGTCGACATCGTAGTACTCGAGCTTTTGTTTGACTTCGCGGGCGGTTGTCCGGGTGGAAATGACGAGAAAGTTGTCGGTGTCGGTTTTGAGAAAGTCGGTGTCGATTCGATCGGTTTCGCCGGTACTCGGATGGAGGAGGAGAATGCCGGTCCCACCCGGTACTGTCTCGGGAGTGTGGTCGATTTCGAGCGTATACTCCATTACTGCCGTGAACAACTTTCGGCACTTACTTAAGAGTGGGGATGTGTTCCCGGTCGACGTCCCGACGCGGTACGGCGATCGTGGGGCAGATCGTTCGTTTCGGGTTCTCGCGCCGGTCCCGATCACCCAATATCGTCTCCTTCCTGTCGGAGCAAGACGAGCATCGAGAGGCCCGAAATAAGCACCAGGAGAAGCGCCGGAATCGCAGCGTAGCGGTACGCGAGCGAGCTCTGTGCGTCCCAGATGATCGACACGAGCGTGTCCATGCCGATCGGCTGGAGCATGAGCGTGACGGGGAGTTCTTTCATCGTGGTCAGGAAGACGAGTATGCCGCCAGCGATCACGCCGGGCATGATCAGCGGCAGCGTCACTCGTCGAAACGTCTCCAGCCGACCGGCGTTGAGCGTTCGGGCGGCCTCGATAGTCTGGTCGTCGACCTGGAGAACGGACGATCGAACGGTGCCGACTGCCTGTGGCAGGAACCGGACGACGTACGCGAACACGAGCAGCCAGACGCCCTGGCGGTACAGCGACGGCAGGGTTCTGGTACCCAGAAACACCAGCGCGAGGCCGATGACGATTCCCGGGACGGCAAACCCGATGTAGGTCGCTCGTTCGAGGATTCGTGAGAGCAAGGAGTTCACCCGCCCGGAGTAGTACGCTACCGGAAGTGCAACGAGACACGCGGCCACTGCGGCCAGCAGCGCGAGGTAGACGGAGTTGAACGCGAACTCCCACTGAAATTCGAGCGACGGGATGGGATCCCCTTCGCTGTGAACCAGCCAGTTCGTAAAGATTGCGACCGGAACGACCAGCGTCACGATCCCGATCGCGGAGACGAATCCCATGGCCGGCCACTTCCAGCCGCCGAGTCGGATCGTACTGCCCGTAGCCGTCCCGCTGTTTGCGTCTTCGTCGCGTCCGATGCCGGCTTCGATGACGAGGACGATCGCGACGATCGCGATAAGCTGTAACGCGAGTAAGGCGGCGTATTCGACGGCGAAGCCGCTGAATTCCCAGTAGATCGTACTCGTAAAAACGCTGGCCTGCATGAACGCCGGCGTCCCGAAATCGGAGATCGCATAGAGACCAGCGAGCAGTGCGCCGGCGGCGATTCCCGGTCTGATCTGTGGGAAGGTGACGCGGCGGAACGCCTCGAACGGGCCGGCATTGAGCGTACGCGCGGCGTCAGCGAGCGAACTGTCCATCGACAGCAGCGCCGCCCGCGTCGTCAAGAACACGTACGGGTAGGTGTAGAGGGTGATGATGAATACCGCTCCCGAGAGCCCGTCGACCTGCGGGATCGTCGTGCCGAACAGCGCCTCGACTTCGCCGCCGGAACCGAACATCCCGTTGAACGCGATCGCACCGATATAGCTGGGGATGACGAGCGGGAGCGCGGCGACGACGGTCCAGAAGCGGGGATAGGGAAGATCCGTCCGGGTCGTCAGCAGGGCGAGTGGCACGCCGAGACAGATGGAAAACGCCGTGACGAACCCCATTAGTGCGATACTGTTGGCCGTCACTCTCGCAGTTTGCGTGGAGATGAGAAGATCGGAAGCGCGAGAGAGTTCGACCGTCGTCGCCTGCCAGACCAACCAGAACATCGGTGACACGACCAGCAACGCAAACAGCGCGCTCACTGCGGCCAGTGCGATCGTCCACGGATCTACGCTCTCGAATCGTTTGGCGATCGCTTCGGCGTGCGGTGACGTGTCCATGGCGTCCTTGATTGGTTTCATCGTGATTTCGACGTGTCGACCGGCGATTCACGCTCGATTGTGATCCGCTCGGCGCTCGGGTATCTTGAAACCCCTGATTGGATCGCGGATCGATGGGAGCTGTCGACTGGTCAACTCCATACGGATCGGGGTTACGAAAGATCACAGGGACGGCGTGAGAACGTTGCGGCCTCGTTGTCTGATACCGACGTTTTGGGGTCTGATGGCTCGTTTCGAGAGAGCACGGAGATGCAGTGGGAATCGGTACAGCGACAACGTCGACTGTTCCGCTTCGTTCGTCGACGCTTCCACCTCGGTTTCCGTTAGAGCGGGAGCATTCCTTCCTCTTCCAGGAGCTCTCGGGCGTCCTGCAGTTCCATGTCGAAGCTACTCAGATCGAACTGCGGCGGGTTGAGTTCGTCGAGGTTCGGCAGCGGGCCGACGTAGTCGACCCCGTCGACGACGGGGTACTCCCCGTTTGTCTCCATCATGAACTCCTGTCCTTCGGCGGCCACCAGGTGGCGGGTGAACTCCGCGACGAGCTCGGGGTCGTCGACTTGATTCGTGACGGCCACGCCGGCGACGCTGAACAGACAACCGGGGTCGTCCTCGGTAAACGTCACCCGGATCGGCGCGCTCGAATCCTCGTTGACGATGCGCGCGGCGTAGTAGCTGTTGCCGAGCGCGACGATCGGGTCGTCGTCACCGCCCTGGTTGACGGCTGCGGCCTGATCGCCTCCGCTCGAGAAGAGTTTGGGATCCTGTTCCATGAAGTCCCGGACCCACTGACGGGTTGCCTCTTCGCCTTCGAGTTCGACCATCGCCTGGATGAATCCGCGGAACGTCCCCGAGTTGGGTCGCGTCGCGATGATCCCCTCGAACCGATCGTCGGTCGCGAACTCGAAGATGTCGGTCGGGAAGTCGTCGTCGTCCCCATCCCAGCGCTCGCTGTTGTACTGGATCGCGCGCACGCGGCCGCTTACACCGGTCCAGAATCCGTCGGGTTCGCGGTAACTCTCGGGAACGGCGTCGACGACGTCGGTCGGAAGCTGCTGGACGAGGCCTTCGTCGTGGACCGCGCCCAGTGCGCCGGGGTCCTGAGAGTAGAAGATATCAGCCGGGGTGGCCTCACCCTCCTGGATCAGCTGGTTGACCTGCACGTCGTTGTCGTCGTAGTCGCGGTTGATCGTGAGCCCGTCGTACCTCGCTTCGAGTTCCTCGAAGACGAGGTCGATCTGATCGCGCGTGCGACCGGAGTAGACGGTGATCTCGCCCTCGAGATCGCCGAGGTCGTCCCACGAGACCGCGGTGGAATCGACGGGGTTTTCGATCGGGTCGGCGTCGGCAACGGCTCCGTTGCCGTTGGTACCGCCGTTTCCGCCCCCGTTACCACCGCCGTTTCCGCTCGCGTCGTCATCGTCGCCGTTTCCGAGACAGCCGGCCAGACCGAGTGCGCCTACGGTAGCGGCTCCCGCAGTCGCGAGCAGCGGCCGTCGTCTACTGGTTTCGACGTTCTCGTCGTCGCCTGGCGTGTTCTCTGTCATACATCGGTTTAGGTGGGCCTAAAACATATAACAATGTCGGATTTCTAATACGATTTCGAGGATCGGTCGTCGCTTCGACTGGAACACCCCAATCGGCCGTTATTTCGATCGCAACGCGATGCGGTGTTTCAAGGGCTGTCGACGACTCGAATGAGTTCGTCCGCGCTACTACCGCTGTACTGGTGGTATTTGAATCGCCGCGGACACGGATTGCGTTTCGACGAGCGGACCGAAGTTTCGTTTCGACGAGCGGACCGAAGATCCGTTTCGACGATCAGTTGTCTCCCGTGATCGGCCGTGGTTCGAGCGCTGCGGTTATACAGTCCCCGAACGCGCACTCGTTTCATCGTTCTGTGGCCTGCCCGTTCCGTCCTCGATCCGAAGAATTGCCGTCATTCAAATATTTTCGAGGAGTTTGTCGATGAGACGCTCGGCACGACCGAGCAGCCGTTCGGGGAGCAGTGGAAGGATTTCAGCGAGCAACGGTTCGAGTTCGTCCGAACGGGCGAGATCCAGGTATATCCGGGACCCTTCACGACGACGGCGGACGACATCTTGTGTGACCAACCGGTCTGAATGCCACGATAGCGTGCTCCGAGCGATACCGACCGCCTCGATCAGTTCGGAGGGTGACGATTCTCCGTGTTCGAGAAGATACATGACGATATCCCTCGTCGTCTCTCGTCGCAACAGTGCGATCGTGGTGCGTTCCCAGTTGTCAAAGCGCGGCGAATAGTAGTGGCTTTGCCCGTAAAGCGACTCACAGACAACGGTCCCACACTCCAGAAGATCGTTGACGTGGCGATCTATTTGTTCGGGTGAGGCCTCGAACTCGCGGACCAGCGCGTTGAAATGGATGCCCGGGTTCTGATACACGACCGTCGCTAGCTCGGATCGACGCCTCTCGCTCACAGATTATCACCGAACTGGTCGGTCCGAGAGACGTATACTGCAACGAGCAGTGCAGCGACGAGAACGACGTCGAGACCGTGTTCGATCGTATTGTACACGGTGAACTTGCCGGTATCCAAGGCGGCGGGATCAAACAGGGCTATGAGGCCGGTAAGACTTCGGATCAATAGCGTGGAGAACGCGACCAGTACGAACAGGTACGGGCGAGAGCGACGACGGAGATACAACAGTCCGACGCCGATGACGGCCACCAGTGCAGCGCCGCTTTCGAGGATGACAACGACGGTATAACTGTGTGGTGTTTGCGATACGGACTCGAATACGACGAGCAGTAGTCCCGTCCCCAGCACGGCAAGAACACCCAGACAGATGGCTGCGTACCGAATACCGTGTCTGTGTCGCCTCTTTTTCATAGTCACTCGACGGACTGCCGTCCGTTCTCCCGTCGTCTATGTTTTAGGGGCACCTAAAAGACTATATGGGTTTCGATTCTTCGAACGGGAAGGGATGAGAGGCCACGACAGCGGTGCTGTCCGGTCTGCCGAATCCGATGCCCACGGATGTTGGCTGGCTCGAACCTCTCCGCTCGCGTCTTTTTAGGCAAGCCTAAAAAAGCTACCGATGACGATCGCAACGGCTCCGATACCTTCTCACCAATCCCCGTAGAGGAGGGAACGTCGTGTTTGTCCCTCGATGGCCGTCGTTTTCCGTTCCCCGATCGTTGTTTTCGGTTCTCGATGATTGCAGCACGGCCCGGAGCCAACCCGAATCCGTTTTCCCGCCCGACAGTATTCGTCCGTACATGAGCGTTCGCGAGGAGTTCGACGAGTGGGCCACGAGCGGCCGAGACAAAGGAATGGAAGAACGCCACTGGCACACCGCCAAGCACGCGCTGGCACGAATGCCAGTCGAACCGGGTGACACCGTCCTCGATATGGGCTGTGGCAGCGGGTACGCGGGTCGGGCACTCCGGGATACTAAGGATGCCGGCCGGGTCTACGGCCTCGACGGCGCGCCCGAAATGGCTCACAACGCAGCCGAGTACACCACGGACGATCGCATCGGCTACGTCGTGGGGGATTTCGGCTCGTTGCCGTTTGCGGATGGCTCGATCGATCACGTCTGGTCGATGGAAGCCTTCTATTATGCGAGCGATCCCCACGAAACGCTGTCAGAAGTCGTCCGTGTACTCCGGCCTGGCGGCACCTTCTACTGTGCGGTCAACTACTACGAGGAGAACGTCCACTCCCACGAGTGGCAAGACGACATCTCCGTCGAGATGACTCGCTGGGATCGCGGACAGTACCGCGAGGCGTTCCGCGACGCTGGTCTCTACGTCGCAGATCAGGACAACATTCCCGATCGGGAGATCACCATCCCGGACGCCGCCGCGTTCCCGACCGACGAGTGGGAGACTCGCGAAGCGATGGTCGAACGGTATCGCGAACTTGCGACGTTGCTTACCGTCGGCGTCGCTCCCTGACTCTCGGGACGAGCGCCTGTCCTCATCGCACTGCACCGCGATCGCTGGCGATTCCGTGCCGAATGGCTATCTCTGGATTTGTGGTTTCGACTCTGCGGTTCGACCCCCTCCATTTCGACTGGAGCACCGCTGATCTCGCCCGTAATTTCCGCTCGCCGGCCCGTCCTGGGAACCCCCTAATTTCCACTCGAAATAACTCAAAAACACCCGTACGGCAAGGGCTGGGGGCCTTTCGTGTCCGATCGCCGCCGATCAGTTCGACTCGAAGCGCTCCCCCGCCGGGATCGTGAGCTCGAGCCAGTTCTCTTCGGGCGCCAACGGACAGTCGAACGTCTCGCTGTAGGCACAGAACGGCGTGTACGCGAGGTTGAAATCGACGACGATCTCGTCACCCGTTTCGAGGGCCCGGTCGGCCGCCAGTTCCATGTACCGACCCCCTTGATACGTCTGTTGGCCCGTCGTTTTGTCCCGGAACGGAATAAACAGTGGCTCGTCGGCCCGACTCTCTCGCTGGTAGCCCGCCAGTTCGAAGGTCCCGTTCTCCAGGTCGTCCGCCCGATCGAGTTCGAAGGTGAGAGTCACCGTCCGGAGATATCGCATTTCTCGACCCGCGGTCGTGTCCATCAACACGACTTCGGGATCGTCGTGGACGGTGGCGGTCGCGCTCACGCGGTAGTCGGCGTCGGGGCTGAAGTAGTCGACTCCCGAAAATTCCTCACGCTCCTCGGGCGGGATCGGGGACTGTGGGTGAGTCGCAAAAAAATCGTCTTTTTCGGCGCGCTTCGCTTCGAGTTCGTCGCGCCAGCGATCGAGGTCGATGGCGTCAACGGAGTCGGCGCTATCGCCGGAGTCGGCGGCGTCGGTCATACGGTTACTAGCGAGGCGAGCGGGGAATGGGTTACGTTTCGGATCGCCGGCAAACGCGGGATGGGTCGGGGACTCCGGAGGTGCGTCGTTACTCTTCGATCGTTAGGACGCCGTTTCGGATCGAAACGTCGGCGGCTTCGGGCGGGAGTTCGAACTCGAACTGCTCGCCGTCGATGACGACGATCGCCGTCTGCCCGACGACGTCGACCGCGAACTCCTCGTCGACGTGACCGAAATCGATCGCGATGACGCTTCCGTCGTCGTACTCGACGGGACGGACGACCGCCCCGCTGCTGTCGACGTTCTGGAGGGACTTTGGCACTTTCATAGATGAGAATAGGTTCTCACGCGGTTAAAGCGACACCCCTACAGCTTCAATCCGCCATCGTGTGTTCCGTCTAAACGGGCCAATATCCGGCGACAGGCGCAGTATTGGGGTCTGTGATCGATCGAGTCGCAGATCGGAATCGTTCGAGTCGGAGTGAGTCACAGATCGGAATCGATCGAGCCAGGGGTTTATATCCGATCGCGCGGCCAGAGTCCGTCAACGCTATGGACGACGACCGCGGAGTAGCGCATCCATGACGGACTGGCGATCGGTGTTCGGCCACGACGAGCCCTACGACGAGCAGGTCGACGGCATCGAGACCGCGATCGACACCGCTCGCGACGGCGGCTACACCGTCATCGAGGGCGCCTGTGGCACCGGGAAGACGATGATCGCCCTCACCGCTGGGATCGACCTCGTGCGCGATCCGGACACCGACTACGAGCGCATGTTCGTGCTCACGAGCGTCAAACAGCAACTGCGCCAGTTCGAGGCGGACCTGGAGACGATCAACGAGAACCTCCCCGGTAGCTGGGACCCCGTCTCCGGACTCACGCTGGTCGGCAAAGCCGACGTTTGCCCGTACAACCGCGAAAACGCCGGCGGAATCGACGACGACAACGTCTACGATCGGTGTGAAACCCTGCGCGATCGAACGCGCGACCTGACCGGCGAGGGCGGCGACACGACGGCCGGCGCACTCACAGCGAGTGCGCGACAGCAGCAAACGGGCCTCGCCGACAGCGGGCGAACCGGAATGACTGCCCGGTTCCTCGAATCTGCAGGCGAAACGACGCCCTACCCCCTCGAGATGCCGACCTACTCCGAGGGCGGCGCGGTCGGCGCTGAAACCGAGTACTGTCCGTTCTACGCGCAGTATCTCGATGATCTCCCCGAAGAGGGATCAGAGGGGGACGCCGTCGAGGCCGTTCCGTTCGACTTCACTGACGCCGGCATGGTGACGCCGGAGGACCTCGTTGCCCGATCGGTTCGCCGGGGGACCTGTCCCCACTCGGTGATGGGGGCGCTGCTGGGTCACGCCGAGGTCGTCATCGGGAACTACTACCACGCGTTCGATCCGACCACGACGACCGCCTTCACCGGTGCGCTGCTCGACGACTCGACGTTCGTCGTCTGCGACGAAGCCCACATGCTCGAACCCCGCGTGCGCGACCTCGTCAGCGACGGCCTGGCGGACGCGACCCTCAGGGATGCCGAAACCGAACTCTCGCGAGTCATCCAGCCGATCGAGTTCGAGCGCGAGGGTCGCCGGGCCGAAGGCGGCTCCAAGACCGCCGACGCCGACCTCGTCCGGGCCGAACTGAACGACACCGATGTCTCCGTCGAGGACCTCTCGCGCACCCGCGAGTTCCTTCGGGACCTCCGGGAAGAACTCGATCGTCGCGTGCGCGCCCACCTCGATCGAACCCACCGCGGCTGGAAATCGAACCTCACCGACCTCGTGGACGACGAAATTCCGCTTCGTGACCCACAGGAGCCGGCCGAAGACGAGATTTCGGGGTGGGCACGGGATGCCGGCTACAGCGACGCCGACTGGGTCCGTGCCGAGACCGTCGGCGCCGTGGTCGCGCGGATTCTCAACGAGGCCGAAAACGAGGAGCGAACGCGCGCCGTGCCCACCGTCGGACGCGTCCTCGGGGAGTGGTACCGCCGGGGCCACACCGACCACTTCCGGGAGATCGAACTCGAACGGACCTGGGACGAAACCGAACCGCCGGACTCGTGGCGGCGCGCGTACACCGCCCGACTCGCCTTGCACAACTGCGTCCCGAGCGACGCGATCGGCGATCGACTCGGCGCGTTCGGCGGCGGCATTCTGATGAGCGCGACGCTCGAACCGATCGACGCCTTCACCGAGGTGACGGGACTGCAGTATCTCGCCCGCGAGGAGGGACGGCCGATCGTCGAGCGTCGGTACGGCCTGCACTTCCCCAGAGCGAACCGTGAGAGCTTCGCCGTCGCCGCGCCGAAGTTCACCTACGACAACCGGGGTCGGCCGGGCGAGCATAGCGAGGCGCGACGCGCCTCGAACAAAGCGGGCGAGCAACGCTCGCTGAATCCGACGCGAACGCACTACGCGGACGCGATCGCGAAGGTCGCCCGCCTTCCCGGGAACGTCCTCGTCGGCATGCCCAGTTACGCGGAAGCGGAGTGGGCTGCGGGCACGCTCGAGGACCGCATCGACAAACCCGTCCTGCTCGACGCCGCGAGCGACGACGAGACGACCCAGTCGCTCAAAAGCGAGTTTTTCGAGGGCGACGGGAAGGTACTCGTGACGAGTCTCCGGGGGACGCTGACCGAAGGCGTCGACTACAGCGGCGATCGCCTCGCCGCCGCGGTCGTCTGTGGGGTCCCGATCGTCAACACCTCGAGTCCGCGAACCAAGGCGGTTCGCCGGGCCTACGACGACGAGTTCGGCGACGGCTTCGTCTACGCGCTGACGATTCCCGCGGTTCGGAAGGCTCGCCAGGCGATCGGCCGCGTCATCCGTTCGCCCGACGACGTCGGGGTTCGCGTGCTCCTCGACGAGCGCTACGCCCGCGATAGCTGGGATTCGGTTCGGCCGTACCTCCCCGACGACAGCGAGTTTCAGTCGGTAAGTCCCGACATGTTCGATCACGGTCTCGATCGGATCCGATCGCGACTGTCGTGACCGGCAGTCGGAGGACCAGGCCCGTCGCTGGACGCGGGACTATCGCGCCCCGATCCGTCGATGGGGGCGCAGTGACGACTCGTTCGGGACGACCCGAACGAGCGTCGACGCCGGATTGTAGGCCACACGACCGGTCGGCGCTTTCGCCGCGACGAGTTTCGAGAACCCGGGTGAGTCGAAGCGAAGCTGACACAGCCCCCGGCTGTCCGTCCGTGCGGATTTCGTCTCGGTCTCGACGACCGCGTCTTCGATCGGTCGCCCCTGAGCGTCCCGGACGCGGAGGGTGATCGTGGTTCCGGTCGCGATCTCTCTTTTCTCGACCTCGAGCCGGAGCTGACGGGTGACTTGCATGCCGGTTGCTACCACGCCTGTCTCGAAAAGGCATCACCTGCAGATTCGGGTTCGATCGTCCCCGGCGATTCGACCCCTCCACAGTCCGGCGATTCGACTCTCCGGTCGTTCATTCCACATCGACCACGTGAGCGTCGTCGGGAGCAAATCCGACCGTCAGTTCGTCGCTCTCAGGAACCGCCGAACGCTGTAACACGATCGGGCGGTCGTTCCACCGACCGTTGACCCGAACCGTTTCACCGAGGAACTCGCTGGTTTCCACCGCGACCGAGATTCGGTTCTGCTCGGCGGACTGGGAGAGCGCCCCCGGCCGCACGCAGACCGTCGCCCGATCGGCTCTCTCGGGAACTCCCGACACGGTGAACCGCTCGCCGTCGATCGAAAGGGTCGCGTAGCTGTTTCCGTCGCGAACACTGCCGTCCCCTGCACGTACCTCGCCTTCGAAGACGTTGTTGTCACCGACGAACTCGGCGACGAACCGCGTCGCTGGCTCCCGATAGAGCGACTGTGGCGTCGCAACTTGCTCGACTCGCCCGTCGTTCATCACCGCGACGCGATCGGAGATGGCCAGCGCCTCGGCCTGATCGTGGGTGACGTAGACGGTGGTGATTCCGAGTTCGGACTGGATACGCCGTACCTGTCGACGCAGCGATTCTCGGAGCTGCGCGTCGAGGGCGCTCATCGGTTCGTCGAGCAAGAGCAGGGCTGGTTCGGGGGCGAGCGCGCGGGCGAGGGCGACTCGCTGTTGTTGACCGCCGGAGAGCTGCGTGGGGCTGCGATCGCCCGTGCCGGCGAGATCGACCAGGTCGAGCAACTCGTCGACGCGCTCGTCGACGGTCGTTCCCGCGGGTGGGTCGCGAAACTGAAGCCCGTAGCCGACGTTCTCCGCGACGCTCATGTGCGGAAAGAGGGCGTAGCTCTGGAAGACGACACCCACGTCCCGATCTTCGGGCGGGACGCCGGTCATCTCCTCGCCGTCGAACCTGACACTGCCGGTCGTCGGCTCCTCGAAGCCCGCGATCGTTCGCAGGGTCGTCGTCTTCCCACAACCTGAGGGGCCGACGAGCGTAAAAAACTCCCCGTCGCGAACGGTGAGATCGACGTCGCGCAGCGCGATCGTCGCCGTTCCTTTGCGGTTCGTTCCGTCCGCACTCGTTCCGTCCGCACTCGTCCCGTAGCGTTTCGAGACACCGTCGAGTCGGAGTTCCGTCATCGCTCGAACCTCCCGCCGACACGATCGACGACGACGAAACTCGCGGCGGTGACCGCGAGGAGGACGGTCCCCATGGCGATCGCCGGCCCGGATCGACGTCCGAGGTACCGTTCGACGGCCACTGGCATCGTGTACGAGTCGGTGCCGCTGGCCAAAATGACCGTCGAAGAGAACTCCCCGATCGAGATGGCGAAGGCGAAGGCGGTCCCGGCGACGATGCCGCTCGCGACGAGGGGCAGTTCGACGTCGAGCAGGGCGCGATACCGCGTCGCCCCCAGCGCACGTGCGGATTCGACCATCGCGGGGTCGAGGCTCGAGAGCAGCGGCGAGACGTTTCGCGTGACGAAGGGGTAAGCCGCGACGGCGTGGGCGACGACGATCGCGACCGCGCCCGTCACCTGCAGCCGCCAGCCGCCGGGCAGCGAGATGCCGAACACCAGTCCCTGCAGGAGGCCGATCCCGAAGACGATCCCGCTGACGGCGAGGGGAACCATCGCGAGCGTGTCGATGATCGTCCCGAGCCGGCCCGCACGGGCGGTTAGCACGGAGATCACGACGCCCATCGGGACGGCGATCGCGAGCGTCCCCAGTCCGAACAGCAGCGAGTTCCGGATAGCGAGAAACGGCAGCGTCTGGAACGACTCGCCCTCGAGCTGTCGCTCCAGTAAGAACGCGTAGTGGCGGAGCGTAAGCCCACTGCCGTCCGTGACGCTCCCGATCACGAGACTCGCCATGGGGCCGACGAAGACGATCGCGGCGACGACGCCGTAGCCCACGATCGCGAGTCGCCGCGGCGAGAGTGCCGTCCGGCGGTCCGGAAAGAGCGGCTCTTTCGGCGGCGGAGACGCGGCCCGGGCCAGTCCGGATTGGGACGACTCGTACTGGAGGTAGGCGTAGGTCAGGGCGAGCGAGAGGATCGTCTCGAGGATCGCCAGCGTCGCGGCTTCGGTGTATGACAGCCGCTGGATTCGGTCGTAGATCCAGACCTCGACGGTCGCGAGCTGGAGCCCGCCGAGGGCGAGGACGATCGGGAACGTCATGAACGTGAAAATAAAGGTCAACAACGCGCCGGTAAGCACGGCCGGCAGAAGCTGTGGTACGACCACGTCGCGGAACGCTCGTCGCTCACTCGCACCGAGGCTGCGAGCGGTCTCGACGGTTCGGACGTCGACGGACTCCCAGGCGGCGACGGTGATCCGGGCCACGAGCGGCGCGTTGTAGAACGCGTGGGCGACGATGACGATCGCGAGCGGATTCCACTCGATGAAGGGGTAGGGACCGACGCCGACGCTTCCGAGCAGCGAGTTGAGCGTTCCTGCCCGGCCGAACATGGCGTAAAAGCCCACCGCGACCATGATACCGGGGAGGACGAACGGCAGGATGGTCAGCGATCGCAGCGTCCGTCGGCCCCGAAACTCGTAGTTCGCCAGAACGTACGCCGCGGGAAGGCCGAGCGCGACGCTCGCGATCGTCGAGAGCGCCGCCTGATAGGCGGTAAAGCCGAACAGCCCCGTCCGGATTCCGGGCGTGTCGACGCCGAGCCACGGAATTGGGACGCCGACGCCGGGAATTGGATACTCGATCGAGAGCGAAACCGAGATCGCACCGAGCCAGCCGACGATCGAGCCGAGGTGGGTGCCGAGCGCGAGTGGCTCTGCGAGGACGTCTGCGAGCGCGCCAACGTAGAACGGATCGGTTAGCACGTCGACAAACGCCGCGAGCGTCGGGACGCCGTCGTCGACGACGGCGTTGACGAAGACGACACCGATCGGGAGGTAGAGCATGACGGCGAGCACGCTGGCCGTCGCGAACGCGACCAGCGTGAGCGCGTGCCGTTCGAGCCAGTCGATCAGCCGCTTGCGCGGCGGCCGCTCGTTCGGCGGCCGCTGGCCCGGTGACCGATCGTTCGATGCCCGTTCGTCCGGTGGCTGCTCGGTCGACGCCTGCTCGTTTCGGGACTGCTCGTCCGGGGGCTGTCCGCTCGGTGTCACGCGTTATTCGACGATCTCGCGCGCCCAGTCGTCGACCCAGCCGTCGAGGTTGCCCCGGAGTCGGTCGTAGCCGATCGTCACCGCCTCCGGCGGTTCGTGGGCGTACTGGTCGAAGGACTCGTCGAGGTCGACGAACTCCGCCTCGACGGCGGGGAACTGGACGTTTCGCTGTGCGATCTCGGCCTGGGCGTCATTCGAGAGGACGAAATCGAGGAACTCGTAGGCCAGATCGACGCTCGTGGCGCGATCGAAGACGGCCATCCCCTCCGGATTTGCATACCCCTGACCGTTCAGAAACCCGATCTGGTGACGGCTCAGATCGTTACCTTCCGCGGAAGCGAACACCTGATCGGTCGAGTAGGAGACGACCATCGGCCGTTCCTCCTGCATGTAGGCTCCGTAGTAGGAGTCGCTCCAGTCGTCGAGGATCCGAACGCCGTTGTCCTGTAAGTCCCGCCAGTAGTCGAGATAGCCGTCCTCGCCGTAGGCGTCGATCGTCCACAGCAAAAACGCCTGGCCGGGATCGGACGTCTGGGCGTTCTGGGCGAGCAGCGCGTCCTCGTATGCGGGTTCGAGCAGGTCGTCGAACGTCTCGGGTTCGTCGACTTCGTTTTCGTCGTAGACGAGGCTGATGTAGCCCGTGTCGTAGGCCAGCACGCGACCGTGGGGGTCCTCCATATCGAGTCCGTCGCGGATGCGATCGGCGCGCTCGATGCGATCGGTGTTGAGTTCGCGAAAGAGCCCGCCCTCCGAGAGGGTGTCGTCGACGCGAACGAGGTCGTCGATGTTCGCTCCGAGGTAGACATCGGCGTCGAGGGCCGCCTCCTGCTGTTCGCGCTGGATGTAGTGATTGATGCCCGCCTCGGGAACCGTCCACTCGAGGGTGGCGTCCGGATACTCGGCTTCGAACTGCTCTTTGAGCCACGGGCCGGCCGGGTCCTCGCCGTCGACCATCGAGTCGTAGGTCGCGACCGTCAGGGTCCCCTCGAGATTCGGTTCGTCGGGCTCCTGATCGCCGTTTTCCGCGTCGTCCGGTAATTCTTCGTCGTCGTCGTTTTCGCGAGTGAGACAGCCGGCGACGCTCGCGAGGGTCCCGCCACCGATCGCTCCGATAACCGCTCGTCGATTCATTACTCGGTTGTTACACTGCGTGGTCTTAAGCGACATGATTGTGCGACAGTGGTCTGGCGTGGTGAACCGGCGTGGCATCCAGATCGTGAACTACTCCGTCGTCAACTTCATTGAAATGGGCGGTCTCAGCGTCGCTGTAGCCTCACGTCGTTCGGGTCTGCCGGACACTCTCTCCGGACGGAAGGATTTTATCCGCGGGGTGAGACGGATGGGTGTGACAGCGAACACGATCGCCCCTGGGAATAGCCCATCGGCCGAGAGGAAGCGACGATACGTCCTTGCTGGCGTCGTCGTGGTGCTTGGCATACTCACGGGAGCGATCCTCCTCGAAGTCCTCGGGACGATTCTGTTCGCACTGACCGTGGCGTACGTTCTCATGCCAGTTCAGTCCTGGCTCGTCAGGCGCGGTCTCACCGAGTGGACCGCCGCGGTCGCGGCAACGGTAATCGGTTTCGTTTCCGCCATTACCGTCTTCGTCCCGATCGTCGCGACGTTGTACTTTCGGATCGACGAGATCACCACCGTCATCGGCGGTTTGCCGGAGGACATTCCGATCACCGCCTTCGGCATGACGTACACAGCCGACGTGGGAGAGGTCCAGTCGCTCGTGATCAATTACGTGAGCGGGGTTGCGGTGTCGATCGCCTCGGCACTGCCGGTTCTGGCGATCAAATTCGCCCTGTTCGTCATCCTATTGTTCGCACTCTTGCTCAAGGGCGATGCCGCCGGGCGGGCCGCGGTCGCGCCGGTTCCCCGTGCCTACAGGGATATCGTCTACGCGCTGGCGAACCGCGCTCGCGAGACACTGTACGCGATTTACGTCCTCCAGCTGGCCACGTCGGTCGCTACGCTGGTCATCGGCTATCCGCTGTTCTGGGCGCTCGGCTACGAGATGGCACTGACCCTCGCGATAATTGCCGCCGTCTTGCAGTTCGTCCCGATCATCGGTCCGAGCCTTCTCATCGTCCCGATCGCGATCTACCACGTCACGGCGGGCGAACTGGTCGCGGCGGCTCTCGTGGGCGTCCTCGGCATCGGACTCGTCGCCTGGTTCCCCGATATCGGGATCCGTCCGCGACTCGCACGCCGGTCGGCCGGCCTCCCCGGTAGCCTCTATTTCATCGGCTTCACCGGCGGCCTCTTTACGCTCGGTCCGATCGGAATCGTGGTCGGCCCGCTGATCGTCGCCGTCTTCGTCGAAGCCGTCGATCTCCTCGCGGACGAAGTCAACAACGAGGTGACGTTCTCCGAACTCGCCGACGGAGACGACCCGCCGGACGGTACCGCCGATCCGTCGGCCGAACCCGACGGCCTGTCGGACGACGCCGCCCGAACGGCGACCGCACCGCCCGCAGACGCGGACGATTCGACCGATCGCTGATCGTCGTCGATCGCAACGTCGTCGGTCGAGTGCCGAGCATCGAGCGCCTTCGATCGCGCGTGTCACGCGAGAAACGAGTCCCCGTTACTTTTCAGGACGCCCGTCGTCTTTCGCCTATGGGAACCGAGCGAACCGTCATTAACGCGATTATCGGCGCCGTCGTCGGCGTCGTCCTGTCGTTTATCCCCTTCTCGACCGTTCTCGGCGGAGCCGTCGCGGGCTTTCTCGAGGGATCGAACCCGCGGGACGGCGCCGTCGTCGGCGCGCTCGCTGGCATCATCACGTTCCTCCCGATCGCCGGACTGGCGGTCATCGCACTCGGCGTGCTCGGGTTCGGGCTGGGGATCGTCGCCGCACCGATCCAGGGCTTCGTGGCCGCCTCGTTCGCCGTCGTCGTTCTCGCGTTCATCGTGTTCCTCTACACCGTCGGCCTGTCGCTGCTCGGAGGGTTCCTCGGAGCGGTTCTTGCCGCGGAGTATCCCGACCAGCAGATCCGGACTCGGGACACGATCGGGCTCTCCTCGAGTGAGCAATCCACACCGCGTCACAGCGGAGCCGTCGACCCGACCCGACCCCCGAGACCACCGTCGGAGTCCTCCTGGGACGGAGACCGGAATCGACGAGATCCAGATCGATTCGAACCCGGCGGGGACCGCGATCGCGACGCCGGCGAGTGGGATCGAGGCCGAGATCAGGAGGTGGACAGCGATCCGGATCAGGATCGGGACCGACCCTGATACCCACCGATCGTCCGCCTGCGTTCACCGTTCCCGACCCGTCTCTCGCGCTTTCCTCTCTCGCCCGGTCACTCGTAGCGCAGCGCGTCGATCGGATCCGTTCGCGCCGCCCGCCAGGCCGGGTACAGCCCCGAGAGGACGCCGACGAGGATGCCGACGACGATCGCGATGGCGACGTACTCGTAGGGGTAGACCAGCGGCAGGTCGATGTACCACGCGCCGAGATAGCCCGCGAGGAGTCCGAGTCCCGTGCCGAGGATCGCGCCGATGAGTCCGAGGATCACCGCCTCAGCGAGGAAGAGACCGAGGATCTCTCGGTTCTGGGCTCCGATCGCTTTCATGATGCCGATCTCTCGAGTCCGTTCGGTGACGCTGACGAGCATGATGTTGGCGATGCCGATCGAGCCGACCAGCAGTGAGATCGCCGCGATTCCGACGATGAAGTTCTGGAGCAAATCCAGAACGTCCTCTAACTGCTGGAGGAGTTCCGCGCTCGTCTGGAGGGTAATCTCGAGTCCGGCCTCGTCCATGAGCGTCCCCGCATCAGACTCCTCGCTTTCGAGGTACGCGGTTGCGCTCTCGCGGGCCCGATCGACGTCCGCCTCGTCGGCCGATTCAGCCTCGACGACGATCGCCAGAAAGAGCGCGTCGTCGGTCCCGCCGTCGCCGGCGATTTCGTCGGATTCGACCCCGCCGATCGATCCGTTGTCGCCGTCGGCGGGTTGCCCGCCGCTTCCCGGTCCCAGAATCGGCCCGGCGGCCGCTTCGGTGTAGAACGGGTCGGTCGGCACGTACACCCGCGGCGACGGCTCGAACCCCTCGAACGGGCTCAGCCCCTCCGAGGAATCGGTGATCCCGACGACGGTCACTGTCGTCCGCTGACCTCCCTGCAGAACGATCGTCAGCTCGTCGCCGGTCGAGACGGGCTCTTCGAACTGGTTCGCGACGGCGGGGTTGATGACGGCTTCGCGTTCGCCCATCTCGAACTGACGACCCTCGTCGAGGGAACTCTCCCGAATATAGGTGGGTCCTGCAGCCACGAGCGCGTCGCTCTGTGGCGAGAGTTCGCCCTCGTAGGCGATCGCCTGCGTCGACAGCGGCATATAGCCGTACGCGGCGTCGACGCCGTCGCGATCCTCGACGGCCTCGAGATCGCTCCGGCTGAACACCGGCTGGGCCCCGGCGAGCGGCCCGCCCTCGGTGTCGGGCTCGGCGGCCCAGCCGTAGACGTTTCGCTGGTCGTCGGGACTGATGTCCCCGATGACACCCGCCTGCAGGCTCGCGCCCAGCGTGACGAAGGCGATCACCGCAGCGATCCCGATGACGATCCCGAGCGTCGTCAGCGCCGATCGAAGCTTGTGACCGCGAATAGAACGCCACGAGAGTCTGAGGCTCTCGGTCGGCTTCATCGAGTCGCTCCCCCGGCGTCCTCGTCGTCCGCGTGGTGACCCGCGGTTCGAGTCTCATCCTCGCCTCCCCCACCGCCGGCCAGCGATTCGATCCGTTCGATCGTCCCGTCGAGCAGGTGGACGATCCGCTCGGCCCGTTCGGCCACGTGGCGTTCGTGGGTGACGACGATCATCGTCGTGCCGGCGTCGTGAAACTCGCCGAAGAGATCGAGCACGTCCGTTTCGGTCTCGGTGTCGAGGTTACCGGAAGGTTCGTCGGCCAGCACGATCGCCGGATCGTTGACCAGCGCTCGGGCGAGTGCGACCCGCTGGCGCTGGCCGCCCGAGAGTTCGTTGGGCATGTGATCGACGCGATCCCCGAGACCGACCCGTTCGAGCAGGTCTCGGGCCCGGTCGCGGCGCTCGTCCCGATCGATTCCCCGGAACAGTTGGGGGAGGGCGACGTTCTCGAGGGCGTTCAGCCGGGGCATGAGGTTGAACGTCTGGAAGACGAAGCCGACTTCGGTGCCGCGGAGGGTGGTCCGTTCGCGGCCGTCGAGACTTCCGACGTTTCGGCCGCCGACGACGACCTCTCCCTCAGACGGGGTGTCGAGACAGCCGACGAGATTCATCAGCGTCGACTTGCCGGACCCACTGGGACCCATGATCGCGGTGTAGGAACCGCGAGGGATCTCGATGCTCACGCCGTCGAGTGCGTGGACCGGCTCACCGACCTGATAGGTTTTACGAACGTCCACAAGAGAGACTGCCGTCTCCGAACTCGCCATACCGGGGTGGTCCACAACCGGATTGAAAAAGGTTCACTGCAACGGAGTGGGTTCGTGCGCCTGGCGATCACCAGAACTGCCTGTTGTTGAGATTCGTCTGATTGTCTGGGACCTCCGCGACAGACAGGATTTTCGAGAACTCCCCACAAGGAGCTACAACGTTTTTGTTGTCGCCGCTCGCTGGTCGAATCATGAAAACTGCGGGCGGATCAGACGCGGCGAAACGCCGCGCCGGCGAACGCGCAGCCGAGACGGTCGAGGACGGCTTTGTCGTCGGCCTCGGAACGGGATCGACGACCGCCTACGCGATCGAGGCGATCGGGCGACGCGTCGACGACGGACTCTCCGTCCAGGGAATTCCCACCTCCTTCCAGTCCCGGCAACTCGCGTTGGAGACCGGGATTCCCCTGACGAGTCTCGACGCAGTCGATCGGGTCGACCTCGCGATCGACGGGGCCGACGCGGTCGTCGACGATCCCGACTCGGCCGCCCACGGGACGCTCATCAAAGGCGGCGGTGCGGCCCACACCCGCGAAAAGCTGGTCGATTCGACGGCCGATCGGTTCGTCGTCGTCGCCGATCCGTCGAAACTGACCGTCCGTCTCTCCCGGCCGGTACCGATCGAGGTGTTGCCGGATGCACACACCGTCGTCGCCGATCGCGTCGCCGAACTGGGCGGCGAGGCGACCCTCCGCAAGGCCGAGCGAAAGGACGGTCCCGTCGTCACCGACAGCGGGAATCTGGTGCTCGATTGTGCGTTCGGCGCGATCGACGACCCTGCCGGGACCGCTAGGCACCTCTCGGAGACGACGGGCGTCGTCGAACACGGCCTGTTTGTCGGTCTCGCGGATGCGACGTACGTCGGGACGTCCGACGGAGTCGAGACTCGGCAGTACTGAGGTGGTCGGACGACTGGTGGGGAGGTGTCGACGAATTGCAGTCCAATTGCAGTCGCAGGGATCGTACCGCTCAGAGCGATTCGCTGTACCCACAGGCCGGACAGGAGAGGTTTCCGCTCTTGACGATCATATACGACTGTTGGCAGTGAGCGCACGGACAGCCGATCGAGACGCCGGATTCGTTTGCAACCGCCCGCAGGGTTCGTTTCAGCTGGTGTTGTTGTCGCTCTATCACGTCCAGGCGCTCGGCCAGTACGGCGACTTCCGCGAGGGTCGGCTGTTGGCGTCGCTTCGGACCGTGAGTGGAACGTGGATGCATACCTCATCTACAACGAGCGCGAAGTTAACCGTCTCTATTAAGTACTTGTCGTGACAGGATGGTCGACTCTCCAGACCGGTGGCTCGTTGGCTCGGATCCTGACGCTCAGGGTTCCGATCGCTCGAACTGAGCGGTTTCGGTCTCTGTCGATCGCCAGGAGAGGGCGACGACGAGCAGGTAGAGGATCCCGAGCAACCGGGCTGCCGGTTCGACGCCCGGCCGCAACTCGAGGTCGTCGGTGTTCTCGTAGACGAGTTCCTGACTGAGCGTGATCAGCGGTTGCGGGACAACCGCAAGCACGAGGCCGGCGGTCCCGAGCAGGCCACCGACGAGCGTCGACCCGTTCTGGGGACGACCGCGAACGAGCAACCAGACGACCGTCAGTCCCTCCGCGCGTGCTCCCCAGAGCGCCCACGGACGACGCTCGGCCTCGTCCGGATTCGCGAGACCGATCCGTTCGCAGGCAGCGATAACCGGCTTCGGTTTGCAGATCTCGAACAGTCCGAACACGATCAACAGAGTTCGAAGCATTCCCTCCCTCCTACACCGGCACCCCTCAAAAATGCGACTGCGAGTTGCGATCGCTGTCGACGCAACTCCGTACGTTCGTGGTGCTGTTGGTACGGTTTCCGGACTCGCGTGTCCAAATGCAACTCGCGCGATCGATCGTCAGAACGCCGTCGCTACCTGAAACGAGTGCGATAAAAAACGTCGGGTGGCGTCCCTTACAGGTCGCGCGGCTGGACCGTCTTCCGGTCGTTCGCTTCCGCACGTCGGGCGGCGTCTGCGAGCAGCTCGTCGACTTCCTCGTCGAGTGCATCGTAGAAATCCGAGGCGACGTTCTTGTCATCGAGCGCTTCCTTCACGGCGGCTTTGACGATAAGGTCTGCCATACGATGTATTCGTTCCGCTTACCTCCATATAAATATTGTGGTTACACAGCGAAATACGGGGGCTGCAGCGCCCAATTCGTCCGTTTCGGACCGCGAAACCACCGGAAAGTATATGTCGGATAAACTTCGACGGTCGCGATCCTCCGTTCGATCCGGCGAAATCTGGCTCGCCCGCGCTCCTGCGGTGCTCGTGCGCGATTTGGCTCGATCGCTCGACGGACACCGATCGATCGAGTCGTGTCGACGGATTCGAGTACGTGCACTCCCCAGAACGGGACATGCGCGAACTCCTCGAGGCCGTTGCGGACGGATCGCTGTCGCCGGCCGAAGCCGAGGCCGAACTCGCGGGATACGTCACCGGCGACGCGGGCCGATTCGACGCGGCCAGAGACGACCGACGGGGCATTCCCGAGGGTATCTTCGCGGCGGGGAAGTCGGCCGACCAGGTCGTCGCACTCGCCGAAACCGCACTCGAGACGACCGACAGGGCGCTCTGTACTCGTGTCTCGGACCGACAGATAGAGGCGCTCGAATCGGCGCTCGCAGACTCCGTTCCGGAGGCGACCGTCGATCAGCGCGGCTCGACCGTTCACGTTCGGACCCCGGCGTACGATCCACCGTCGCTCGACGCGACGGTCGGAATCGCGACCGGCGGGACCGTCGACGCCCCGGTCGCGGACGAAGCCGAACTCGTCTGCGTCGACGCCGGGGTCTCTGTCGATCGAGTCGACGACGTCGGGGTCGCCGCGCTCGATCGAATTCTCGACCAGCTCGATCGGCTCCGGGAGGCGGACGTGCTCCTCGTCTGTGCCGGTCGAGAAGGCGCGCTGCCGACGGTCGTCGCCGGTCTCGTCGATACGCCCGTCATCGGAGTACCCGTCTCGAGCGGCTACGGCCGCGGCGGCGACGGCGAGGCGGCGCTCCTCGGAATGCTCCAGTCGTGTACGGTGTTGTCCGTCGTCAACGTCGACGCGGGCTTCGTCGCCGGCAGCCAGGCGGTTCTGATCGCCCGAGCGATCGACGCGGCGCGATCGTAGCGGGATGGACGACTCTGCCAGCCCATGTTCAGATCGGGCACCGTGAACGCAGGGTGAAAAAATCCTCTTGATACCGAAAAACCAAACGGTGTTTGGGAAAGCTCTTTTAAATATACACCGGGTAGAACTGAGTGCCGGCCTTGTGCCGGTGTACCCATGCCCACATGTGACCACTGCGGCGCGCACGTTTCCGAACGGTTTGCACGGGTCTTTGCCGATAAACACGGGAATATCTACGCGTGTACGAGCTGTTCGGCCAATGCGGGGATCGCAGAAGTTGCCAAAGAACGCGCCCGCGGTACCTGATCCCCGCGCCGTATCGCCCCCGACGACCACGCGTAACGAGTCGCTTTTGCCATCCCCGTCCCTACCGGCGATCGATGGCCGGATCCGTCGACGACCACGTCGTCTACGTCCTCGAGTGTGCCGACGGGACCTTTTATACCGGGTACACCACGGACCTCGACCGCCGGGTCGCAGAACACGACGCAGGCGACGGCGCGAAGTACACTCGCGGCCGGACGCCCGTCGAACTGCGCTACGCCGAAACCTTCGAGAGTCGATCGGCGGCCATGTCTCGCGAGTACGAAATCAAGCAACTGACACGGGCGGCGAAAGAGCAACTGATCGAGAGTGACTGATCCCGTCGGACACCCGCCGACCCGGGTCCCGTGATCGGATTAGTCGTCTGCGGCCGCTTCCGATCGCGGTGACCGCACGTCGGGGTCGATAAACGCGTACTCGGTGAGCATCCGTCCGAGCTTTTCGACGCGCTCTTGCAGAGCTGGGTCGCGAAACCGCCGGTCGTCGATCGCGTCCGGGTCGCCTTCGAATTTTCCCGAGGCGTCTCGAAGGCCGACCTGGTGGGGAAGCACCCAGCCGTGGACGCCCCGAACCGTAATTCGCAGGTGATCGAGCGTCGAGCCGTAGCTCCCGCCGCCGGCGGTCGCCAGCAGGCCGACGGTGGTGTCCTCGTACTCGTCCCAGCCGCAGTAGTCGTGGAAATTCTTCAGGGCACCCGAGTACGAACCGTGGTAGACCGGCGTGCCGAGTGCGACGGCGTCAGCCTCGCGGACCAGCCGTTTGACCTCGACGGCGTCACCCTGCTCGTCGTCGACGAGGTCGGGATCGTAAACCGGGAGGTCGAACTCGCGAAGGTCGAGTAATTGCGTGTCTGCGCCGGCGGCGTCGGCAACACCGAGAACGTACCGGAGCGCGGTTCGCGTGTAGCTTTCCTCGCGCATGCTGCCGCTGACAGCGAGAACGGAGGGGATATCGCTCATGTCTCCGATAGGCTACCGATTCGGAAAACGTCGCTGGTTGCACGTTTCGTCCGTGCTGGCTTTCGGCCAAACTCGTCCTGCCACCTCGCGCGAATCGATCCCGGTTGCGACTGTGGCCGAGAAAGAGAGCGCTTTCCGTTCGTGACCGACGGCGTCGGTTTTTTCGGTGCCGACGCTGAGACAGTCGTATGGACGCGATCTCGTTCGGTACCGACGGCTGGCGGGCGACGCTCGAGGAGTTCACCACACCACGCGTGCGAATGGTCGGGCAGGCGGTCGCCTCGTACCTCCGGGACGAGGGACTCGAGGGACCGATCGCGATCGGCTACGACGCTCGCGAGAGTTCCCCGGAATTCGCAGAGGAACTCACGCGCGTGCTCTGTGCGAACGGGTTCGACGTGCTCCTCCCCGAACGCGATCGGCCGACGCCGCTGTTCGCCCACGCGATCGTCGAGCGGAATCTGGCCGGCGCGCTCGTGCTCACGGCCTCGCACAACCCACCCGAGTACAACGGTGTGAAGTTCATTCCCGAAGACGGTGCGCCTGCACTTCCCGCGGTGACCGACGCGATCGCAGAGCGCCTTGCCGAACCCGATCCGCTTCCCGAGGACGAGCACGGGAAGGCCGAGACCGTCGACTTCGCCACCCCTCACGCCGACGCCGCGCTCGACCTCGTCGAGGCGATCACCGGCAGCGCCGATCTCTCGGAGTCGGGACTGACCATCGCCTACGACGCCATGCACGGCAGCGGCCGCGACACCACGGATGCGTTACTCGAGCGCGCGGGCGCGACGGTCGAGTGCCTGCGCTGTGAGCGCGACCCCGATTTCGGCGGCGGCGCACCCGAACCCGCACCCGAGAATCTCACGGCGCTCGTCGATCGCGTCACCGGCGACGATGCTGTCGACTTCGGCATCGCAAACGACGGCGACGCCGATCGGATCGCGATCGTCACGCCAGAGCGGGGCTTTCTCGACGAGAACCTCTTTTTCGCCGCGCTCTACGAGTACCTCCTCGAGTCGGATGCCGGCCCGGCGGTTCGGTCCGTCTCGACGACCTTCCTTATCGATCGCATCGCAAAAGCCCACGACGAGGTCGTCCACGAGGTTCCGGTCGGGTTCAAGTGGATCGCGAAGGCGATGGCCGACCACGACGCTCTGGTCGGCGGCGAGGAGTCGGGCGGCTTCACCGTCCGGGGCCACGTCCGCGAAAAAGACGGCGTCCTGCTCGCCCTGCTCGCGGCCGCGATGCACGCCGCCGACCCGATCGACGACCGGGTCGATCGACTCCTCGCGGAGTACGGCACCGTCGTCCAGGACAAGATCAGCGTAGCCTGCCCCGACGACGAGAAGGAGCGCGTGCTCGCGGATCTCGAAAGCGAGATTCCCGAGACGATCGCGGGAACCGCCGTCGAGGACGTGAACACGGCCGACGGGTTCAAGCTCCAGCTCGCGGACGGCTCGTGGGTGCTCGTCCGCCCCAGCGGAACCGAACCCGTGTTGCGAGTCTACGCCGAGGCAACCGATGAGGAGCGCGTCGGGCGGTTGCTCGGGGCCGTCGAGGGAGTGGTCGAGCCGCTGGTCTGAGGGGGTTCCTGATCGACTCTTTGTGCCCTCCAGTAGATAGTCGTGTGATTTTGTCATTCAGAATTGTACCTGACACTGGATCGATCGGTTCGGTAACTACGGGTGTGAACAGATCATGTATGAACGCCAATCTATCATCAAAATATCATTATCTAGTTACATTAATGTCTTTTACCGTACGGTGTCATGCGAAATCATATATGGTCGAAGTTCAACACTGACAATAATGGCAAGAGGTAACAAAAAAGTAGCAATGACTGTAGAAGAAATTTCTGATATTTTATCAATTTTGGGAAACTATACACGAAGAAACTTACTTCGATATTTAATCACGAACGAGGGAGATATATTCTCAACTGAAGAGATTGCCAATCATATAAATGCCTCTTTTTTTGGATACAAGAGTCAACCCGGATCCAGAAAAGAAATAATAGTAGATTTACACCACAACCATCTACCCAGGCTTAAAGAATTAGGCGTCGTAGAATACAAACCCGAATCAAAAGAAATCAGATATTGGGGTCATGATTTAGTTGAAGAGATATTAGAGACAGTTCCACACGGAAAGTGATTTTCTTTTATTCTGACTCCACGCCTGTAGATGATTGAAATTGGAAATCAGGTTCATCTTGAGTCGGGTTAACAGTTATCTGATCCGATCCCCGAACTGTAACCAGATATCCATAATATTCAAACTGAATATTGAGATTTGTATCTCTTTTTGAATAAGCACTAGACCCCAATTCGTCTAGGAGTTCTGGATCTATAACCGAATATAGCGGTACTTCAATCTCTGATGGGGCTACGTCTTCTTGTCGGGCTACCTCCATTATTATCTTATAACTTAGTGACTTACCTTCTACCATGAGTAGAACTACCAGTCATACTATTTAAAAGTCAGGTTATATCCTCGTTATTATATATTTATACACTTTTTACGGTCTATTATGACTATCCGTCGAAGACTGTGTTTTGATGCTACCAGATGAAAATCTGACAATCACAGACAATGCATTCGGTTCATCACCTCATACGAGTGTGGATTCGATGAAACCATCCTCTGTATTCAAGCATATAGTTTTAAAAGAGAATCAGGGAGTTATTTTCACTCCGGTAACTGTATCTGCTGTACTTACAACGAGTTTCACGCGCTACTCCGAAACCGCCCGCGGGTTGCACGTTCCGGGTCCGGTTTTACACACGTCTGCCCCGACCGATTCCGTATGAGCGGACGGAATCGCGAGGACGCCGCGTACACGGAACTCACGCCCGACGCGTGGCACCAGAACGACGAGGGTAACTACTACATCGACTGTCCGGAATGTGGTTCGGCAGCATCGCTGATGAACGTCGTGGCACACGGCCGGTGTAACGGCTATCTCGACCAGCGCGAGGACGAGACCGAACTCGACGAGGTCGCGTTCGACTGCACGGCGAAGCTCTGGTTCGAACTCGGCTACACATCGGATCCCGAAGACGAGACGAGCGACGACGCTCCCGGCGAGTCGAGTAGCGACGCCGAAACCGAAGAGGGCGTCGCGGCCGAGGGTTCACCGCCCGGAACGGACGGAACGGTAGACGAGGGGTAAGGGTCACGCATTTTCCGAGGCGGGAGTAACGCTTCTCGAGACGATCCACCGATCACTCCGAGCGCTGGGACTCTGCGAGCGACTCGAGCCGATCGGTCGTCGGCGGGTGCGTCTCGAAGAGCCAGCGTTCGAGGCGGTGGAGGCGCGTCTCGAGCCACCAGTAGGACGGTTCGACGTCGCCGTCGGGACCGAGCATGACCTTCTCGAGTTCCCGCGGTTCGAGCGGGAGGATCGACAGCGACGAGACGCCAGACACCTCGCGAAGGTCGCGGCGGGGCGTGTCGGCAATCTCGCGGTCGAGTCGCTCGAGCGCGCTGGCGAGTGCGGCCGGCGAGCCGGTCACCTCCGTTGCGGCGCGATCGGCGGCCAGTTCCCGGGTCCGGGAGAGCCTGGCAGTGACCGATCGGCCGACGATCCAGACGACGCTCGAGACGATTCCGAGTGGCACCGTCACGATCGCAGCCCAGCCAGGGTTTTCGATCGCCGCGATTCGCGACCGCAGTCCGTTCGCGACCACGACGGGCAACGAGACCACGGTCATCACCATCGCGTCGCGGTTAGCGACGTGGGCGAGCTCGTGGGCGATCACCGCCTCTCGCTCGTCATCGGAGAGCGCCTCGATCGTCCCGAGTGAGAGCACCAGGTGCGTGTCGTCGGGGCGAAACCCGACGACCAGCGCTTCCGGTGCGCGCCGATCCGAGACGGCGATCGTCGGGACGGGGACGCCGAGCTGGGCGGCGACCCGCGTCGTCGTCTCGTACAGTTCGGGTGCCGTCTCTTCGTCAACCCGGTGGGCGTCTGCGAGCCGTTCGATCGTCTCGAGCTGTCGGTGTTCGAGGTAGCCGATCGTCAGCAGCGTCGCGATAGTGACGACGGACGCGATGTGGACGGCTGCTTCGATACCGAACAGTTCCAGTAGGGCGTAGAAGACGACCCAGACCCCAGCGAGAAAACCGAGCGTAACGATCGCGAGGGAGCCGATCGCGAGACACATCTGAATCTGCAATCTGTGCGATCCGGAGGGCATACGCGATCTTTCGCCGGACTCGTCAAAAGTATTGAGTATCCCGCGATCCGGCCCGACCGATCGCTTGTAATGCGGTACACCATTCCCTCTCAGTTTCCGCGGACGAGTCGGCTCCCGATCCGATCGGGGAGGCCGGCGTCTCGAACCGCGTCCTGCACGGCGTCGATATCGTACGCGACCCGGTGGGTATCGACGGTCAGCGCGTCGAGGTCGACGACGGCGTAGGCCGCCCGCGGATCGCCATCCCGCGGCTGGCCGACGCTGCCCGGATTGACCACGATCCCGTCGCTGTACCGTTCGACGTGCTGGACGTGGGTGTGTCCGAGTACGAGCACGTCCTCCTCGCCGAGCAGCCGCGCCGAGAACTCTGCCGGGCGGGTGTACCGCGTGTACCGATCGGGATCGTCGGGGTGGCCGTGGACGAGTTTGAGCCGGCCGTCGAATTCGGTGCGCTCTACGGGCAGGTCCGCGAGCCACGCGAGTTGGTCCTCCGAGAGCTGGTCTCTCGCGTGTTCGACGCCCGCTTGCGCCATCGAGTTGAACCGAAACGGGGTATCCTCGACGACGGCGGCGTCGTGGTTTCCCATCACCGTCGGCACGTCCCGATCGCGGAGTTCGTCGACGCAGTCGGCGGGCCAGGGGTTGTAGCCGACGACGTCGCCGGCACAGACGAAGCCGTCGATCGCTGGCATGTCGTCGAGGACGGTTTCCAGCGCGACCCGGTTTCCGTGGACGTCAGAGATGAGCCCGATCTTCATACCGGGAGGTAACTGGTGCCAGCAGTATGTAGGTTGGGCGCGGGAGACGACGGCCGCTCACCGATCGGGTCCGTCGGCGCCTTCCGGGAAAAACCGCCGTAGTGCCAGCGTCGTGCCGAGATACGACGCGCCGACGACGGCGAGAACGGTCAGGATAGTCGTCACGACTGTCACGCTAAGCAGAATTTCGAGCATGCTTCCGTTACCGCGCTTGAATACAAAATCGTGCCGATGAGCAGACACAAAAGCCGCTGACGATCGGGGCGGACGCCCTCCGACGAGCACTGTATGACTGCCTGTTCGAGGCCTCAATCGCCGTTTTCGATCGCCGTCTCGAATCCGTCGTCGGTGCGGGCGACGCCGGCAGCACAGACTGCGTGCTCGAAGTCGTGGTCATAGACCTCGCTCGCTGCACCGGCTGCGGTTTCGGCGTCGAAATCGATCGGTTCGGGGGCGTTCGTTTCGTAGGTCGCCACGAGCGTCGGTTCGTCGACGGTTTCGACTAGCAGGGCGTCCTTTCGGACGGTGCCGATCAGCGCCTCGCCGTCGTCGTCGATCGTCGCAGCGATACGTGGCGTGTCGTAATCGTCTTTCTCGTAGTCCAGCGCGAGCAGGCTCTCGGCCAGCGCGTCCCGCGCGGGGTAGCCGAGTTCGAGTTTCTCCGCGATCGGGTCGACGTGCGAGCCGTTGCCGAAGGCGACGGTTTCGCCCGTCGGCGTCTCGACGACGCGCAAGCAGTTGTAGGCGACGTAGGGGTTGTCCGTCTCAGGGGCGTCCTCGGTCGGACCCACGGTAAGCGCCTCGTCTCGTTCGGTAATCTGCCGGTTCGGGAACGATCGCGACGACACCCGATACGCGCCGACGTCTGGACCGACGACGACGAATCGTCCAACGTACATACTCGCTGGTGCGCGAGAGAGGGGAAAAGGGGTGTCGGTTCGTGGCGAGTCGCGATCGGTCCGCCGTGAGTGGCTGTTCTGTACCAGATAGTGTCGGTGGTTTATATCAAATGCCGCGACGAAGTGGGGCGTGACAACGGAAGACGAGTGTATCGAGGCATTGCAGGTGGCAGCCGATCGGCTCAGCGAGTCACCGACGAAAGCACAGTACGAGGAACTCGGGTTGACTCCCGCTTCCGCGACGATAATTCGGACGATCGGTGGGTGGAACGAGGCGAAAACGCTGGCTGGACTGGAAACCTCTTATTCGAGAGGTGCCCGAGTCGGATCGAAACCGGATGATGTCGATCTTCCCGCGGAAACATCGTGGGACGAACTCTCAGTTGACCAGCGCTGGCATTACCGAAACACTGAGTGGAACGCGACACGAACCTTACGCCGCCGCTCTCGTCTTCGGTCATGGCTCAACGAGCAAAAACGGGAGCGCGGCTGTTCACGGTGTGATGTCGATACTGCAGCGTGTCTCGACTTCCACCACGTCGATGAAACAACGAAAGAGATGGCGATTGGTCGAATGGTCACGTTTGGATATGGGAAAGACGCGCTTCGGGACGAGATTGAAAAATGTGAGGTTCTGTGTGCCAACTGTCATCGGAGAATACATTATACCCCACCAAGCGAGCACCGCCGACACTGGGTCAACGAATACAAACGTGACGCTGGCTGCGACCGGTGTGGAGAAACGGATCCGGCCTGTCTGGATTTTCATCATACTACTGATGAGAAAGGGGCCACAGTAGCGAGACTCGTTGGTGATGGACGATCGAAGGCACGTCTTCGTACTGAAATCGATCGGTGCCGCGTTCTCTGTGCAAATTGCCATCGAAGAGAGCACCTCGATTCATAGCCCTCTGAAACACGCAGAATCTGGATTTACACTGAACTCGCCCCATCACTCTCACGAGTTCCGACCCGCAGTCGAGTTCGTAACACTCTAATACGAACACCAACTACGGATTGGTACGTCGTCGGTAACAGAGCCTGACGAAACATGTCAAGTCCATTAGGGTAGCGGCCAATCCTCCGAGCTTCTGGGGCTTGGGACGCTGGTTCGAATCCAGCATGGACTACTTCTTCCGCTTTTTCAACTCGAATATCTTCGGAGTGCCTGCTATCGATCTCCAGTCGAAACGAAGGGGTCTGGTGTCCGAATACCTCACACCAGAATTCATATTCAGGGTGACTCCGTACCACCACTCGATGAACCGACGACAGCTGTTTGCAGCGGGGGCGGCGGCGATCGGTACCACCGTCGCGGGATGTCTCGGTGGAGATGACACTGACACCGACGGAAATGGTGCCGAAGACGACGACAACGGCGGGGACGACGGTAACGACGGTGCCGACGGCAACGACGGCTACGGACCGGAACCCGACACGGTGCCAGCGGAGCGATCGATCGATACCGAGAGCTATGAAACGGCGTCGTTCGGCGGCGTCGACGTGCCCCTCGCGCCGCTCGAGGACGTGATCTACTGGTATCGACGACAGGAGGCACGGATCGTCGACGCGCGCGGCAGTCAGTCGTTCGAGGATTCGCGGATCACGGGGGCCGTCCTGAGCAGCGCTCCCGACGGGGTCGATCCCGATCCGGTCGCGGAGTGGTCGACGGACGATCGGATCGTCACCTACTGCGTCTGCCCGCACGCGATGGCCGGGCAACGCGCGGCCGCGTTGATCGACGCGGGCTACGAGCACGTCTACGCGCTCGACGAGGGATTCCAGGCGTGGGTCGACGCCGGCTATCCGATCGAGGGCGCGGCGGTCGACGGCGGGACTGCGAGCCTGCCGGCCTACGACGTTCGAGGGCGCTCCAGTCCGGCTGCCGCCGGCGAATACGTCGTCGTGCGCACGGTCGAGGGCGACCAGCGCGAGATGAGCGTCGTCGACGACGACGGCAGCTACGAACTGACGCTCCATTTCACCGGTCTCGACGAGGACTCGCTGCTCGCCGTCGAGGCACCCGATTACACCCGCGAACTGACGCTCGCGGAACTGACGAGCGATGTCGTCACCGCCTGACCGAGCGCGTTCTCGCTGACCCTGCGTGGCGATCCGCTCTTCCTCCCGATCGTTCGCCCCGACTCGACCTAGTCCCGATCGTACGCCCCGGCTCGATCGAGTTTTCCCCGTTCCCGGAGCACGCTCGGCGTCCGACAGATGCCGGGCGCGCCGGTGGCCTGCGGAACGGTGCAGTTGTTACAGCTCTCACAGAGGACGCGGCTCTCGCTGTCGGAATCGAGCAGCCGCGCACCGAGTCGCGGCTCGGCGTAGAACGGCCGGGCCATGCCGACGGCGTCGCAGGCGGGGTTGCCTGCGGGGCTGTAATCTCCGAGCAACCGATCGATCTCGCCGCGCTCTCGAATTCCGCCCTCCGCGAGAACGGGGATCGACACCGCCTCGCGAACCCGGCGGCAAAAGTCCTCGTTCCACGCGGGTTCGAAATCGTACTGCAGCGATTGGATGCGATTTCCGAGCGCGACCAGTCGCTTTCGCCCCGACCCGCCGAAGGCCGCATCGTATCCGTCCTGCAGCGCCTCGTTCGTCCACGCTCGATCGGGGTACTCGCCGCGGACGATACTCATGTCCCAGACGACGGAGGTCTGGACGGGAACCACCGCGTCGTAGCCGATTTTTTCGAGCCGGCGGGCGATCTCGACGCCGTCGGACAGGGAGAGCTTTCGGCGGACGAACGGCGACGGTGGCGCGGGCGTCTCCGCGGGCACCTTCGTCATCAGGGGCACGTCGCCGGCGCGATCGCGGATTTCGTCGTGGACCAGCGCCAGGAACTCGAGGCGGGCCTCGGGACTCCCGCCGAACTCGTCGTCGCGGTGGTTGTAAAACGGGGACAGGAACTGCTGGACGATACCCATGTTCGCCCCGGAGAGGTGGATCCCGTCGTAGCCCGCCTCGACGGCGTAGGCGGCCGATCGGCCGAAGTCCGCGGCCAGGTCGTAGACCTCCTCGGTGGTCATGACCTGTGGGTCGTAAGATAGGAAGCCGAGTCGATCGAGCGCTCGCAGTTGCCAGGGGGGTCGCGAGACGGCCAGCTGTTCCAGCTCTGGATTATCCCGGCGGTACTCGACGTGCCAGGTCTCCATGCTCCGTAGCCCGCCGTGTTCGAGCTGGATGAACAGGCGGCTCCCGTGGTCGTGGATGCGATCGGTGAGTCGCGACAGTCGGGAGACGAAACCGGGGTCGTGGATGCGGGTCATCCCCGGCGCGGCACAGCCGCCGTCGCAGCGGACGATCGTCGCCCCTTGACAGATGAGGCCGACGCCGGACGCGGCGGCGGGTTCGAGGTCGTCGATCAGCACGTCCACGGCGTCCGGGCCGTTTCCCGCACACTCCAGCAGGGGCGCACGGTAGAGCCGGTTCGGGACAGCCAGGCCGCCGATCTCGAACGGCTCTTCGAGGGTCGCCATGGCCGAAATTCGACGCGAGCGTACAAGAGCGTGGTGACGCTGTGCAGGCCGACCAGAAGTGCCGGTTATGGCGCCGGGCCGGCGGCCGACTCGTCGCGCTCCGTCGATCGGTCCTGTTCCGTGGGTGCGTCCTGTTCCGTCGGCCTGTTCTGTTCCGTGGGTGCGTCCTGTTCCGTCGGCCTGTTCTGTTCCGTGGGTGCGTCCTGTTCCGTCGGCCCGTTCTCTGCTGTCGACCCGCCTTGCGCTGTCGGTCCGTCCTGTTCCGCTGACCTGTCGAGCAGCGCGATCGCCATGCGTTCTGCGGTGTAGGCGAACACGTTCGAGACGTGGAGGGCGACGATCGCGACGATCGCACCTACGGCGAGCGCGAGCAGTGCCTCCGGAAAGCTCTCGATCGACCAGACGATCGGCTGGTCGTTGACAGTGATGAGTTCCTCCTCGTGGGGGTATCGTATCGGTGCGACGGCGAGCGAAATCGCGCTCACCAACACGATCAGTACCATGAGTGCGACGAAACTGAACCAGAACTTCATCATGAGAAACCCGAGGCCGCGCCAGGTCGAGGCCGCCTCGAGATATCGTTCGAGCGACTCCAGGGGACCGGTCGCGGCGGACGATCGAACGTCGTCGGGCGCGTCGAGGTCGACGCGCAAAAGCGCGTTCGCGAGCTGGCGTTCGACGCCCGCGAGGAGCCGGGAGCCGAGGACAGTGACGAGCAAGAGACCGAGTCCGACCAGGAACACCGAGAGGAACACGCCGAAGCCGAACCCGACCAGAAACACCGTCCAGTAGACCATTCCGAGCGGAATCGCCACCAGCAGATAACAGAGGTTTTTGTACGTCTGACGAGCGGCGACGACGCCGACGAACGACCCGATCGAGTGGCCGGCGAGACGACTCCTACTGGTTGGCGGTGCCATCCTGTCCCCATCCTCGTCGCGGGGGCACAAAACGGGGTGTGGGCAGTTACAGGTCGAGAAAGTGCCCAGCAGTCCGTTTCAGGGCGGAAGCACGACTGCTCGGCCTTCGATCTCGTTGTGTTCGAGTCGTTCCGCGACCGTGTTGATCTCCTCTAGATCGTGGCGCTCGGTGTGTAACTCGACCGCGCCGCGATCGACGAGCGAGACGAGTTCCTGGAGTTCGGCGTACTTGCCGACCAGGGTCCCTCTGAAGGCGAACTCGCCGTTGACCAGCGCCTGACTGGGTTCGTGAATGTGGCCGCCGTAGCCGACGATGTGGTGGTCCCCGCCGGCGGCGACGATCTCGGGTGCCAGTGCAGTGGTCTCGTCCCGGCCGACGAAGTCGACGACTTGCTGGGCCCCCACGTCGTCGGTCAGATCCGCGATGACCGCCGCGAGGTCCTCCTCGGCGGAATTGATCGTGTGGCGAGCGCCAAGCTCTGTTGCGAGTTCGAGCGCCTCGTCCTTGATGTCGACGGCGATGATGTCCGCGGCGCTCATCGCCTCGAGACACTGGAGTCCGATGTGGCCGAGGCCGCCGACGCCGATGACGACGCTGGTATCGCCGGGGTTCAGTTCGGCAACCGCCTTCTTGACGGCGTGATAGGCCGTAATTCCCGCGTCGGCGTGGGGGGCGATCTCGGTCGGATCGACGCCCTCGGGGAGCGGGATGACCGCTCGCTCGTTCGTCCGGAGGTACTCCGCGAAGCCGCCGTCCGTGGTGAGACCGTTGAACGCGCTGTTCTCGCAGTACATGTCCTCGCCGAGTCGACACGGCCGGCAGATGCCACAGGTCTGGACGGGATGGCAGACCACCGGATCGCCCTCTTCGACCAGCGTCACCTCCTCGCCGACCGCAGCGACGATGCCGGCGTTTTCGTGGCCGAGTGTCATCGGCAGGTCCTGTGGCGCGTATTGCTCCCACATTCCCTCGATAATGTGATTGTCGGTCTGACACCAGCCCGCACCCTCGACCTCGACGAGGACGCCGTCGGAACTGTCGATATCCGGCCGATCGATCTCGTCGATCGACAGCGCCTCGCTCATGTCCTCGGTATACTCGTGGAGTCTAGCTGCTTGCATGGTAGCGTGTAACACATCACCGTCCTCGGTGAAAACTGTCCCCCGAACCGTCAGTTTCGATGATTTTCTACCAGCACAATATCAGTCGGGAGAACGTTCCTGTGGGGAGTTCACCGTGGATGGACACTCTGATTTCTCTGAAAAACTATGATGTGTGCTGTTATCGAATACCACAGTGGAATGTATCACCAACATGGCGAGGACGTGTTCGTGATCGACGCGCACGTTCACCTCTGGGACGCGCGAGAGGAGAACATCACCCACGACGGCGGGGAGGAGTTCATCCAGTGTTTTTACGACTATCACACGACGTTCACGCCGGAAGACCGACAGTGGGACATCGACGAGTATCGCTACTACGGGACCGATCGGATGCTCGATGACATGTTCGCTAACGCGGCCGCCGACATGGGCATCTTCCAGCCGACGTACCTGACCGACTTCTACGATGAGGGGTTCAACACGACTCACCAGAACGCCCAACTGGCGACCGAGTATCCGGAGCGATTCGTCCTCAACGGGACGTTCGATCCGCGCGACGGCGACGAGGGCATCGAGTACCTCGAGGAACTCCACGAGACGTACGACATTTCGGGGGTCAAGCTCTACACCGCCGAGTGGCGCGGCGAGTCGAAGGGATGGCGACTCGACGACGAGGAGGCGTTCCGGTTCTTAGAGAAGTGCCAGGAACTCGGTATCGAGAACGTCCATCCGCACAAAGGGCCGACGATTCGACCGCTGAACCGCGACGCCTTCGACGTGAAAGACGTCGACGACGCCGCGTCGTCGTTCCCCGAACTCAACTTCGTCGTCGAACACGTCGGCCTGCCGCGACTCGACGACTTCTGCTGGATCGCCGCCCAGGAGCCCAACGTCTACGGCGGCCTCGCGGTCGCCGCTCCCTTCGCCCAGAACCGGCCGGGTAAGTTCTCCGAGATCCTCTCGGAACTGCTCTGGTGGCTCGGCGAGGATCGCGTGCTGTTCGGCTCGGATTACGCGATCTGGAACCCCGACTGGCTCGTCGAGGAGGTCATGGAAGCAGAACTCACGCCGGAACACCGCGCGGAGTACGGCGTCGAGTGGGATCTCGAGACGAAACGGAAGGTTATGGGCGAGAACGCCGCCGAACTCTACGACATTGACATCGACGCCAAGCGAGAGGCGTTCGAAGAGGACGAGATCAGCCAGCGGTTCGGCCTCGGTGACCACTACGCGAGTGAGGAACCGGCGGCCGCGGACGATTGATGTCTCGTTCCGACCCCGAGGACGGTACCCCGGTTGCCGAGTCTCAGTCGACCAGCACCGAGGGCCCGGACCGAGCGACCGTCCGCGATCGACTCGATCGCGTCACCGACCCCGAACTCGATCGCTCGATCGTCGAACTCGAGTACATCGATTCGATCGAGATCGACGGCGACCGGGTCACCGTCCGGTTCACCCTGCCGACGGCGTGGTGCTCACCCGCCTTCGCGTGGATGATGGCGATCGACGCCCGCGACGAACTCGAGGCGTTGCCGAGTGTCGAGAACGCGCGGATCGTCCTGCAGGAGCATCTCCACGAGGCGGAGATCACCCGCGGCGTGAATCGAGGCCAGTCGTTCGCGGAGGCGTTCCCCGACGCCGACGGCGACGTCTCGGCCGTCCGGACGGAACTCGACGAAAAAGCCCGCGTCGCACGCCAGTACGAGGCCGTCGAGGCGCTGCTCGAGGCCGGACTGGACCCCGAGACGATCGTTTCGCTCACCTCGGCGGACCTCGAGCGATCGGCCGCCGATCGACCCTCCGGAACCGAGACGGCGGACGAACGCGTCCGGGAAGCCGAAACCGAACGGCTGTCGATCTACGTTCAGAACCGCGCGATCGTGGTCTCGGTTCCCACAGCCCCGGTCGATCGCTACCTCGAAAAGGCACGACAGACGGGTGTCGTCTCGGACCCCGACGATGTCCTGTTCCGGACGCCGGAGGGGGAGCCGATCGACGTCGACGCCTTCGAAATCGTCCACCGGCGCGGGCGACTTGCACAGGTCAACATGTCCAGTCAGGGCGGGATCTGCGAGGGGTTACAGGCGGCCAGAGAGCGACGCGTCGAGGGGACAGGCGACGACTAAGACGATCGGATCGAGGACCGTCGAGTCCCTCGTTTTCGTGCCGCTGTCGGTTCGTGGAGCAGCTACCGTTCCAGTTCGTCGAGTCGATCGCCGAGCGTTTCGCGGACCGAGCCGATGTCCCCGCCGATCCGAACGATCTGATAGCCGGCGTCGATCGCCGCCCGCGCGCCGACCGGATCGTTTCGAATTCGACCGATCGGGATCTCGGCCGCGAGACAGGCTTCGAGCGTTCGATCGATCGCGGCCGCCACAGCGTCGTGATTCTTCGCCGTGGGGTCGCCGGCGGACATCGAGATTTCGAGATCGGCCGGGCCGACGAACGCGAAGCCGAGTTGCGGAACGGCGAGGATCTCCTCGATGTTCTCGACCGCCCGCTCGTTCTCGATCATCGTCCCCACGAGGACTTCGTCGTCCTCGCCGGCGACGAAGCTGTCGACGTAGCCGGCCCACTCGCCCGATCGGCCGACGCCGACGCCTCGGTTGCCGACGTCGCCGTCGTAGCCGAAGTAGGCCGCCTCGACCCCCCGACGGAGTTCGCTCGCCGTTTCGATTCGGGGGAGCAGAATCGTCCGGACGCCGGCGTCAAGGACCTTCCTGACGAGGGGAGGCTCCGGAGCCGGGAGGCGAACCAGCAACTCGATGTCGGCCGCTTCGGCTGCTCGGGTAAACTCTTCGAAGGCGGTACTGTCGTACGGGCTTGGGCCCCCGTGCTCGAAGTCTAACCAGACGTAATCCAGCCCGAGGCGACCGTACGTTTCGATCACCGTCGGTGAGAACGTCTCCGCACTCGCTCCGAAAACCGTCTCGCCGTTTTCGAGCGCCCGGCGGAGCCCGTTTTCGGACCTCATCCGGCCACCTCCCGGCTCAGATCGGCGCGGTTTTTCGTGGAGTCCGGCAGTCCGCCGTCGTACACCGTGCGGACGTTCGCGGCCGCCTGCCGACTCATCCGTTCGAGCGCTTGCTCGGTCACGCCGCCGACGTGGGGCGTCAGGACCACCTCGTCCCGTGCGTAGAGCGGGTGGTCGTCTCCCGGTGGCTCCGTCTCGAAGGTGTCGAGGCCGGCCCCGGCGACGGTTCCGCTCTTGAGGGCCTCGTGGAGTGCCGTCTCCTCGACGACTGCCCCCCGCGAGGTGTTGATCAGGACGCCGGTTTCGCCAAACGCTGCCAACTCTGCGGTCGAAATCGAGTGGCGCGTCCGATCGGTCAGGGGGACGTGGACGCTCACCGCGTTCGATCGCTCGAACAGCTCCTCGAGCGTCTCGACTCGCTCGACCCGCTCCGGGAAGGCGTCGTCCGGTTTCTTCGGATCGAACGCGATGACGGCCATCCCCAGTCCCCTGGCGAGACCTGCCGTCTTCCGTCCGATGTTTCCGAACCCGTACACGCCGAACGTGTCTCCGGCGAGTTCGTCGCCGGTGAACGCGGCCCGCTCCCAGTTGCCTGCCCGGACGTGTCTGTCCGCCGTGTGAAGGTTTCGACGAACGCCGAACAGCAACGCGATCGAATGTTCTGCGACCGACTGTGCGTTCGCGCCGGGCGTGTTACAGACGACGATATCTCGCCGCGACGCCGCTGCGACGTCTACGTTGTCGAGTCCGCTGCCGTGCTTCGCGATGACCTGCAATCGGTCTGCCCGGTCGATGACGTCGGCATCGAGCGGTGCCACCCGCACGATGACGGCGTCGTACCGATCGATGTCGTCGAGTGCGGTCTCGTAACTGCCGTACTCGTCCATGCTCGTACACCGTGCAAAATCCGCGATCGACTCCGGGCCCGACGGATCGATCCGCATCGGGAGCAACACCTCCCACTCTGTGGTCATAGGTACCCGTCCACAGACGCTGTGAAAAGTATGCGACCCGATACGCAGTTGGATTACCCGTGTGCGACCCGGCGATCCGAGACGGTGACCAGTCCAGCAGCCGTGGTGAGGTCCGCTACTCCTCAGATGGGCACCGTCGTCCTCCCGACCGATTCCGTTCGCCGGGTGCGGAGGAACCCTACTTTTCGACGTCGAGCAATGCGACTCGTTCGCGGACTAACGCCCCGATCGACGCGTCGGTCGCCTCGCACTCGGCGTCGGTGATCTCGAAGAACTCACGGATCGTTTCGGCCCGTTCGGTTTCATCGATCGAAAGCGTGGGTTCGACGGCGACGACCGCGTCGAGGGCGTCGATCGATTCGACGGTCGCCCTCTCAGCGTCAACGCCGCCCCCATCCGCGGCGGCGACGAGTATCACGGCCGCACTTTCGCCCTCGTCGACCCCCATCTCGAGCGCTCGATCGATCTGGCGGCGGCCGGCGGCGTACAACAGAATCTCGACGGCCCGATCGCGGGCGATGTTCTCGCCGCGTGCGATCGCCCGGTCGGCCAGTTCGACGGCCCGTTCGAGGTGGGCGCGGTCGGCGACGTAGCGCGCGTCGAAGGCCTGAATCGTCGTGCCGTGCTGGTCGCCGATCGCGCCGAGGTCGCTGACGAAGCTGTCGATGTCGTCGATCGCGAGGTGGCGTTCGAGTAGTTCCATCAGAAATCACCCAGGCTCGCTTGGCTCTCGTCTGCGGCCGCGTCCGTCGGTTCGTCGGTCTCGCTGTTTCCGTCGGTCTGGTCTGAACCCGTACTCGGTTCCGCCGCCGACCCGCTCGGTTCGACGCCGTCCATCGACGGATCTTCGCGACCAGCGTTTTCGAGGATGCTCTCGGCGGTCTTCTCGCCTTTCAGCGCGCCGAGGACGACGCCCTTGTCGGCGGTTCGTAAGTCCGCGGGCTCCTCGATTCCACGCTCGTACAGCCGACGGGCGCGTTTGCGACCGACGCCGCCGACCGAGACGAGTTCGAGCAGTTCGTCGCCCACCCCGTGTTCGACGCGGGCCCGCGCTTCCCGGACGGCGACGGTCCACTCGCTGTCGATCTCGGCTGCGAGCGATTCGGCCGCGCCCAGCAGCCACTCGGCCGTATCGACCTTTCCCCGGAGGTCGCCCGGCCCGATCTTGTACCGCTCCGTGATCGCGTCCTCGTCGTCCTCCTCCGCCCAGTCCTCGAGCAGTTTTCCGGTCTTGAGCGCCGACAGCCAGTCCTCGAAGCGATCGTCTTCGAACTCACTCGGCGGGTCGCCCAGCAACTCGGCCTCGCGCTCGTAGAACAGTTCGCCGTAGGTCTCGTCCTCGCCCGATCGAAGGTAGAGCTGGTACATATCCGGCGTTCGCGAGACGAGCTGGTAGAGTCCGAGCGCGGTGGGCCGATCGTCGGCCCGTTCGAGCCCGTGGACGATCTCGGCGGCGCTCATGGGATCGAGGTAGAGCCGGGAGACGGTGTGGCCGAGGCTGGTGGCCTCGAGTTCGACGTCCCGGGATTCGCTGCTGGCGATTTCGGCTGCCGAGGTGAAGCCGTCGGCGGCTGACTGTCCGTCCTCGTCGCCACCGTCCCGTTCGACGAAATCGTTTCGTTCGAGGTAGCTCAGCACGTCGTCGGTTACCCGCTCGAGCCGCCCCGCTTCGGTCGACTGGCTCGCGTACAGGGTCTCTTCGAGGAACTCGAGCAGCCCCCCGCGAGTTCGAGCGAAGCCGGAAGCGATCGTCGCGAGCACGTGCGTTCGCAGGGCTGGTTCGGCGGCGAGTTTCGATCGGACCGCCTCGGGGTCGGCCCAGACGTAGCGATCGAACAGCTCCTCGCTCTCGTCGTGGCTCTTTGCGAGCAACACGGCTTCGCCGTAGGGGTCGAGACCGGGTCTGCCCGCCCGCCCCATCATCTGGTGGACCTCGAGCACGTCGAGGGGGGCCATCCCGCCCGCAGTGGGGTCGAAGCGCCGCCAGTCGCGGACGACGACCCGGCGGGCAGGGGTGTTCACCCCGGCCGCGAGCGTCGGCGTTGCCGAGATCACCTTCAGGAGCCGATCGCGGAAGGCGTCCTCGACGATGCTGCGCTGGGTTGCCGAGAGGCCGGCGTGGTGAAAGGCAGAGCCGCGCTCGACGCACTCCGCGAGGTCCTCGCTGGTCTCGGTGTCGCTGTCGTCCCGGATTTCCGTCGCGATGTCGGCCAGTTCCGATCGCTCCTCGTCCGTGAGTTCGCGGCTCGCGACCTGGCCGAGACGCCGGCCCGCCGCCTCCGCGTTGCGCCGAGAGTTGACGAACACGAGCGAGGAGCCTCCTTCCTGGAGGATGTCGCGGACGAGCGCGGCCTCCTGCTTCTCGCTGCCCTCGACCGGAACTTCGCGCGTCGAGCCGTCGTCGAAGTTGAGTGCGTTGCCGTAATGGACGCCCATCCGGAGATCGATCGGTCGCCAGTCGGTGTCGACGAGCGCGGCGTCGAGCCAGTCAGCGATTTCGTCGGCGTTGCCGACGGTCGCCGAGAGCGCGACGACCTGCAGGGCTGGATTGAGCTGTCGGAGCTTCGCGAGGGTGACCTCGAGCGTCGGGCCGCGGTTGGCGTCGTCGATGAGGTGAACTTCGTCGCTGACGACACAGGTGAGGTCCGACAGCCAGTCGGCCCCGTTGCGGACGAGCGAGTCGACCTTCTCGCTGGTCGCGACGATGATGTCCTTCGTGGCGAGCCACTCGTCCGTGCTCTCGTAGTTGCCCGTCGTGACGCCGACCGTGACGCCGAAGCGTTCGTACGCGGCGAACTCCTCGCGTTTTTCGCTGGCGAGCGCTCGCAGAGGCACGATGTAGAGCGCTTTCCCCCCACGTTGGACCGCCGACAACATTGCGAGGGCGGCGATCATCGTCTTCCCGCTTGCGGTGGGGACGGCCGCGACGAGGTTCTCGCCCTCGGTCGCGCCGGCCTCGACCGCCTCGGCCTGTGGCGGGTAGAGCTCCTCGATGCCCTCGCGCTCGAAGTGGTCGACGGCACCGGGCGGGAGCCCCGACAGCTCCTCGATATTCATTACTCGCAGTTGGCGCGTCCCGCGGTTTAAACTGTCGTCTCTTCGGCCAGCGTGCAGGACGACTGTGGAAACGGTTGGTGATTGACCGATTTGGCGATAGACCGATGGGCGTGGCGACCGAACGGCGTTCTATGACCGGTCCCGATCGAGTCCTCGTCCCCATGCTCGGCACCCCTGGAGAGGACGAGGCGCTCGAATACGCACTAGAGACGTTCCCCGACGCCGAGGTAACTCTGCTCGCCGTCGTCACGCCACTGGACGCGCCACTGAGCGAGGGCGGCGTCCTCGAACGCGACGAAGAGCGAACCGAAGAGGTACGCGATCGGGCCGCCCGGCTGCGATCGTCGATCGACGGTTCGGGAGTGAGGGAGCGGGTTCGGATCGAGACTGCGGAGGGCCGACCCGGAACGATCGTTCCGCAGTATGCAACCGAGCAGCACGTCGATCACGTCGTCCTCTACGGTCACGATACCGGATCGACGGGGTTCGTGCGGCGGTTTCTCGGCCGGAGCATCGCAACGACGGTCGTCGAACGGACGCCGCGCCCGGTGACGGTACTCGAGTGACCGTTCGATCGACCCATGAAACCGGTCTCCTTCTGTCGCCGCTGCGAGGCCGAGATCCCGCGTGACGTCGAGGAGTGTTCCGAGTGTGGCTACAACCCGAAGTCGATCGTCTGGCGCGTCGGCGTCGGCGCGCTGATCTTCGGCGGGGCGCTCGCCTTCGTCTCGCCGCCCGTCGGGTTACTCGGCGTCTTCGTCGGTATCGTTGCCGTTGTCGGGAGCTATCTCGCCTCGCCGGCGGAGTGACTGCCCGTACCGTGCTCGAACCAGTCAGCGCTATCGACCCGGCTCAGCCCCCGATCGCGAACGCGAGTACCTGATAGAGTCCGTAGGCGACGACGACCGAACTCCCGAGCGTTAGCAACCAGAAGGTGACCGTGAACCCGATCTTGCGCCGTGAGACGCCAGCCGACCCCGCAGCCAGCCCGCCGCCGATGACCCCCGAGAGGATGATGTTGTTGAGCGAGATCGGAATGCCGAGCGCGATCGCCAACTGGGCGATGATGAAGCCGGGGACCAGCGCCGCGATCGACCGCCGGACGCCCAGCTGGGCGTACTCCCGCGAAGTCGCCTGCAGGAGTCGCGGTGCTCCCATCCACGCGCCGGCGAGGATCCCGGTTGCGCCGATCGCGAGCAGCGCAATCCCCGGCAGTCCGAGTTCGATCCGGAAGAGGTTCTCGAGGGGACCCGTCGCGAGTCCGACCTGTGACCCACCCGAGGAGAAGGCGACGATGCTGCCGAGGATGAGCAGGAACGACTTGATTCCTCGATCGACGGAGACGAGAACGCGCTTGCGGATCCAGACGAAAGAGAGCACCCCGACGACGATCGTCACGACGACCGTTCCGAGACCGATTCCGGCGGCCAGTTCGGGGCCACCGCCGCCGAACTGCCGGGCGACGAACCTCGCGAGGGTTCCCTGGTCGGCAACCGGGTCCGGAATGACTCCGAGTCGGATATTTGCGACGATCGCCCCGACGATGCCCGCGAGCAGCGGGACGCCGACCGCTTCCGGAACGTCGTCGCGCCGCAGGATGACGGCGGTGGTGTAGGCCAGTCCGCCGGACATGATCGGAACCAGCAGCCAGAAGATGCCGAGCCGCTGGTAGGTGGCCATCGCGGGGTCGCCGCCGAGAGACAGTCCGGCCCCCACCATCGCGCCCGTGGTCGCGAAGGCCGCGGGAATCGGGTACCGGGTGTAGATCCCGATCGCCATGAATATCGCTGCGGTCAGCAAGCCGGCGATGGCTGCGAGCGGCGTGATCGCGACGCCGTCGATGAGGTCCGCGCCGACGGTCTCGGAGATGCTCCCGCCCTGCATGAGTGCGCCCGCAGCCGCGAGTAGGCCAATGACGAACGCCGCCCGCATCGTCGAGATCGCGTTAGCCCCGATCGCCGGCGCGAACGGCGGCGAGTTACTGTTCGCCCCCAGCACCCATGCCATAAATAGACAGGTGAGGATCGCGATCCCCACTAGTATGGCGAACATCACTGCGACCATTCTGTTCGCGACGGTTAGACGAGGCGACGCAAAAGGGTTCCTCCGGTTCGGAGAACGAGACTCGATCGACGCCGGCTACGCAGGGAGGCTGTCGTACGTCGTCTCGAGATAGTCGAACAGGCCGTCGACGAGGTTCGGATCGTACGTCCAGAAGCCGTAATACCGACCTCGGTTGCGCTCGCGCGCGACCAGCGCGCACTTCTGGTGGTCGCGACCCCCGCCGTCGAATGCGACGAACCAGAACCGTTGAATCTCACCGTCGTCAACAGCGGGTACATCGTCGTCGGCAACGACGGTCACGTCGTCGATCGCATCGATCCACTCGTCGTCGACGAACACCGCGACGGTCAACTCCCCGCGAGCGCCGAGAGCTTCGTAGACCTCGCGCTGTGCGGTCAGCGCCGCCGCTCGCTGGAAACCGGCGTATAGCCGGCCGTCGCCGACGCGCCAGGCCCGGTCTTCGATCTCTCTCGACGCTGCGAGCATCTGGCGGCGATCGTAGGAGGCGAACAACGTATTCTCGAGGAAGTCGAACAGCGTTCTCGGGTCGATGTCGCGGTCGTCGATCGTCCACGGCGGGTGGACGTCGGGCGAGAGAACAGCCTCGAACTGGTCGAGACCGAGGGCACCCTGGAAGGTGTCGTCGGCGTCGCGGATGGTGACAAATCCGCCTTCGAACGCTGCCGTTGGCCGGTGGGCGACGGTCACGTTCTTCGTGGTGAACTGTTCGTCGAGTTCGGCCACAACGTCCGTGTCGGACGTATATATCTCGAGGTGCTTTTCTCGCTCCCCGACGCGGTTCAGCGCGTCCTGAAAGCTGGCGACCGTCATCGTTCGATCCCGAGTGCGGCCCGGATGGTGTCTGGAACCTCGGCGTTCCGGACAGCCCGCTGGTCGGTATCGAACTCGAGGAGTCCGTGATCCTCGAATCGCGGCAGTACCGAGTGAAACAGCCGAATGTACGCGTCCTCGTAGTCGGCTTCGTCGCTGATTTTCTCCTCGTCGACGGCGGCCCGGCCGGCGAGTACCGTCGCGAGTTCGTCGACGGTCGCGTCCGGATGGTCGGAGAGATGTGCCAGCGTAACTCGTCTCTCCCGCGTTGCGAGCAACTGGAAGAGGTCGTCGGCCGATCGCTCTGCCAGGGTGTCCGACAGCGCGGAGAGCTGTTCGAGATCGTCTTCCATGATACCTGAAAGTACGATCGGGTCCCGTATAATCTGTCTGCGGGATTGTACCGACTGTTGTTATTGCCGGTAGCTCACGCTTCGTGACCGGTGGGTTCCGTGACGGGCACGGGTGGTCCACAACGGTCTCGAAGATCCCGGCGACCGCTACCGATTGCCCCAGCGACCGCTAACGATATAGGCCGATCGACCCAATCGACCCGCATGAAGATCGAATACGACGAAGAAACGTGTATCGGTATGTTCCAGTGCGTCGCCGAGTGGAGCGAGTTCGAGAAGGACAAATCGAAGGGAAAGGCGGTTCTCAACGACAGCGAGGAGGTCGAAGACGGCGTCTTCGTCCGCGAGATTCCCGAAGACGCCGAACTCGACGCGAAGTTCGCCGCCCGAACCTGCCCGGTCGACGCCATTACGGTCTACGACGACGACGGGGAACAAGTCATTCCCTGATCGCGATCGGGGTGGGGAGCGGTTCCTACGCGATCTTGTCGTACTGGTCCGAGAGCTTCTCGGCGGCCTCGCCAAGCTGGTTGCGCTCGAACTCGGTTACGTCCCACTCGACGATTTCCTCGACGCCGCTCGAGCCGAGCTTCACGGGTACGCCGAACGCGGTATCTTCCTGTCCGAACTCGCCATCGAGTTTGACGCTCGCGGGCAGCACTTCGCCGGTGTCCCGGAGAATTGCCTCGACCATGTGGCCGACTCCGGTCGCCGGGCCCCACTCCGTCGCGCCCTTCTTTTCGATGACGTTCATCGCGGAGGTCTGCAGTTCCTCGAGGAGTTCCTCCTTCTCGTCGTCGGAGAACGCGAGGTCTCGCCCGTTCACGCGAACCTTCGAGAAGACGGGGACCTGTGCGTCGCCGTGCTCGCCGAGGATCGTCGCCTCGACGTTCCGGACGGGGGCGTCAAAGCGCTGGGAAATCACGTATCGGAAGCGAGCGGAGTCGAGTCGCCCGCCGAAGCCGATTACCTTCTCCCGTGCCCGATCGCCGGTCTCGTAGAGGTGGCGGTTGAGCAGGTCGACCGGGTTCGACGTGGTGACGGTGATGAAGTCGTCGTTGTACTCCGCGAGCGAGGAGCCGATGTCCTCCATGATCGGGGCGTTGTCGCCCGCGAGGTCGATCCGGGTCTGGCCGGGCTGGCGCGGGATGCCCGCCGTGATGACGACGACGTCCGACCCCTCCGTGTCGGCGTAGTCGCCCTGCCGAACCGTCGTGTTCGAGTCGTAGGCTGCGCCGTGGTTGGCGTCGGCGGCTTGCCCGATCGTCGTCTCTTCCTGGTCCGGAATGTCGACGAAGACCAGTTCGTCCGCGATATCCCGAAGCGCGATGTTGTAGCCCGCAGCGGCTCCGACCGTTCCAGCCGCGCCGACTACGCTAACTTTCGTCATACCACGTGAATCTGTACCGTGCCGGGCGTTAAATCCGTCGGATTCGCCACGCTCGCCTGAATCTGACGACATATAATACGTCGATCGTCGAAACACTCCGCCCGATCGACGGGTCGGGCTGGCGGGTCGATCGATGATTCTGATTCGACTCTACACCCGTCGGAGCGACCGAATCGATAATACGGATTCGTACCTCTCACCGAGGTATGACCTACCGCGTTAGCGTCATCGGCAGCGGATCGAACGAACACGGCGCGATCGACGTCGCGACTGCTCTCGGCCGCGAACTCGGAACCCGCGGTTACACGGTCGTCTGTGGTGGCCGCGGCGGGACGATGCAGGCCGTCTGTCGCGGTGCCAAACGCGAAGGCGGGACGACGATCGGCATCCTCCCCGGCGAGGATCCCGACGCAGCCAACGAGTACGTCGACACTGCGATCGCGACCGGTCTCGGCCACGCGCGCAACGCGCTCGTTCCGATGAACGGCGACGCGGTCATTGCCCTGGCCGGTGGCCACGGAACGCTCACGGAGGTCGGGTTTGCGGGGATCTACGATCGACCGATCGTCGGCCTCGGTACGCACGACGTCCCCGGCGTGGAGGCGGTCGAAACGCCCGAATCCGCGGTCGACGCCGTCGAAAACGCCCTCGACCGTCGAGAGTGACGGAACGGACGGCGGCGTCGATCGGTAGCGATCGCCCCCTACGGTCGCGGCGTACTGTGCACTTCGCAGCTTTTTCGACGGTCCGGCGTCTCTAGGCTGATATGAGCGACTTCGACAAGGAAGCCGAGCGCGAGAAACTTCGCGAGAAGTACGAGCGCGACAAGGCCGAACGGAAGGCCACCCAGCGGATGAGCGACCTCCTGCTCAAGGGTGCAACCATGACCAACACCCACTGTGGCACCTGTGGCGACCCGCTGTTCCAGCAGGACGGGACGACGTTCTGTCCGAGCTGTCACGGCAACCCCGACGCCGTCGAGGGGACGGACCTGGCGGCTCAGCCGGCCGAGGAATCCGCGGATACCGGGGCCGAGACCGAGTCCGAAACCGGAACTGAGACTGAAACCGAGCCCGGGAACGAAATCGAGTCCGAAACACGAACTGGGGACGAAATCGAGACCGGAACTCCGACGGTCGACGACGGTGCGGTCGAGTCGGTGGCAAGTGAACCGGCGTCGGATCGAACTGAGCCCTCGGCTCGCCCCGCCGCCGATCGACGTGATCGATCGAACCGGGACGGTGAGACGGTCCCTTCGACTCGCCGATCCCGATCGACGAACGGTTCGGCATCGACGAACGCCTCGACTTCGACGACCAGATCGCCACAGGGAGACCTCGAGACGGCACACGACTCGCTCGTCGCCGCCCTCGAGAAGTTCGCAGCCGAAGCGGCCGAAACCGACGACCCGCGGTACGCCAAAGAATGCCTCGAAGCCGCTCGTGAGGCGAGCGAGACGCTCGACGTCCTTCGGTAGCGTTCTCCCCGAAGGGCTTCTCGCCACACCGTTACGTACGGGCTATCGTACGTCGGTACCGGGCGATTGCGAACTATCTTGTGGCTCCGCCAAACAGGTACAGCAATTCGTCTCATACGGATTCGTGTCCGTAGTTACCGACGATCGGCGAACCGTCTGGCCGATCGTCGGTAATTGATGACACGAATCCGTATCAGTGGTTCGTCAATCGTGGACTTGTGAATCTCAGGTCCTCAAATATAACTGTCTGCTGTCAACTAGCGTTCTTGGTGCGTGCGAGATACAACGCGCAAATCGTTCATGGAGAGACCTTCACCGGTTGGGAATACTAAATGGTCGGTGATGCTCTCTGCGAACAAGAGGGGCAGATGCATCCGTCTGTGGCTTTAGGCAGACGGGTGCTGAGTTGACTTCTGATCGATAAACGTGAGCTCGGTCGTTTCGGGGCGCCCCTTCACGCCTGCCTCTGCCAATCGCTCACGCATCTCCTCGGATGCGAAGAACGCACGGGGGTCTTTGTCGTCTGCCCATTCGAAAAGGACGACGACCTCATCTGGATTGTCCACATCTTGATAGACCTGATATCCCTGTTGTCCGTGGTCAGTCCGGAAGGACTCAAACCGGTCGAACGCCGATTTCCACGCGTCAAAGTCCTCCACAGAGGCTTTTCCAAGCAGGTACGTCATTTCCTACACCAACTATAATGAAGGATACGCGGACACATAAAGATAGCACGAACTACGGTAGAACAGGCTCGCCAGAATAGATTTATCCTCTAAGTCTTGCACACCGTTACTATCAGCACACCGTTACTATCAGCACACCGTTGATATCAGCACACTGCCATATATGCCATTGTACGGATGGGGATATTTACAAATCGAGAGTCGAAGCACCACTCAGTCCAAAAACCGCGTCTGTATGTCCTCGGTCGGCATCATACACTGATCCTTCTTGCCGAACAGGCGGTAGCGGTTGGCCGCGACCACGTCGTATCCCCAGTCTCGAAGCCGACGCGGGAGGTACTCGAACGGACGCGCGAGGGTGTAGATGCCGCCCAGAAGCGTCCCGATTCGGATCACCGCCGAGGACTTCACGTAGACGTCGTCGCCCTCGATCAGGACGATCGAGTCGAGGTCGTGATCGTCGAGGCCGTGGTCGGCCAGCAGCGCCTCGCCGACGTCGGACTGCAGCGACGCGAAGCGGAACCGGCCCTCCGGATCGCGGGGAACGAGAAACTGCACGAATCCGGTACAGAGGTTACAGACGCCGTCGAAGAGCACGATCGGGGCTTCGTCTGGAATATCCGCGGCCATCTAACGGGTGGTCGTTGGCGGCGACGATAATTCAGGGTTCCGGCCGTCCCGATCTTCCGGGGCGCTATCCGGTGTACTCGCTGCCGATGATCTCGCGGATGCGCTCCGCGGTCACCTGCCCGACGCCGTCGGCGTCCTGCAGTTCGTCTTCGGTCGCGATCATCACCGCTTCGACGGTGCCAAACTCCGCGAGCAGCGATCGCGCGGTGACGGGACCGATCTCGGCGATCGAGGAGACGACGTATTCCTGTTGTTCCGCGAGCGTTTTCGATTGCTTCTCGCCGTGGACCGACACCTCCCGGTCGGCGGTCTCCTGTTCGCGGCCCGCGATCACCGCGAGCAGTTCGGTGGTGTCCGCCTCGCTCTCGGTGCGGAGGACGCTCGCGCCGAAATCGACCGCGAGACTCGACAGCGCCCCTCTGACCGCGTTCGGGTGAATGTCTCGCTGTTCGTAGAGGCCGTCGCCTTCGACGACCACGATCGGTCGCGAGTAGTGGCGCGCCATCGCGCCGACTTGCTCGAACAGCGATCGATCGCCGCCGACCAGCGAGTCGACGAAGTCCGCGACCGACTTTCGCTCGACGACGACGCGATCCGAGCAGACGTAGTCGCCAACGTCGAGCGTCTCGAGGGTTACCTCGATCTCCTCCCGGCGCGAGAGGTCGCGGGCGATGTTCGCGTCCATCTCGCGCTGGTCGGCGACGATCGCGATCGCGTCGCCCTCGGCGTGGGGGGCGTGCGTCTCGATGCCCTCGTCCGTGGTATCGGACTCGTCTGCTGGCGGTTCACTGTCGACGCCTTCGCCCGTGGCGTCGGATTCGTCGCCGTCGTCTCTCGATTCCGAGTCACCGTCAGCGAATTCTTGCAGTCCCGGTCGATTCGAAACCCCCTTGTTTCCGCTGGAAGTCCCGCTTCCGTCGTGCGGTTTTGCGTCGTTCCCGTTCACTTTCGCTTCGGTATCGAAGGCGGCGAGAGATTGCTGGGCGGCGTCGAGTTCGTCCGCGATCTCGTCGGCGACGCCTTTCAACTCGCGGAGTTCGTTCTCCATCTCCTTTTCGCGTCGCCGGGAGATCCAGAAGTAGGCCTCGTCGCGGGTGTCCTCCGCCATCAACACGACGACGCGCCCCTCCGTCTGGCGGCCCGTCCGGCCCTTGCGCTGGATGGAGCGGATCGCGGTCGGGACGGGTTCGTAAAAGAGCACGAGATCGACCTCCGGCACGTCAAGGCCTTCCTCTGCGACCGAGGTCGAGACGAGCACCTCGAACTCGCCCGATCGGAACTCGTCTAAGACCTCCTGTTGTTGGGTCTGGGTCATCCCGTCGGAGCCGTCGCGATCGCCCTGGCCGACGAACCGCTTCGCCTCGAAGCTCTCGGAGAGGAAGTCCGTCAGCGCTTCGGCCGTGTCGCGCGATTCGGTGAAGATGATGACGCGCTCGCCGCCGTCGAGACCCAGCGTCTCGGCGAGCAGCATTCTGGTCTTTCGGTACTTCGGGTGGAGTTGATCGAAGCGCTCGGATTTGCGCATCGCGTCGCGAACGCGGGGGTCGGAAACCATCCGCTGGCTCGCTTTGGACGCGCCCGAGGAGCGGGCCTGGTTGCGCTGGCGATCGAAGTACCGGCGCAGGGCTTCAACGCTCTGGGTCTCGACCAACGTGACGGCCTGGCGGAGCTTCATCACCTCCGCGTGGACGGACATTCCTTTGAACCCCTCCGACTGGTCGTTGTTGATCAGTTGCTGGAGTTCCGCCCGCATCTTGTTCAGGTCCGTCTGTGACTGGTCGGGCTGGGTCGAGTTCGCCACGCCGAGTTCTTTGAGTTTCTCGAGGCGGCTTGTGATAACCTCGTTCAGCGCGTCCCGAATCTCGAGGACTTCCTCGGGCAGGTCGATCCGCTCCCACTCGACCTCGGTGTCGTGGGTGAACTCCGCCACGTCAGCGTCCTCTTCGGTCATCACTTCGACCTCCTGTAACCCGAGGTTCTCACAGACTTCGAGAATCGCCTCCTCGTCGCCGCCGGGAGAGGCCGACATCCCAGTCACAAGCGGGTCGCTGGCGTCGGCGTGGTAGCGCTCGGCGATGTAGTTGTAGGCGTAGTCGCCCGTCGCGCGGTGGCACTCGTCGAACGTGATGTGGGTGACGTCGGCAAGTGAGAGTCGGCTCCCGACGAGGTCGTTCTCGATCACCTGCGGGGTCGCCATCACGATCGTCGCCCCCTCCCACAGTTCGGCTCGATCGTCGGGGCTGACGTCGCCGGTAAAGACGACGATTTCCTCGTCCGGCACCCGGAGGGCCTCCCGGTAAAACTCCGCGTGTTGCTGGACGAGGGGTTTCGTCGGCGCGAGCATCAGCGATTTCCCGCCGACCTCGTCGAGTCGCCGGGCCGTCACGAGCAGGCTCACGGTCGTCTTCCCGAGTCCAGTGGGCAGACAGACGAGCGTGTGGTGGTTCGCGGCCGTTCCGGCCAACTGGAGCTGATAGAGCCGTCGCTCGAGGAAGTTGGGTTCCAACAGCGGATGCTCGATCGAGGGCTGGCTCCCGTCCTCGTCCGTCGTCGCCATTGGCACGGGGTTCGAGAGCGCGCCGAATAAGCGTTCTCGTACCGCGGTGAAAGTGAAACCGATCGTCGATCGAGCCGGTTCGCTCGCGTCGACTCCGATCGCTCGGCGCGGTTCCGTTCGTTCAGCGTAGCTACTACACGGCAGCATCGCCGCTATAGCCGCGGGGAAACGATCTTGTATACGCACCTGTATACGACTAGTTATGAGCAAGAGTATACGAGTGGATGAAGACACCCACGCGGCGCTCGCGGCGCTGAAAGGCGACGACGAGACGTTCGACGAACTGCTGTCGCGTCTCCTCAGGGAACGACGCGAGACGGTTCGAGAAGGTGCCGGAGTCTGGGAGGGGACCGACGCAGCAGCGAAAGCCCGAGCGAAGCGGGCGGAGATGAAACGGGGCGTCGGGGAACAGTGACCGTCTACGACAGTAGCGTTCTGATCGACTACCTCGATGGCGTGGACGCGTCGATCGCCTATGTCGACGATCACCTCGACGAACGCGCGGTTGCGCCGCCGCTGGTACTGTTCGAAATCTATCAGGGCGAAGTGTTCAAGTCCGGGCCCACGAATTTAGCCGCCGTCGACGAGGCACTCGAGTGGCTGACCATCGTCGACGAGACGGCGGGTGGTGCGCGCGCCGCAGCCGAACTGCAGGACGAACTCCGGAAACGCGGGTCGCCACTCGCTGCTCGCGACGCGTTCATCGCGGGCACCGCACTGGAACTCGGTGATCGACTCGTCGTCTCCGATTCGGATTTCGATGTCCCGGGCGTCACCGATGCTCTCAATATCGACTTTTGCGACTGACGGGAGAGCGAACGCACCGAGACACTCGCGGCGACCGTCTCGTGTCCACTCTCGGCCCAAATTCCGTAGTCCGCTGGCACCAATTCTTTTCCCGTCCGGGGCGTACGACAGCCTATGACTGGCGTTTTCGATCGCTCCACGTGGCACCTGCCCGACCTCGACGAACTCGCCCGAGCCGCCGCGTTCGTCCTCGGAATCAACCTGCTCGGGGCGCTCCCCGCGTTCGTCTCCTCGCCCGACACACCCTGGTTTCGCAGCCTCGAGAAGCCGTGGTTCTACCCGCCGGAGATCGCGTTCCCGATCGTCTGGACGCTGCTGTTTACGCTCCTCGGTCTCGCGCTGTGGCTCGTCTGGCGCAGCGACGCGACGGGTCGTCGCCTCGCGATCGGGTTGTTCGCCCTCCAGATGGCGTTCAACGTCGCGTGGACGCCCGCGTTCTTCGGGCTTGGCGAACTCGGCCTCGGTCTCGGCATCATCGTCGTCCTCTGGGGGCTGATCGTGGCGACGATCGGGGCGTTTCGCCGGGTCGATCGACGCGCCGCGGCGCTGCTCGTCCCGTATCTCCTCTGGGTGACGTTCGCGGCGCTGCTCAATTTCGAACTCTGGCGGCTGAACGCCTGACCGTCCGGTCGCGCCGCGCTACTGGCCGATTTCTCTGCGGCGAACAGGTCAAAAGAATAATGTGTTGTTGGCGAGACGCCGGCGTATGGCCGCAATTGCTCTCCGCGGCGTGACCAAGCGCTACGAGCGCGCCGGCCTCCTCCGCGGCCGGTCGGTCACCGCCCTCCACGACCTCGACCTCACCGTTCGCTCCGGCGAGATATTCGGCTTTCTGGGCCCGAACGGGGCCGGAAAGTCGACGACGATCGACATCCTCCTGAACTACGCCACCCCGACCGACGGCTCGGTTCGCGTCCTCGACCGCGACGTCGCGGCCGAAAGCACCGCCGTTCGCGAACGCGTCGGCATCCTTCCGGACGGCTACGGCCCGATCGGTGAGCGGACGGCCCGGGAACACGTCCAATTCGCAATCGACGCGAAAGACGCCGACGACGACCCGGACGCCCTCCTCGAGCGAGTCGGTCTCGGCGGCGTCGGAGACTATCCCGCCGCACAGTACTCGAAGGGAATGGCCCAGCGGCTCATGCTCGCGACGGCGCTCGTCGGTGATCCCGAGTTGCTCGTGCTCGACGAACCGTCGACCGGACTCGATCCCAATGGTGCCCGCGAGATGCGCCGGATCGTCCGCGAAGAGAACGATCGCGGCGCGACGGTCTTCTTCTCGAGTCACATCATGGAACAGGTCGAGGCGGTCTGCGATCGGGTCGGCATCCTCGACGGCGGGGAACTCGTCGCGGTCGACACGATCGACGCCCTGCGCGAGTCCACCGGCGGATCGGCGACCGTGACGATCGAACTCGCGGCTGCTCCCGGTGACGCGCTCGCGGACGTTCGATCGATCGACGGGGTCTCGGGCGTGAAGACGGACGGGACGACCGTCATCGTCACCTGTACCGACGCCGCGAAAGCGCCGACGATCGCGGCGTTTCACAGCTCCGGCGTCGGGGTGACGAACGTGACCACGAGCGAGACCTCGCTCGAGGAACTGTTCGAGACCTACACCCGAGGTGTCGCCCAGTGAGCCTCCCCGCCGGCCTCGCGCTGTTCGTCCGCGAGGACGTGCGCGATACCGTTCGCGAGCGCCAGTTCCACCTGCTGGTCGGCATCTACATCCTCCTCTCGGTGCTCGTCACCTACGCCGCCGGCCGATCGGCCGCGGCCTCTGGCAGCGAGGTCGCCCTCGTCTCGCCGCTCGTGGCGCTGTTCGGGATGCTGACGCCACTGCTCGCGCTCGGCTTTTTTGCCGCCGCGATCGTCGAAAAGCGAACGAGCGGCGCGCTCAAAGTCACCCTCGGATTGCCATTCGATCGCGACGCGATCGTTCTCGGGACGTTTCTGAGTCGAAGCGTCGTCATCTGTACCGCGGTGGTCGCGTCGTTGCTCGTCGCGATTCCGGTCGCGCTGGTCCTCGGCGTCTCGGTCGATCCCGTCAGAGTCGTCGGCGTCGCCGCGTTGCTCGCGCTTCTCGGCGTGACGTTTACCGCCCTCGCGACCGCACTCTCGGCGGTCGTCCGAACCTCAACGCGGGCGACGGCCGCCGCGTTCGGGGTGTTCATCGGGTTCTACTTCGATCTCTGGTCGTCGCTCCCCCGGACCGCCCTCTACGTCCGTCACGGCTTTTCGTTCCCCGAACGCTCCCCGGAATGGGTCGCAGTCGTCGCGGCGCTGAACCCGATCGCCGCCTACACGTACGTGCTCTCCGGACTGTTTCCCGACCTCAGCAGCGGGACGTTCATCAGTCCGCCGCCGGAGACGGCGTTCTATCAGGAACCGGCGTTCGCACTCCTCGTGCTCGCAGGCTGGATCGTCGCCGCGATCGGGTTCGGCAGCTGGCGGTTCCGGACGACGGACCTGTAGTCAGGGTGGCTGGCTCTGGGTAGCCCGGTCAGGAAATTCCATCCCGGAACGGCACGGTCCCTGCGGTCAGCCGATCCTCCGGACTTCGGACGGTCTCCGCCGGATCTGCGTTCGCCGGTTACCGTTTGAGCGCGCCGATCGCGACGCTTCCGACGCCGTATTTCTGGCACGCGCCCTGTGCCTGGTCGGACGTAAACTCGTAGGCGTCGTTCTCGCGAACGGTCTCGAGTTCGAAGCCGGCGGCTTCGATCGCCCCCGTGTAATCGTCGACCTGCTCTGCGCCGCCGATGCAGGCGGCCCAGAGGTCGGCGTCGGCCTTGATGCCCGCCGAAAGCTGGCGCTCGCTGACGATGTCCGAAATCGCCAGCCGGCCATCGGGTCGGAGCACCCGGCTCGCCTCCTCGAAGACGCGTTCTTTCTCCGGCGAGAGGTTGATAACGCCGTTCGAGATGACGACGTCGAACGAGTCGTCCCCGAACGGCACCTCCTCGATATACCCCCGTTCGAAGGAGACGGTCTCGAAACCCGCCTCGTCGCGGAGCGATCGGGCCTTTTCGAGTTGCTCGGTGGTCATATCGAGTCCGGTTACGCTCCCCGCCTCGCCCACGTGGAGGGCGGCGACGAAGGCGTCCATGCCGGACCCGCTCCCGAGATCGAGGACGTCCTCGCCTCCCTCGAATCCGGCGAGGTCGACGTGATAGCCGACGCCCGCAAAGGAGTCGACGGCCGCCGCCGGGACCCGATCGAGATCCGCCGGCGCGTAGCCGAGTCGTTCGGCCAGTTCGCGTCCCGTCTCGAAGTGGAATTCGTCGTGCGGTGCGGTCGCAACGTCTTCGTAAACCGATTTCACCTCTCGCTCCAGTTTGTCGGTGTCGAGTTGGCTTGACATGCGTGGTCACCTCGTTCGTGCCCGGTTCAGCTCCTGTGACTCCGACGGTGCTGCCGGACACAGCTGTGGCATTCCAGCGACCAACGCTACGAGAATGGGGTGTAGATACCTATCTGCTGATACCTCGTCAGCAGGTGCCGTCCGTGCAGGTGGTGGGAGGATGGTCAGGGGATGAAACGACGCCAGCGGGTGACTGTATCCGCTATACGGGCCCGAACTCGATCGCGAGCCACGCTAACGTCGCGGCGTAAATCGGGATTGTCAGGTTGTCGTCGACGATGAACTCGCCCACGCGGAGTGTCACGCCGTCAGCGATCGTCGCGCCGAGCGCAGCGGCGACCACGGCGAGGGGGTGGTCGGAGAGAAACGGCGCGGCGAGGATGGTGCTCACGACGAACATCGTGACCAGCACGGTCGGACCTTTGACGCGTTTTAGACCGTCGTCCGAGACGTACCCGCTGATCGGGTCACCGATCGAAAGCATCAACATCGCGGGGAGCGCGATCGTCGGTCCGAACAGGAGCACGACGATCGTCATGCTGACCATGTAGTAGCCGTAGCCGGCGAACTGGTCCTGCTCGTACTCTCGGGTCAGTTTGTCGTAGATCGACCACTCCAGGCCCACGCGCAACCGGAGGAACTCGAGACCGATCGTCCCGACCGCAAAGAGAAGCATGAGAACGCGAAACCGATCCCAGGTAAGGCCGAGACCGAGCGCACCGGCGAGAAGATAGAGTGCGACCAGACCGGAACCGCTCGCGTGGACCAGTCGTCGTTTTAGTTCGTCGGCCATCACCGAAAGGCTCGAAAGACGATGCCTTGAGTCCGTCGGTTACGTTCGACTGTCAACTCGACTGACCGATCGACCACCGGATCGCGCGCGTGTCGGATCGCCCTATTGTGCGTCGACTGTATTTCCCGGTTTCCGGATCGTTCACCCCTGTTCCGCGGTCGATCGTCACTCCTCGAGCGGTTCGACGATAATGCTCCCGTAGCTCGACACGGTGACCTGACAGCCTTCGTAGACGAAGCTCACCTCGATTGGAGTGGATCGATTCGACACCACGAGGGCGGCCAGGGACTCGGGATCGATGGTCTCGAAAAGCGGCGGCAGTGTGAGCGGATCGCCGTTCGTGGCGGTCGCGACGGTCTCGACGACCGCGACGGCGACCGTAGTCGGATCCGCGTCGAATCGTCCATGAAACGTCTTCGTGGTTGGGTCGTACCCGACGCTATCCTCACCGACGGACCGATTCAGAGTGGATTCCGAGTTGACGTTTTCGTTCATTGCTCTTTCGTACGAGTACGGGTGTCCTAAGGGGGGACGCTGACCAGTCAGCGTGCGTCCGCGGCGGACTTTTCGAAGAGGTAGTTGAAGATAGTTTGTTGTGCTTTCCGAAGGTGCTGGTTGAACGTCTGTCGGGTGACGCCGAACCGATCGGCCAGTTCGTCGCCGTTGCTGGTCCGGGGCGTATCGAAGTAGCCGCCGAAGTACGCGGTGTCGAGTGCGGCGAGCTGTCGCTCGGTGAGTGCGTTGGCGACGACGTCGTACAGCAGGTGTGGCGAGTAGACGAGGTCTTCTGCGACCAGTTCGACGCCGGGGTGGAACTCCCGGATTCCGTCGGCGGCCAGTCGCGGGTCGACATCGCCAGGTAACTCGCCAAGGAACCGAACTTCGTCGGACGTGATCCGGACCTCGCGCGGACGGCCGCCGAGGGCGGGGAACACGTACGAAACCGTCTCCGACTCTGCGTGGGCTTCGACCCGATTGTAGCCGTCGATCGAACTGAGCAACCGGACATCGAGAAAGTGGGGAACCTCCTCGACGGCAGTGACGAAATCGGCAGCGGCGAGGTCCGTGGTACCCATGTACTGGACGATCGTCTCGTCGGGCAACGGAACCACGGAATCGATTTCGATCAGTGTCTCGCCGCTGTCGACTCGAAGCGAAGGGGGGACCGCCGACTGGTTCGCGCGAAACTCGAGACGGCGGACGTGGTCGCTGGTCAGTCGTTCCTCGCGCCGTTTCAGCGGCGTCACGTCCTCGAAGGAGACGACGGCGTACTCGACGGCCCCGTCGTCGTCGACGATCGGTGCGGTGTTACTCGACAGCCACCGTTCGGACCCGTCGGGCAGTTCGATCCAGTGTTCGAAGCCGTACTCGGACTCGCCGGTCTCGAAGACGCGCGTGACCGGATGCTCTTCGGCAGGAACCGACGTTCCGTCGTCGTAATAGATGTTCCAATCGGACAAATTACAGCGCCCGTCGACGTCCTGATCCGTGATTTCGAGAGTATCTCTTGCCCGCCGATTTGCAAACGCGACATCCCCTGTCGCGTTCACCACGACGGTGTTGACCGGATTCACGTCGACGACGCGCTGGGCGAAACCCTCGGCTGGCGACCGGTACCCCCCGTCCGATCGATCGGGTGACCCGTCGCTGTCGTACTGTTCGTCTGTCGGTCTCGTCACGGGCCCACCGTCCGTTGTCGCCTGCAGCGGCTTTTTTGGTTCACACTGGGGCGATCCATTCGGTCGCCGTTTCGGCCGCGATCGAATCGACCGATCGAGCTGCCGATCGATCGGTTCGCGATGCGACGAACCGGCGCTCCAGAGACCCCTTCGCGTCCCATGCCCGCAGTACGACGCGAGCGAATAAGTGTGTTTTACCCTCCGCGACGCTCGGACTGTGACTCGCACGCACCTCTCTCGACCGAACGATCGACCTCCGTGGACCGATCGGCCGCCACGATCACGCTCGATCCCCGATTCCGCCGGTCACTCGCCGCCGCCGTCGCTCGTCGTCGATCGGCGCAACTCGGCCGGAAAGATGCGTTCCGGGAGGTAGGCGGAGACGACCCAGTTCGGCGCGTTGACGGCCTCGCTCACCTTCAGGTCGACGGCCGCCGAACAGAGGATGTACGCCTCGCTCCGGGACAATCCGCGCTCTCCGTGCAGGTGGTCGATCATCTGCCCGATCGCGGCTTTGGCCGCCATCCGCATATCGTCCGCGATACCGGTCGTCCCGTACATCGGCTCGTCCTCGCCGGTCGGAGTAAACGGTCCCGCGGTCTCGAACTGCGGGGACTCGATCGGTCGGTCCGTTCGAAAATCGAACCGGCATGTCACCGTCATGGGCGCTTCGATCCCGCTGCCACAGACCTCGCCGTCCCCCTGGGCGGCGTGACAGTCGCCGATACTGAACAGCGCGTCCTCGACCGCGACGGGCAGCGAGACCGTCGCGCCCGCAGTGAGGTGCTTGACGTCCATATTCCCGCCGACCGATCGCGGCGGAAACGTGCTGTATGCGCCACTCTCGGCCGGCGCGACGCCGATTACGCCCGGAAACGGATCGATGGGAACCTCGATTCCGCGCTCGAACCGACACGCGCCGTCCTCGATGTCCCAGACGTACAGGTCCGGGTCGGGGAACGCCTCCGGTAGGAGACCCGCCTCCATCTCGCCCGGAAGGACGAGCGTGTATCCCCACCCTTCGTGCTCGAACTCGAGCAGTTCGACCTCGAGCACGTCACCCGGCCGAGCGCCCGCGACCGCGATCGGTCCAGTCAGCGGGTGAACCGGGTCGACGTCCAGCGTGGCGACATCCCTAACCGTCGAGTCGGGACCGAGCTGGCCGTTCGTCGCGTCCCTGCACGCAAACTGGACGACGTCGCCGGGCTCGATCGTACACACCGGCTCGATCGCATTGTCCCACGCGCTGTGGACGGTCTCATCGCTGGCAGCAAGCCGGTAATCCACGGTATCGCTCTCGATCGGCATTTGCGGATGTCTGTACGGCGGCGAGAAATAAAACGGAGACCCCAGTTTCGCGTCCGGTGTCAGAGCGTCCTCGGGTGGTCGAACAGGTGATCTCCGTCCCGTCGAATCGCTTCACTCGCGGCGGATTGTGATGCGTGTGGGCACGCACCTTTTTGTCGGCGGAGAAACAATCGCAGTGACGTGTTCGATCGCGACTCGGAGCGCACCTCGTACGTCCCGACTGCGGAGACGATCACCGGACTCGCCGCGGACGCTCGATCGAATCCGATCGCGGCCGTCGTGGCGGCGGGTATCGCGGTCGCGATCGGCTATCAGGCCGCCGTCGTCGCCGCGACGCACTCGGTGTGGGTCGGCGTCGCCGTGCTCGTGACGGGCGTCGTCGCGTATCGCTTCGCTCGGGTCTACTCGACGGTCCAGAACGACGCGATCGCCGCCGAACTCGCGAGTCGCGAGCGAGATTCGATCGAGCCGTCCCGTTCGCAGGCCGGCAAACGCGAGTAGCGGTCTGGAACCCGGAGGCCGAAGCCGCCACAGACGTAGTCGCGTCCAGACGACCGGTCTAGAGGCCGACGTTCACCGCGTAGGGCCACGGTGCGCTCGCGAGGACGAGAAACGCGAGCGCCCCGGCGGCACCGTAGACGTTTTTCAGGAAGTGCGTCATCTCGTCCTGGGCGTCCGCCTCGTCGACCGCCCAGAAGTCGTGCATCGTCACGCCGGAGACGAGCAAGAAGACGGCCAGCGCACCGGCACCGATCGCCGGAAAGACCCCGAGCACGATCGATAGCCCGCCGAAGACGAGCAGACCGCCGCTCGCGAGCACCGAAGCACGCGGCGCGGGGAGCCCCTTGAATTCGGCGTAGCCGGCCATCGAGTCCGTGTTGGTAAAGTGATTCAGCCCGGTGAACGCGAGCACCCCGCCGAAGAGGACGCGAGCGAGCAAGAACGCGACGTCGGCACCTGCGGACTCGAACATCAGCGATCGCCCTCCGCGGCGCGATCGGTTCGCGAATCGATCCGTATCATTTTGATAGCTGGTTGCATTTCGTTAGTTCGTACGAACTCGGCGCTATATGTACGTTAGCGAACACTGGTGATACTGAGTAACACCGGTGTCACTGAAAATCCGTGACCGATAGCGAGATTTACCGCCGGTATTCGGTTCGAATTAATAGACAAAAAACGTATGTTTTCCGGAGTGATGACGTGAACGCGACCGGCGTTGGCCCAATTTCACTCAGGGGTGGCTGACGCCGTCTCCCAATCGGAGCGGGGACCACGACGCCGCACGAATCGCGTCGGGGGCTATAGCTCCTCGAACGCGATCTTGCCGGCGCGCAGTGCCGACAACGTCTCCGCCAACTCGTCGATCGCCAGCCGTTTCTGCTCCGTCGAGTCGCGCTCCCGGACGGTGACCGCCTCGTCGTCTACACTCTCGTAGTCGATCGTCACACAGAACGGCGTGCCCACCTCGTCTTGGCGGCGGTAGCGCCGTCCGATGTTGCCCGAATCGTCGTAGGTCACCGACAGGCCGGCGTCTCGCAGTTCCGCCGCGATCGCCTCCGACTCGGCTTCGAGTTCGTCGTCGCTCTGCAGCGGGAAGACGCCGACGAACGTCGGCGCGACCTCGGGGTCGAGTTGGAGGTAAGTGCGCTCCTCGCCGTCGACCTCGTCCTCGCGGTAGGCGTGGTGGAGGACGGTGTAGACGAGTCGATCGACGCCGAAGGAGGGTTCGACGACGTGCGGGACGACGTGCTCGCCGGCTTCGGTCTGCTCCTCGACGGCGAAGCCGGTCTTCTCGACGGGAATCTCGTGGGAGTCGCCGTCGAGGTCGATCTCGACGCTATCACCCTCGAACGCGGATCGATCTCGACCCGCGAGCGCTTCGAGTTCCGAGACGACCGCTTGCGCGTCGCCGCCGAATTCGGGACCGAGGTAGCTCATGTCGGGATCGACCGTCGCGCGTTCGACCGTCTTCGGTTCGTCGTACTGTCTGAAGACGGTGAACCGATCGCCGGAGTGTTCGGCGTGTTTCGAGAGGTCGTAGTCGCCTCTGTAGGCGAAGCCGGCCATCTCGATCCAGTTGCCGTCCACTTCGCTCTCGGCGTCCCAGCAGTCCGCGGCGTAGTGGGCGCGCTCGCCCGCGAGGTGCTGGCGAAAGCGGAACCGGTCCATGTCGACGCCGACGGCCTCGTACCACGGCTTCGCGACGCCGAGGAAGTAGGCGACCCACTCGTCCCCGATGATGCCCTCGGAAACGGCCGCGCCGATCGTCGTCTCGATTTCCTCGCCGTCGTCGGCGTTCTGCTCGCTGGCCGGGTAGAGCGACACCGTCACGTCTTCGACCGCTTCGAGGTCCGGTTCGTTCGCCTCGGGGTCGACGAAGTACTCGAGTTCGGCCTGCGTGAACTCGCGGGTCCGGATGATCGATCGTCGCGGGCTGATCTCGTTGCGGTAGGCGCGACCGATCTGAGTGACGCCGAACGGAAGCGTGTTGCGGGCGTACTCTTTGAGACGTGGGAACTCGACGAAGATGCCCTGGGCGGTCTCGGGACGGAGGTAGCCGGGCTGGGCGTCTCCGGGACCGATGTTCGTCGCGAACATGAGGTTGAAGTCCTCGACGGCGACGCCGGCCAGGCCGGCACCGCACTCCGGACAGACGAGTTCGTACTCCGCGATGACCTCCTCGACCTCGTGAATCGGAAGGCTCTCTGCGTCCTCGTATTCGGTGTTGTCCTCGACGAGGTGGTCCGCGCGGCTGCTCGTCCCGCAGTCGGGGCACTCGATCAGCATGTCGTCGAAGCCGTCGAGGTGGCCCGACGCCTCGAAGACGGGTTCGGGCATGATCGTCGGGGCGTCGATCTCCATGTTCCCCTCCGCGAGCGCGAACCGATCGCGCCAGGCGTCCTCGACGTTCTGCTTGAGAGCCGCCCCTTGCGGACCGAACGTGTAGAAGCCGCCGACGCCGCCGTACGCGCCCGATGACTGGAAGAAGTAGCCGCGGCGCTTTGCCAGTTCGACCAGCTTTTCGCTGGTGGCGTTCGTCGTCTTTTGGTCGCCCGTCGGATCCGCTCTGTTCGCGTCACTCATACAGCGCCTCCAGCAGGTCGACGTCCCGAACGATGCCGGCGAGCTGTTCGCCCGTGACCATCGGGAGCTGTTCGATGTCGTTGCTGATCATCCGCTGGGCAGCCTCCTGGACGGACGTCGTTCCCGAGACCGTCACCACGTCGTCGCTCATGAACTCGCTGACCGGTCCGGCCGGAATCTCGATGTCTCGGGTCGGCAGGTAGCGGCTCCCGACGCCTTTGATCCCCTCCCAGGACCACTCGGAGTCTTGATCCGGGAAGTTGTCCCCGGTTTCTTCCTCGCCCTCGACGATGCGGGCAACCTCGATGATATCTACTTCCGTGAGAACGCCGCTCATCTTCCCGTCGTCGTCCAGCGCGACGGTGTAGGGGACGTTCGCGTAGTACAGTTCGCGCTCGGCGACCGGCAGCGGCGCGCCCTCGTGGGTCGTGTTCACGTCCGCGCTGGCGTAGGCGTCGACGGTGCCGTCGGTCTCCTGGTCGCCTCTCGCGATCGCGTGGATCACGTCCGTGACCGTGACGATCCCCTCGAACGTGCCACCGACGACGGGGACGCGACGCGCGTTCTCCTCGACCATCGTCCGCGCGACGTCCTCGAGCGCGGTGTCGGCCGTCGTCGTCGGCACCTCCGCCATCAGCATGACGAGCTGGTCCTCGTCGGGCTGTTCGATCAGGACATCTCGGGAGATCAGTCCGCGGTACTCGAACCCGTCGTCGGTCGATTTGACAACCGGAACGGACGAGAACGACTGTTCTTGCAGGTAGTCGAGGACGTCCGATCGGGTGCCCGGCAGTTCGACGGTCACCACATCCTCCCGTGGGGTCATCGCGTCGGCTACGTTCATATCACCACCGTAGGGCGAAAATGAGTATAAACCCAGTGCTTCACTCGCCGGAGCGACAGTCGCCCGCCGATCGTCCGGACTGCCGGACAGTTCGATTCGACGAGTTTATATGCGAGTGACAGTCACTTACACACATGGTGTCAAACCCCCCCACCATGTCCGCTGACGACTCGATCGTCGGCTCGATCGATTCGACGGAATCGAGCGACGAATACGTCATTGCAGACATCTCCGCAGACGGTGCCTGGCTTTCGATGTCGGCAGACGCCGCGCCGACATTGCCGGGGATGCGGTGACGACGGGGGACAGTGGGTAACAGGGATTTTTGCGATCTCGTTCGCGGCCGTTCGAGCACGTACCGTTTTGTACCACCGCGTTGACCCGCCGACGATGGTCGGTCCTCGACCGGGCGACGATCGCGGGACGGACGCCGACGAGGAATTCGGCGTCGAGAGTGACGACTCTCGGATCACTGCGGCGACCGTTCTCGCCTCCTTCGTACCCGCGGCGCTCGCACGTCGGGCCGTCGGCGTCTCGGTCGAAACCGATCGCGATCGGTACGAGCGTGGCGACCCGGTCGCCCTCACGATCGAGTTCAGAAATCGCTTCCCGCTGCCGATCGAGATTCCGACGCCCAGACAGCGTCGCTGGGGGTGGGCGATCGACGGCGAACTCGAGGCGACGGACGAACGCCGGTACACCCGATCGCGACCCTCGGCGTTTCGCTTTCGCGGCGGCGAGCGAAAGCAGCTCTCGGTGACCTGGAACGGTCACTTCGAGCGCGACCGGGGCGGCGATCGTCGCGAGTCGGTCCCTCCCGTCCCCGGCGAGTACGAAATCGAGGTGTTCGTCGCGACCCACGAAAATCGGTACCGACCGAGCGACTCGACGACGATCACGATCGAGTGACATCGGGTGCTGTCGAACCGGGCCGCACGTGATCGCGCGCGGCGACGCGAGAAAGACGACCGATCGCCGTCGCTGTACGGGGGACGGTATCGATCGCGAAAAAATCGATTGCAGTTCTCGGCGTGTCGGTTCGGCGGATTAGCCGGTCAGAAACCCGCCGGGGGAGATCTGTCGATCCGGTCGGCCGGTCTCGCTTCGCTGGATGCCCGAGAACTCGGGCGAGTGTTCGATCGCTCGCTGTAGTTTCATGCCGGTGCTCGTGTGTGTTGCCATGATCTGGAGGACTTTACTCATACACGAGTTAATAATTGCCCGTCGCACTTAAGGATTTTTACGACGATTATTCACGTAATGTCATCGTCGATCGTCGATTAGTGAACCACCCTCACGCCCGTTCAAAACCTATATTCTTCCTGATGAGACCGTCTCGAGACTGACCGGCCAGGAGGAACTGGACGCACCGCAGATCTCGATCGAGGTGGCCGACCGAATCGATTCCCTGCCGTGGTTACCGGTGCAGGTGACACGCCGAGAAGTGGTCTCCGCCGCCGTGCTCCGGTTCGATCTCGTAGCCCGGTCGCGATTGCGCACAGATGCTCTCTTCGGCGAACGAGTCGAGTAGCAGGTCGGTCGCACGCTCCCAATCGCTCTCTCCATCCCGCTCGTCGCTTCCGTCGGCGTCCGCTGGCCGGTCCCGATCGGTCGCAACGAGATCGATCGCGTCGTCGACGATCTCGCCGGCCTCGCCCCGCGGGAGGGTGCCGTCGAAGAACTCGGCCTGAATGTCGGCGGCCGGCATCGGCTCGAACGTTCGGCGTTTGACCGCTCGCATGAACGCCCGCGTTCGGGACCACTCCTCGTCGGCCCAGTCGTACGTTTCAGGCGCGATGAGTCGTGGACAGCGCGTCCGGAACCGACAGCCAGAGGGCGGATCGATCGGGCTTGGCACCTCGCCTTCGAGTACCCCTCGAGCGCCGTTCGATCGCGGATCAGGAACCGGGATCGACTCGAGTAACGCCCGCGTGTAGGGGTGCTGTGGGTTCTCGAAGAGTTCCTCCTTTTCTGCGAGTTCGACCACGTGCCCGAGGTACATCACCGCGACGCGATCGGAAATGTGGCGGATCACGGAGAGGTCGTGAGCGATAAAGAGGTAGGTGAGGCCGAACTCCTCTTGCAACGCTTCCATCGTGTTCAGCACCTGGGCCTGAATCGAGACGTCGAGGGCGGAGACGGGTTCGTCGCAGACGACGAAGTCGGGATCGACCGACAGCGCCCGCGCGAGGTTGATTCGCTGGCGCTGCCCGCCGGAAAAGGCGTGGGGGTGGCGGTTGTAATGGCGCGGATCGAGACCGACCTTTTCGAGGAGATCCTTCGCGCGGGCTTCCCGCCCCTCGTCGTCGAGCATCCCGTGGGCGCACATCGGCTCCTCGATGATCTGGCCGACCTTCATCCGCGGGTCGAGCGAGGACTGGGGATCCTGAAAGATCATCTGAATCTCCGATCGCTTTCGGCGCAACTCCTCGCCACTCATTTCGGCCAGGTCGTCCCCTTTGAACCGAATCGTTCCGTCCGTGGGATCGAGCAGGCGCAGGATCGTTCGCCCGAGCGTGCTCTTACCACAGCCGGATTCACCGACGAGTCCCAGCGTCTCGCCCATCTCGATCTCGAATGAGACGTCGTCGACGGCTTCGACGTGATCGACGCCGAAACTGATCGGCGGGAACCGGTCCAGGTCGAGGTTCACGGACGCGAACAGGCCCGAATCCGACTGGAAGTGTTTGGTCACCCCCTCGATCTCGAGCAGCGTCTCGCCGTGCTCTACGTCCGCCCCGCCGGTGGCAATCGATTCCGCGCGTCTACTCACGGCGATCACCACCGTCCGTCGAGGCCTGCCCGTCTTCGGGTGCCGGCTCCGAATCGGGGCCCGCAGCGGTATCCGAGTCGGACCCTGCAGGCGTATCCGAGCGGGAACGGCCGGTTGCGTTCTCGCCCCGGCCCGGTTCGCCGCCGCTCCCCTCGAGCAGGGCGCTCTCCTCGTACCCCACGTCGAAGACGTCGTGTTTCACGCAGGCCGCCCTGTGGGGATCGCCGTCGGCGCGATCGACCTCCAGCGTCGCCGGGTGGACGCGCGTACAGATCTCCCTGGCGTCGGGACAGCGGGGGTGGAACCGACAGCCCGAGGGCGGGTTGATCGCCTCCGGCATCACGCCCTCGATCGGCTGCAGTTCGGTGGCCCGGTCGGGACGGGGCATCGAGTTCAGCAGGGCCGTCGTGTAGGGGTGTTTGGTGTCGTAAAACAGTTCGTCGACGGGGGCCTGCTCGACGATCTCGCCGAGATACATCACGTTGACGCGATCGCAAATCTCGGCGACGACGCCCATGTCGTGGGTGACCCAGATAACGCTCGTGTCGTAGCGCTCTTGCAGTTCGTCGACGAGGTCGATGATCTGGCCCTCGACGGTGACGTCGAGTGCGGTCGTGGGCTCGTCCGCGATGATGAGACTCGGCTCGCAGGCGAGCGCCATCGCGATCAGCACGCGCTGGCGCATCCCGCCGGAGAACTGGTGGGGGTACTCCTCGTAGCGCTCCTCCGGGTCGGGAATCCCGACTTCGCGGAGGATATCGATCGCCTCCGCTTTCGCTTCCGTACTTCCCAGGTCCCGGTTGAGTTCGATGAACTCCCGGAGCTGTCCGCCGACCGTAAAGACGGGGTTCAGCGACTCCATCGGGTCCTGAAAGATGACCGCGATCTCTCGACCCCTGATCTGCTCGCGCATTGCCGACTCCGAGAGCATGTCGGGGTGTTCGCGGAGTTCGCCGTTCGGGCCCTCTTCGAGGTCGAAGATGGTCTGGCCGCGGTACTCGATCGTGCCGCCGACGATCTCGCCGGGGCTCTCGACGAGGCGCAGCAGGCTCATCGAGGCGACCGACTTGCCGGCCCCGCTCTCACCGACGAGGCCGACGATCTCGCCTTCCTGTACCTCGAAGGAGATGCCGTCGACGGCGCGGACGGTGCCGGTCTCTGTAAAGAACTGGGTCTTGAGGTTTTCGACGCGGAGGAGTGGGTCAGTGCTCATGTCGTTCGGTGGTCGTTGTGTTTTGTGTCGGTGGTCGTGATGTTCGGTGACGGGTCTCTGGTCAGTCCTCGATCCGCGGATCCAGCGCGTCCTGGAGGCCGTCGCCGAACAGGTTGAAGCCCATAATCGTCACGAGGATCGCCAGGCCGGGCCAGATCGACAGCCAGATGTTCGAGTGCATGTACCGCCCGTGAGCGATTCGGAGCATCTCTCCCCAGTCCGGCGTCGGCGGCTGTGCGCCGTAGCCCAGAAAGGAGAGTCCGGCGACGATCAGGATCGTGACGCCGATCTGCAACGTCGCGTACACCATCACGGGTGCGAAGCTGTTCGGGATGACGTGGCGGCGAATGATGTTTCGGTCTTTCACGCCCGCGGCGCGCGCAGCCTCGATGTAGTCCATCTCTCGGACCGACAGCACGCGACTTCGAATGATCCGGGCGAACACCGGGATGAACGTGATCCCGACGCCGACCACGGCGTAGCGGATGTCCGGGCTGCCGCCGCTGAGGAAGACGATGAAGACGATGATCAGGACGAGCGGCGGGATCGCGTACAGCGTTTCGACGGCTCGCATCAACACGTCGTCGACCCGCCCGCCGTAGTAGCCGGAGACGGAGCCGACGATCGTTCCCCCGACCAGCCCGATCGCCGTCGAGAAGATACCGACGCTCACCGATACCTGCGAGCCGTAGACGATCCGGGTGAAGTAGTCCCGGCCCTGGGGGTCGGTGCCGAGCGGGTTCGAGAGCGTCCCGCCGTCGACGAAGGCGGGGGGTTGGTTCGCACTCCCCTCTCCGGGCGGCGGAATCTGCGTCGGATGATCGAAGATCGGCAGCGCCTCGGCCGCGGCGTAATCCGAGACCTGCCCGAGCGTGAGCGTCGAGAGGTTGCTATCGACGCCGGCGAACGCCGCGGTGAACAGAACGGCCGCGACGATGTAGAACCCGATTCGGGCAGTCGCATCCCGCTTGACTTTCGCAAGGGTGTAGCGCCAGCCGACGCGAGGTTCGACCCCCTCATCGACCGCTCCAGCTTCCGCGTGCGCGCCCGGTTCCTGGTCGTCGAGTTGGGATTCAGTCGTCGCCACGTGAGTAGCACCTCTCCGTTGTGGATCTCGCTCTCATGATTACTCTCGATCGCCGTAGGTGACCCGCGGATCGACGTACGCGTAGGAGATGTCCGTGATGACGACGCCGATCACGAAGATGAACCCGAGCACCATCGTGATCCCCATCACGAGCTGGTAGTCGAGTTGCTGGATCGACTCGATGAACAGCCGCCCCATCCCGTTGATCGCGAAGACGGTCTCGACCAGCACCGCGCCGCCGAGCGCCGTCGACAGGTTGAGTCCGACGATCGTGATGATGGGCAACTGGGCCGATCGGAACGCGTGCTTGCGGAGGATCGTCCGCTCTGGCACGCCGTAGGCGCGGGCGAGCGTGACGTACTCCTTCTGGAGCGAGTCGATCATCTGCGTTCGCTCGACGCGCATGAGCGTCGCCATCTGGAGCGTTCCGAGGGCGATCATCGGCAAGAGGAGGTGTCTGATCGACTCGATCCAAAGCTGGATGTGGCTGTTGTACCCGGCCGCCGACGGGGGTTGCCACGGGTAGACCAGCCCCGCCGAGGGCAAGACGCCGAGTTGCACTGCGAAGACGATGATCAGCATGATGCCGATCCAGAACGACGGCGTGCTGACGCCGATCAGGGCGACGATTCGCGAGACGTGATCGGCCGGTTTGTTCCGTCGCTTCGCCGCGATGACGCCCAGCGGAATCGCCGTCACGAGCGCGAAGACGTACGCCGACAGCACGAGCAACAGCGTCGGGCCGGCCCGTTCGAGCATGAGGTCCGCGACTGGGCGACGCCGGTGGATGCTGTAGCCGAGGTCGCCCTGAAGCAGACCGGTCATGTAGTTCCAGTAGCGGACGTGGACCGGCTGGTCGAGTCCGTACCGGGCTTCGATCGTCCTGATGAGTTCCTCGTTGACCTGCTGGCCCTGGAGCATGAGGCGAACCGGATCGCCCGGGGCCAGATTCGCCAGCGCGAACGTGATGATAGAGATGCCGATCAGGACGGGAATCGCCTGCAGCAGCCGGGAGATCGCGTATCGGAGCAGTCCCATTCGTGGTCACGTCGTGGCCCGTTCGTCGGTGAGTCGCGCGGTACTCGACCGCTGAACGATCCCGACCCGGCTACGGGTGCGATCGCGCCGCCGGTGTCGTTTCGCGGTCGTCTCGGGACGGGGTGTCATCCCTCGTCGATGCTGACGTTGGTCTGCTCGGAGACGAGTTGCGGGTTGTACGACACGCTCGGGTGCGGTTCGAGATCCTGCACGTAGCTCTGGGTCGCGATCGTGTTGTGCTCGGAGTAGGCGGCCAGCACCGGCACTTCGTCGATAATTTCGTCGACTACCTCGGTGTACAGGTCCCGGCGCTCCTCTCGATCGACACTTTCGCGGGCCGCCAAGATGTTGTCGTGGAAATCGTCGCTCCCCTCGTAGAAGTGGCCCTGTGCGATCCCTTCGTTATCCTCGTGGAACAGGTTGTACAGGTAGACGTCGGGGTCCGGGCCGCCGGTCCAGCCGAGGATGTACATCTCGTAATCGTCGGCGTTGCCGGTAATGTAGGTCTCCCCGAGGGTCGCGAAGTCCAGACTCTGGACCTCGGCGTCGTAGCCGAGTTCGTCCAGTCGGGAGGCGATCAACTCGCCAAGCGCGATGCGGACGTCGTCCGGTGGCACGATGATCGTCGGATTCCAGTCGTTGGGTGCGGCCCCGTCGAGTAACTCCTGGGCCTGATCCGGGTCGTAGTCGGGAGCGGCGTCGGCCCACTCGTCCATCGGAAACTCCCAGCCGAGTTCGTCGACGATCGGCGGGATCGGTGCGTCCATCGCGCTGGCGCTGTCGCCCAGGTTGCTCTCGACGAACTCGGTGAGCGAGAACGCGTGTGCGACCCCGCGGCGAACGTCCGGATCGGTCGTCCCGCCGTCGTTGCAGTTGAACGCGACGTACATGTAGGAGGGACTCTCGGCCCGGTGAACCTCGATTCCGTCCTCGCCGTCGAGTTGGTCCCAGTCTGCCGGTGGGACGGTCGCGATCGCGTCGGTATCGCCCGCGAGGATCTGGGAGACGCGGCCGGCGTCGTCTTCGGCCGCCTCGAACCGAACGGATTCGAGTTCGGGAACCGGCTCGTCCCAGTAGTCGTCCCAGCGCGCGAGTTCGACGTACTCGTCTGACGTCCAGTCTTCGAACGTGAACGGTCCGGACCCCACCGGCTCCGTGTTGTACGCTTCGGTGTCCTCCTGTCTGACTTCCGCGTTGACGACCGTCGAAACCAGTTGAATCTCCGTGAACGCCCCGTATGGGAACTCCAGATCGATCTGCACCGTCTGCTCGTCGACGGGTTCGGTGTTCTCGACGTCGATCATCTGGTAGGTCGGCATGTTCTGGGTCTCCTCTTCGACCGGCGCGGTCAGCGAGTGGACGACGTCCTCCGCCGTGACGGGGTCACCGTTGTGAAACTCCGCATTTCCGACGAGTTCGACGATGTACCGCTGGCCGTCTCGCTCCGCTTCGGGTTCGCCGGCCGCGAGCTTTGGCTGGGGTTCCAGGCTGAAGTCGTACTCGTACAGCCCGTCGTAGACGAGGTTGTTGATCTGTTGACTGTAGGCGTCGAACGTGATCACCGGGTCGAAGTCGCCGTCCGGACTCACTTCCTGCGTATACAGGAGCTGCTGGCCGCCATCGCCGGGGCCTTCTTCCCCACCGATACAGCCGGCAACCACGGCTGTACTGACCGCTGCACCTGCCGTCAGTAACTGCCGCCGCGTGGCGGCGAACTGGTCTGGCACCATTGTGTGTTTCGGTCACTAGCGACACATTTTGGTATCAAGGGGATACAACTGGCAAATCACCTCTTACTGTCGGATAATACGCCACATACCGTAACGAACGAACACCGATACCGAAACGAACGATCACCGTACCTGTACATCGATCGCAGAAATCGGTCACGATCGGTGGTATTTTTCTACCGGGAGACACAGGTGGTGTGTATGAACTACCGGGCGGTCGAGACCGATGCGGAGTACGTCGCCCGCCTCGAGACCGGGGCCGACTGGCGCGCGGAGATCGAATCACTCGCGACCGAGGTCGACGCGGACGCGGCCTGGTTTACTGCCCTCGGGGCGGTACAGGACGCCGAACTGTGGTTTTACGATCAGAAGGATTGTGAGTACTTCCCGATCGAGTTCGACGAACCGCTCGAGGTCGCCAGTTGCGTCGGGAACGTCTCGCTGTTAGACGGCGATCGCTTTGCCCACACGCACGTCGTTCTCTCGGGACCGGACGGTGACGCCGTCGCGGGCCACCTGAACGAGGCGACGGTCTGGGCCGGCGAGGTACACATGCGGGTCTTCGAGGACGGACTGGAACGCGCATACGACGAGACCACCGAACTGGACCTCTGGCTCTGACATGCGCGAGGCAGACACGCGGTACTTCCAGCGCCTCGAATCCCAACTCGACGCGGCGTTCGACGTCGCTGAACGAGCCAAACGGGGGAGCAGGGATCCCGCCCCCGAAGTCGAGATTCCGGTCGCCAAAGATATGGCAGACCGTGTCGAGAACATCCTCGGGATCGACGGCGTCGCCGAGCGCGTCCGCGAACTCGAGGGGGAGATGAGCCGCGAGGAGTCCGCCCTCGAACTCGCGAAGGACTTCGCGGAGGGCCGCGTTGGCGACTACGAGACGAAAGCGGGCAAGGTCGAGGGGGCGGTACGGACCGCCGTTGCCCTCCTCACCGAAGGGGTCGTCGCGGCCCCGATCGAGGGGATCGACAGGGTCGAAATCCTCACGAACGACGACGGGACCGAGTTCGTCAACGTCTATTACGCCGGCCCGATCCGCTCTGCGGGTGGGACCGCACAGGCGCTGTCCGTACTGGTCGCAGACTACACGCGCGCCCTCGTTGGAATCGAACAGTACAATGCCCGCAGCGAGGAGATCGAACGCTACGCCGAGGAGATCGCCCTCTACGACAAGGAGACCGGTCTCCAGTACACCCCGAAGGCGAAGGAAGCGAAGTTCATCGCGAAACACCTCCCGATCATGCTGGACGGCGAAGCGACCGGCGACGAGGAGGTCTCGGGTTTTCGCGATCTGGAGCGGGTCGATACCAACAGCGCCCGCGGCGGAATGTGTCTCGTCCTCGGGGAGGGAATCGCGCTGAAGGCTCCCAAAATCCAGCGCTACACCCGGAATCTCGACGAGATCGACTGGCCGTGGTTACAGGACCTGATCGACGGCAACTACGCCGCCGACGATGCGGACGCCGAGGGCGGCAGCGATGACGGGGCCGACGGTGGCGAGACCGCAGACGACGGGGACGGCGACGGCGGAGACGGTGATGGTGAGGCGGACGCAACGGACGCCGACGGGACCGACGCCGCCGACGAGCCGTCGGGTCCACCCCGCGTCGACGAATCGAAAAAATACCTTCGCGATCTGATCGCCGGCCGCCCCGTCTTCTCCCACCCCTGCGCACGGGGGGGCTTCCGGCTTCGCTACGGTCGCGCGCGCAATCACGGCTTCGCGACCGCCGGCGTCCACCCCGCGGCGATGCACCTCGTCGACGACTTCCTCGCGACGGGGACCCAGATCAAAACCGAACGGCCGGGCAAGGCCGCGGGCGTTGTTCCCGTCGACTCGATCGAGGGACCGACGGTCAAACTGGCAAACGGCGACGTCCGGCGGATCGACGACCCCGAGGAGGCACTCGAGATCCGAAACGGCGTCGAGAAGATTCTGGATCTCGGCGAGTACCTCGTCAACTACGGCGAGTTCATCGAAAACAATCACCCGCTGGCCCCCGCCACCTATACGCCCGAGTGGTGGATTCAGGACCTCGAGGCTGCGGGTGCGAACGTTCAGGCCCTCGAGGACGACCCCCGAATCGACCTCGAGTTCCCCACCGTCGATCGCGCCCTCGAGTGGGCCACCGAGTACGATGCACCGCTTCACCCCGCGTACACCCCACTCTGGCACGACCTCTCGGTCGAGGCGTTTTGCGAACTGGCCGAGACCGTCACGGACGGACGCGTTATCGACGACAGCGAGACGCTCGTCCTCGATCACACCGACGCCGCCCGCGAGGCCCTCGAGACGATCGTTATCGAGCACCGCCAGCGCGACGATCGCCTGGAGATCGACGACTGGCGACCGTTCGTACGAACACTCGGCTGTGAGATTCGCCACACCGCGACCGACGGCGCGACGGTTCAGGGAGGTGATCCCGAAACTCGGACGATCGAACTCGAGCGAACCTGGATCGACGACGATCTCTCGGAGCGCGCCCGGACCTGGGGACACGACTCCGCCGGCGACAACGCGATCGAAGCGGTCAACGAGGTCGCCCCCTTCGCCGTCCGCGAGCGAGCGCCGACCCGGATCGGCAACCGAATGGGCCGGCCCGAAAAATCCGAAAGTCGCGACCTGAGCCCGCCGGTTCATACGCTGTTTCCGATCGGCGACGCCGGCGGGCCACAGCGCGACGTCTCGAAGGCCGCCAAACACGCCGAGACGATGTCGGATACGCCTGGCGTCGTCGAGGTGCAGGTCGGCCGCACGCGCTGTGAAAGCTGTGGAACGGAGACCTTTACGAATCGCTGTCCCGACTGCGACGAGCGGACGGTTCCCGACTACCGCTGTCCCGACTGCGAGACGCAGATCGATCCCGACGAAGCGGGTCGCGTCGAGTGTGGCCACTGCGAGGTCGAGGCGACCTGCGTCGAAATCCGCGAGATCGACGTCAACGAGCAGTTCCGATCGGCCCTCGAGAGCGTCGGTGAGCGCGAGAACGCCTTCGATATCTGCAAAGGCGTCAAGGGACTCACCTCGACGACCAAGATTCCGGAACCGATCGAGAAAGGCATTCTGCGGGCCAAACACGACGTGTCGTCGTTCAAGGACGGGACCGTCCGATACGATATGACCGACCTCCCCGTCACGTCGGTTCGGGCGAGCGAACTCGACGTCGACGTGGGCCAACTCCAGGCGCTCGGCTACGAGGAAGATATCCACGGCGAACCCCTGACCCACGAGGACCAACTGGTCGAACTCAACGTTCAGGATGTCGTTCTCTCGGACGGCGCGGCCGAGCACATGCTCCAGACCGCCGACTTCATCGACGACCTCCTCGAGCAATACTACGGTCTGGAGCCGTTTTACGAACTGGACGATCGGGACGATCTCGTCGGTGAACTCGTCTTCGGGATGGCCCCCCACACGAGCGCGGCAACTGTCGGAAGAGTGATCGGTTTCACGAGCGCCGCGGTCGGATACGCGCATCCGTACTTTCACGCCGCGAAACGTCGCAATTGTGACGGTGACGAAGATTGTGTGATGTTGCTGATGGACGGCCTCCTGAACTTCAGTCGAAGTTTCCTCCCGGACAAGCGTGGTGGGCGGATGGACGCACCGTTAGTCATGTCCTCCCGGATCGATCCCGCCGAGATCGACGACGAGGCCCACAATATGGACATCGTCAGGCAGTACCCCCGCGAATTCTACCTCGCGACGCTCGAACAGGCCGACCCCGAGACGATCGACATTCAGATCGGAGAGGACACGCTCGGGACCGACGGGGAGTACACCGGGTTCGACCACACCCACGACGTCACCGACATCGCGATGGGTCCCGACCTCTCTGCGTACAAGACGCTCGGTTCGATGATGGACAAGATGGACGCCCAGCTCGAACTCTCGCGGAAACTCGCAGCAGTCGACGAGACGGACGTGGCCGAACGGGTGATCGAAGGCCACTTCCTGCCGGACCTGATCGGGAACTTACGCGCCTTTTCACGGCAGGAAACCCGCTGTCTCGACTGCGGCGAGAAGTTCCGCCGCATGCCCCTCACCGGGGACTGCCGGGAGTGTGGCGGCCGCGTCAACCTCACCGTCCACCAGGGCTCGGTGAACAAGTACATGCAAACCGCGATCGAGGTTGCCGACGAATACGACTGCCGACCCTACACCAAACAGCGGTTAGAGGTGCTTGAGCGATCGCTCGAGAGCGTTTTCGAAAACGACAAGAACAAACAGTCGGGGATCGAGGACTTCATGTAGTCGATCGGCGTTTGCACGCCGATCTTATTCGTGAATATCGGCCGCAAACACCTTCCGCTGTGCGGCCCGCAGGTGCTGAGTGAACGTTGCCCGCGAGATGTCGAGTGCGTCGGCGAGTTCGCCCGTATTGTTGTGTCGCGGCCGCTCGAAGTAGCCCGCCTCGATGGCGAGTTCGAGCACCTGTCGCTGTCTCGCAGTGAGGTCGTCGATCGCATCGGCTCTCGACCCGACGGGCCGGTCTGTGGCGGTCCAGAGCGTCGTCACTGAACCGTCGCCACACAGTTCCGAGAGACCGTCGACACACGCTCGGACGGTGGTTTCTGCCCCGACATCCGCCGAAATGCGTGCCTGTCCCCCCTCGACGACGGTCTGGGACACCGAGACACCGGCGTCGGCGAGGCGCACTTCGGGAGCCGGCGACTCGGCGACGAGTCCACACCGACGCTCGTCGTCGGTTCGGTACCGTTCGACCGAAACGATCGACTCGGTTGCGCTGGCGGCCGCCGCGAGGTCGGATTCGGTACCGCCGTCGACGGTCGTTACGTAGAGTACCTCTCGGTCGTTTCGTGGGATGACGGTCGTCGCGCGGAGCGTCGTTTCGTCGGGGAGTGTTTCCGCAACCGCGACCAGCGGGTGGCAGTGGCCGTCGAGCGTGAATTCGACGGTCGCGGTGGCGGACGACAGGAGCGTTCGCTTCCACGTTGTCGTCTGGAACGCGTAGCCGATCGTCCCGGCGTACTCGGTGAGCGAGGCTCGCTCACGGTCGTCGATCCGAGGAGCGTGGCCGTAGACGGTGAGGACGCCAAAATAGATGTCGTTGTGGACGATCGGGATCGCCGCCACGGATCGAAAGCCGCGACCGACGGCGATCGCCTCCCATTCGTCCGTCTCGGTACTCCCTTCGGTGCCGGCGAGCGAGCGGACGACTGGCTCGGACGTCTCGAGGGCGAGAAAGGCGGGTTCGGTCCCGTCGGCCGGCCGCGTTCCGGGGGTGATTGTTGCTTCGAGATAGTCGGTCTCGCCGGCGGTCGCCAGCGGAACGGTCCCGCCGTCGTCGTCGAGAACGGCGATCCACGCACAGGCGTAGCCGTCGTCGACCAGGTGCTCACAGATGTTTCGGCCGAGTTCCGATCGCGTGGCCGAGTCGGTCACCATCTCGAGGAGCGCCTCCTTGCGCTGGCGCTCGCGGGCCAACGCTCGGCGGGTCCGGTCGGCCGCCACCACCGACTCGATCCGTCGGGCTAGCCGCGTTGGCTGCTGGCTGAGGTGCATCTTCCTGATGTAGTCGGTGACCCGCTCGCTGATGGCGTCGCTCGCCACGGCCTCGTCGCCCTCGCCGGTTACCAGAATAAACGGGAGTTCCGGATGGGTGGTGCGGACTCGGGCCAACAGGTCGAGACCAGTCCCGTCACCGAGTTGGTAGTCACAGACGATACAGTCCGGCGTCTCCCCGCGGAGGGTCTCCGTGGCCGCCTCGAAACTGGTCGCCGTCGACACGCGTAGCCGATCGGTGGCGCGTTCGAGCAGCCGGCGCTGTGTCCGGACCCACGTTTCCTCGTCGTCGATCAGGAGGACCGATATCGGCCGGTTCAACGGTGCTGATCCCGATTCGTCCGTAGCCGTCATGCTCACGCTTCGCCCACGTGCCGCCTGCGACCGAAGCAGACTGGACTCCTTCGATACTGATTCATTATACAGAAGTGATGTCGCACACCCTACTAAAATACACACCACCGTATGGTGGTGCGCCCGCACGATCGGCGTCGATCCCACTCAGGTCGCGGCTAGGTGGGTCTCGATCTCGAAGCGTGCGCCACCGTCTGCGCCGTCGGTGATCGACAGCGACCAGCCGTGGGCGTCGACGATCGTTCGGACGATCGCCAGCCCGTAGCCTGCCCCGTTGCCGGTCGAGACGCCGAAAGCCAGCAGATCCTCCCGCCTGTTGGCCGGAATCCCCCGCCCGTCGTCTTCGAGATAGAATCCCGACCCAGTCTGTAGCTGGCCGATCCGGACGATCGTCGCCCCGTTCGGACCGTCGACCGCGTGCTCGACGACGTTCTGAAAGAGATTCTCGAACGCCTGCTGGAGGCGGCTGGCATCCGCCTGTAGCGTGCAGGTCGATTCGGCGGTGAGTCGGAGTTCGACGGTGTCGACGACGTCCCATGCAGCCCGTGCAGTCGCTTCGAGGTCGCAGTCGGTCGGGGTTTCGACATCCGTGCTTTCGCGAGCGAGCGCCGGGAGGCCGTCGGCGAACGCTCGGAGCCGACGGTGGACGGTTTCGAGATCCGACAGCGATCGTTGGACCTCAGCGGGCGGCGCGTCGAGGTCCGCCTGAATGAGGTGTAACAGACTTTCGCCGGTCGCCAACGGCGTCGCCAGATCGTGCGAGACGACGCTTGCGAGCCGTTCGAGCTGTTCGTTTTTCGCTTCGAGGCTCTCCTGTTGTGCCTTCTGCAGCGTAATGTCGGTCAGCGAGAGGATACGGCCGCGCGGGCCGTCTCGGGTGGCCGGCTCGGTACCTCTGAGACGGCCGACGTACTGTCGAGGCGTGCCGTCGACCTCGATCGCACACTCCACGGCGTCTTCGAGCGCCGGATCGAGAGTACCGTCTTCGAGCAGCGTTTCGGGGAGGATCGCGGTGAGATCGCGGCCTTCGAGCGGGCCCGTGGCGTCGACCAACTGCCGTGCGGCACGGTTGACGTCCAGCACCCGGTTCGAGGCGGAGACGACGAATACCGGATCGTCGAGGGTGTGAAACACTCGTTCGTGGGCGATCGGAACGAAGCCGGTTAGCTCGGCGCGCTGGACGATCGCCGCGAGCGGAATCCCGACGATGACGAAGACGACGGGCGTGAGGTCTGCCGTCGGAATCGGACGGAAGCCGAGATGAAACAGCCCGTTGGCGAGCCACGGCGTGCTAAGACAGGCAAACAGGACCAGCGACTGGCGTCTGTACAGCCGATTGGTCGTGACGGTCTCGCCAACGATGAGGCCCGTCCCGACCAGGAGCAGACCGTAGGAGTAGCCGATATTGATCCGGTGACCGATCGCTGGCGGCGTTTCGAGCAAGGAGACGCCGCCGACGACCGTGACCGCGGTGTCGGCGTAGAACAGCGAGTGAAACGGCGCGGTCCAGACGAGCGCGAGGACGCCAGCGGGGACGACCGACAGCAGGGCGATCCGCCGTCGCGAGAGCCACGCCTCGCGATCGGTGTACTGGAGGGCGAAGACGACCCAGACGACGGGGGCAGTGACGACGGAGAGATACGACAGCTGGATGAAAAACAGGAGCCACGCCTCGGTTGTGGCGACGAGATAACCGACATACGTGGCCGCCCAAAAGCCGATGACGAGCAGAAACAGGCCGAACGTGAACGCGGGCTGTCGACGATCGTATTTGGCCAATAGCGAGACGGCGAGCAGCCCGCCGATGAGCGCCGACGCCGCATACGCGATCAGCCCAGAAACGTACATGGACTTGTGAGTGTCTTGGGAGCCGACCAGTACCACTCTATCGGTTCTGCATACAGAGGCAGTATTCGAGATTCCAACGGAGACCACTGCAGCACGCCACTCACAGCCATACCACTATTCGCTGGTATCTCACTTATGATAGTTCTATCAGTACCGACTGTCACGCAATGCGATCTACTTCAGCGGTGGAATTCGGGGGGCACCACCAGTTACAGCCGGTTTGGGACTCGTGGTGGGCTGTTCGTCGGCCGGACAGACTGTGGGCGTCGGACGGTCAGTTGTCCTGGACGACTGTGGTATCGATCCTGGAAGCGCAATGAGAGGCCGTCGGTTTGCCGTGGGTCTCGTGGTGGCTGTGGCGGTGCTGGCGCTCGCGGTGGGTGTCGCGGCCGCCGATCCGGTTCCGCTCGATCCCGAAGATCTCGCTGGTGAGGGAACCGTCGACGATCCCTACGAGATCAGCAACGCCTCCGAACTACAGGCGATGAGGGGTGATCTGAGCGCGAGCTATGTGCTTACGAAGGACATCGACGCCAGTGAGACGAAAGATTGGTATGGCGGTGCGGGCTTCGAGCCAGTTGGCGAGAATGGTCCAGACGACAGGTTCACGGGGACGTTCGACGGCGATAACCACACGATTTCGGACCTACACATCGACCGAGGAGAGGATTACGTCGGTCTGTTTGGATTCGCTTATCGTGGAAAGATCGAACAAGTTGGACTCGAAAACGCTGATGTCACTGGAAATGATCATGTTGGCGGGCTCGTCGGCTTCAACTCGGTCGAGATAATCGATTCCTCTGTCAACGGTACAGTCAAGGGCACAACCGATGTCGGTGGGCTCGTCGGCCAAAGCGGGGATGACATAATCGATTCCTCTTTCAACGGTACAGTCAAGGGCACAGACGGTGTCGGTGGGCTCGTCGGCGCACAGAATGGTGACATAACCAACTCGTACGCCACCGGTACAGTCGACGGCGGGACAGAGTACGTCGGTGGGCTCGTCGGCTTCGGTTATGGGGGAGATGTCATCGACTCGTACGCCACTGCCACAGTCAACGGCGGGGAGGCCGTCGGTGGACTCGTCGGCGTAGCGAGTGGTGACATAACCGACTCGTACGCCACCGGTACAGTCGACGGTGGGAATTCCGTCGGTGGACTCGTCGGCGGAACGAGTGGTGACATAACCGACTCGTACGCCACCGGTACAGTCGACGGCGGGCAGAACGTCGGTGGGCTCGCCGGCGGAACCTACGCTTCGAGTCATGTGACACAGTCATACGCTACGGGCGAAGTCAACGGCAGTGACTACATCGGCGGACTTGTCGGCAAGGTCACCGACGACAGCGTAGTGAACGAGTCGTACGCCACCGGCGAAGTCACTGGCACAAACAATGTCGGCGGGCTCGTTGGAGTTTTTGATGGCGGCGAGGTCAACAACGCCTACTGGGACACCGAGTCGACAAACCAGTTAGCGTCCGATGGCGGTGAGGGGCTCACCACCGCTCAGATGACCGGCGCGAACGCCTCGGCCGACGGCAACATGGACGGCTTCGATTTCGAGGGGTCGTGGTATCTTACCGCGGAGTATCCATCGCTTAGCCCTCCCTTCGAGGGCAAGGGTACGGAGGCCGATCCGTACGAACTCGACGATGTGTTCGATCTTCAGGAGATACGAAAGGACCTCTCGGCGAACTACAGACTCACGAACGACATAGACGCCAGTGAGACGAAAAACTGGAACAGCGGAGCGGGATTCGAGCCGATTGGGCCTGACACCAGCGAAGGATTCACCGGCCACTTCGACGGCGACGGCCATACGATTTTAGAGCTATCTATTAACCGTGGCAGCGAGACTAGTGTCGGCCTCTTTGGAGCCGTCAACGATGGGACGATCGAGAGGGTCAATCTCGAAAACGTCAGCGTCGTCGGCTCTGAGTGGGTCGGTGGGCTCGTCGGCTACAACTTGGACGGCGAGGTGCACGAGTCGTCTGCGACCGGTACTGTCGATGGCGCCGAACACATCGGCGGGCTCGTTGGCACAAACAACAATGGAAAGGTGAGCGCGTCGTCTGCAGCTGCTACTGTCGATGGCTCCAAATACATCGGCGGGCTCGTCGGCGAGCATAGGTCCGGAATAATAAATGAGTCGTCTGCGACCGGCAGTGTCGTCGGCTCTGAAGATGTCGGTGGGCTTGTCGGTTCCCATAGCGGATCGGTGAGTACGTCGTCTGCAACCGGCAGTGTCGACGGTGGTAATCGTGTCGGCGGGCTTGTCGGCGCAAGCGTCGGCGAGGTGACTGAGTCGTACGCCACCGGAACTGTCGACGGTGGTAATCGTGTCGGCGGGCTTATCGGCGCAAGCGTCGGCGAAGTGACTGAGTCGTACGCCACAGGAACTGTCGATGGCTCTGATCAGTATGTCGGCGGACTCGTCGGCGCAAACGCCGGCGAGGTGACCGAGTCGTACGCCACCGGAACTGTCGATGGCTCTGTTGATGTTGGCGGACTCGTCGGTGTGAACTCCAACGACGGAGGAAATTCTCTCGGGGTGGTGAATGAATCGTACGCCACCGGCAGTGTCGAGGGCTCGGAAAACGTCGGCGGTTTTATCGGCAACAACGATGGCACACTTTCGAATAGCTCTGCCAGCGGAACCGTCAACGGCTCCGCAAACGTCGGCGGATTTGTCGGTTACAACGTAGACGAGATCAGGACCTCGTTCGCCACCGGCCACGTCAACTCCACCGGGACGGATACCGGCGGTCTCGTTGGCAATAGTAGCGGGACCGTCTTTGACGCCTACTGGGACGTGAATACAACCGGACAGACCGACTCCGCCGGCGGTGCGACGGGACTCACCACCGCCCAGATGACCGGCGCGAACGCCTCGGCTGACGGCAACATGGACGGCCTCGACTTCGAGAGCACGTGGTACCTCACCGCGGAGTATCCGTCGCTCACTTCTCCCTTTGCGGGCGACGGAACCGAGGCCGAACCGTACGAACTCGAAACTGTGCTTGACCTCCAGGGGATGCGCAATGACCTCTCGGCGAGCTACAGACTCACGAACGACATCGACGCCAATGAGACGAAAAACTGGAACAACGGAGCGGGATTCGATCCAGTCGGGTATACTGATTTTGGGTCCGATAACGAGTTCACAGGGACGTTCGACGGCGACGACCACAGAATTTCGGACCTGTACATCGATCGAGATGAGGACTACGTCGGACTGTTTGGGTCTACTAATGATGCAGAGATACAGCGAGTTGGGCTCGAAAACGTCGAGATATCCGCCGATGACTATGTCGGTGGACTCGCCGGCAGTAACAACGACGGCGACGTGACCGAAACGTATGTTAATGGTACGATCAACGGCAGAAACGCTATCGGTGGGCTTATCGGCAGGAATCTTGGGGCCAACGTAACCGATTCGTACGCCACCGGTACCGTCGACGGCGAAGACGATGTCGGCGGGCTCGTGGGTAGGTTCAGTATCGACGCAAATATAATTGCTTCACACGCGACAGTTGCTGTCAACGGTGAACGTAGAGTCGGTGGACTCGTCGGTTACTTCTCCGGCTCGAGCACCGTCATCGACTCGCACGCTACGGGCGACGTCAACGGCACAGAAAATGTCGGCGGACTCGTTGGAAACAACGACGGTAGCGATGTCACCGAGTCACACGCCACCGGTGGGGTCAACGGCACAAACTATATCGGCGGGCTTGTCGGCGACAACGAATATGGGGGCAAGGTGGCTGACTCATACGCCACTGGAACGGTCGATGGTACAGACTATGTCGGCGGACTCGTTGGGAACAACGACGGTAGCGATGTGACCACGTCGTACGCCACTGGTGAGGTCGACGGCACAAATACTGTCGGCGGACTTGTCGGCGACAACTCGGGTACTGTCGAAGACGCCTACTGGGACATCAATACGACTACTCAGTCGACCTCGGCTGGCGGCAACGTCACCGGGCTGACCACCGACGAAATGACCGGCCTGAACGCCACCGAGAACATGGAGGGCTTGGACTTCACGTCGACGTGGACCGAACTCGACGGCTACCCGATCCACCAGTACGCCGTGAGTGATCTCTCGGTGACTCTCGCGGACGACGAACTCGACGTGGGTGAGACCACCGAGGCAACGGTGGCAGTGACCGCCTACGGTCAGCGCGGCTACTGGGCGAACACCACCGCCGACTACGACAGCAGCGACACCCGCGTGGCGACCGTCGACCGCGGAACCGTCACCGCCGAGCGCGGCGGGTCGACCGTGATCGAAGCCGCCCGAGCCGGAGTCGATGACGAGGTCTCACTCTCGGTTCGGCGTGTCTCTACTGGGGGCAGCAGTGGCGGCGGAGGCAGCGGGGGTGGAAGCGGCGGGAGCAGTACGGCCCCTGCGGCTGACGACGACGATTCAGAGACAGGAGAGATCGAGACGAACGACGATGGGAGCGTCTCGACGACTACCTCCGCTTTGGCCAACGAACCAGTCCGCATCGAGCTCGGTGATTCCGTCCGCGATGACGAAAGCGGCACGCGCTTCAGTCGCGTCGACCTCACCTTCGGCGAAGACACCGAGGTCATCTTCACCGCGCGGTCGACGAACCGCGCCGATCTCCCCGACGGAACGCCCGCACTCGGTGGCGATGGTGGTAGTGACGCCAGCGACTCGGATCGGGCGATCTCCTACGTCGAGTTCACCGTCTCTTCCGATGGCGTCGACGCCAGCGATCGGATCGACTCGGCGATCGTCGAGTTCGACGTGAGTACTGACACGCTCGACGATCGAACTCTCGCTGCCGAGGACATCGCGCTCAATCGCTACGACGAGGATGCGGGCGAGTGGACCGAACTCGACACCACGATCGTCTCGGAGGGTGCCAAAGAGGTCACCTACGAGTCGACGACGCCGGGCTTCTCGACGTTCGCGATCGGCGAGCGTGCTGCCAGCGGAATGCCGGAGACGGACGACGACTCAACAGAGACAGACGACAACCCAACGGAGACGGACGACGACCCAACGGAGACGGACGACGACCCAACGGAGACGGACGACGATATCCCCGGCTTCGGACTGCTCGTGGGGGCAATCACCCTGTTCGGCGTGGTGCTCCTGATCGATCGACGTCGATCGGGTCAGTAACCCGAGTTGCGCGGTAAATCAGCGGGCGGTGCAGCGTCGAGACACTGTTCGCTGGCCTCTTCGAGCCGGACCCACTCCGTGTTGGGTCGTTCGGTTCGCGACGTGGGTGGTTGGCAGTGGGTGTTTCAGCGCATAATTCATGGCTACACCACCACTCGCTGGTATTCCACTTATGCCGGTCGTATCAGTACCCATGAACGAGCAATGGGACCGATTCTACTGGGGGGACTTGTCGATCGTCATCTGTTACAACCCACGTGGGACCTGTGGCAGACTGGATTTCGACTGGGGGACCCGTGGCCGTCGATCGATCGATCGAGCACGCCGAACCGACGCGGTACCGATCCCGGAGGGGCGATGAGGGGTCTCTGGCCGGCGGCGTTACTCGTTGTGATTGCGGCGGGTGTCTTTGGTGGGGGTTTCGTCGGGATGGCGGCGGCTCAGGAGCAGATCTCCGACTGGAATGACCTCCAAGGCATGGAAGACGATCTCGATGGGGATTATGTCCTCGCGAACGACCTCGACGAGGATTCACCGGGCTACGAAACCGTCGTCGAGGACGGCGGATTCGAGCCGATCGGGGACAAATTAAATCGGTTCAATGGACGCTTCAACGGCGGAGGAAACACGATTTCGGGGCTCAAAATCACGGCAACCTCGGAAAACCATACCGGACTCATCAGTGATACGAGCGGGAATGCAGTCATCGAGAATGTGGTCCTCGAAGACGTAAACGTCACCGGGGAGGCCAGTTCCATTTATTCGACCGGTGGCCTCGTCGGGTACAACCGTGGAACGGTACGGAAGGTCGACGTTAGTGGATCGATCGAAGGGAACCAGCACACGGGTGGGGTAGTCGGAGAGAACGCCGGAACCGTCAAGGAGTCGTACACATCGGCCACCGTGACAAGTACAGCTACGAGTGGTTATGTCGCCGGCGGACTGGTCGGACAAAACACCGGAACCGTCGAAGATTCGTACGCCGCCGGCGACGTTTCGGGAGGAACTAACGCCGGTGGGCTGATTGGCAAGAACACGAACGGTGGCACCGACAGTAACTCCTACTGGGACACATCGAGCGCGTCGGGTACGTCCGGCGGAACCGGGCTCTCGACAGAGGAGATGACCGGCGCGAACGCGCCCGAAAACATGGGTGGCTTCGCGTTCACTGACACATGGCACGCTACCGACTCCTACCCCGTTTTCGCGTGGGAAAACACGGAACCGTACTTCGGCGTGACCATCGAGAACACGAACTCCCCCGTCGAGATCGGTGACACGCTCACCGCCACGGCGTCGGTCACCAACTGGGGAGCGGACGGTTCGGGGACGGTAACGCTTACCGACACAGATTTTGAAGGCCAACAGCGTGACTCTGCCTCCATTTCCCCCGCTTCCGGAGCCTCAGAGGACGTCAATCTCTTTTGGACAACCGGTTCCCAAAACAACGGTAAGGGAGACATCACGGTGTCATCGGGCGACGACGAGGCCACCGAAACCGTCCGCGTCATCGATCCCGTCCTGAGCCTCGATTTCGACGAGACAATGCCGGTCGATCCCGTCGACGGGGGGTCGGCCAACGAGATCACCGTGACGGCAACGTACGAAGACGCCGGGACCGGAGACCCAATCGAGGGCGAACCGGTCTCGTTCTCGGCCGGGACGGCTTCGGGATCGCTTGAGAACCCCGACGGGTCGACCAATGGGGACGGCGAGGCGACCGCTACCTACGTCGTCGGCGACGGCGACTGGTATCAACCCGTGGAACTGTCGGTGGTACTCGACGACGACAACTCCGTCTCTAGAGCGGTCGCCTTCGATGTCGGCGAGCCCGGATTCGCGATCAGCGTGGTGGCCGACCAAAGCGAGATACAACCGTCCGGCGAGGCCACCGTGACCGCGACGGTCACCTACGAAGAACCGTTCGCCGACGGAAACGAGCAGGAAGGCGAAACCGTCGACTTCTCGGCCGGAACCGCCGAGGGCAGTCTCGGACTGACCGACGACACGAACGCCGACGGTAATGCGACGACGACCTACACCCCCAGCGAGGGGGATTTCGGCGACACAGTGACGATTACGGGCGATGTCGGCGGTGTCACCGACACGGCGACGGTCGACGTGTTGGACACAGTCGAGATCGAGGCGATAAATACGACGGCGACTGCTGGCGAATCCGGAGAACTCGAAATCAGGGCGACCGACGGCGACGACGTTCCCTTGGAGGACGTCTCGATCGAAGTGATTGATAACGACGACGGTCTCTCCGAGATTTCGACCGGACAAATAAACGAGACGAACGCCTCAGGCGTCACGACGTTCTCGTTCAACGAGGAACAATCCGGGGAAGCCACGCTCAGATTCGCGTGGGTGGGTAACACCGACGCCGACGACACCGCAACTGTTCGGATCAACCCTGCTGAGGCCGACACACTGACATTTACCGAACACCCCGCCGATTCGACCGCTGGTGAGTCGATCACCAGCGAGGGCGGTGACCCGATCACCGTCGACATCCGCGACGAGTACGACAATGTGGTCGACGATGTGAGCGACGAGGTGGTCCTCACTGTCGAAACGGGCGACGGGACGCTCACTGGCGAAACAGCCGTCGACGCCGTCGATGGAGTCGCAACGTTCTCAGACACATCCATTGAAACGGCCGACGACTACACGCTGAACGCCTTTAGCACGGGACTGACTGAAACGACTAGTTCGACGTTCTCGGTTTCGGCAGCAAACGCCAACACCGTCGACGTCGACTCCGAACCGGGGTCCTCACAGACCGCTGGCGAACCGATCACTGGCCCGCCAGCAGCCGCGGTCACTGACGAGTTCGGTAATCCCGTCGCGGATGTCGATGTTACTGTCGAAGCCGTCGATGGGGTGGGCGACATCACCGTCGGAGCGACGACGAATCAGACGAACACGAGTGGCGTCGCGGTCTTCGACGACCTCGAAATCGAGAGTCCGGACACGTACCGACTTCAGTTCGGAATTAACGGCAGTGATTCGGGCGTCGACACCAGCAACACGACGACGACCGACGAGTTCGACGTCGACCCCGCCGCCGTCGACAGCCTCAACGCGACGAACGTGACCGAAACCGCCGGGATGACGGGACGGATCGCGGTCAACGCCTCCGACGCGTTCGACAATCGAATTCCAGACGAGGAGATCACCGTCACCGACACCGGCGACCTCGGCGGCCTCATCCCCGGCGAGACGAACCCGACGAACGAAACCGGCATCGCTGGATTCGAGTTCGTCGAAAACAGTAGCGGTACCTACACCGTCGACTTCGCGACCGTCGACGACCCGACGGTTCACGCCACCGCGATCGTCACCATCGAGCAGGCCGCCGTCGACTCCCTTTCGGTCTCGCTCGACGCTGACTCCCTGACGAGAGGTGAGTCAACAACCCTCACTGCCCACGCGACCTACGTCAACGGAACGACGCTCGACGTCACCGGAACGGCCACCCTCACCTCGAACGACTCGTCGGTTGCGACCGTCGACGCGGACGGAACGGTGCGTGCCGAAAGTGCGGGAAGCACGGACCTCGAAGCCGAACTGGCGGGCGCGACCGACACGACAGTGGTGTCGGTCTCGAACCCACCCAGGCGATCGGATCGTCGTACGTCATCGCGGGACGACGACGATGGCGACGATGTCGACGTCGAGATCACCGACGGGAGCGTGGTGGCTGCGATCTCGGCATCGGCCGACGAACCCGCCACCATCGACTTCGGCGACTCCGTTCGCGACGAGGAACGCGGCACGCGCTACGGTCGCGTCGATCTCACGTTCGGTGACGACACCGACGTGACCTTCGAGGCCCGATCGACGAGCCGCGATGATCTTCCCGAAGGCACGCCACCGCTCGGTGACGACGTGGCGGACGGGAGCACCGACGGCGAGTCGGATCGGGCGATCTCCTACGTCGAGTTCACCGTCTCTTCCGATGGCGTCGACGCCAGCGATCGGGTCGACTCGGCGATCGTCGAGTTCGACGTGAGTGCTGACACGCTCGACGATCGAAACCTCGCTGCCGAGGACATCGCGCTCAATCGCTACGACGAGGATGCGGGCGAATGGATCGAACTCGACACTGTGATCGTTTCGGAGGGTGCCGAAGAGGTCATCTACGAGTCGACGACGCCGGGCTTCTCGACGTTCGCGATCGGCGAGCGAGCCACAGAACCGGGTTCGATCGACGAGTCCACCGGGTCGGCTGATGAGTCCGAAGAGTCGACCGACGAGTCTGACGACTCCGGCGAGTCGACGGAAACGGACGACGACATTCCCGGCTTCGGACTGCCCACGACCGTAGTCGCTCTGTTCGCGCTGGTGCTCCTGGTTCGTCGCCGCGAGTGACGAATACGAACGGACGGCTCGATCGATTGCGATCGCGTTCGTACCGAAAATGGGTCAGTTCTGCCCGCGCCGCCGAAACTGTGGAGGTCGCGCCGACCGAATTTTGTATCGCGGAATATGATTTATTCTCTCCGCCTGTAGACGATCGAGATTCTCGCTCGATCCACACAGTCAGGCGATACGCGGCTCCTGCGACCTTTATGCAGCCACGCGACGTTCGGATCACACATGCCGACTGAACAGCACCAACCCCAACTTGGATTCGGAACGGAGGTTTACACCGAAAACGGCGATCGGATCGGCCGGATTCGCGGCTTCGACGAGGAGGGGTTTTACGTCACGCTTCGAGAGGGCCTCGAAGGGATGAGCGTCGAGCACGTTCGATCGGGCCACGAGTTCGGCGAGGCGGAACTGATGTGGCGCTGTCTCGAATGCGGCGAAATGGGGACGCTCGATCGCGGCTTACCGGATCGCTGTCCGTCCTGTGACGCCGATCGAGAGGACCTCTACTACTGGACCGAAGACTGAGACGAATCGGTGTCCCGCGCCACCGGCGATCGCCGCCCGCCTCTTGGCAACCGATGGCGTCGGAGCCAAACCGCCTTTGACCGGGCGGACCGACGGGGATAGTATGGACATCGTCGTCTTCGGTGCGGGCAGCCTCGGGAGCCTCGTCGGCGGGGTCCTCGCCCGTGAACACGCGGTGACGCTCGTCGCCCGACCGTCTCACGCGCGTGCCGTCCGCGACTCCGGACTTCGAATCGAGGGCCGGATCGAAGACCACGTCACCCCGTCAGCGACGACCGACGGACGAACGCTCGAGGCCGACCTCGGGATCGTCACCGTCAAATCCTTCGACACCGAGACGGTCGCTCAGACGATCGCGTCGGGCTCGTTCGACGCCGTCCTCTCGCTCCAGAACGGGATGGGAAACGAAGTCGTCCTCGCAGACAGGGTTTCCTGTCCGGTGCTCGCCGGAACCGCCTCTTACGGGGCGATTCTTCAGGAACCGGGCGTCGTCGAGTGTACGGGAATCGGTGAGATCGTCCTCGGACCGCGATCGGGCGGTCGGACGCTTGGAGCCGATCGGGTCGGGGAGGCGGTCGCCGCGGCGGGCTTCGAGACGACGGTCGCCGACGATATGCCCCTGCGGCTGTGGGAGAAACTGGCGGTGAATGCCGGTATTAACGCGATCACGGCGTTGACGCGAAGCGAAAATGGGGTGATCCTCGAGCCCGAGGCGAACGATCTCGCCCGCGCCGCGACACGAGAGACCGCGCGAGTCGCCCGTGCGAATGACGTTGGTCTCTCTAACCGCGAGGCGCTAGAAGCGATGACGGACGTCGCCGCGGCGACGGCGGCGAACACCTCCTCGATGGCTCAGGACGTTCGTCGCGATCGTCGGACCGAAATCGACGCGATCAACGGTTACGTCGTCGATCGAGCCGCTGAACGGCGTCTCGACGTACCGACGAACCGGACGCTCTCGACACTGGTACGGACCTGGGAACGCGATCACGGACTCCGGGACGTGCCCAACGATTCGGATTCAAAAAACGAGTGACCCATCTCTCGACGACTGCCGGCCAGAAGGGTCTAGAACGGGGCCTGTGGTCCTTCGTCGGCCTCGCCACCGTCGTCGTCGACGGTTTCGCCTGGGAACGACGGACTCATGCCACCGCCCATGTCGCCACCATCGTCCATGCCAGTGTGGGCGTTGACTTTCTCGATTTCGGGAATCTCTTTGACCATCCGGCTTTTGATCGCCTGAATCGTCATCGGCGAGATGCCACAGCCGCTGCAGGCACCGCCGAGTGCGATCGAGACTTCGCCGGTCTCGCGATCGAGGTCCTGAATCGCCGCGCTGCCGCCGTGCATCTGAATCTGTGGGAAGTTTCGTCGCAGGAAGTTCGCGACGCGGTCTTCGAGGTCGTCCCCGTCCTGGGTCTCAGTGCTCATATCCCACGCTTGGGTGTCCGAGCCCCTAAACCTTCCGTCATCCATGTTCGGTTTCCGACACCACGGGCGGTTGCGAACGACTCGTACGGACTGCTGTCAGTCATTTCCGGTGCGACCGCGACCCGTCTGCGGTTGCACCGGTAACTCGTTACAGGAGACCGTCTCAGGCGAACCCGAAGATACGCTCGAGTTCGTCCTCGATCTCACCGACGTGAATTTCGAGAATCTCCTCGAAGCGGTCCTCGTCAACGACGACGCCCGAGAGGCGGCCGTACGGATCGTCGGGCAGTTCGACGCGGAACTCGCCATCGTGTTCGTAGAACGGCTCACTCTCGTTCAACACCTGCTGGTCGATCGCGTGGACGAGTTCCGAGTCGTATCGGTCGTTCATCCGGTTGAACGCGTTCTTGTACGCCTGCTGGAGCTCCGGAAAGTAGTTCGCGTACTTGTCCTCGAACTTCTCGGGATCGAAGTCGGCCATACTGGATAGTAACGGGGGCGACGACAAAAATGGGATGATAACGGGCTTCGAGGGACTGTAACGGGGAAATCACCGGCTCGGGTGAACCGTAACCGGTCGGATAGTGTCCTCGCTCGGTGCGGTAGGGGTGTCCTACATACGGACGATGCGCACGCAAGCGGAACCGACACCCACATCCATCGTGGATATCTGGCACTATGACCCCCGATCAGCACCCCATCCCACGAGAGGCGCTTCCGCCGGGATGGGGTCCCGCGGAGGTCTGTGAGGACTGCCTCGCCTACCGTCACAGGTCGCTTCCGCTCGAACTGATCGCAGACCGTATCGATCCGGACCGTTCGCACCCGGGGCTCGGCCTGAGCTACTGCTGGGAACTTCGCCACCGGTACTCGTTCGTCGATCGATCGACCGCCGAGACGATCGGCTGTGTCTCGACGCGTCGGGCCGCAATCAACGGTCTCCTGAACTGTATGATGCGCATCCACGAGGCGATCGAGGAGCCGACCGACCCGATCGAGATACAGGATGTTCTCGATCGGGTCTCGCTCATGGATGTCGTTCCCGACGGTATCTCCTCGCAGTAGGAGAGACTCGCGCGCGTCGCTTTCTCGGACACTCCAGGCGGACGCCTATAGTAGCTCTTGAAAGTCAATGCACACCCGGTCGCAGGACAGCGTTTCGATCGGTGTGTACATCGTTTCGAGAGCTACGATACCAGTCATCTCGACCAGCCCCGTTCACGGGTCGACAGCTTCTGCCTGTCGTTTTCGTGTAGTGTTCGTTCACACTCCTTCCGTGCCGATCGAGTGCTCTCCGGGTCAATTGCGGATTACGATCGCTGTTTCCGACCGATCCCGTTGCCACCACCCGCCCTCGATAAATCGTATATTGCGATATTAAACACGCCTGCTTCCGGACCGATCGGGTACGGAGCGTCGCCCACCGCGGTCGAGCGGTTTCACCGATCGAGCGGTGTGTGCGATCGTCGACTCCTCTGGGCCCCGGAGTGTTTATGCTCGCGTCGACAGTACCGTCTCAGCACGGATCGCCAATGACAGCGCCGCGTTCGTTTACGATCGATTTTCACGTTCACTCGGAGCAGTCTTACGACGGCCACGAACCGATCGAACTCGTTCTCGAACACGCGGCCGACATCGGACTCGACGGCGTCGTGATCACCGACCACGACGAGATCGACGAGTCCCTTCGCGCAGCAGCCCTCGCACCAGAATACGGGCTGGTCGGTATCCCTGGCGTCGAGGTGTCGACCCGTCAGGGTCACCTCCTTGCGGTCGGCGTCGAGGAGCGCCCCGACCCGGGACGGCCGTTCGCGGCGACCGTCGAAACCGTCCGCGACCTCGGCGGCATCGCGATCGTCCCCCATCCCTTCCAGCGCAGCCGTCACGGCGTTCGCAAGCGCCACATCCGGGACGCCGACGCGATCGAGACCTACAACTCGATGCTCCTGACGGGGTACCGAAATCGCCGTGCGCGGACGTTCGCTCGCCGACGCAGCTACCCGGAAATCGGTGCGAGCGACGCCCACTACCTGCCCAACGTCGGGAGAGCGTACACCGAAATTCGCGTCGATCCGGACTTATCGACCCCGACGGCGACCATCGACGGCGACGCACTCGTCGAGGCGATTCTCGAGGGACGGACCCGAATCCGGGGCAAGCGGACGCCGATCCACAGGAGTACCGTCCAGTACGGCAAGGGAGCCGTTCGAAAGGCGACGTATCTCGCAACCTCGCGGACGCCGCTGATACCGACGATGCCGGCGGCGATGGATCGGTCCTGATCGCATCAGGTCCGTCCGCTACGCAGATCCGCAAATCCAACCGGCTTCCGAATCGAGGCGTCCGAGTGTTCAGGAACGCTGTGTGCCGACGAGTTCGTTTGCGCGATCGACGAACTCGTCCTCTCGTCCCCTGGGGACCGTCGCACCCGCGGCAACGTCGTGGCCGCCGCCGTCGCCGCCGACGGCCCGTGCGGCCTCGCCCACGACGACCGAGAGGTCGAGTCCCTGCCTGACGAGCGCGTGCGTACCACGTGCGGAGACTTTGACCTCGTCGTCGTTCTTGTCAGCGAAGGCGACGATCGGCTTCGATCGACTGATCCCTGCGTTCCCCAGTGCCATTCCCGCTACGATTCCGACGATCGTCTCGCGGATGCGATCGCCGGCGTGGAACCACTGGAGGTGTTCTTCCTCGGTAACGCCTTCCCGTGTTACGAGGTCGATCCCGTTCGAGAGATTCCGGCGGTGGGTCCGCAACAGTGTGCGTGCACGATCGAGGGCTTCGTCGCGATCGCCCAGACAGACGCCGAGACCGACGTCGGCTCGATCGTAGCGGGCAGTCGCGTTGAGCAGCGTCGAGAACTCGCTCGCATCTCGGAGTTCGGTGCCGACGGGTTCGTCTGCGAGGACGTAGGCGGTTCCGACCAGCCGATCGATTTTCGACGCGGGGACGCCCTTCGAGACGGCCCGTTTGACGAGCGCGCTGGCGACGATCTGTTTCTCCTCGTTCGTCAGTCCCGACCAGCGCCGCCACTCGCCGTCGCGTTTCAACTCGAGGTCGAGACCGTCGAGGAACCGAAGGGCACCCTGCTGGTCGTTCGAGATGCCGGGAATTCGAACGTCGGTCGCGTACTCGAGGAGTTTCGGCAGTGGGCGGGTCTGTTTCCCGTAAAGTGCGAGGTCCGTCCCGGTCTCAAGGACGCCCGCTTCGACGCCCTCCGCGACGATATTCGCGTTCGCGCCATGAAGTTCCCCGCTCGAGGCCTGCATGTCGCCAACGGCACCGACGACGGCCAGCGCGGCGAGATCGCGGTTGTCCGTGCGGGCAGCCGTTCCCGAGTCGATCGTGGCCGCTCCGCCGTCGGCGACGGCCTCCCCTGTCGCGTCGTCGGCCGCCGATCGCTCCGCGAGCGCCCGCGCGAGCACGTAACTCGTGCCGGCTCCCGACAGCTCCGAGGCTCCGTTGATCCCGAACAGTAACGGATTCAGGTGATACTGTGTTTCTACGCGCGCGGGCGCTCCATCGTCGTCACCGTCCCCCTCGATCGTCGCCGGCTGGTGGTGGTCCGCGATGACGGGGGTGAACGCGCCCTGGGCCTCGTGCTCGCTGATAATATCCAACTGACCGCTCCCGAAGTCCGTAAACAGAACGGTGTCGTAGTCGGTCGCCGCGATCGCGGCGATCGCCGCCTCGTCGAGTTGTTTCTCGAAGACGGTCTCGAAGGGAATCGCTGCCCGTTCGAGCGCCTGGGCGGCGATCGCAGCGCTCGTCAATCCGTCGGCGTCGATGTGGGAGGCGAGCAGGACGCGATCGGTCTCGGAGAGACACTCGGCACAGGCGGCAGCTCGATCAGCGAGTTCGGGTACCGGCCCGGTCATCGGTGCATCGATCGATGGTGGGTCGGCATCGAAAATAAACCCACGGTCCTCGTGCCTCGTCGTTCGATCGCGGGCACCTCACAGCCCGAGGAGTTGCGGGAGCGAATCGCGAAAGACCAACAGAAGGATGTTGTTCGCCGCGAGCGCGAGGTACAGGAGCACCACGCCGGTGAGAAACCGGCTGTCGATCGGGTCCGAGAGCACCTGACCGATCGCGACCACGATCGCGGCGTAACACGCCGCGGCGAGGACGACGCCCGGAAGTCCGAACACCTCATAGAAGAAGACGGTAACGGGGTTGAGTTCGCTCGCGTACGGTACGAGAAAGAACAGCGTGGCGGCGATTACGTCGATCCCCCAGAGAACGAAAAAGACGACGCGGAGACCGACCGGTTCGGGCGGATCGAGCCGCGGCTCGATGGATTGTGCTGTCGTCACGGTAGTGCCCAGTAGACGCCCGGCGTTGGTAGCGATTGAGCTTGCTGATTCCGGGGTTGTCACGGTCGCACACGGTGGTTCAGTTCCGACCGACTTCGAGCCGACATTCGAATCTGTCGGACACTGTCGACGGGAACACGAGCGCGCTCGTCAGGCTCGATCGCCGTCGACGGCGGCGATCGTTTCGCGGGCCAGCGCCTCGAACGTCGCCTCCGCTGGCACCACGTCGATGTCGACACCCCGTGACTCGGCGGTCCCTCTTGTCGGCTCGCCGATCGCGCCAACTGTCGCATCCCGGAGGCCCGCGAGTGCGTCCTGGCGAACGCCGCGCGCGTCGGCTGCTTCGAGGAAGTGTTCGACCGTCAGCGACGAGGTGAAGCAGGCGGCGTCGAGTCTTCCCTCGGCGGCGAGTTCGGTGGACTCGCCGCTGTCTTCGGGGCGGACCAGCCGGTAGAGAATCGTCTCGTGGATGTACGCGCCGGCCGCGTCGAGTCCGTCGAGTAGCACGTCGCTGCCGTGGTCGCTCCGGGCGACTTCGACCCGCGCGCCGTCGACCTCGCCGTCGAGGGTGTCGACGAGTCCGCTCGAGGTAAACTCCTCGGGGACGAGATCGACCGCGTAGCCCGCTTCCCGGAGCGCGTCGGCCGTCGCCGGCCCGATCGCACAGACGGTTTCGTCGCCGGGTTCCCAGCCCGCTTCGGAGACCAGTTCCGCACCGGTCTTGCTCGTGAAGATCACGTAGTCGGCGTCGGTCCGGGGGACGGTACCGGTCGGCTCGACGGCGAGCATGGGGTCGGGAACGGGGTCGGCTTCGAGGGAGTCGAGCAGCTCGACGGCAGCCGCGAGGCGATCGTCGTCGGGACGGAAGACGGCCACTGTCGGCCGCGGCGGTGCGTCGCTCATGGCTCGTTACCCGTCCTCGATCGCGTCGCCGTAATCGTTTTGCAGGAACTCGACGACGGCCTCGCGACTGCCGGCGACGCCGCCGATCACGGTCACCGCGGGCGGGGAGATACCGTCATCGTCGCGAACCTCGACGATCGTCTCGAGCGTTCCGGTCGCGACCTGCTGGCCCGGCCAGGTTCCCCGTTCGACGAGCGCGACGGGCGTCTCGGGAGCCATGCCGGCCTCGAGTAGCGCGTTCGTGTAGTCGGGGAGGCGACCGACGCCCATCAGAACGACGATCGTCCCGCCCGTCGCGGCCAGCGCCGCCCAGTCGACGGCCGACTCGTCTTTGGTCGGGTCCTCGTGGCCCGTGACGAACGAGACCGAGGAGGCGTGATCGCGGTGGGTGACCGGAACGCCCGCGACGGCGGGGGCGGCGATCGCTGAGGTCACGCCGGGGACGACCTCGAAGGGAACCCCGTGTGCGGCCAGATGCTCGGCTTCCTCGCCGCCGCGGCCGAAGACGAACGAGTCGCCGCCTTTCAGGCGAACGACGGCGTTCCCCTCGCGGGCGAGTTCGACCAGCCGATCGTTGATTGCCGACTGGGGCGTTCGCTCACCGCCAGCGCGCTTGCCGACGTCCTCGCGGCGGTCCTCGGGAAGCAGGTCGATGATCTTCGGTCCGGGGAGCTTGTCGTGGAGAATCACGTCGGCTTCCTCGAGGAGCCGTTTCGCTCTGACCGTCAGCAGCTCTGGATCGCCAGGGCCGCTGCCGACGAGGTAGACGGTTCCCGGCTGTGACGCGGCGTCTTCTCCGCTCGACTCCGCGGCCATCTACTTCCCCTCCGGCTGATCGTCCTGTGCCGGTTCGTCCTCGCTCTCGGCTTCTTCGCGGGCGGCCTCGATCAGTTCCCTGGCACCGCGATCGGCGAGGTCGCGTGCGAACTCGCTGGCGGCTTCGGCGTGAGAATCGACCGGCAAGTCTCGGCTCGCAGTCACCGTTTCCTCGCCGTTGCGATCGAACACCTGCACCGAAGCGTGGACGTACTCGCCCTGGACGACCGCGTAGATGCCGATCGGGGCGATACAGCCGCCGCCGAGTTCCGCGAGCAAGGTTCGCTCGACCGTCGTCTCGACTCGGCTTCGGGGGTGGTCGATCGCGGACTGGATCTCGCGAGCGGTATCGCCGTCCACCGCGGTCACGGCCAGTGCGCCCTGGCCGGGCGCAGGAACGCACGTCGTCGTCGGAAGCCGCCGGTAGTCGACGTGGTGGGCGAGACCGCTGCGCTCGAGGCCGGCTTCGGCCAGTACGATCGCGTCGTATGCGGTCTCGACCTCCCGGCCGAGCGCTTGCCGTTCGAGTTCCGAGAGATCGTCGAACCAGTCGTCGACGGTTCGATCGTACTCGGGTTCGAAGTCGTCGTTACCGGTCTGTCCTTTTCGCTCCTTATCCGCTTCCGTCCGGCTCTCGTGTTCGGCCTGCAACGCGGGCGCGAGCAGTTTCTCGAGGCGAGTGTCGACGTTCCCGCGGAGCGGTTCGATCTTCAGGTCGGGCCGTTCGGAGAGCAACTGCGCGCGCCGACGCAGACTGGAGGTGCCGACGATCGCGCCGCCCGGCAGTTCATCGAGCGTGGTCCCGTCGGGCGTGACGAGCGCGTCGCCGGGAAGCCCTCGCTCGGGCACTGCGGCCGTGACGAGATCCGCCGGCTGTTCGGTCGGCATATCCTTCATCGAGTGAATCGCCCCGTCGAGGTCGCCGTCGAGGACGCGATCGTCGAGTTCTCGGACGAACGCTCCCGTTTTCCCGAGTCTGTGAATCAATTCGTCCCTGATCTGGTCCCCCGTCGTCTCGACGGGTACGAGTTCGACCTCGTAGCGCCGGTCTTCGAGGGCCTCCGCGACGATCGAGGCTTGCCGACGGGCGAGCGTCGATCCCCGCGTCGCCAGTCGCAGCGTCCCGCGTGTTCTCATAGGCACTCATGATCGCCTCGGGTATGAAAAGCGCACGCTTGTGTCCCGGCCGGGTCCCGCCCGTGACACTGTCGTTGTAGATTCAGTGGCTCCGACAGATCATCTGATATCGTCTCGCACTAGATCGGATCGTCCGTTTCGAGTGCCGCCTCGAGTGCCTCTTTTTCCGTCCCGAGTGATTCGAGTTCGTCCTCGATTCGGCCGTCAGCTAGCCGTTCGCGCTCTTCGGGGGTCACCTGCGCGACGGCCTGGGCAGCCGTCTGGAGTCGATCGTACTCCTCGCTGCGTGCGAGCAGCCGAACCCGTCGCAACGCCGCGACGGTCTCCTCGGTGGCGACGCGTGCGACGAACGGCTGGTACTCCCGCGTCCGTCGCCGAAGGGCACCTGCCGGGCCGGGGGGCCAATCGATCGTCAACGGCTCGGCGTCGATCCCTTCGAGATACGTCTGCTGGGTCGCGACCCGTCGTTTGAGTCGGTCGGCGTCGTCGACGTAGTGTGAGAGCTTCGATCGGGAGTAGTCGGCGTACTCGAGCAACTCGGGAATCGTGTACTCGCCGGCCGGGGCGTCTTCGACGAACTCGCGGACGTCCTCGGGTGGCTGCTCGTATTCGACGAAGGGGTACCACCGGCTGCGATCGAGCAGCGAGAATACCTCGCGGGCGGAGGCCGATTGTCGGTACTCGACGAACGCTTCACGGATCGCGTCGTTGTAGGCGTCGATCGGCTCGCGGAGTTCCTCGACGGGCGCGTCGAGGTCCGCATCCGCGAGTTCGAGCAGTCGCTCGCGGTCGCTGATCTCGTCGTCGATCTCTCGAATTCGCTTGCCGGCCGCCTTGCGGGCATCTGCGAGCGCTTCGCGGGCGGACCGGCGTTGCTCGAGCAGGTCGTCGTACCGCTTTGCCGGTTCGAGAGCGGCGTGGGCGTTCTCGAAGTCGGATTCGCTCAGCCGCCGTTTGTCGATCGCTTCCAGCGCGTCCTCGAAGGCGGTCCGGTTCGCGAGATCCTCGGGCAGATTCTCGACCAGCGAGGCGAACTGCCCCTCGAGTTCGATGTACGCCTTGAAGTTCTCCCGGCCGGTTCCGGTTGCCCGATCGACGTACCGATCGAGCAGGTCCGTCGCGTCGCGGTAGGCCGCTGCGGCGTCCGAAACGGCCTCGCCGCCGTGCGCTTCGATCGCCGCCTCCGCGTCGGCCAGTCGCGTTCGGGCCGACTCGAGGCGGTCGATCGTCGGTGGCGTCTCGTCTGCGTCCGTGCCGTGGCGGAGGCGTTCGGTCATGGTGTTATTCGTAGACGGCGTCGGGGTCGAACACCTGCTCGCCGACGCTCTCGCCGTCGATCGTGCGGTAGAAACACGATCGGTGGCCCGTGTGGCAGGCACCGCCCGCCTGGTCGACGAGGTACAACAGCGTGTCCGCGTCGCAGTCGACCCGGATCGATTCGACCTGCTGAGTGTGGCCGCTCGTCTTTCCCTTCTCCCACAACTCGTCCCGACTCCGGGAGTAGTAGTGTGCCCGTCCCGTCTCGCGGGTGCGTTCGAGCGCCTCGGGAGAGACGTAGGCGAGCATCAGCACTTCGCCCGTCTCGGCGTCCTGTGCGACGGCGGGAACCAGTCCGTCCTCGCCGAAGTCGACGGCGATGTCGTCCATGTCCGAACGCATGACCGTCCGGGCGATAGGTCTTTTGCCGCACCCCGTCGATGACTGCAGGCCAACGTGCCGGTGTCGATCCCTCGCTATCCGCGGGCCAACGTTTATTCACACGCGTGTGGGCAGGAACCCGTGATGGCCGACTACACCAAGACGAACTACCGCGACGTCGACGACCAGCACGGGATGCACTTTCTCCGCGACGAACTGAACTGCGAACACATGGGCGTCACCGTCGTCGAGTGCGACCCCGGCTGGGAGGGCAAAGAACACGACCACGCCGAGGAGGACCACGAGGAGGTGTACTTCCTGATCGAGGGCGAGGCGACGGTCACCGTGGAGGACGAGTCGGTCGAGATGACTCCAGGCGACGCGATCCGGATTCCGCCCGACGCGACCCACCAGATCCACAACGGCGACGCCGAGAGTCGGTTCGTGCTGATGGGCGCGCCGTAGCGTCTTCTCCCGTCGGATTCGATCGTCGCCGCCCTCGTTTCGGTTCGCGATCAGTCTCGTCTCTCACCACTCCCGTTCGTACTCGACGCCCTCGTCCGTCACGATCGCGAGGGTCGCGCTCCGGGCCACCCGTCCACCCGTCTTGACGTGGCGTTCGGGCAGCAGCGGCAGCGAAACCGGTCGGTAGGCGTTGGCGCGAATCGCGGCGATACCCGCGTAGCGACCGACCTCGCCGCGGCGATCGTAGACGTGAATGCGCTTGTCCGCGCCACGACCGTATCGGTACGGAAAGACGTCCGGGTCGGGACCGGGACAGGTCAGTTCGGCGGCCGACTCGAGGACGGCCTGGATCGCGCCGTCGGCCTCGAGCAACAGCCGCGGGTCGTCGGTATCCGTCGGCTCGCGATCGGTCGCGGTCACTTCCTCCTCTCTACTCCCTTCCATCACGGGCGAGTCCGTCTCCGCCCGTGGCTCCTCTCGCCACTGGGGCTCCTCGTCCGATCGAACGCAGGCGTAGCGCCCGTCGGTCAGTGCGATCCGGTCCGGAATCGAGTAAAACTGGCGACGATCGTCCGCGCGGTCGCGGAGGAGGAACGGCTCGCCAAGGATTTCCCGAGCCTCCGCCAGTCCCCATTCGTCGACCACGAGCACGGGCGCACGACCCGCGTGGGCGGCCGCTGCCACGCTGGCGACGATCGACAGCGGCGTGACCTCCCGCAGGCGACCGACGGATAGCGGTGCGTCTGACCCGTCGACGGGGTGCTCGCTGCCGGTCGCCACGACCGGTGTGTCGGCGTCGACGGGGTCCGGACAGCGGTAGCCGCGATTACGGAGGTCCGCGACCACGGCTCCGAGTCGCGATGAATCGTCGGTGGTCATCGATGCACGTAGGCGGCCGAACGACAAGAGCCTGCGGCCGACGTGGAGCGACCGAACCGGTATGACGATCGAACGGATGTGACGCCCTCGATCCGACGCGACACGCTCTCGGGCAAACTTCCTCTCACTCGCCACCCTCACCCGTTTGGCACCAGCGCCATCTCGTCCCGCCCCGTTCGCTTCGCATGGACAGATCGGAACTCCGGCACGCGTGGGACGCCGTCGCCGACGACTACGCCCGCAGTCGCCGAGCCGACGGCGAGGACGCCGCCCTAATCGACGAGTTGCTCGCCGGGCTGCCCGCGGACGCGACCGTGTTGGATATCGGCTGTGGCGACGGAATGCGAACGCTCGCGAATCTCGCGGGCGTCGATCGAATCGGTCTCGATATCTCCGGCCGCCAACTCGAACTCGCGGCGGAAACCGTCTCCGACGCCCACCTCGTGCAAGGGGAGATGACGGCGCTCCCGCTCGCAGCGGATTCGATCGACGGGATCACGGCCTACCACGCCGTCTTTCACGTTCCGCGCGCCGAGCACCCGGCGGTCTACGACGAGTTCGCCCGCGTCCTCGAACCGGGCGGGCGGCTCCTCGCGACCGTCGGCTCGAGTCGGTACGAGACGGTTCGCCGGGACTGGCTCGGCAGCGGACAGTCGATGTTTTTCAGCACGCCCGGTCGCCGCCGGACCCGCCGGGCGCTCGAGGCGGCGGGCTTCGAGATCGTCTGGGAGCGCCGCGTCGACGACCCGCTCGGGAGCTCCGTGCCGTTCGTGCTGGCCGAGTATCAGGGGTGACGCCGGCGGCCGGTTGATCCAGACCGGCCCGTTCGGAACGCCGGTCCGTCCGCCACCAAGATTATCACGGACCCCTGCAATTCCCGGGTATGAACCGCCGGTCGTTCCTGGCGGTGGTGACGGGCGGGACCGTCGCGACCGCGGGGTGTCTGGGTGACGACACCGTCCTTGAGGAGACGGTCGAAGAGGAGACCGTCGTCTCGTTCAACGCCGACGCCAGCGCGACGATCGAGGTCACGCTGCGGAACGATCGGGGGCGATCGGCGGCGGCGGCGGTGTTGCGCGGGCTGGACGCCGGCCACGTGGCGAGCCTCGATACGGAGTCGGGCGAGACTGTCACCATCGAGGGGCTTTCCGGCGGCTCGTACTACGTCGTCATTATCCCGGACGAGGAGGCGAGCGTGGAAGTGACGGTCGTCGGGTAGTGCGTGTGATAGCGGCGCGGTTCCCGGCGATCTGGACGACCGGCCGATCGATCGAATCGGCAGGGGTCGGCATGCACCGGCCGATATCGTGTCTGCTGAGTTTTATGCTACTGTCTCTCAAATCGGGTCGTATGACGGACGAGGACGATTTCGCGATCGTCGCGTACGATGCCGTCTCCCAGGAGGAGTTCCCCGAGTCCGGTATTGGCCACAGAAAGCTCACCGAACCACTCGGCTGTACCGAGATACGTATCAACACGGTGACGCTAGAACCCGGACAGGCCACGGCTCCACACGCCCACGAACGACAGGAGGAGGTGTACGTCGCAGTCGACGGCGGCCACGTCAAACTCGCTGGAACGGTCCACGAAGTACCTCGCGGCGGCGTCGTTCGCATCGGACCCGACCCCGCTCGGAGCATCCGAAACGAAACCGAAGACGAGACACAGACGTGGCTGTTGTTCGGTGCGCCACCCCTCGGCACCGTCGACGACTTCGGCGAGTACACGATGCCGGATGGCTGATCGAATCGGAACACGGCTCCTGCGGTCTGCTGTACCGATACACCGGCACAACCGGGGATGGGGCGCGATTGGACCGGAACTGACGTCCAGTCGTCCGTCTCAGTCGCGATCGAGTTCCGAAATGGTCCCCGTTGCGGTGGTGCTTCTGGACTCGGCACCGACCTCGACAGGCTCGCCGTCCTCGAGGAGAATCATGTTTGCCGTCCCGAAAACGCCGGTACCCTCGTCGACGTCGTGGTCCCGGTCTTCGAGTTCCCGAACGGTCGCTGCGGGGAAGTCGGATTCCACCTGGAGCGTGTTCTCGACGGCGTAGGGGTACTGCGTCGACGGAAACGCCGTGCTCACGAACCGGGGCCGATCGATCGCTTCCTGTGGGCCGAGTCCGAACTCGACGACGTTGAGGAACTGCTGTGTCTGGCCCTGCGGTTGCGTGTCGACGCCGGTGTTCCCGCCGAGAATGTACGGCTGGCCGTCGCGTAGCGCCATGTACGGGTTGGAGGTGTGGCGAACCGTGTACCCGGGCGTCAGGCGGTTGGGGTTGTCGTCTTCGAGTGCGAGCATCCGCATCCGGTTATTGATGTGGATCCCGGTGTCGTCGATAACGAGAAACTGCGCGCCGAGGCTGGTCGTCACCGCGGCCGCGTTCCCGTCCGCGTCGACGACGTGAAAGGTGGTGGTGTGGTCCGCGTCGGTCGGCCGTGACAGTGACGCGGATTCATCCGCCGACGTGGACAGGTCGGTGTCGATCGGCCACGTCATCGCCTCGTCCATGTCGATTCGATCGCGCCGGGTCGAGGCGTAGTCGTCGTCCAGCAGGTCCTCGACGGGGACGTCGACGCGCTCAGGGTCGCCCACGTGTTCGTACCGGTCTGCGAAGGCGAGTTTGATCGCCTCGATCTGGAGATGGACGGCGTCGGCGTCGTCCGGTTCCATCTCCTCGAAATCGTACTCCGTCAGTACGTCGAGCGCGAGCAACTGGGTGATCCCCTGGCTGTTCGGCGGGTTCTGGAACACCTCGGTGTCGTCGTCGTACTCGATCGCGATCGGGTCGACGATCTCGGCTTCGAACGTCTCGAAATCCTCGAGCGTGAGATAGCCGCCGTTCTCGTCGGAAAAGTCGACGATCGCATCGGCGATCGGGCCGCGATAGAAGTGGTCCCGTGCGGCCTGGACCGCCTCGCTTCGCCCCTCCGAACGGCGGTCGTCGTACGCGTCGACGAGTTCATCGAAGGTGTCGGCCATCGCTTCCTGGGTGATCGTGTCTCCGGCCTGAACGAGTTCGCCCTCCGCCTCGTAAATATCGGCCGTTGCGGGGCGCTCGTCGATCAGCGACGCGTCGTCCTCGAGCCAGTCGGCCAGCCCCGTGCTGGCGGGATAGCCTTCGCGGGCGAGCGCGATCGCCGGCGAGCAGACGTCCTCGAGGTCGAGCGTGCCGTACTCGTCGAGCCACAGCATCCAGCCGTCCCAGGCACCGGGGACGATCGCCTGGTGGATTCCGTCTTCGTCCGCGCGGGCCTCGTAGTCGTCCCGCGTCGCCTCGGAACCGACAGGGCCGACGCCGTCGACGCTGGTCACCTCCTCGTCCGCGGCGTCGTAGTACAGCGCCCAGGTGCCACCGCCGAGAGCCGAGGAGAACCACGGCTCGACGACGCTCAGCGCACAGGCGACGGCGATCGCAGCGTCGGCCGCCGTCCCGCCGTTCTCGAGTACCTCGAAGCCGGCTTCGGTTGCGAGGTCGTGCTGTGAGACGACGGCAGCGGGTGTCGAGTCGGATTCCTGACCGTCGGCTGCTGCCGCGCGGGTGGAAAATCCGGCGACGGTTGCGACACCGACCCCGCCGCCTGCCAGTAGCAACTCGCGTCGATGCACGTTCGTGCACATAGCCGATCGCCGTCGATCTCGAAATAAAATGCCACGGGATGTTTCGAGACGTAGCACGCTATTACCGGCGAATCGGCCGACGCCGCCGGCACCGACTCGGCTCCATCGGGCGGCGATATCGACCCTTTCGGCCGGGAAACAGTTGGAATCGCCGTGACGGCCCGGTCAGGCCTGGCCGTTCAGCGTGATGTAGTCGACGCCGAGAATCCGTTCGTCGGTTTCGAGTTCCGCCTTGGCCTCCTCCGGCACCTGGCTGTCGACGTTGTAGACCGTCAGCGCCTCCCCGCCGATCGTCTCGCGGGCGTTGAACATGCCGGCGATGTTGACGTCGTACTTGCCCATGATGGAGCCGATGAGGCCGATGACGCCGGGTTCGTCGGTGTTGCGCGTGACGACCATCTTTCCGTGGGGGATGGCGTCGACGCGGTAGCCGTCGACGCGGACGATTCGCGGGTCGTCACCGGCGAAGAGCGTCCCCTCGACCGTAACTTCGTCGTCACCGTTGCTGACGGTGACGGAGACGAGACTCTGGAAGTCCTCGGCCTGACGGGTTTTGGATTCGGTGACGTCGACGCCGCGGTCCTCCGCGATCTGGGGGGCGTTGACGGCGTTGACTTGCCATTCGAGCGGTTCGAAGACGCCTTTCAGTGCGGAGGCGGTGACGAACTCGACGTCCTCGTCAGCGATGTCGCCCTGATAGGTGACTTCGACGCCCTCGATGCGCCCTTTGAGCAACTGGGCGGCGACCTTGCCCGCGGTCTCAGCAATTTCGATGTACGGTTTGAGACGGGGGAACGCGCTCTCGTCGATCGACGGGGCGTTGAGCGCGTTCATCACTGGCTCGCCGGCCAGTGCGGCGTTGACCTGCTCGGCCGTCGAGGTGGCGACGTTCTCCTGTGCGGCTTCCGTCGACGCGCCGAGGTGGGGCGTGACGATGATATCCTCGTGGTCGAGCAGCGGCGAGTCAGCCGACAGCGGCTCCTCGGCGAAGACGTCGAGTGCCGCGCCAGCGACGGTGCCGTCCTCGACTTTCGCAGCGAGGGCGTCCTCCTGAATGATGCCGCCGCGACCGACGTTGACGATGTAACCACCGTCGAGACGATCGAGTTCCTCTGTGCCGATCATCCCCTCGGTCTCCGGGGTCAGGGGCGTGTGGATCGTCAGGAAGTCGGCCCGGTCGAGACAGGCCTCGAAGTCGACGAGTTCCGCGCCGAGTCGATCGGCTCGGTCCTCCGAGATGTAGGGGTCGAACGCGACAATATCCATGCCCAGCGAGTCGAGTTTCTTGGCGACCTCCTGGCCGACGCGGCCGAGGCCGACGACGCCCAGCGTCTTCCCGTCGAGTTCCGCGCCGAGATACTCGCTTTTCGCCCACTCGCCGTCTTTCAGGCGGATGTGTGCCTGCGGGATCGATCGGGCCGCGGCGAACGTCATGGCGACCGTGTGCTCGGCGGCCGCACGGACGTTGCCTTCGGGGGCGTTGGCGACGATCGTGCCGTGGTCGGTCGCGGCGTCGATGTCGATGTTGTCGACGCCGATACCCGCACGGCCGACGATCACGAGGTCCTCGGCGGCGGCGAGCACCTCTTCGGTGACTTCGGTGCCGGAGCGAACGATCAGTCCGTTCGCGTCAGATACCGCCTCGAGGAGGTTTTCACCCTCGAGTTCGTAGCCTGTCTCGACCTCGTGGCCGGCATCTCTGAGAACGTCCAGACCCGCGTCCGCGATCGGATCCGTGACGAGTACCTTCATGCGCGAGACAATCCGCTGGAAGGTGTAAACCCTTCCGTTGTCGCCGCCAGTGGCAAAAACTACCTCCTGTGTAAAAATTTGACTGCGGGCGTGGGGGAGGGTGCTGGCGGAGTTCGGTCTGTGATCCCTCTCAGAGCGTTATCAACACCGCGCCGGTGACGATCAGCCCCGCGCCGGCGACGACGCCTTTCGTCACCCGTTCCAGATCGCGCAACAGGACGGCCGCAGCCGCCAGGGTAAACAGCGGCGCGGTCGCGACCAGCGGATCGACGATCGCGATTCGGCCGTCCTCCAGCCCCAGCGCGGCCATCAGCGAGAGCATCGCGACGGTCGTCAGGAGGCCGCTGCCGACGAAGTAGCGGTAGCTTTCTCGGGATCGACCGCGGACGGTGGCGCGCTTGCTCGTCAGGACGAACGCGATTAGGACGATCAATCCCGCCGTCTCGTTGATCGCGACTGCCTCGAGCGCCGACAGCGGCGTCTCGAGCATTCCGTACCGGCGACTGACGTTCGCGACGGCGAACGTCGCCGCGGCGGCGATCGGCCACAGAAGGTGGCGCGGTTCCCACCCGCCGATGTCGCCGCCTTTCGAGACGGTCAACGCCGTCAGTCCGGCCACGAGAACGACGATTCCGAACCCCGTCACCGGCCCGACGGGTTCGCCCAGGGCAGCGAGTGCGATCAGCGTCGCGAACAGCGGGCGCGTGCTCAAAATTGCGCTGTTGAGACTCGCGCCGACTTTGTCGACGCCGACGAAGATGGTGATTCGGCCGATTGCCGTTCCAATGACGCCTGCGAACGCGAATACGGCCAGCGCTTCCCAGGTCAGTCCCGCGAACGCCGATCGGCCGTACAGCACGGCGATCGCGAGCCAGTAGATCGTCGAGTCGACGAGTACGACGACGAGCGATCCCTGCACGGAGCCGCCGCCCGCGGCCATCCCGCGCTTGTCGAAGATCGGTGCGACTCCCCAGAAGAGCGCCGTGAGCACCGCGAGGGCGACTACATCGACCGACGCGGTGCTCATCTCACTCCCTCCGGCGCCGTCGCTACCATTGTCGGTACTGGGGGCGGCCGGCCGGTCAATATTGCGATACCGGCGGCCGAGGCGGATTTCGGCGGGTGAGATGAGATATGCGGCGAGTTCCGGTTCGAAAAGAGACGGGGCGACGGCGAACACCAGTCAGTATTTACCGCTCGGTTAAGTATGCGTTACCGAGCGATGTCGCCCCCATTCTCCGACCGTCAGCCGTCGGTCGCCGACGCCTCGTCTGCGTCATTCGATCCGGCGGCCTCTCCAGCGGTGTCAGAGCCGGCGGTCTCCGCGATTACGATCGTCGAGGCGTGGCCGCGACCGGGCTTCCTCGAGACCGGATTCGAGAGCACCACCCAGGCGGGTATCGTGGTCGGACTCATTCTGCTCGGGTCGGTCTTGTTGGCGCGACTCGTTCTGTGGGGAAGTCACCGGTACCTGGATGGCGAGAACGCCGAGACGACGTTCGGCCGCGTGGCGTTTGCCGAAATTCACACCCCGCTGGCGATTTCGATCGGACTGCTGGGGATTCACCTTAGTCTGGAGATCCTCGCCCTTCTCGACTCGACGCCGATCGCCGGGATCATCAGTTCGCTGCTGATCATCCTCTGGGGGCGGGCCTCGATCCGGATCGGTCGCCGCTGGATCGACCTCCTCCACGAGCGAGACGAACACTACGAGTTTGCGCCGATGTTCGGGAATCTCTGGACGATCGTCGTGGTCGTCGGTGCCGCTCTCCTGTTGCTCTCGGTCTGGAACCTCGATCTCACCCCGTTTCTCGCCTCGGCCGGCATCATCGGTATCGTCATCGGCTTCGCCGCCCAGGATGCGATCGGGAACCTGATCGGCGGCGTCGCGCTGTACTTCGACAACACGTACAAGGTCGGCGACGTAATCCGGGTCGAGGGCGATATGCGCGGAACGGTTACCGATGTCGGCATCCGGAGCACGACCGTCCTGACCCAGGACAATCTGCTCGTGACCGTGCCGAACGCGATGTTGAACTCGTCGCAGGTGGTCAACGAGAGTTCGCCACAGCGACACATGCGGCTCAGAATCCCGATCACGGCCGCGTACGGCACCGACTACGAGACGGTCGAAACGCTCGTTCTGGAGGTCTGTCAAAACTGCTCGCTCGTCCGCAATTCCCCGACGCCACGAGTTATTTTCCGAGAGTTCGGCGACTCGGCGCTCGTTTTCGAGCTTCAGGTGTACATCAATCATCCGTTAGTCGAAAAGCGCGCGATCGATCGGATCAATCGCGGCGTCTACGACGCCTTCGACGAGGCCGGAATTACGATTCCGTTCCCACAGCGGGAACTCAGCTTCCTGGACGAGTCGGAGTCGCGCCACAGCTTCGACGAGCGACTCGCGACCGAGCCGGGGGGCGACCGGGACTGACAGTCGTTCGATCGAGGACCGATCGGCTCTCCGCAGTGCCACCGACGTGCTCTCCGCTCGTGGGAGTTGCCACCGGCACTTATATTCGCATCTCGCGTAGTGAAACGCCCATGTACGATCGAATCCTCCTTCCGACTGACGCAGAGAGCGGGACGGAACTGGCGACCGAACACGCGATCGCACTCGCAGACCACACCGGTGCCGAGTTGCACCTGCTGTACGTCGTCGACAGCGATGTCTACAGCTCCTACACCGGCGACGAGTACGTCCACGAGTTCGAGGGACTCGAGGCAGCACTCGAACAGATCGGGGAGGACGCACTCGAGAACGCGGCCGGAATCGCGCGCGAAGCGGGACTCCAACCCACGATTGCTGTCCGACACGGCCGGCCGCACGAGGAAATTCTCCGGTACGCGTCGGCCGAAGATGTCGATTTGCTAATCATGGGATCGAAGGAGCGATTGGGCGAGTATCGTCGCTTGCTCGGGAGCGTCACCGATCGCGTCGCGCGGCTGGCCTCACGGCCGGTGACGATCGTCAAGACGCCGGTCGAGGAGTGATCGGGACGAACCCGGATAGAGAACGGCCGGGACGAACCTGGACGGGGCAGGACCTGAACGAAACCTGAACTGGTTTATTCGGTGGCCCACAAGCAGGGGGCGATGACAGTCGTCGCTTTCGACTTCGACGGGACGCTTTCCGATTCCGAAATGACCGTGTTGCTCGGCGAGCGCTGTGGCGTCGCCGACGACATGGCCGAGATTACCGAACGGGCAATGAACGACGAGATCGGCTACGCCGAGAGCCTCCGCAAGCGGGCGGCGCTGCTCGAGGGACTTCCCACGGAGGATGCCACAGCGGCGTTCGATCGCGTCGAACTCCGACCGGGCGCTGGCGACCTGATCGCGGAACTGAACGAGGCCGGCGTCACGACGGCCATCCTCACGGGCGGCTTCGAGCGCGGCGTCGCGGCCGCTCTGGAGCGCGAAGGGGTGTCGGTCGATCACATCGTCTCGAACCGGCTGCCGATAACCGCGGACGAAACCCAACTGACCGGCGACGTGGAGGGATCGCTCATCGAGGGAACCAAAGACGACGCCCTCGAAACCCTGGCCGACGAGGTCGGCGTTTCCCTGGAGGAAACCGTCGCCGTCGGGGACGGGGCCAACGACCTGCCGATGTTGCAGGTCGCCGGTCTCTCGATCGGATTCGAGCCAAAACCCGCCGTCGAGCCACACTGCGAGGTCGTCGCGACCTCGATGGCCGACGTTCGTGAGATTCTCGTCGAACGCGGCGTTTTCGACGGCCAGTAACGATCGCCGCGGATCTCGACCGCAAAAATCAGCTGTTTTTGGGATCTGTCGTCGTGACGAGCGCGGCGGCTACTGGTCGATCTCGTGACGGTACTGGTGCTCGGAGACTGGTACGGTCGAACCGACTGCAAAAACGAACGCCTAGCTCAGCCGTCGATGCGGTCCATGATCAGGTCGACCGGCTCCGGCCAGCGAGCGAGGACGCCGCCCGTGAGGGCGAAAATGGCGGGGAAGAGGATACCCGCAAAGAGAATCGCGTCCGCCGTTACGACCGAGTACGCGATGTCGGCGTCGTTCTCCCAGCCGGCGAGGAACGAGGCGACGACTGCAAGTACCAGCCACCCCGGAACGACGAGCAGCGAGGTCTTAGCCGACTCCTGGAGATCGCCGGCGTCGGCGTACCGTGACAGCCCGTATCCTGCAGCGATCAGGACGATCGCCGCGCCGAGGACGATCAGCGGGACGGCGAACGCGATGGAGAGGCTGGAAATCTCACCGGCCCCGATCGCGCTGATGAGGTCCGTCGTGTCGCCGTCCTGCTGGAGTTCCGCTCCGAGGCCGCCGAGAAGCGTCAGTCCCGCAGCTTCCCACGCTGCAGCCATGTTCTCGCCGTCCGAACCACCCGCCGTGAACGAACCCAGAATGACCATCACCGTCGCGACGTAGCTCAGCAAGAACGCGCCCGCACCGAAGATCGCTCCCTCCTTTATCGGCAGGTCGGTCCCGCTGTCGGTCGCGACCGGTGCTCGTTCAGCCACGTTCCCGTCTCCCTGTTCCCCTTCGTATTCGAGTTGATTATCGTCTGCCATCGGTGACACATCATACAGGAAGACTTTATAATTTACGACACTAACCATTCAGTACCGCATAGATACGCTGACAGCCGGCCGTTTACGGGTGCTTCTGGGTCGACCTTTTTGAACAGTATTTATATCAATACGCACATGTCAGCCGAAAACATATCCGCTACTCGGAAAAAAGGCTCGTGTGGACCGGCGCGAACGACGGGGACTCGTCTTTCTCGGGTTTCGTGTCGGTGATCATCCGCCCCGTGAGCCCGCTCGACAGCAGTTCCGACAGCGGTGGGCCGACCTTCTCGGGTTCGACGAGGAACGCGTCGTGGCCGTGGTCGGACTCGACGACGTGGTGGGCGACGTCGACGCCGGCACTCCGGCAGGCTTCGGCCAGCGCCTCGGACTGTTCGACGGTAAAGTGCCAGTCACCGGTAAAAGAGAGCAGGAGTAATTCCCCCTCGAACGCCGCGAGGGCGTCGGCGTCCGACTCGTAGCCCGCCGATAGATCGTAATCGTCCATCGCCCGGGTCATGTAGAGATAGCTGTTCGCGTCGAACCGATCGGTGAACTTCTCGGCCTGGTAGTCGAGATAGGATTCGACCTCGCGGTAGGGGAAGAAGGCGGCGGCGGGGTCCGGCGGCTCCTCGCGGACCGCTTCGCGCCCGGCCGATCGGCGGCCGAACTTCCGGGCCATCGACGGCTTCGAGAGGTACATGATGTGTCCGATCTGGCGAGCGCGAGCCAGTCCGGCTTCGGGTTCGGGACCGTCGTAGTAGTGGCCGCCGTTCCAGTTCGGATCGCTGGTGATCGCTCGCCGGGCGACGGTATCGAGTGCGAGACACTGCGCGTCGAGTTTGGCCGCGGCGGCGACGGCAGCCGCCCGCTCGACGTCGTCGGGATAGCGCCGCAGCCAGTCGAGGACGTTCATGCCGCCGACGCTGCCGCCGACGACGGCGTGAAGTCGACCGACGCCGAGTTCGTCGAGCAACAGTCGCTGGGCGCGAGTCCAGTCCCCGACCGTGACGGGCGGGAAATCGGTGCCGTAGGGCTTGCCCGTCTCGGGGTTCTGGCTCGCTGGTCCCGTCGTTCCGTAACACGAACCCGGGTTGTTCGCACAGACGACATAATATTCGGTGGTGTCGATCGCTTTCCCTGGTCCGACGACGTCGCCCCACCAGGCGCGGGCCTGTCCCGCGGTCTCGTCGCCGGCGTCGGGCCGGCGGGCGACGTGAGCGCTGCCCGTCAGGGCGTGGCAGACCAGCACCGCATTATCGCCAGTAAATTCGCCGTAGGTCTCGTAGGCCACCTCCAGCGAGGGAATCGTCTCGCCGGACTCGAACCGAAACTCGCCGAGATCGATCGTCTCCTTGGTCGTCATCGGACACCAGCCCGGTCCCTCGCCGTCTCCGATCGTTCCGGTGCTGTCGGATACCCGTGAGCCGTCGGACACCGACCCCCCGTCCGACGAACGCACAGCCATCTCCTGGTGGTCATGTGTATGATGCATAATCGCTCACGGATTTATGATCCACAGTTACGGCAAGATTCGCAGCTTACTGGTCGCGTTGGGGCGTCTCATCGAAACCGCCGGTCGACCGAACCGCCGGTAGAGCCAAGTCGAGAGGCCGGACTCACTCCGGTTCGGGCGCGGGACAGGGTGGCCTGCACTCCGATGGTTCGTGTCTCATCCCTCTCTCTGCAGCGAATTTACACCTAGCCTACATATGGTTTGGTTCGGTACGCTTCGGCATGTTGCGGCGGAACATCCTCGCCACGGCCGGACCGATCGCGCTTTCTGGCTGTCTCTCCACTGGCGAGCGGGACGGCAGCGATGAGGAACCCGAGACGGATGCCGGTCGACCGATCGCCACGCTGGCAGACGCCTCCGTTCGAGAGTATGCGGAGATCGCCGACGTACCGAGCGCCGACGACGAGGCCGTTCGACGGTTCGAACGCGAGGAGTCACTGATCTGGATGCAACCGTTGGAACTCGGTCTATCGATCGAAGCTAGCGTCGATCGCGGGCAGGTAACGACCGAGCGACCGGCAACGCTTACGGTGTCGGTCACCAACGAACGCGACGAGCCGGTTCCCGTCGATTCGGCGGACTACGGTGTCCTTCCACATCGCGAGAGTATTACCGAGGATCCGACACAACTCGCGCTCTGGCCGACGGAAGACGCGCCCGATCCTGAACGGGCCGACGGAGAGTGCCTCCGGCTCGATACCGGGATCGGGTATCATCCGGATACGAGACCATACGAGTACGAGACGGGGGAACGACAGACGAACGGCTACGAGTGCTGGATGCCAACGGACTCCTCGCGGTGTTTCCCACCGGGAACCTATCGCTTCGAACAACAGTATATGTCGGAGGGGGCGGCGCTCTCGATCGACGGCGACGAGCAGATCCTCTGCTGGTGGACTCTCGTCGTCGAACTCGCGGCGGCCTGACCGCCGTTAGCTCGACGCGTCCCCGGATTCGGGTGACGAGCCGGCGCGTGAGGCTGCCTCGATCGCCTGGTCGAGATCCGCCAGAATGTCCGCGGGGTCTTCGATCCCGACGGACATCCGGATGAGGTCGTCGGTCACGCCCGCTTCTTCGCGTTCCTCGGGCGTAAGCTGACCGTGGGTCGTGCTCGCGGGGTGGATGACGAGCGTCTTCGCGTCGCCGATGTTCGCGAGGAACGAGGCGAGGTCGACGCTCTCACAAAAGACCTTGCCCGCCTCGAAGCCGCCTTCGAGGCCGAACGCGACCATGCCACCGTAATCCGACAGGTACCGCGAGGCGTTGTCGTGAGTCGGGTGATCCTCGAGTCCGGGGTAGGTGACCCACGCCACGTCCTCGTGTTCGGCCAGGTAGTCGGCGACGATCGCGGCGTTCTCGCAGTGTTTCTCGACTCGTAGCGGCAATGACTCGATTCCCTGGAGGGTCTGCCAGGCGTCGAACGGCGACTGCTGGTTGCCCAGACTCCGGAGCGATCGGAACCGGGCGGTCGCGGCGAAGGGCGCGTCGGAAAAGTCCCGCGAGAAGTCGACATCGTGGTAGGCGTGGTTCTGGCCGGCGATTTCGTCGTAGCCGTGGTCGCCCCAGGGGAAGTCGCCGCCGTCGACGAGCACGCCGCCCACGGTCGTTCCGGAGCCGTGGAGCCACTTGGTCGTCGACTCCCAGACGACGTCCGCGCCGTGTTCGAGCGGACGACAGAGTGCGGGCGTCGCGAAGGTATTGTCCACGACCAGCGGGACGCCGTTGTCGTGGGCGATTTCGGCCACGTGCTCGAAGTCCGGCGTCACGAGCGACGGATTGCCGATCGTCTCGACGTGAACGAAGGCGGTGTCCTCATCGATCGCCTCGGCGTAGGCGTCGTATGCGAGGGTGGGGACGAATTTCGTCTCGATGTCCCGCCGGCTTGCGGTCTTCGCGAAGTAGGCGGTCGTCCCGCCGTAAGTGTCGGTCGAACAGACCACGTTGTCGCCCGCCTCGGCGAGGATCAACACGGCGGAATCGAGCGCGGCCATCCCGCTGCCCGTCGCGACCGCGCCCGCACCGCCCTCGAGGGCTGCGAGGCGGTCTTCGAGCGTCGTCACCGTCGGGTTGGCGATTCGAGAGTAGATGTAGCCGTCGTCTTCGAGCGCGTAGCGCGCCGCCGCGGTGTCGGCGTCCTCGAAGACGTAGGAGGTCGTCTGGTAGATCGGCGGTGCCATCGCACCGGTCTCCGGGTCGGGGGACTGGCCGGCGTGGACGCTTCGTGTGCCGAATCCCGGCTCCGGAGGGCCGTCGTCGGACCCGTCGCTGGCGTCGTCGTTCATGTTTAGTGTGCATACTCCTCTACGTTCATATGCGTCTCAGTAACGGCAAAAACCGCTGGTCGTGCGTGTCATTCTCTCGTACGAATCCGCTCGATCGATCACCCCCTGGCCCAGTCGCCGGATTCGCGGCAATTCGTCGCCGCGGGCGTCCGTTTCTCGCTGACCAGCCGCCGCTACCCGTGTTCGATCCCGCCGAGCAGCGTCCGAATCGCACCGGATTCGGCCTCGAAGCCGATCGCCTGCGGGTAGACCGCGACCGGCACGACGAAATCGTCGCCGTGGGCGACGGCCTCACCGACCTGCACGAACACGTCGATCGAGAGTCCAGCCGAGAGGAGGCGCGCGCGGGCACGGTAGCGAGTGACGGTCGTCTCGCGCCCGAGAATCGAGACGGTTTCGTCGTCGACGCGGCGAACGTCGCGAATCTCGTCGTACCGACTCTGGATCAGTTCGACCAGATCGTCCGTCGAGTACTCTCCGACCGGGTTCACCGTCCGCCCGAGGATCGATATCTGGGGCGTGCTCAACACTACGGCGATCGCCGCCTGAAACCGCGGAAGCCCCGCGCCGAGGGAGACCGATCGATCGTACTCGGCGTACCAGTTCGTCACCGTGATCGTCCGCTCGAGTCCGAATCGGCCAACCGTTCGCTCGATCGGGAACACTTCGACGGTGCGTTCGGCGTATCCCGTCTCCGCGAGTGCTTCCCGTCCGACCCGCGCCGCCGTCGACGACAGCGTTTCGGATGGCAGGGAGAGACAGCCAGCGAGTCCGGCGAGTCCGGCGGCCCCACCCGTGGCGAGTACGCTTCGTCTCGTGAACGTCACTCGCGTCTAGAGGTACTCAGACGATGAATACGTGTCGCCTGGCGGGTACGGCGAATCGTCGTCTCACTACCGAACCGAGACGAACGGCTTGATAGGTTCGTAGCCCCAACTCCCTCGTGTGCACTCGAGTGACCGCGATCGGGTCGTCCTCGCCGCCGTCGTCTTCGCCGTCCTGTTTTCGCAGGTGGTGCTCTATCCGGGCGTGGCGACGCTGGTGGCGACGCTCGGGGCGGATGCGACGACATCGCCGTTCGCTGCGACGGCCCTCGACGCGAGCATGTGGTTTCTGGTTGCGGAGTTCGCCGCCTACGTCGCGTTCGTCGGCGTCTGGGGGCTCGCAAGCGACGTGACGGGCCGGCGGACGCCGTTTATCGTCGCCGGCGCGCTGGCCGGCGCGATCGGGTACGCCACACTCGCCGCCGTCCCCGCGCTGGGAACGATTCCCTTCGAGGGCGTGCTGGTCTTGCGGATACTCCAGGGCGCGATGACGATCGGCGCGTTCTCGCTGACGATGACGATGCTGATGGACCTCGACGGCGGCCACGGCCGCAACATGGGCGCTGCCGGAATCGCGATCGGTCTCGGTGCGGCGCTCGGGGCACCCATCGGCGGGCGACTGACCGAGGTCGATCCGATCGCACCCTTGCTCGCGGCCGCGGCGTTGCTGGTCTGCGTCGGCGGTCTCGTGACGCGGGTCGACGACCGCGCGCCCAGTGAGCGCCGAACCGTTCGCGCGCTCGTCGACGGCATTCGCCATCGTCCGATGCTATCGCTCCCCTACGCGTTCGGCTTCGTCGATCGTCTGACGGCGGGGTTTTTTGCGCTCGTGGGGACGCTTTACTTCCAGGAGGTGTTCGGCGTTGGCGCGGCGACGACCGGCCTGTTACTCGCCTGTTTCTTCGCGCCCTTTGCCCTCCTCCAGTACCCGCTGGGTGCGCTCTCCGATCGCATCGGCCGGACGGTTCCGATCGTCGTCGGCTCGTTGTGTTACGGCGGCGGGATTCTCGCCGTCGGTGCAGCGCCGTCGGTCACCACTGTAGCGGCCGCCATGGTCGCCGTCGGCGTCCTCGGCGCACTGGTTGCCCCGGCGACGATGGCGCTGGTTACTGACATCGCAGCCGAAAGCGAACGCGGGGTCGCGATGGCTGGATTCAACCTCGCCGGCAGTCTCGGCTTCCTCGGCGGCTTCCTCGTCGGCGGCTTCGTCGCCAGCACCTACTCGTACGAACTCGCGTTTCTGGTCGTCGGGGGTCTCGAAATCGCGATCGCCGTCGCCGCGGTGCCCGCGTTCGTCCACGTTTCGATGAATCGAGCCGGCGGGGTCGGCACCGGCGGACGTAATGATTTATAAGTCAAATATCCGAGATACCGGCCATCGATCTAACCCCTCAAATGGCGGCTTTATGCCTGAAACGGTCGAATTCTGTGGTATGAGATTCCATCACAATGTGCCAGCAGAGGGTGTTAATTTTTATGTACTCAGCCCTAACCCCCAGTTGATGACTCGACCCGATGATATTTCGCGGCGAAAAGCACTGAAACTCGCGGGCGCGGCAGCAGCAACCGCGACGATCGCAGGGTGTTCGAGCGACGACGGCGGTAACGGTGGCGAAAACGGTGACGAGAACGGTGGCGGAAACGGCGGCGGAAACGGCGGCGAAAACAACGCCGATGCCTGGGAAGGCGTCACCGAATTCTCCCTCATCGGCGAGACCGGTGGCTGGGAGGGTGACTCGCCCGACCCGATCTCCGGCGCAACGAACCCGACGCTGTACCTGACCGAAGGCGAAGAGTACACGGTCGAGTGGGAGAACGGCGACGGAATCGAGCACAACTTCGAGGTCATCGACGGTGACGAAGAAGCGCTCGAAGAGTCCGACTTCGAGAGCGAGCAGGGCGCGACCGTCTCGCTCACGTTCGAGGCGACCGCCGATATGGCGGAGTACCGCTGTGAGCCCCACCCACAGCAGATGCGCGGATCGATCGAGATCCAGTAAGGCGACGCTGGTGACAGACGAACGGCGACGACTGCCGACGCCGTAGCGGTTTCTCGCTTTCATTCTTTTTGGTGGCTTGGTGACCCGAACAGCGATCGCTCTCGGCGGGCGTCGCTTCCCTCGAGGCCGATCGATCGGCGTGCCCGAACGCTGTCCTCGGGACCGACCGTCTCCGCCGTTGGATGCGTCTCCGCGATCTCGAACGGCTGATCGACGCGCGGCGACTGTCTATCTGATTACTTACAACTATGGTCTTTGAGCCGGAATGCTACTTGGTACCGTATCTCGGCGAATATGGGAACAAGAGACACTGTATCCTCCGAATAGCAATACTCAAGTGCCCGAGTCCCATTTCGAATTGAAATGACTACACAGCGAGATCTCCTCCTCTTCGCCGCACTCGCGATCGCCTGGGGAACCGCCTTCGGCGCGATCGAAGTCGGCCTCGCGACGCTGCCGCCGATCCTCTTCGCCGCGCTTCGCCTCGACGTCGCCGCGCTGGTGTTCGCGGGGGCGATCGTCGCCCTCGGCCTCGAGTGGCGACCGCGAACGCGGGAGGACTGGCTCTTGATCGCCGTCGCCGGCGGACTGATGGTCGGGGCCCATTACGGCCTGCTGTTTCTCGGGCAGTCGTACGTCTCGAGCGCCGTCGCCGCGATCGTCCTCAGTCTGACGCCGATCGTTACCCCGCCGATCGCGATCGCGTTGCTGCCCCAGGAACGGCTCCGAGCGCCCGCCGCCGTCGGGCTGGCCGTCGGCCTTGCCGGGGTCGTCGTCATCGCGCTCTCGGGCGGCGCGCTCGACGGGCAACTGGTCGGCGTCGGGCTGTTGTTCGCCTCGGCGCTCGTCTTCGCGCTCGGGTCGGTGCTGACCGAGCGGATACACGAAACGCTCCCGGTCGTCTCGTTCCAGACGTGGGCGATGGGCGTCGGCGCGATCGTCCTCCACGGACTGAGCCACGTCCACCCCGGCGAGACCGCCCCGACCCTCGGGGTCGCCCTGACGCCCGCGACGATCGCCGCGGTCGGCTATCTCGCCGTCATCCCCACCGCTGGCGGTTTTCTCGCCTACTTCGTCCTGCTCGATCGGGTCGGCGCGAGCGAACTCAGCCTGGTCAACTACGCCGTGCCGCTCGTGGCGGCGGTCGTCGGCTGGGTGCTGCTCGGGGAGTCGATCACGCTCGCGACGATCGCCGGCTTCGGCCTCATCCTGGTCGGCTTCGCGTGCTGTAAAATCGGCGCGCTCTGGAAGACTGCGGGGCCTGTCATCGGGTACGGTCCCACGCGACCCGCGACGGCTCCGGGACCGACGGATGTCGTCGTCAAAGGCAACGTCTACGTCTCGACTCCGCAGTCCCCCCGTACGACTGGAAGGGCACCGGGCGGCGACTGAGAACCGTCGCGTCGATCGAATTTTGATATTGAGTCGAGTCTGCCCACAGGCGACGTGACATCAAAAGTACCATGCCCCCTCGCGACGCAGTGGCGCGTACTCAGGTGGTTTCTGTGACCGAAAAACGCGAATACACGGGCAACTATCCCGACAAGACGCTGTATATTCCGGGTCCGACCGAGGTGCGCGAGGACGTCATCGAGGCGATGTGCGAGCCGATGTTCGGCCACCGGATGGACCGGATGACCGACCTCTATACGACCATCGTCGAGGACACGAAGGAGTTCCTCGGCACCGACAACGAAGTCGTGATTCTCACGGCCTCCGGAACCGAGTTCTGGGAAGCCTCGACGCTCAACCTCGTCGACGAGCACATCCTCGTGGCAACGTGTGGGAGCTTCAGCGAACGCCACGCCAACGTCGCAGAGCGACTGGGCAAGAGCGTCGATCGACTCGAGTACGAGTGGGGCCAGGCGGTCAAGCCCGAGGACATCCGCGAGGCACTCGAAACGAGCGACAACCACTACGACGTCGTCGCCTGCGTGATGAACGAGAGTTCGACCGGCGTTCGAAACCCGATCGAGGAGATCGGCGACGTCGTCGCCGATTATCCGGACACCTACTTCGTCGTCGACGCCGTCTCCTCGCTGGGCGGGGACTACGTCGATATCGACGAGCACAACGTCGACGTCGTCTTCGCCTCCTCGCAGAAGGCCTTCGCCATGCCGCCGGGCGTCGCGATCTGTGCCGTCAGCGACGACGCCTACGAGCGCGAACTCGAGAACGACTCGGCGTCGTGGTACGGCGGCTTCCAGCGAACGATCGACTACTACGAGCGCAAGGGACAGACCCACTCGACGCCGGCGATCCCGATCATGCTCGCCTACCGCAAACAGATGAAGTACATGCTCGAGGAGGGCCACGAGGCCCGCGACGAGCGCCACCGCGAGATGGCCGAATACACCCGCGAGTGGGCGCGCGAACACTTCGATATGTTCCCCGAGGAGGGGTACGAATCGCAAACCGTCAGTTGCATCGAGAACACGCAGGGGATCGACGTCGCCGAGACGATCGACGCCGTAAGCGACGAGTACGACATGGTCTTCTCGAACGGCTACGGCTCCGCCCTGGGAGAGAAGACGTTCCGCATCGGTCACATGGGCGAACACGACGTCGAGAGCATCAAGGAACTGACCGACGCGATCGAAGACGTCGCCGGGCTGTAAGTCGGCGTTCGAGACGCCGGACGAATCGTTCCGACCGATTTCGCGTTCGGTCGATCGTACTCGGCGTCGCTTGCCGACGACTATCGGAACAGCCCGAGGAGGCGATCGAGAACGTCTCCGATCAGGTCCACGAACCGCTGAAGCGCGGACACGACCCGCTCCAGAATCGACGCCGACTCACCGAGAAGGTCGCCGCTCTCGCCCCCGTTTTCGCTCTCGCGCTCGTTGCTATCCGCTGCGCGATCGGCGCCGACGGCTGCGCGAGCGTCCACGAGGCCGTGTCCTTCTTCGCAGGTGTCGAGGACCGTCTCCGCCGTCTCGGTAAGTGTCCGCCGGACCGCTTCGTTCGGGTTCGAATCGTCCTCTCCGCGCTCCCAGACGAGCGCCGCGACGCCGGTGACGAACGGACAGGCGATGCTCGTCCCGCTGGCCTCGGCGTACTCGTTCCCGGCGATGGTCGACGTGACGTCCGTCCCCGGAGCCAGCAGGTCGACGGCCGAGCCGACGCTGCTGTAGGACGCCAGCGTGTCGCCCTCGTCCATCGCGGCGACCGCGACCACGTCGTCGTGGGTCGCCGGATAGGTCATCGTCTCCTCATCGCAGGACCCGTTCCCCGCGTTCCCTTCGTTTCCGGCCGCGGAGAGGAGGAGGTGACCCGCTTCCGTGGCCGATTCGATCGCTTCGTCCACCGCGGCGCTTCCGCCATCGCCCCCGAGGCTCATCGAGACGAGCTCGACCTCGTTCGACATGCACCAGTCGATTCCGGCGACTAGCTCGCTGTATCGGCCCTGGCCGTCGTCGTCGAGCACCTTCACGGCGTAGAGGTTCGCGTTCGGGGCCGCACCGACGACACCGAGGTCGTTGTCCGCCGCGGCGGCGACGCCGGCGACGTGGGTCCCGTGGCCGTGGCGGTCCTCGTAGTCGCTCGGCGGCCCCGCCGCCGTGAAGTTCCGGCCTCCCGCAACCGATAGAGTACAGTGGTCGGTCTGGATCCCCGTATCGAGGATCCCGATATCGACGCCCGTCCCGTCCGGTTCGACGTCGGTGACGCCGATCCGATCGTGTCCCCACGACGCCCGCTGCTCCGGGTGGGTAGAACAGTCGTCTTCGTCGGGTGGAAGCAACACGTCGAGTAGAGACGGGCTCCAGCCGCCGGGAATTCCCGTTTCGTCGTCCTCCTCGACGGAGGCGACGCCGCCGGCGGCGAGTAAGTCGTCGAGCCGACCCGCGGGGACTTCAGCGACCACGAAGTCGAAATTATCGTACTCGAGGACCGTCGTCCCGCCGACGGTCTCCACGACGTCGAGGATGTTGCCGACGGGTCCGCTTTGTGGGTGGACGAACACTCTGCGAGTGTCCGACGCCGATGTCGCCCGTGAGGCCGACGCTGACGCCGTGTTTCCCAGCAGTCCCACAGAAACGCCGGCACCGATGCCCTGCAGGAGCTGACGCCGACTGAGAGTCATGCTGGCTGGAAAGTCAAGCGAAGAAATAAGCTTTCGGTACTATGCTGGCGTACGCGTCACCGTCTCGTCTGCGAAAGCTGTGTTCGCGACACGACGATCGGCGGTAAATGACTACAAGAGTCCCTCTGAAAGGGAACGAAGTGCACGTTTGATCGAACGTCGTCGAGAGTCCACCTCCGGCGCACCCGCTTTGCAAAACTTCGCGTTACTGGATGTGGCCTTCCCGCCGAAGCTGGTCTGCTTCGCTCTTCTCGTAGCGCCAGGTGATGTCGGCCTTTTCGTCCTGCCAGTCCCAGGGCTCGACGAGGACGACGTCGTCCTCGCGGATCCAGATACGCTTTTGCATTTTGCCGGGAATGCGGGCGGTGCGCTCTGTGCCGTCGGCACACCGTACTTTGACGCGATTCGCCCCGAGCATGTTGGTGACGGTCGCGAAGACCTCGTCGTCGTCGGGCATTCGGAGATTCTTGCGACCACCGTCGTCGTCGCTCATGGCCCCACGTTGACGGTCGATCGGTTTAACCCTTTACTGATTCCTCCGAGCGCGACCGCCAGACGACGTGTCGATCGGACGAATCGGGAAACCACGCCGTTTATTCCTGTCGGGTATCCAGACCTGAGCATGCTGCAGAATCTCGGGCCGCTTGGCATTGTCGGTCTCCTGATCGTCGTCGCCGGAATCGGACTGATCGCCTACGCGAATCTGATCGTCGCGATCGGAATCGCCCTCGTCGTTGCCGGCCTGGGTCTCGTCGTGAAATCCCTGATTTCGGGGATGCTCGGGGCCTTCGGCATGATGTGACGCGACAGCCGATTTGTCGGAAAATTATTTCCGGCACGGCACCTCGTGTTCGTATAGACTATTCGCTACACTACTACGAACTCGTGTCGATCTATATCGTCTCGTGCCTCGATACTGGTGCGCTGATCGGCTACGCGACACCGATCGCGATCGAACTCTCGCTGGTCGTTCTCGGCATCGTTGCGATCGGCTTCATCTCCCACGCGCTGTTCGTCATCGGACCGGTCGACGAGCCGGTGGATCTGACCGTGGAAGTTACGGTTGCGGAGATTCCGCAGGTTTTGGCACCGGTAGAGTCAGTCGACTGATCGGCCCGGCGTCGCCGACGGTGTCCGCCGATTTCGGCCATAACAGTTATTTCTATTTGAAAGAACTCGTCCGCATGGTTTGGGTTTCAACCCGCCGACAAGTGCTACGGGCGACCGCGGCCGGGGGGATTCTCGGTCGGTCGCTTTCGATCCCGGCACTCGCGGCGGAGGGGGGTGGTTCAGACGAGTGGCCGATGTTCGACTACGATCCGGGGAAGTCGGGATACCACCCCACGGCCGACGGACCGAACGACGATGTCGTCGTGAGATGGGGGTATCGGACGGGAGATGGCGTTTATGGATCGGCGACGGTCGCCGATGGCGTCGTCTACGCCGGCAGCAACGACGGTGACGTGTACGCTCTGGACGCAGATGCGGGAACGCTCCTGTGGCGCCAGTCGATAGACGCGGAAGCGCAACACGCGGTCGCGATCGAGGACGGCACGGCGTACGCGGCCTCCGCGCAAACCGTCTACGGGTTCGACGCCGAAGACGGAACGGCCCTGTGGGAGCGCTCGATAGCCGACACGATTCCGGTTTCGCCGACCGTCGCTGACGGTGTCGTCTACGTCACTGACGTCGTGAACGACGCCGTCCACGCGCTGGACGGGAAGGACGGGTCGGATCTGTGGACGGCCCCGTTCGAGAGCGCCTTAGGCCCGTCGGTCCACGGGGACGTCGCGTACGCGACGAGTTTTGGGACCGGCGACGGTCTCGCAGCATTCGATGCGGAGACGGGCGAGAGACTGTGGAACGCCCCCGGTCGGCTCCTCTCCGATCCGGCCGTTTTCGACGGGAGTGCGTACGTCGGCGGAGCCGACGGCGTGTTCGCGTACGACGCCGACACCGGTGCGGAACGGTGGGCTCGGGAGGGAATCGGCGAGATTAGTCGGATTCCGTCGACCGACGGTGAACGCGTGTACGCTGGTACGGTATCCGCGAATTCAACGCTGTACGCGCTTGACGCCGACAGCGGCGACGTTCTCTGGGGGTTCGATCTCGACCAACCGATGAACTCATCCCCGGCGGTCGTCGACGGACTCGTTTACGTCGGTGATCGATATTTCTACGCGCTCGACACCGAGACCGGCGAAGTCCGGTTTCGGTACGACGAGGCGACGGAGTTCGGTTCTCCGGCGATCGTCGACGGAAGAATCTACGTCGGCAGCCTCGATGGACGCGTGTACGGGTTCGAGGGTGCGGCCAACCGTCTCGAAAATCGAATGGACGAAAAAATGGCGCTGGCGGAGACGGTGGACGACGTTTCGATCGCCTCGCTCCGGGACGCAGAACGCGTCGAAGCGCTTCATTCGGGCCTGAGGGCGGCCGTCGATCGGGAGGAACTCTCTACGTCGGACGCGCTCTCGACCGTCGAGCGGCTGCTCCTTGGCGAACAGTTAGTCGAGCGAACCGTTCGGGGGCTGGGGCCCGATGCCTACCCGGACGAGGAAACCGACGAGGGGTACGCGCTCGTCGATGCCATCGTCGAGGTCGCGATCAGAACGCTCGTGGAACTCGTTCTGGTCAAATTTGTCCTCCAAAAGATCATCGTCGGCCGCCTCGCCCGGTACGTTCCTGACGAGCCCGTCGATCTCGCTCGGGGTGTCTCGGTTTCGCCAGATCAGATCGAGTCGATTCTCGAACGCCTCGCTGAGGCGGCCGTTGTCGTCTCGAAACGCGCGATTTCCGCGCTCACGTCGGTTTTTTTCCCGGACGAGACGGACGACTCCGGCGTCGCGGTGGCCGATCGCGCGAGCCAGCGATGCGAGCACGAGGTTCTTGGCATCGTCAGCCAGATGCGCGACGGGATGCTGTCGGCCGCCGACCAAATCCGGGAAGCCATCGCCGAGGCGTACGAGGCCGTCGTCGAGGCGGTCGCCGCTCCGTGCCGGCGCGCGGTCGAAGCCGCGTTCGTCCGCCCCGCCGTCGACGACCTCCTTGCGTCGCTCGATCCCGGGTCGATCACAACCGGCGGCGTCCCCGGCTCGACCGACGGCGCACGGACAGCGTTCGAGGACGGCGACGGCGCGTTGTACGACGTCTTCTCGACGTCGATCGAGTCGATGGAACTGATCGAGTCAGACCTCGCCGATGTCGACCTGCTCAGCCCGGCTGCGGAGACCGGCGAGGCCGAGGATCCGGGCGCCCTCCGACGAATCCTCGGTGAACTGACGAACCTGCTCTGGGACCTTATCGGCGTCATCCGGTCCGCGAGCACCGCGACGGTCGGCATCGGCGGCATGCTCCTGGCGTGTCTCGAGCAGCTGCGGGCAGTCAAAGGGGTCGCGGCTGGCGAGCCGATGGACCGGTTACCGGATCCGGAGTGGGGTGACCGATGACCGAGGCGCACGTCTACCTGACAGCCTTCCGAGACGCCCTCTTGTCGGGCGACGGGGAGGGGGCCGAGCGGGCGCTGACCGAACTCACCGATGCGATCGAGGCGAGCGACGAGTCGTCGCTGACGCGGACCGCAGCGACCGCGCGAGCCGGGTCGCAGAGCCGGGAGGACCTCGCAGAACTCCAGGCGCATCTCGAAACTGCAGGCGTGACCGAATTAGCTCGGCTGCGTGCGGTGACGGCCGCCCTCTCGCTGTTCGCCGAACCGGACGCTATCGACGGGGAAACCGTCGACGCCGAACTGACGGGCGTCATCGACGATCTGGCCGATGCGGAGCGGGAACGAACCGACGTGGCCGCGACGACAGGATCGACGCTCGACCGGGTTACCATCCCGCCCTCGTTGTCGGCTGACCTCTCCCTCTCGGCCGATGAGGTCGAGGTGGGCGAATCCGTTACCGCGAGTTCGACGATCGCGAACCTCGGCGACGAACCCCTGACGAACGTCACGGTCGAACTGGAGGACGTGGACGAGGTAACCGCCGATCCCGCGAGGACGAGGATCGACCGCCTCGAGGGGCGCGATCGGATGACCGTCGAGTTCGACGTCGCGGCCGAAGAAAGCGGCGAGGTCCTGATATCGGTTGTCGCAACCGCAAACGGGGTCAGCGGCGCGCTCGAGACGGCCGATCTCTCCGTCGACGACGGAAACGGTTCCGACGATGAGGCCGACTCCACCCTCGAGTTGGCAGACTCCGCCGATCACGACGACTGGGTCCCGACCGCCGTGGGCGGCGCGTCGCTGGCGGCGACGATCGGCTACCTCTGGAAACGACGATCGAACGAGGACGGGGACGCTGTAGACGAGTCGACGGAGTGAGTAGAAGGCCGAGAACCGAGATCAGTCGTTCAAGAACGGAACGCGAAGAACGTGACCACATAAATGCCGGCCCGACTCGTGCTCCGGGAGATGTCTCGACCGATCAGGCTTCGTTGTCGCCCGCTCGGTGTTCGCTGATGAGCCGATCGACCATCTGTGCGTTCCGATCGCGTTTGCGGGCCGCGGCGCGTTCGTGCCAGTCGTCGATGGCATCCTCAACGTCGTCCTCGCGGGCGACGGCAAGTTCGTCGACCTCCTGCATGGCCACGTCGTCGGCGGGACCGACGGGAATCCGGTTTTCGAAGAGGATCTCGTCTGCGATTTCCGAGAGGCCGCCGTCTTTCAGGACGACGCGGGGCTCGAACTCCGCGAGCAGTTCGGCGGTCGACTTGCCCGCGCCGCTGGCGTCGGGGATGTAGACGACGTCGCCGGGGGCGATCCCGTACTGCTCGTCGGCCTCGCGGATCGCACCCTTGGTGAACTTCCGGACGACTTTGACGGGGACGAGTCCCTCCTTCTCGGCCGAGACGTCGCTGAAGTTCGAGTGATCGAGCTTCCAGAGGGCTTTCATCCGCTCGACTTTCGCCTCGAGGTCCTCGACGGTCTCGCGGGCCTCGTCGCGTTCTCGCTCCAGGCGATCGGCTTTCCGCTCGAGTCGCGAGACCTCGCGTTCCTTTCGGACCTGCGTTCGCTCCTCGCGGCGGGCGAGCGTGAGTTTCGACTCGAGTTCGTCGATTCGCTCGTCGCGCTCCTCGACCCGGCTCTCGAGTGTCTCGACGTGTGACTGGAGCCGATCGACCTGTCGCTTCAGGTCCTTGATCCGCCGTTCTTCCTCGGTCAGTTCGCGGGGTTCGTGCTCGGAGTCGTCCTCCGCTTCGCCGTCGTCGTCCTCGAGATCCCTGAGGACGGCCTCGACGCTTTCTTCGTCGGCGACGACCCGGGCGGTGACCTCCCCGCGATCGAGTCCGGGCGGGAGTTTGCGTGCGATTCGCTCGAACTGGTCTTCGTGGTCGTCGACGGCGTACAGCGCGGCGGCGAGGGCGTCTCGCTGGTGATCGTCGTCGTAGGGGTACTCGCGCGTGCGGTGTTGTTTCTCGTCCACGGGGAGGTCGCTCGTGGGCGTCCAGCCCGCAGCGTTGAAACTTCGGCGGAACTTCTCGACCGTCTCGGGGATCGGCGTCACGTCCGCGGCGACGATGATCGGCCGACCGCGCTCGACGATCCACTCGATCACGTCCGCCGTGTCGCTCGTGCGCGAACTCCAGACGTCTAACACCTCGCCTTCGAGGGAGACGATCGCGACGGCGGTCGTCGTCCCCGGATCGATCCCGACGATGACGTGGTCGCGGCGCTTCGCGAGCGGGCGAAATTCGATCCCGTCTCGTCGCTCGCGCTCGATTTCGACGCGGACATCGCCCACCCGGTTTCGCGAAACGGGGATCTCGCTCGGTTTCGCTTCGACGGTAAAGATGGCGTTTGCGTAGCCGCCGTAGGACTCGCGAACGGCTTTCTCGTAGTCGAGGTTCGCCTCTTCGAGTTCGGATTCGACCTCTCGGGCGCGCTTCCGGACCGACCCGTGGATGCGCCGGGTGTAGCGGTCCTCGCTCCACCCTCCTTTTCCGGTCGAGCGGCCCCTGGCGACTTTGACCTCGGTCGTGTCGGTAAACGCGGAGACCTCGTGGCCAACGTTGTGGGCGGCCAGTCGGGCGGCGGCCTCGGCCTCCTGCATCGGCTCTTTCCCGTAGGGAATCCCGTGGCGTTTCGCGACGCGAGAGAGCGGCTCGGGCTGTTCGGCACCCGTCACCTGGACGAGTTTCGTTCCGGAGGGGAGCGAGCCGAGGAAGTGGATCAGCTGGTCTTTGTCGGCCGCCAGCTCGTACATGTTGTCCGTCGCGACGATCGCCGGCTCCTCGTCGTCGATCAGCCGTCTGAGCTTTCGGTGGGTGACGACGTCTCGGCTCACGTCCTCGCCGTCGTAGACCACCAGCGCGTACGACGGGGCGTCGCCGCGCACGTCACCGCTCTGAATGTCGACACCGAAGACGACCGCATCGAGCGCACTCGTTCGCGTACTCACGGGGGTCACTAGGGACGAGTCACGCATAAATCCGGCGCGGGTTTCGGGTCCAGTCTCCGCCTCACCTGGTGGGTATTATGAGGGACCCGACACCACGTAGGCCCATGGAGTATACGACTCTCGGCTCGACGGGAATGGAAGTCAGCAAGATCTGTCTGGGCTGTATGAGTTTCGGCAGCGACCGCGAGTGGATGTTAGACGATGACGAGAGCCGCGAGTTGATCGAGCGGGCGATCGATCTCGGGATCACCTTCTTCGACACCGCGAACGTCTACTCTGCGGGCGAGAGCGAGGAAATTATGGGCGACGTGCTCGCGGACTACGATCGCGACGAACTGGTCGTCGCCTCCAAAGTTCGCTTTCCCGGCGCGACCGACCACCGGAACGCGAGCGGGCTTTCTCGAAAGACGATCGAACAGGAACTCGAGGCATCGCTCGATCGACTCGGGATGGACACCCTCGACCTCTACCAGATCCACCGCTGGGACCCCGATACGCCGATCGAGACGACGATGCGGGCGCTCGACGACGCCGTCCGTCGCGGACGGGTCCGCCACCTCGGGGCCTCCTCGATGTGGGCCCACCAGTTTCTGGAGGCTCGGCGGGTGAGCGAGCGCGAGGGACTCGCGCCCTTCGAGACGATGCAGAACCTCTACCACCTCGCCTACCGCGAGGAGGAACGGGAGATGTACCCCGTCTGCAACCAGTACGATGTCGGGACGATTCCGTGGAGTCCGCTCGGTGCGGGCTACCTCGCGCGACCCCACGAGGAGTTCCAGACCACGACGCGGGCCGACCACGAGATCGAAAATGCTGGCGTCCCCTACCACGAGTTCCCCGCGAGCGAGGAGATCAACGAGCGCGTCGCCGAACTCGCCGCAGAGCACGGCGTCACGATGGCCCAGATCGCGCTGGCCTGGCACTTCCAGAACGAAAACGTGACCGCCCCGATCGTCGGCACCTCGAGCATCGAACACCTGGAGGAAGCCGTCGAAGCACTCGACGTTTCGCTGTCGGCCTCGGACGTGGAGTATCTGGAAGCGCCCTACGAGCCAGTGCCGGTCTACGGCCACGAGTAGCCACCTGAAAGGGCCCATCGTTGTTCCGTTCCGGCGATCGCGGCCCGTTACTTCTCGCCGTCCGGATACGGAATCTCGAGTTCGTCGCCGTCGTCGGGGACGACCACCTCACCGTCGAAGACTGCCCGCGCCTCCCGTTCGTGGTCCGCGGTGTGTCCGGCGTAGCGCGATGAAATGTGGACCAGCGCGAGTCGCTTCGCATCCGCCCGAGAGGCGATTTCGGCGGCCTGCCGTGCCGTCGAGTGGGCGGTTTTCGCCGCCCGATCGGCTCGGTCCGCTGCAAACGTCGCGTCGTGGATCAGCAGGTCGGGGTCGTCCGCGACCTCGATCGTCGCCGCGGTCGGTCGAGTGTCGCCGGTGTACACGATCGACCGGCCGGGACGGGGCTCGCCGACGACCTGCTCGGGATGGACGACTGTGCCGTCGTCGAGTTCGACGGGCTCGCCTTCGTGGAGTTTCGAGAACTCGGGGCCCACCGGGACGCCGAGTTCTTCAGCCCGTTCGCGATCGAACCGGCCCTTGCGATCGTCCTCGACGAGGGCGTAGCCGACCGATCGGGTGTCGTGGTCGGTGGCGAACGCCCGGACCTCGTACTCATCGGCGCGGTAGGCCACGTCGCCGTCTCCGACTTCGGTGATGTGGACCGGAAACGAGGGGCGGTTGCCCAGCGCGTTCACCAGCGATTTGATCTCGCGGCGCGTGCCGTGGGGGGTGTAGATCGCGAGTGGGTCCTCGCGATCGTTGAACGCCATCGTCTGGAGCAGGCCGGGAATCCCGAGGACGTGATCGCCGTGACAGTGCGTGAGGAAAATGTGGGAGATCGAGAACCCGGTTCCAAAGCGCATGAGCTGGCGCTGTGTCCCCTCACCGGCGTCGAACAACAGCTGATCTCCCTCGCGGGCGACGAAGATCGAACTCGGGTTCCGCTCGGTCGTCGGAACCGCCCCGCTGGTCCCCAGAAACGTCACGCGCAGTGGCATCGTTCGGTGGTGGACGCGCCGCGGCTAAACCGCCTTCGGATCGAGGCGTCGCCCCCGCCGCGGGAACGAGACGACGATCGTTCTCACCCGCGCGAACGGAAAGCGTCCTTTATCATGGTGGCTGTCCAATGCTATTCCACTGAATACGCGTCCTTTCACAATGAGTTCGAGACTGCAGTTCGGCACGATCAAGCGCGTCGTCGCAATCCTGATCGCGATCGCGATCGTCCTCGCGGCGGGCGTGGTGGTCGGCCAGGCACCGGCACTGTTCGGCGTCGAGGAAGATCCGGAGGCCGAGATCACCGTCGAGGACCAGCAAGGAAACGGCACGAGCGTAGAGATTGCGTCAGTCTCGCTTTCGGAGGGTGGATTCGTCGTCCTGACCGACGGCGGCGACGAGCCCCTCGCAGTCTCCGACTACCTCGGCTCCGGCAGTCACGAAAACGTCACGATCGAGCAAGAAGAGGGCGGTCCCGAACTCGTTGGACAGTTGACCGCGACGGTCCACAGGGACACGACGAACGACGAAGCCTACACCTACGCCGAGTCCGACGGCAAAGAAGATCAGCCGTACCTCGAAAACGGATTCCCCGTCAGCGACAGCGCAACGGTCACGACCGACGACGGCGAGGACCCGCTCGGCGGCTCGTTCCTCGTCGAGTCGATCGACGCGCCGGCCAACGCGACGACGAACGAGACGATCGAGGTCACCGCGGAGATCCGCAACCCGACCGAACTCGACACCCAGCAACCCGTCGAGTTCAGGAGCGACGGGCGGGTCGTCGAACAACAGCTCCTCGATCTGAACGCCGAAGAGAGCCAGGAGATCACGTTCCAGATCGATACCAGCGGGATGGAGCCGGGAGAGCGAACCATCGGCGTCTACACCGACGGCGACGGGGCGCTCACCGAGATTTTCCTCGAGTTCCACACCGATCCGAGCGTGACCGTCGTCGACGCCGACGACGGAGGTGTGACCGTCGACGCCGCGATTCCCGAGACGGGATTCGTCGCCGTCGAGGACGACGGCGATGTCGTCGGAACCAGCGACGAACTTTCAGCCGGCGAACACACGAACGTGACCGTCTCGTTCGACGAGAACGCAAGTGTCGACGAGGACGACGAACTGACGGCGGTCCTCTACGCCGGCGACCCGGCGGACGTCGATACCGCGAGCGCGATCGAACACGACGGCGATCCCGTCGAGACCACGTTCACGATCGCGGAGGCGGCTGAAGCCGCCGAAGCTGACGAATCCGAGGGGGACGACGGTGGCGACAGCGGCGACGGCGGGAGCGATGGTGACGGCAACAGCGGCGACGACGAAGGCACCTAACCGACCGATTCTTACCGCTCCCGTCCCTACCGGCTGGCGATGGACGCGCCGCTGTGGACCGATACGTACGCCCCGGAACTGGCCGAGTTGCCCCAGGACGACGCTCGAACGTACCTCGAGCGAGCCGTCGAGGAACCGATCAATCTCGTCCTGCAGGGGCCGCCAGGAAGCGGCAAGACGGCGGCGGCGCGCGCACTGGCCCGCGAGGCTCATGAGGACCCCGACAACGACCTGATCGAGATTAACGTCGCGGACTTCTTCGGCCGGACGAAAACGGAGATCAAGAACGACCCGCGTTTCGAGTCGTTTCTCGTCGGCCGCTCCTCGATGTCCAAGCGGGATATGATCAACCACGTTCTCAAGGAATCCGCGAGCTACGCGCCCGTCTCGGGCCAGTACAAGACGGTCCTGCTGGACAACGCCGAGGACGTCCGCGAGGACTTCCAGCAGGCCCTGCGTCGCATCATGGAACAACACCACAAAACGACCCAGTTTCTCGTCGCCACCCGCCAGCCCACGAAGCTCATCCCGCCGATTCGATCGCGGTGTTTCCCCGTGTCCCTCCGTGCACCCACGAGCGAGGAGACCGTCGTCGTCCTCGAGCGAATCGTCGAGGCGGAGGGCGTCGACTACGACGACGACGGTCTCGAGTTCGTCGCGGGCTACGCGAACGGGAACCTCCGGCAGGCGATCCTGGCCGCCCAGACCACCGTCGAGAACGCGGGCGAACTCACGATGAGCGCCGCCTACGAGACGATCGGCGACGTCGGTCTCGAGGACGAGGTCGAGGAAATGGTCGACGACGCCGAAGCGGGCGAGTTCACCTCGGCGCGTGGCACCCTCGACGACCTGCTCGTCGACGAGGGACTCGCGGGCCAGGAAGTGCTCGACGTGATCCTTCGGATCGCCCGCAAGCGTTACCAGGGCGATCGGCTCGCGCGAATCCACCGCCTCGCCGCGGATATCGAGTTCGAGATGCACGAGGGGACGAGCGATCGCATCCACGTCTCCCACCTGCTTGCCGAACTGGGCCGGGACGCTGGGTGACCGACGTGGCAACGGCTGCTTCCGTCTCGGAAGACGTGGCCCACGGCTGGAGCGATCGGTTCTGGACGGCGCTCGCGATGCAGCCGCTGCTCGCGCTCGCGTTCGGCGGCCTCCCCGTTGTCGCCGGCATCGACTCTCTCCCGTTCGCGATCGGCTCGCTCGCGATCGCACTCCTCGCCGGCGAGGGTCTGCTCCGGCGGTTCGGCCCCGTCGTAATCGATCCGCTCTGGCTCGGCGCGATCGCCGCACTGGTGGTCGGCGTGCTCGCGATCGGTGCCCTCCACGTCGCGGGACGTCCCACCGACGGCAGCGTCTGGATTCTCGGGCCGATCGCGACGCTCGCCGGCGTCGGCGTCGCCGGCTGGCGGATTGCGGCCCGCCGCGAGTGAGGCGGAGACGGTGGGTACTATTCGGTGTAGCATCACAGTAGGGGTATGCCGACCGTACTCGACACGCACATCCGGAATCGATTCCGCGTTCAGCCCAACCACGCGAACAACAACGAGACGCTTCACGGGGGGAACCTGATGAAGTGGCTCGACGAGGTGGGCGCGATGTCAGCGATGCGGTTTGCGGGCGAAACCTGCGTCACCGCGCGCGTGAACGAACTGGATTTCGAGCGCCCGATCGGGATCGGGGATACCGCACTCGTCGAAGGATACGTCTACGACGCGGGTCGAACCAGCGCCCACGTGGCGCTCCGGGCCTGGCGCGAAGAGCCCCGGACCGGCGAGACCGAAAAGACAACCGAGTCGTCGTTCACGTTCGTCGCGATCGACGAAGACGGAAAACCGGTCCCGGTTCCCGAACTGACCGTCGAGACGGAAACGGGCGAACAGCTTCGATCGCGCGCACTCGAAAACGGATTCTGACCGGGACCGACGTTCAGTTTTCCGACCACTTACTCGAGAACCAGCACGTACCGCGTCAGCGATCGATGCACCCGGCGCTCGAACGCCGCCTCGATCTCCCAGCCGGCCTCGCGGGCGGCGCTGGCCCAGGAGCGATCGGCCACGACGACGGCTCGCGACGCGACTCGCCGCGCTTCGGAAAGCCCACCGGCGACGAGGTCGTCGAGTCGGTGGCTCTCGATCTTCGACTGGCGACCGTAGGGTGCGTCGAAGACGACGCCATCGATCGTGTTCTCGGCAAAGGGAAGCCGCGTCGCGTCCCCGCGGGCGACGTGCCACGATCCGCGATCGACCCCGGTCGGGGAAGATTCGCCACGATCGAGATAGTGAGACAGATTTCTCCGCGCGCCGCGGGCCATCTTCGTTTGCGCGTCGGTGCCGATCACGTCCGCGCCGACGAAGCCGGCCTCGACGAGCACGCCGCCGGTGCCGCACATCGGGTCCAGAATCGTCACGCCGGGGCGGGCACCCGCGACGTTCGCGATCGCGCGTGCGAGCAGCGGGTCCATGCTGCCGGGCTGAAAGAACGGTTTGTCGGTCGGCGCTCGCGTCCCGAAGTCCCGGATGCTCTCGGTCTCGAGCCAGCCCAGCGTACAGACCGAGACGCGATCGTCCGAGGACTCCTCGCCGTCGGCGGGGGTCAGCAGCGACCCCATTTCGGTGCACCCGTCAGTTTTGGAAGCCGGCAGTTGCCCCTCGGAAAACGCCACTCGAAGGACGTGATCCGGGTTCTCGAGGTCGACCTCGAACCCGCGATCGACGAGCACCTGTCCGAGTTCGCGTTCCGCGCGTTCGGTGCTTTCGCCCGTCGAGCCGTGAACGTCGGTCGCTCGCACGGCGATCGTTCCCCCGCGATCGAGCGGGGCCGTCTCGAGGAGTACCCTGGCGCTGTCGAGTGCGGCGTCCGTTCGCCCGAGCAGCTCGCTCGCGCGGTGGGTGTAGGCGAGTCCCCGGATCTGGGCGGGATCGATCGCGTTTGCGAGGGCGAGTCCTGGCGCGATCCGGCGGACGCCGGCCGCGGCGCTTCCAGCCTCGCAGGCTGCGAAGGCGTCGTCCTCGCCGCCGAGTTCGAGGAAGTACACGTCCATTCGTCCCCGTGGGTTGGGTATGAGCCTACCGTTTTCTCGACTCGTACCTGGCCGGGGTCGTCCGACCCGTTTCCGGTCGGAACGGTTTCGTCCGATTTGCTTCGGTCCGATTCGCGTTCGTTCCCACACGCAACGGTTCTCGACCGCAACTTTCCGCCCTCAGACGCGTTTCGCGCCGTCGTTCCGACAGCGATCGATCGCTCGACCGAGAGCTATAAACCGGATATATCAGGTGGCGGTACTAAACTTTATAAACCTTAAATACGTCTTTTTAAGCGACTTATGACGGACCCGAAGGACACCATAAACATCGAAAACGTGGTGGCGTCGACCGGTATCGGACAGGAACTCGATCTCCAGAGCGTCGCGATGGACCTCGAGGGGGCGGACTACGATCCCGAGCAGTTCCCGGGACTCGTCTATCGAACACAGAATCCGAAATCCGCAGCGCTGATTTTCCGCTCCGGAAAAATCGTCTGTACCGGTGCCAAGAGCACCGACGACGTACACGAGAGCCTGCGGATCGTCTTCGATAAGCTCCGTGAACTCCAGATCCAGGTCAACGAGGATCCGGAGATCGTCGTCCAAAACATCGTCACCAGCGCCGACCTCGGTCGCAACCTCAACCTGAACGCGATCGCGATCGGTCTCGAGAACATCGAGTACGAACCGGAGCAGTTCCCCGGCCTCGTCTATCGCCTCGACGAACCCGAAGTCGTCGCCCTGCTCTTTGGCTCCGGGAAACTCGTCATTACCGGCGGGAAGAAACCCAAAGACGCCGAACACGCCGTCGACAAGATCGTTTCGCGTCTCGAGGATCTCGGTCTGCTCGAGTAGTTCTCGCCGTTTTTGCCGCCAGTGGGCCACCGTCATGCCGACGGTGGCATATACCCTCTCGTTAGAACCGTTTCACTCCCGCAACGGTGACTCCAGGAACCTCGATACGTGGGCCACGTCGGACGCCGTGCGGGATAGATGTTGATCGACCCGAATCTGGAAAGTCGCTAGACAGCGCCGACTTGATCCGTCAGAACCAGGGAGTTGAAGCGGGAAATCGCGGATGCTCTATGTCCAAAATTCTCGCTTCACTGGGAATCATGACACGCAGATCGGCTGGCAACTCGCCCGCCGCTACTGATTACGATAACGTTTGAAAGCCAAGGACCTTCTCACACCACTTCTTTGTGAAGCTACTTCATTGCGTTATTTTCTCGAACGTTTCCTGAACGAGGGTTTCGAATTCGTTTTCGTTCTCAACGACGATCGGCGACAAATCGGTACAAGAATCCCTACCTGAAGAGCGCGCAACGGACTGAGCGCTCTTCAGGTATCTCGAAAACCTCGATAGTCTGATCAGGGAGTACATAAATACCAAGAGAAATATCTAGAGTGGAATCATCTTCAATTATTACTGGTTCTCGAGGCTCATCGCTTGTTTGCCAATCGTATGTTATAGCTTGATCTGACGGACCAGATACGTTTATGGTATAGTCATTACCGCCATCAATAACCCCCAGCTCTGTCTTGCCGGTCTCCGATTTCAATTCGTATTCTTCGGAAAAAACGACTGATTCCGAACTATTCACACCTGATTTATCACTCGAAATCGAAATTTCGACGCGGCAATCACTTGGGGAGAAGTTGATAATTGTGAGCCCACGTATCAAAAACGAGGGTTCCATCCATTCATCGAACTCTTGCGATCCATGATTGACCACTGCTTGAGTTATGTCTCTGTTAGATACCAATAAGGTGTATGGACCTACAGGACCATGACTTGAATAGCCGCCCCTAAATAGTCCGTTATCGACCGTTTCAGACACATAACAACTTACCATAACAACATCTCCTGCAGATGTCTTCGCTTCAAACGCTCCAGAGCAAGTATAAGACAATTCTTCATAAGATCCATCCCTTTCTCTTTTTTCATCGAGGCGTTGATTATAGCCAATCACCTCTCTATACTGTGCTGCATACGCGGCGATAGCTGATTCTGTCGACTCAACGGGCCTATCAGGCAACTCTCGTGGAGTGAGATCGTTGTTTGTTTTCATACCCACACATCCAGACAACAGTGATGAAAACCCAGTTCCAGTAAGTACGAGGGCAGTGCGTCGATTCATATATAATTCAAAAGTATGGTATTTTATATGTTTTCCCATATTTGATAATTAAAAATAATTAAATCCAGTACAGAATTTATTGTTGTTATAACTCGGCGCGGCCTCCTTCGGCTAACCAACGCAGTTTGAAATTACCGTCTCGGTAACCAAGCAACCATTTGGTAGCGCCGTGGATGTGCGAAGCTGGATGAATTCCGTGACAATCGTCTTGGCGCGTGTCGGCCATAACATCAAACGTGTCGTTGATTGTTCAAATTCACTGCCGTCTGGCGATTCACCACGGCCATCGATCCCTGTTTTCCTATCGCACTCTCGCGCCTAGCAGCCGCCTTCGTCGCACTTATGTCGGATCGCGATACGCTTCCTGTCCACCCCTTCCCCACCCGTCGGTTCGTCTCGATCGTCCCACGTAATCCCGTGTTTCCTTCAGTTTTGGCCGATTCTCGATCGTTCACTCGGTGATAATCCGTTGATACTGACCGAAACTGAGGCTGAGAGACGAAACGAGCGACTCCGTTTATTCAGGTTGCCGACGGTGAGTCTCACCGACCCATGACGATCCACTCCCGTGGAACGCAGTCCCGATCGACGCGGCCGACTCCCGCCGAAACCGATTCGGTTCGCCTCCGATCGATCTCGCGCGAGGAGATCGAACGTGTCCTCGATAGCGACCGGCGACGCGAGGCCGTCAAGTGCGTTCTCGACGCCGATGGACCGGTCGCCGTACGGACACTGGTGGGAACGGTTGCCGACGTCGAAAACGACGCGACCCTCGTGACGACCCTGCACGACCTTCGCCAGCGCGTTCACGTCTCGCTCTGTCGGACCCACTTGCCGTTGCTCGAATCACACGGGATCGTCACCTACGATCGAGATCGGGGCATCGTCGAGCAGGGTGCGAACCTCCTCGAGTTCGAGTCACTGTTCGAGCGTGAGCGATCCGACTGACGCCCCCTTCTAAAGAAAACAGCGAGAGTTCCACGGGTCACCCGACCCGTGGTCGTTTACTACAATAGTCACGGCTCGACCACACTGTTCTCCGATTGTTCGGCGGCCGTGGCGGCCGAATCCGGCTACTCGACCAGCCGTTCGATCTCGGTCACGAGAATATCACTCGCCCCGGCTTGCTTGACGTCGGTGATCGTCTCGAAGACGCTACGTTCGTCGACGACGGCGTGGACGGCGACTTTCTCCCCGCCGCCGTTTGCGATATCCATGATCGTCGGACCGCCAAGGCCCGGGATGACCTCCCTGACGTCGTCGAGTTGTTCCTCGGGGACGTTCATCATCAGGTAGCGCTTGCCCTCGGCCTGTTTGACCGACGAAAGTGCGGTCCGGACCTCCTCGACTTTCGGCTCGTCACGGACGTCTTCGCGGGCGAACAGGCGAACCGAACTCGCGAGCACCTCGTCGACGATCGCCAGCCGGTTCATTTTCAGCGTCGTTCCAGTGCTGGTGATGTCGACGATCGCGTCGGCCATCTCGACGTGGGGGGTCAGCTCGGTCGCACCCGACACCTCGACGATATCGGGGTCGACGCCGGCGTCGTCGAAGAAATCGCGCGTGATGTTCGGGAACTCGGTGGCGACGGTTTTGCCCGCTAGATCCTCGACGCTGTCGATGTCGCCGTCTTCCGGTGCCGCGAGGACGAGACGACAGCGACCGAACTCGAGGTCCAGCAGTTCGGAGACGGTGTCGACGCGGGCCTCCCGAACCTGATCGTAGCCGGTGATGCCCATGTCGGCGGCCCCGTCGTCGACGTACTCAGGGATGTCCGCCGCGCGGGCGAACAGCACCGAGACGTCGGGATCGACGGTGTCGGCGTACAGTTTCCGATCGGCACCGTTCTCGAGGTGGAGTCCCGCCCGTTCGAGGAGGTCGATCGTCGGCTCGTGCAGGCGGCCCTTGTTGGGAACGGCGATTCGCATTACCGGCCGTTCGCGGCCGGGCGGGATTTGTCTTTCCATCCCAATTTCCGTCCCATCGGGTCTTCAGTCTCCGACAGGGTCGATTCGTCGTCGGGGGGCTTCCGCTCTCGCTGATCGTGGCCGGCACGCGCCGAATTCGCTCCGACGCGATCGCGGTCGTTCTCGCCGCCACTCTCGAGACTCGCGGTCGTTCTCGCCGTCACCCTCGAAATTCGCCCTCACTCATGGGACTGGGACTCCTCGTACGGTTGGACGATGACGAAGCCTTCGGTCCCCGAAAAGTCGAGCTGGTAGCGCTCGTCGGAGGACTGTCCGATCATGTTTCCGAGGTTCATGTCTCGGCTGGCGCTTGGCGAGAGCGAGCCACTCCAGGCGACGGTCGCGTCGGGGTCGGTCTTGACGGGCGGCGTCAGGACGAGCGGGTCGCCGTGAGTCGTGATCGCGATGCTTCCGGGGCCTTCGAGGAAGACGTTCGTGAGGCCGCTGGTCGAGGCGGCCGAAATGCTGCTGACCGCACCGATACTGTAGTCGACCGTCGATTCGAAGGCAAGAATATCGTTTCCGTTGACCGAGATCTTCTCGCCCCCGTCGAGGTGGAGCAGCTGGATTTTCTTTCCCTGATCCGCGACGTAGACGTGTCCCGTCCCTTCAGCCTCCATCACCGGCATTCCTTCGCTCGTCATCTTCTCTTTCAGGAACCCAGAGATTCCGCCTTCGGCGGAACTCTTGCCGGTGAACGAAACGCTCCCGGTGTAGGCGATCATCGATCCAGCCTTCATCATCGCCGTCCCGTCCAGATCGATATCGAGGAGCTTGTCGTTTTCCAGTTCGAACCGCTCCGTTCCCTCCTCTGGCGCGTTCGTCTCCGCGAATTCGTCGAGATTCATCGTGTTGTTCCGGACAGTCATTCTCAGGCATCGTTCTAAGCTGTGCTGGTGAACGGTGTCCGGAACTCGACCAGACCGTACACTGGATCGGGATCGCGAGCCCGGTATCGACGACGGACTTCGAACGTTCGATCGCCGCTGGGCTTTAGTTTCGAAAGTATAGAACGCAGATATTCCCGGTCGCGAAGTCACAATCCGCTTGAAGGTGTAGCCCCTCTGTTCAGACATGACGATCAGACGGGCGCACCTCGAGATTACGGGGATGTCGTGTTCGACGTGTTCGGGGACCGTCGAGGACGCCGTCTCGGAACTCGACGGCGTCGAGTCCGTGAGTGCGAACTACGCGACGGACGAGGGTACCGTCGCGTACGACCCCGAAGCGCTCTCGCTGGCCGAGATTTACGCGGCGATCGAGTCGGCCGGCTACGAGGCCGCCGCGGAGACGGAGACGCTGACCGTGATGGGCATGTCGTGTTCGACCTGTTCGGAGACGGTGGGCGAGGCCGTCAGGGCGCTCCCCGGCGTGATCCGGGCGGACGTGAACGTCGCTTCGGACGAGGCCCGCGTCGAGTACAACCCGGCCGACACCTCGATCGAGGAGATCGTCCGCGCGATCGAAGAGGCCGGCTACGAACCCGTCCGGGACGAGGTCGAGGAGGCGCAGGGTGCGAGCCAGCGCGAACGCGCCGTCGAAAAAGAGCTGCGTCGACAGCGCCGGCTGGTGATCGGGGGCGGCCTCCTGACGCTGCCGTTCGTGCCGGTCATGCTCGCGATGTTCGGGTTAGTGACCCTGCCCGATCTGGGGACGATCGATCTCGGATTCGAGACGGTCGCCGTCCTCGGGTTGACAGAGTTCGTCCTCGCGACGATCCTCATGGCCACGCTCGGCAAGGAGTTCCTCGTCGGCGCCTACCGCGCGTTCTCGCACAACCGGCGGGCCAATATGGATACGCTGGTCGCGATGGGCTCTTCGGCGGGCTACGTCTACAGTACGGCCCTGCTGTTCGGGCTTATCTCTGGGGCTGGGCTCTACTTCGAGGCCGTCGCCTTTATCCTCTGGTTCATCACGCTCGGCAACTGGCTCGAGGTACGATCGAAGGCCCGCGCGGGCAGCGCCCTGCGCGAACTGCTCCAGATGGAGGCCGACGAAGCGACCGTGATCGACGACGGCGAGGAGCGACGGGTCCCCCTCAAAGAGGTCGAACCGGGCGACGTGATGAAAGTCCGGCCGGGTGAGCGAATTCCGACGGACGGCGTCGTCGTCGACGGTCAGAGCGCGGTCGACGAATCGATGCTCACCGGCGAGTCCGTGCCGGTCGAAAAAGACGAGGGCGACGAGGTCGTCGGCTCGACGATCAACGAGAACGGCGTGCTCCTCGTCGAGGCGACCCAGGTCGGCTCCGAGACGGCGATCCAGCAGATCGTCGAGCGAGTCAAGGAAGCCCAGTCGCGCCAGCCCGAGATCCAGCGGCTGGTCGATCGAGTCAGCGCCTACTTCGTCCCCGCGGTCATCGTCAATGCGACGGTCTGGGCGCTGCTCTGGCTTGCGTTCCCCGAACAGTTGGCTGCGTTCGTCGACTGGCTCCCGCTGTGGGGTCCGGTTCAGGGCGGCCCTGAAGTCGCCGCCGTCGGCGGCGCTGGCGTTCCAGTCTTCGAGTTCTCGGTGATCGTCCTCGCCTCCTCGCTGCTGATCGCCTGCCCCTGCGCGCTCGGGCTGGCGACGCCGGCCGCGACGATGGTCGGCTCGACGCTCGCGGCGACCAACGGCGTGCTGTTCAAAGGCGGCGACGTGCTCGAACAGGTTCGGGGCATCGATACGATCGTCTTCGACAAGACGGGGACGCTGACCCACGGCGAGATGGTGTTGACGGACGTCGAACTGGTTGGCGATCGGGCGGTTGCCGACGGCGGGGACTCCAACGCCGCTCCGGACGGCGGCGTGCTCGCCGGCCGCGCGGAATCACTCGAATCGTTCGTCCTCGGTGCGGCCGCGGCCGCCGAATCCGGCTCCGAACACCCGATCGCGCGGGCGATCGTCGACGGAGCCGAAGAGCGTGGCATCGAGGTCGGCGGAGTAGGCGAGTTCGAGAACGTCCCTGGCCACGGCATCCGCGCCGAAACCGATCGTGGTAGCGTCCTGATCGGCCGCCGAAAACTGCTCGAGGACGCGGAAATCGACACTGCACCCGCCGAGGAGGTCCTGACGCGACTCGAACGCGACGGAAAGACGGCGATGCCGATCGCTGTTGATGGTGCGCTGGTCGGTGTGATTGCCGTTGCCGATGAAGTCCGCGAGAGCGCCAAAGAAACCGTCGCGGCCCTGCGCGATCGCGGCACCGAGGTCGTGATGCTCACCGGCGACAACGAGCGCACCGCGCGAGCGGTCGCAAAACGGGTCGGAATCGACCCCGAAAACGTCCGGGCGGAGGTGCTGCCGGAGGACAAGGCCGACCACGTGGAGGCGCTACAGGAAGGCGGCGCACGCGTCATGATGGTTGGCGACGGCGTCAACGACGCGCCCGCGCTCACGACCGCACAGGTTGGCGTGGCGATCGGCTCGGGGACCGACGTCGCGATCGAGTCCGCCGACGTGACCCTGATGCGCAACGATCCGGCGGACGTGTTGAAAGCGATCCGAATCTCGGAGGCGACCATCGCGAAGGTACGCCAGAATCTCTTCTGGGCGTTCGCGTACAACGCGACGCTGCTCCCGATCGCCTCACTCGGGCTGTTGAATCCCGCCCTGGCGGGGCTGGCGATGGCGACCTCGAGCGTCAGCGTGATGACGAACAGTCTGGCGTTCGCGAACTACGACCCCCACGAAGAGTACCGGCTCGCAGTGTTGCGGCCGTTCGACCGATTCCGACGCTAACTCCGTTTCGACTCGCGGTCTCTTATCCGGCCTGATCCGGGAAGAATTGTTCCGCGATCGGAATCGTCAGATACGCCTCGACGAACGCGGCGAGCACGAGCAGGAGCCAGCCAAAGCCCACGATCGCGGCGGTTCGGACGAGATAGGGCTTCGTAAACAGCGCGTCACGCGTGCCGGCGATTCGCTGACCGGCACGGTGAAGCAGTCGAAATCCGACGCCTGCGGCGATAAACAGCGCGGGAAGTTCGAAGATCCCGTGCGGGACGAGCAACGCGAGTACGAGTCCATACCCCGTTTCGGGGGCGAGTGCGAGCACCAGATTTCCGATGAGGAGGCCGTTGAACAGCATGACGACTGCGGTTACGAGTCCGAGCGTTACCGCGCCGACGATCGCGGCCAGGAACGGGGGCGTGTTGTTGGTGATAAAGAACGTCGCCGAGAGTTCGACCCCGCCCATGAGCTCCTCGTCGTCGAACTCCTCGAGCAGCAACTCGATGATCAGCTCCGACAGGTCGACGCCGGCAGCGATCGGGGCCGCGATCCGGTCCGCGGTCGGTGTTCGTTCCCCGGCCCGGTTCCGGATCGGTCGCCGTCGGCGCCGCGATCGGGATCGAGTCGTCCTCGCCCGCCTCCGCCGCCTCGGCCGTCGACCGATCGTCGCGGGACTCCGGTGTCTCCGCTCGCGTCTCGGATCCGGACTCCGGCTCCGGCGGCTCCCGGGCACCGCTTCCGTCGCGTTCGCGATCGTTCATAGCCGGTCATTCGTGGAAAATAGGGATAAGTCCGCCGACCGGCGGCTCGGGGTCAACGACGACTTTCAGTGTGAGTCGCGGCGATCCTCGGTAGCTTGCTCGAACCAACCTGCCTTCGGGACTCTTAATCGATACTATAAGGAATTTCGGCGAGAAGGCTTCGTCAATGGCCACACTGGCACTCACCGGCGGACGGGTCCTGCTTCCGGACGCGACGGTGACGCGAGCGGACGTGTTGATCGACAAGGACGCGGGCGTTATCCGGGAACTCGACGGCGAGCTGGCGAGCGAGGCCGACGAGACGCTCGACGCGTCGAACTCGCTCGTAACGCCCGGCTTCGTCAACGGCCACTGTCACGTCGCGATGAGCTTGCTCCGGGGCTATGCGGACGACAAATCGCTCGACGCCTGGCTGCAAGAGGACATCTGGCCCGTCGAGGCCGAACTGACGGCCGACTCCGTCCGGGCGGGGACCGAACTCGGCGTCCTCGAGATGATCAAATCCGGGACCACCGCCTTCGCGGATATGTACTTTTTCGTGCCGACGATCGCGGACGTGGTCGACGAGGCAGGGCTGCGCGCCCGCCTCGGCCACGGCGTGATCTCCGTCGCCAAAGAGGAGGAGGCAGCCCGCGAGGACGCCCGCGAGGGCCTCGCGGTCGCAGAGGAGGTAGACGGGATGGCCGACGGCAGGATTTCCTCGGCGTTTATGCCCCACTCGCTGACGACCGTCGACGAGCAGTACTTAGACGAGTTCATTCCGGAAGCCCGCGACATCGGCGTCCCGATTCACTACCACGCCAACGAGACGCGGGACGAGGTGGCACCGATCGTCGACGAGCGTGGCGTTCGCCCCCTCGCGTACGCCGCCGAAAAGGGGATGCTCGAACCCGAGGATTTCCTCGCCCACGGCGTCCACGTCGACGAGAGCGAGATCGGGTTGCTCGCGGAGGCCGGCACGAGCGTGATCCACTGTCCGGCCTCGAACATGAAACTCGCAAGCGGGATGGCTCCCGTCCAGCGGATGCTCGACGCCGGCGTCTCCGTCGGTCTTGGCACCGACGGCGCGGCCTCGAACAACGACCTCTCGATGCTCGACGAGGCTCGCGATGCGGCCATGCTCGGTAAACTCGCCGCCGAGGACGCGAGCGCGGTGCCCGCCGAGGCCGTCGTCGACATGCTTACCGCCGGGACCGCCGACGCGATCGGTCTCGATGCCGGTCGCCTCGTCGAGGGTGCACCCGCCGACCTCGCCGTGATCGACCTCGAGACGCCTCACCTGACTCCGGCCCACGATCTCGTGAGTCACCTCGCGTACGCGGCCGCGGCCGCCGACGTTCGACACACGATCTGTGACGGGCAGGTGCTCATGCGCGATCGTGAGGTGCGCACCCTCGATGAAGCCGCGGTTCGCGAGCGGGCCGCCGAGGAGGCCGAGGCGCTGGTGACCCGCGCCGAGTCCTGACCGACGGGACCGATCGCGATCGCAGGCGGATGAACGAACGCTGAACGTTCAGCGCAGAGAATAAACGGTATAACTGTCTCTCGATCCGTTACGATCGATCGGAAACTCCCCGAACTGCCGGGTGGGTTTATTCACGAAAACTTGAATGTCCCGAGTGCAATGAACAGACTCACCGCAGCGACACTCGCGGTCGTCGTGGCACTCTCGCTGTTCGCGGTGCCGGGCATGGCCGCAGCGAATGCATCCGCCGACGATCCGATCGCGTCGATTGCGCAGGAAGACATCGACGAGGAGGAGACCGACGACGGTAACGAAACCGATGACGGTGTTGACGATACGGACGGTGACGATATCGACGACGGCAACGAGACCGACGATACGGACGGTGACGATATCGACGACGGCAACGAGACCGACGACGGCAACGAGACCGCCGGCAACGAAACCGATGACGGCAACGAAACTGCGGACAACGAAACCGAGGCCGCAACGAACTTCGGGGAGCTCGTCTCGCAGTTCGTCGAAGAGAACAAGAACGAGACCGATGGACCGTTCGGTCTCGCGGTCGCGAGTTTCGTCGTCGAGAACAACCCGGGTAATGCGCCGGCTCACGCTGGCCCGCCGACCCACGCCGGACCGCCGACCGACGGCGATCGAGGACCGCCGGCCCACGCCGGCTCCTCCGACGACGGAAACGAGTCTGACGACGACGGCGGTCCGCCCGAACACGCTGGCGGGCCGTCGAACGCGGACGATGACGCGGACGATGACGGCGACGACGGCGGTCCGCCGGCCCACGCCGGACCGGACTGACGATCGCGTCGCTCCCGACCGACGCGTCGGGGACTGATGCGTAGCCGACCGACAGCGGACGGCCGGGAACACACCACCATCACTCATACGGATTAGTGTCATCGATTACCGCCGATCGGCCAAGACGGTTCGCCGTTCGGCGGTACCGACGGACACTACTCCGTATCAGGTCAGAGGCACTCCCTATTCGAATCCGTGTCCCGTCGCCGCCGTCGGACCAGTACTGGGCCGGGTGCGACCAGCGTATCGCAGGCGAACCAATTGGTTTTCCAATGACGGATCGGTCTCGATCGATCGCCGTCGAGTAGGCAGCCGCGGCTGGACCGCGATCGATCGGGCCGGCGGCTGGCACCGCTTCGGTAGCGTTTTGCCTCCCCTCCCAGTTACTTCAGCTATGAGCAACTACGCGCCGATCAGCGAGCAACTCGATGATCTCGACGCCGCGCGGGAGGAGGGGCGACGAAAGATGGACTGGGCGACCCAGCACATGCCAATCCTCGAGGAGGTTCGCGAGGAGTTCGTCGCGAACCAGCCCTTCGAGGGCGAACGGATCGGGATGGCGATGCACGTCGAGGCGAAGACGGCGATCCTCGTCGAGACGCTCGCGGAGGGTGGTGCGGAGGTCGCAGTCACCGGCTGTAACCCGCTGTCGACCCACGACGACGTCTCGGCCGCACTCGACGCTCACGACTCGATTACGAGCTACGCGAAACGCGGTGTCGACGATCAGGAGTACTACGACGCGATCGAGGCCGTTATCGGCCACGAGCCGACCGTCACGGTCGACGACGGGATGGACCTCGTCGCGGCGATCCACGAGGACTACCCCGAACTGATCGACGGGATCGTCGGGGGGTGCGAGGAGACGACCACCGGAGTACACCGCCTGCGCGCGATGGACGCCGACGGTGCCCTCGAGTATCCTGTCTTCGCGGTCAACGACACGCCGATGAAGCGGCTGTTCGACAACGTCCACGGCACCGGCGAGTCCTCGCTCGCGTCGATCGCCATGACCACGAACCTCTCGTGGGCCGGCAAAAACGTCGTCGTCGCCGGCTTCGGCTACTGCGGAAAAGGCGTCGCCCGAAAGGCGTCGGGCCAGAACGCGAACGTGATCGTCACCGAAGTCGAACCGCGCCGCGCGCTCGAGGCCCACATGGAAGGCTACGACGTGATGCCGATGGCCGAGGCCGCCGAAATTGGCGACGTGTTCCTGACGACGACCGGCAACCGCGATATCGTCGTCGAGGAGCACTTCGAGAAGATGAGCGACGGCGTCTTGCTCGCCAACGCGGGTCACTTCGACATCGAGATCGATCTCGACGCGCTCGACGACCTCGCGGTCGATCGCTACGAGGCCCGCGATGGCGTCGAAGCCTACGAGATGGCCGACGGCCGTCGGCTGAACGTGGTCGCTGAGGGCCGGCTCGTCAATCTCGCCGCCCCAATCTCCCTGGGTCACCCCGTCGAAGTCATGGACCAGAGCTTCGGCATTCAGGCCGTCTGCGTCCGCGAAATGCTCGAAAACGCCGAGGCGTACGATGCGGGCGTCCACGACGTGCCAGACGAGTTAGACAAAGAGATCGCCGAAATTAAACTCGCCGCGGAGGGCGTCGCGTTCGATTCGCTGACCGACACCCAGCGCGAGTACATGGACTCCTGGGATCACGGGACGTAGACGCGTCCGACATTATCTCTCAGTCGTCATTCGTAGTTGTGGCCGTCCACGGAGACGGTTCCGTCTCCCCGGACAGTAACTGTGTGCTCTCGATACTCGAACTGGACGGATAGCGTCTCCTCGCCCGTCCACAGCCGATCGAGCGCGTTCGGATCGATCACGTCGTACAGCGGCGGATGCAAATCGAGGGCGTCAGTGTTCCTGGCCTCGGCGATCGCTTCGACGACTCGGACGCTGATCCGCTCGGACTGCTGTTCGCTGGTGGCGCTGCTCATTGACGACAGCACACCCCCGAGAGCTATCCGCGTGTTCCGTATCTGTATAGCGATCTTCCCCTGAGAAGGTATGTGTATAGTGTCCCGCTGGGACCGCATCAGGTCGGACTCCGCCGAGTGGTGGGGCCTTCGGGCGCGGTTTTCCGGCGCGATAGCCGTCCGGGAGAGGAACGCACAAGGAGTCGGTTCTCATACTACCCCGCATGGAGACTCCCCCACAGCAACGGACGGACGGACCGCTCCGGTCGACGCTCGTTGCGACTGGATTGGCCCTCCTCGGTATCATCGCCTCCCAGTTTACGACTCTTCCGGCGCTGCTCGTCGACCCGGCGCTGCTCGAATCGCCCGCGAATGCCTCGATCGAAGGCCGTACCGTCTTTTTGATCCTGAACTTTCTCGGCTTCGTCCTCGCGGGGGCGGTCTATCTCGCCGTGACCGATCGCGGCTGGTCCTACGTCGACCTTCGAATACCGACGGCTCGGGGATGGCTCTACGTCCTCGGAGGTATCGTCGGGAGCATCGCGTTTTATTTTGCAGTGAGCATCCTCGTTCAGGCGCTCTCGTTGCCGGCGGCCGACAGTCAGGTTCTCGAGTTCGTCGACGGCGACCAGACGATGATCCTGATCATGATCCTCATCGTCTTCTTTTTCAACGCGCCGGCCGAGGAGTTCCTCTTCCGGAACATCGTCCAGAAGCGGCTGTACGACGCGTTCACGCGGCTCCAGGCGGTCGGCGTCGCGAGCCTCATTTTCGCGCTGGTCCACTTCCCGGTGTATATCGTCCTCGCTGATTCGCCCGTCGCAGTCTTCGTCTCCCTGTCGATCATCTTCGGCGGCTCCGTCGTCTTCGGCTACCTATACGCGAAAACCGACAATCTCGTCGTCCCGACTGCGGCCCACGCGGCGTTCAACGCCTTCCAGTTCGGCCTGCTGTATCTCGCCATCGAGTTCGACATCGAGGCGGGCGAAACGGCACCGTCGCTGCTCGCGTCGGCCGCGGCCGTCGTCCCGCTGTAACCGGTTCCGGTCTTTTATTATCCGCCGCCGGTGAGAGTCAGCCATGTCCCAGGCCAAGGGCGATCGCCGGGAGCGGGAACTCGTCAACGCGCTCGACGAGGCCGGCTTCGCGGTGATGCGTGCGCCCGCAAGCGGCTCCGCGACGGAACGCGAACTCCCCGACGTCCTCGCCGGCGACGGCGACACCTTCTACGCGATCGAGGCCAAATCGAGCGCCGGCGACCCCATCTACCTCTCCGGGGAGGAGGTCGAAGCGCTCACCTACTTCGCTCGCAACTTCGGGGCGAAACCCCGCGTCGGCGTCCGCTTCGATCGCGAGGACTGGTACTTCTTCCATCCCGCCGATCTCTACGTGACCGACGGCGGCAACTACCGCGTCAAAAAGGAGACCGCGATCGCTGACGGCACCGACTTCCCGGAGTTCGTCGGCGAGAGTGAGAAGGTCACGCTTGCGGAGGTCGACGCGATCGAGTCCGGGCCGGACGAGGACATCGTTCGCGTCCTGAACGCGGTCAAACAGGGTGTGATGGAAGTTGAAGAAGCCGCCGGACTGCTCGAGTAACCGACTCGAAAATCGACTTCCTCGGATATATATCCCTACTGTCACGAATATTCTCGAACTAAATTCGGCATTTCGAGGCAGTAATAACGCACTTCTCCAACTATTTCGGGTTCTTCGACCTGATCTCGATCACTATATATCTCTCCTAGTAACAAACAAGGTTGCTGTGTTCTTGTGATTTGATAATTGTATGTCGATCTATCCGGACGCTGCATTACCGACGCCGTACAACTCGCTTCACGTCGGGATCGCGTTGTACGATCCGGCTTCAGGTATCGTTCTGGATGCGAACGAGTACCTCCAGTCGCTGTTTGGATACGCACTCCAGGACCTCCGGGCGATGGCCGTCGATGAATACAGCGCGAACACGTACTCGTTTTCCGGTGAGGAGATCGTTCACCGGCTACGGGCGGCTGCTACTGGAGAGTCACAGCAGTTCAAGTGGCGGATCAAACGGTCTGACGGGGAACTCATCTGGGTCCGATTTCACCTGTCGCGACTCTCGCTGAACGGATCGGCGTTCGTTCTGGCCGAGGTCCACGACATTACCGACCACTACAATGCGAGTCGTCGAATGCAACTCTTCTCGCGACTCCTTCGGCACAACCTGCGCAACGAAGTAAACGTTATCGCGGGATTCGCGCGCCAGATCGAATCCATCGCCGAGACGGAGCACGCCTCCCAGATCGCGGCGATGACTCACGAAACGGCGATGAATCTCGGTGACCTCACCGACTCGGTCAAAATGATCGAACGAGCCACGACTCCGACGGAAGCAGGCTATTCCACACAGAACGCGGCCGACGCCGTGCGACGCGTCACCGCCGAGTTCGAAACGGAGTATCCAACTGCGACGATTTCGGTGACACAACGAGACCGGATGTGGATTCACGTCGATCGTGCGTTCGGCCACGCACTCGGCCACGCGATCGAAAACGCGATCGTTCACAACGACACACAGGAGCCGACCGTCGATATCGCGGTCGGTTCGTCGCCAAATACCGGTCGCGTCGAAATTCGAATCGAAGATAACGGCCCGCCGATCCCCGCCGAGGAGATCGATGCACTCGACGAGTTCACGAAAACGACCGACACCGCGCACGGCTCTGGCGTCGGACTCTTCGTAATGAAGTGGTGTATCGAGTCCCTGGGTGGCGAGATCGCGTTTGAGACTCGAGAACCGCGTGGAAATGCCGTTTACTGTTATCTTCCACCGAAGAACCCCACGAACGCTGAACCGTAGCATCTCTCCGTCGTCGGCAGGAGACAGGCGAGGACGGACATCGACTTTTCCTGTGCGTTCGGCCGTCTCTCCGTCCGTTCGATCCGGTCACAACCTCCAAACGTCTCCGAAACCGATTGTTTCCCCGCGAAACCTGCCGAACCCTCTTTGCCGTCCGGCCCAACTCGAACCCGATGAGTTCCCACGGTCGCCCACCCGGTCCCCGCGGCGTCCCGATCGCCGGCTCGCTGCCCCAGTATGCCGAGGACCCGTTTCGCTTCGCGACGGATCTGCGCGACAGCTACGGCGAGGTCGCGGCCTTCGATCTCGGCCCGTACCGAACGCACCTGCTCACCACGCCGGAGGCGATCGAGCGCGTCCTCGTCACCGAGGAGGCGGCCTTTTCGAAACCGGACTTTCAGGCCGACGCGATCGGTGACCTGCTCGGTGAGGGACTGTTGCTGAGCGACGGGGCGACCTGGCGCGAGCGCCGCGAAATCGCCGGCCCGGCCTTTGCTCCCGATCGAATCACGAACCTCGCGCCGCTGATGGCCGAGCGATCCGCCGCGATGGTCGATCGATGGAGCGACGGCGACGAGCGCGATCTGGAGTGGGAGATGACGCGAACGACCCTCGAGATCATCGTCGAGGCGATGTTCGGGATCGACCTCGATCCCGGCCGTGCTCGCCAAATTCGCCGCCTGCTGGAGCCGATCGGCCGGCGCTTCGAACCCGATCCGCGACGGCTGCTCGTCCCGGACTGGGTGCCGACGCCCGAATCGCGGGCGTTCGATCGCTCGATCGCAGAACTCGAGCGGATCGTCGACCTGTTCGTCGATCGGCGTCGGCGGCGCGGAATCGGCCCGGACGATCGCGACCTGCTCGCGCTCCTGTTGCAAGCCAGAGACGTCGGCGCGATCGACGACGAGGGGATTCGGGACGAACTACTGACGATGTTGCTCGCGGGCCACGACACGACGGCGCTGGCGCTCACGTACACGTGGGCCTCGCTGTCCGCCCATCCCGAGGTCGAGCGCCGCGTTCACGAGGAGGTCGACGGGCTGTTCGCGGACGTCGACGACCCGACCGCCCTGACCGCCACCGATGTCCGACAGCTCACGACGCTCCGGAACGTCCTTCGCGAGGCGATGCGACTCTACCCGCCGGTGTACGCGCTCTTTCGACAGGTCGATCGACCGACCGAGATCGGCGGCTACCGACTCCCCCGCGACTCGCTGGTCTTGCTCTCCCAGTGGGCGACCCACCGCGACCCGCAGTACTTCGAGCGGCCCGAGCGTTTCGATCCCGATCGGTGGCTCCAGCCGAGCCATCCGACCTACGCCTACTTCCCGTTCGGTGCCGGGCCGCGAAGCTGTATCGGAAAGGGCTTTACGATGCTCGAGGCTCCGATTATCGCGGCGGTCGTCGCTCGAGAGTTTCGCCTGTGTCGCATCGACGACGGACCGATCGAACTCCGCGGCTCGCTGACCGCACATCCGGACGGTGGAATGCCGATGACCCTCGAGCGTCGATCGTGATCCGCCCGTTTCGGTTCGCGACTCGATCGCCTCGTGGCAGCTATTGGCCCTAACAGAGTAGGCTCAACGGATATACTCTCCGGTGGTATTCCCCACGGTATATTATGGACAACTCGGCCGGTACCTCACGGGAGATTGCGGTTTGTACGGACTGTGAGTCAGTATTCGCGGCCCGAGTCTGGTCAGACGGGCGCATTCGTCCGATCGGCTCGCCGGCGAGTTGTCCCTGTGGCGGAACCGATTTTCGGCGGGTCAGCTGAAACCGGTCGGTAGCGAGCGCCTCGTCCGTGAGAACTGGCCGTGGCTCCGTCGATCAGTCGTCCGCCGCGATCGTCTCCGACAGCGTCTCGGGATCGACCGGCGCGTGGCGGACGATCGGTTCGAACGCGTCGAGGGCGAATCGATCGCCGCTCGTGATCCCCCGCGCCTCGGTCGTTTCGAGTTCGTTCGCGACGAACCGCCGTGCGACCAGTGCCAACCGTCCGTTCTCGTCGTCGAGTTGGGCCTGGGCCTGTTCGAGCAGCAGGGCTCCAGTAAACACGTCGAAGACGTAGTGAGCGAGTCGCTTTGCCGAAAGCTGTGCGTACTCGCCGTCCTCGGCGGCGAGGGTGGCGAGGGCGGCCGCGAGGTCGTGATACTCGGATTCGACGGTCTCCGCGGCCGTCGTGAGTTCTGGGTGTGTGACCATCTCGAGGCGGTTTTCGATCGTCTCGAACAGCGGTTCGTGGGCGTCTTCGCGCTCGAGCGCTCGCAGCACATCGAGCGAGAGGATGTTCTCGGTGCCCTCCCAGATCGGGAGCACCTGCGCATCCCGAAACAGCCGGTTGGTGACGAAGTCGTTCACGTAGCCGTTGCCGCCGTGGATCTCCATCCCGTAGGAGGCGGTGTCGACTGCCATCCGTGCCGTTCGAGCCTTGGCGATCGGAATCAGGAGCCGCATCAGCCGGTACTCCTCGTCGGCGGACTCGCCCGCTCGCCGCGCTCGCTCGCGTTCGGAAAGGAGCCGCGCGGCCTCGAAGACGTACGCCAGCGCGGCCTCGTGGGCAACGGTCATGTCGACGAGGTCCACCCGCATCAGAGGGTACTGATCGATCCTCTCGCCGAACGCCTCCCGGTTGGCGGCGTAGATCTTGCTCTCGAGCAGTACGCGGCCCATAATTCCACAGGAGGCCGCGGCATTCGAGAGCCGTTCGAGGTTGAGCATCTCGACCATCTGCTTGAACCCGTTTTCTTCCTCGCCGACGAGATGGGCCTTCGCTCCCCGAAATTCGACCTCGCCCGTGGGGACGGCGATCGTGCCGAGTTTGTCCTTCAGCCGGCGGTACAACTGACCGTTTGCTTCCTCGGGAGAAAGTGGTCCCGCCTCGATTCGATCGCCCTTCGTCAGCGGACTCCCCTCGAGATCGCTGTGCGGAACGAGAAACATCGAGAGGCCGGCGGTTCCCTCCGGCGCGTCCTCGGTTCGGGCGAGCGCGAGAGTCCCTTCGGCGTCGATGTTCGAGCAGAACCACTTCTCGCCGGTGAGCCGCCAGCACTCCGCCTCGTCGTCGTACTCGGCTACGGTCTCGTTCGCGCCGACGTCGCTGCCGCCTTGCTTTTCGGTGAGGAACATCGCCCCCTCGATCGCGTCCTCGTAGTTCCGCGCCGTCAGCCCGTCGTAGTACTCGGCCAGCGAGCCGTCGTCGAATTTCTCCAGGACGAGCGCCGCGCCCGCGGTCATCGCTACCGGGCAGTCGAAGCCGGGGTCGGCGTAACACAGCAGGTACTGCATCGCGAGGTTGTGCGACAGCGGCATCGGGTCGTCGCGACTCGGCGGGGCCTCGAAGGCGTCCGCCACGATCCCCATCTCGTATGCTAGCCGTTCGTTCTCGAACTGCGCCGCCGGATATCGGACGTAATTCTGTACCTCGCCGTGTTTGTCGTAGGGTTCGAGTTCCGGCCCGTGGTCGTCGATGTCGTCGGCGTTGTCCGCGATCGTGTGGCCGACGACGTGGCCGAACTCGTCGAGACGAGGTTCGGCCCACTCGAACTCCTCGTCGGTGTAGATGCGCGCCAGTTCACGTTCGAGAGCGCGATCGAGTTCCCAGTAGTTGACGTGACGGCCCTCATCGAATTGGCCGTACTCGATCTTCGAGGACATATGATGATACGGTAGCACGAACTCCAATAAAACGGTGGTTGTAACCACGTGACAAACCCGATCGGTCGCCTCTCCGCGATCGACGTCTACCCCGAACCGCTCGAAGTCCATCGTTGCTTGTACACGTCGACATCAGAACGAGCGCCGACAGAGCGCGGTTCGCTGGCCCTCTGTGTCACTCGGCTACAGGCGCGTACCTGCGGGCGTACCCGCCGGCCAGCGGTAGCGCATACTCCTCGCCCTGGTAGGCTTTGTACATGAGCAATACCCACAGGACGAGGCCCACGGGGGCCAGGAGGAGGCTCAACAGTCCGAGCGCCAGTCCCGCGATCCAGCCGACCACCGGGACGAACGCGAGGGCGGTCAACACCACCGAGAACGCGATCGACGCGACGAGGAAGCCGCCGAACACGATCGTACTCTGTGCGCCGTGGAACCGGACGAACTCGTCGTCGGACTCGATGAAGTAAAACAGGATTCCGGTGATGGGGCCGAGCAGGTAGCTCAACGCACCGGCGACGTTCGGTTCCAGTCCGGTTCCGGTCGTCCGTGCGTTCGCGTCGGGTTCGGTTTCGGACTGTTCTGATTGTATTGGTTCTTCAACAGACATTTCAATCTCACCGTTAGTACGCCTCTCTAGATAATAACTATAGACCCCCTTCCTGAAGCGAATCCTACAGAACGGTCCCGCTGAAGAACGCGGTCGTGCCGAATTTTGATCGCCTGAAGGCGACGACCCGATCGATTCCGTTCGTCACGAACAACGCAGCGACGGCGTTCAGCGAGTCTCGAGGTGTTCCGTCTTGAAATCCACCACACACACGGAATCTCGCCACACACAGACGGAATCCCGGGCGTCGATCGGACGCGCACCGCCGAACGGACTCGCCGTCCTCGATGGTAGGGACTGCCAGTGTATCCGGTTATCCGTTCCTACAACCCCCGAACGGGCCGTTCGACGCCCACCGGGACGGGCGATGGCGACGTTCGATCGACGGGTGGCGGGTCGTAACTACACCGGAAGCTGCCGTGGGATCGAGCAACCGAACCGGGACGTTGTCCGGCGAGTTCGGGAGAAATCATGAGCGATAACACAAACGAAATCGGACTCTCGCGGCGCAGAGTCCTCGGGAGCCTCGGCGCGATCGGCGTCGCTAGCGCAGGTGCCGGACTCGGCACGACCGCGTTTTTCAGCGACTCCGAACGCTTCGAGGACAACACACTCACCGCGGGCGAGTTCGACCTGAAGATGGACTACCGGATGACCTACCGCGGCGGTCACGGGCGACTCGCCGAGTTGCAGGCGAACTACCCGAACGCGACGTTCGTCGACGAGGAGATGGAGCCGACCGACGAGGACACCGGCGTCTACCTGCTCGACCAGGTCCCCGGCCGCGATAGCTACCCGGGAGCCGAAGACTGGGTCATCGGCGCGAACGGTATCTTCGACCCCGAAACCGGCGAGGGTGAGGGGTTCCGCCGCGAGGAGTTGATCGACGCGGACGACCTCGAGGAGGCGCTCATCCGCATCGGTGACGTGAAACCGGGCGACTACGGCGAGGTCACGTTCAGTACGCACCTCTACGACAATCCCGGATACATGTGGATCGGCGGCGCGTTGACCGGGAACGACCAGAACGGGTACACCGACCCGGAGATCGACGCACTCGAGGAGCTGGGCCTTCCCACGGACGACCCCGACGGAGAGGGCCAGCTTGCCGACGCGATTCGAGCGAAGATCTGGTACGACGACAACTGCGACAACATCCACCAGGAGGGTGGCGAAGAGGAAGGCGACGGCGTCGACGTGATGCTCGTCATCGACACCTCCGGATCGATGAGCGGCAGCCGGATCAACGCCGCGAAGAACGCGGCGAGTCTGTTTATCGACAACCTGCGCCCCGACGATCGCGTTGGCCTCGCGTCGTTCGATACCAGCGCGCGAGTCGACGAAGGGCTGACGTTCGATCACGGCGACGTGGATGCAGCCGTCCAGGGGCTCGGAACCGGCGGCGTCACCCAGATGGACGCCGGCGTCGACCTCGCCGCGAACGAGTTACAGACCAACGACCGCGGCGTCGACCAGGTCGTTATTCTACTCGGAGACGGCGAGCCGAACCGGTCGGCCCGTCCGGGCAACGACCACGTCCAGAACGCGATCGACGCCGCCGACGACGCGAAAACCGCAGACATCACGATGATCACTATCGGGCTGGGCGTTTCCTCGGGGAGCACCGCACAGAACACGCTCATCGCGATGGCGAGTTCGAGCAACGGGACCGTCCTGTACTACGACTCCCCGACCGGTGCCGAACTCGACGATATCTACGCACAGATCGCCGCGGTCGTCCTGACTGGCGAGGCGGTCATCGTCGAGGGCACGCTGCGCGAGGTGATGGATGCACTCGAAGCGGGCATTCCGCTAGACGCGAACCTCCGGGAGGAAGAGCGCGTCTGCTTCACCAACTCCGTCACCCGCTGTTTCGGCTTCGAGTGGGAACTGCCCACCGACGTCGGCAACGAGGTCCAGACGGATTCCGTGGAGTTCGCGATCGGTTTCGCCGCCGAACAGTGCCGCCACAACGACGGCGAGACGAACCCGTTCGAGCAGACCGCCTGATACGGTCAGTTGTGGTTCGTTACCGGTGATCGTCCGATCGGTGCGGGGATCACCGGTACCACGTCACAACGATCCGTCTGACTCGGAGGCGTCTTCGCAGAGACCACAGACCACGAGCGCCGGTAGCGCTCTCTCCGTCCGGGCCGTCGACGGTGGCGCTCCCTCGATCCGGGACGTCGACGGTGGCCGGTGGCGGTTCGACTCCGCCGATGGGGTTCCCTTCGGGGAAAGATAATTATGACTGACGACACCAATCAAATCGGACTCTCGCGACGAAAGATGCTGGGCGGCCTCGGCGCGATCGGCGTCGCGAGCGCGGGAGCCGGACTCGGCACGACTGCATACTTCAGCGACAGCGAAACCTTCGAGAACAATACGCTCACCGCCGGCGAACTCGACCTGTACGTTCACGTCGACTACGCCGAGGACCAGGGCTCGTACGCGCAGTGGTCTACCCCGGCGGGAACGTACGTCCAGGGCGGCGTCGTCGGCCAGAGCGTCTCGGACGAGGAGACGGGCATCTCACTCGAGGAAGGCGAGCCGCTCAGCATTCAGGTCGACGATCTCAAGCCCGGCGATTCCGGCGAGGGAGAGTTCTGTTTCTCCATCGTGGACAACCCCGCGTACATGTGGATGTGCGGCGAGTTGACCGCGAACGACCAGAACGGAACGACGGAACCCGAAGCGGCGGCCCTCGACGAGCTGTACGGTGAAATCCCCGCGGAGGGACAGCTCGCAGACGCCATGACGGTCACGATGTCCTACTGCGATTCCGAGGGCAGCGTCGGCGAGGAGATCGTCTCCGGCTCGCTCGCCGAGGTGATGGCCGCACTGCAAAACGGTATTCCGCTGTACGGCGACGGAAACCCCGACCAGCCGATCGCGAACCGGCCGGCGTTCGAGAGCGTCGAGGTCCCCTTCGTCGACGACGCGCCGAACGTCGCACAGACGTGCGTCTGCTTCGAGTGGGCGGTTTCCACCGATGTCGGCAACGAGATCCAGACGGACGCCGTGGCGTTCGACTTCGAATTCTACGCCGAGCAGGAACGCCACAACGACGGGACGACGAACCCGTGTATCAGCACCGTCGAAGTCGACGGCTTCGGGAAGAATTACTACGACGAAACCGCAGAGAAACTGTGGTTCTCGAAGGTTCGCAACGGCGGCTCCGGATTCAACGTTCAGGTCGGAGATACGCTCTTCGATCAGAGCAACGCGAACTACACCTTCGGCGGGTCTAGCTTCACGGGTACCGTCTCGCTGGCGTACGATGCACCGTCGGGGATGGCGACGCTGACGGTCGATAACGGCTCGACCGGAACGGTGAGTTACGACGTCGACGACACGCCCGGAAACGTGCTTGCGATCGTCGCGCGCGGGAACGACTCGAGCCACCGCACCTCCGTCTCGAACGTCCGGCTGAACGGGACCGCTCCGAGCGGGGCGGACGGCGTCGAATCCGACGGTGACGAGATCGTCTCGCTCAACGTCGAGGGACTGAACACCGGGTCCAGTTGGGAGCTCACCGCCGACCTCGAGTTCGACGGACTCGATCCCAGCGGCTCGCAAGAAAATCCGGCGATGTACGTCGACGTCCTCTCCGTCTGAACGACGGTCGACGACGACTCACGATCGACGCGACTACCGATCGAGTTGCTTTTCGAGGCGCGTTCGCGGGAAGACGTATACCCGAAGTGACTCGGGGACGACGCCGTTGCGGGCGACGGTCGCGTGTGGGTAGACGGCACCGACGACGGGCACGTCCGGATCGTAGTTCTCGTTGGTGGCGTACTCGGAAACGGTGCAGTCGGCCGCGTCGATCCGGACGGCGTCGGCCCGGAGAACGGAAACGTCGACGACGGTGAGTCGATCGTCCGTTTCCCGATCGACGACGGTGTCGCCCGGCCGGATCGTGTGCTCCGCACAGTAGACCGGGCCGGCGTACGCTTCGTCCACGAACACTGCGGTCGAGCAGTCGTGGCACTCGACGGCGATCTCACCTGGCGGCGGCGTTCGCCCCTCGGTGATCTCGATCGCGACGCGGCGGACGTGTTTACACCGGACGCTGCGGAAGACGTGATCCGGGCAGGTACAGCGGCCCGCCGGCAGATCGACGAGGTAGGTGTGGTCGCTGGCCGATTCGATTTCGTAGAGGCCGTCGCCCAGGGCCAACACGGACATCGGTTCGGTGCGGGCCCGGCGCGCCCTGGCTTCGAGTTGGTCGTCGGACGGAACTGGCAGTGGTGCTTTCGGTGACGCTGTTGTTTTCATGGGTGCGTCGAGCGGATTCGGTTCCGGTAGCGGGCCGGAGCCGGGGTGGCGATCGAACGGCTATACGGTCGTAGTAGGGGGTCGACGGGAATAACGAGCGCGCCTGCATGCTCAGCGACGACCCTGCACGTTCCGGGGTCTCGTTTAGAAACCTCACAGATCGATCGCGGCGTCGGAACGCGAACCGGTGCGTGAACGCCTCATCGAAGCGCTTTTGCCGAGGCCGGAGAAATCGCCATCATAATGCTCGCGCGCGAGCGACTCATCGAAATTATCGTGGCCGTCACCGCGGTCTTGCTGATGATCGCTACCATGATCGGCATCGGATCGACCTACGGTGTGGACAACGGGACCCTCTCTCCGGACGGCAGCGAGATACTTGTCGGGGCGATTATCGGCTTTATTCTCTTGCTGACCGTGGCCGGATTCGGCCTGGCCTACGTGCTGAACGATCCCGAGGACGGCGTCGAAACGGACGATGACGCCGACAGCCAGAGCGCGGCCTGATAGGCGCGCTCATAGGGATTATCGTAGGAGTTCATAGTTTTCCTCTGAAGGACCGAGACACAGTGCCGAAGGTCCGGTTTCGAGATCTCCGGTTGGCTACGATAATCCCTATCAGTCGCCGGCCGACGCGCTTTCTCCGTCGTCGCTCTCGCGCCAGTCGTCGATTTCGTCGTCGTCGGCCTCGTCGATCCGGTTTTCGTAGTAGGCCATCGGGTGCGGAATCCGCTCACAGAGGTCGTCCTTGTTCACGCAGTCGCCGTAGGACTGCATCGTCGCACAGGAGGGCGGCGAGTACTCCGTCGGCGAGCTATCGCCGCGGATGTGATCGGTCTGGTAGCGGGTCATCTCCTCGCCAAAGGAGGAGTTCACGCGGTAGAGGTCGACGATCTCGTCCGTGCTCATTCCGATGCTCGCCAGGAAGGCGGTGATCGCAAACCGGGAGTGGTGGGGCAGGTGCTCGCCCTTCTGGATCGAATCGAGCAACGCCTTCATACACGGCGGAAAGAGGTCGGGGACGACCGTATCGATCTCGCGGGTCAACTCGAGATCCGCGAGCACCTCGCGGATTTCGGCGGCGTCCGCCTCGAGCGCCGTCGCGATCGCCTCGGGGACCGAAAAGGGCAGGCCGTCCTCGATCCGATCGCGGATCGCCTCCCGGAGGAGCGCCAGCAGTTCCGCCTCGGAGACCGGAACTGCCCCGTCGGCAAGCGCCCGGTTGACCAGTCGCCACTCGTCGTCCCACAGATCGGCCGCGAGCGGAATGTAGGTCCCGACGTCGATTCGGTACCCGTCAGCCGTCTCGTTGACGGCGTCTCGGAGTTCGAACTCGGCCAGCAGATCCTCGATGTCCAGACCCGTCGAATCGACGCTTTTCAGCTCCGTCGTGTCGGTCAGATCGGCCGTGAACCGATCGTACGCGGTCGCGGCTTCGGCGCGAGCGTACTTCCGGATCAGCACCCGTTCGTCCACCATCGAAACGAGGACTCGTGCGACGGGATAGGAGAGCAGTTCGATGCGCGCCTGGCGGCGCGGGGTCCCGGTTTCGCCATCTTCGAGCGCCGCGATAACTCGCTCGCGGGCGCGATCGACGACCGCCCGGTCCTGTTCGACGACGGTGGCCAGATCGACGGCCTCCGTCGCCACGGCCTCGCGGGCGGCCCCGAGAAACGGGTACCGTGCGTGCAGTCGCTGCATCGGTAAGGAGATATTACTGCGACGGGGTAAACGTGCTGGTTGCCGCGTTGCTCGATTGTCCTGACTGTCTGTTCTCTGCGATCGTCGGCCGTCGACGAACTGCCGAGCGATAGCATCGCTAGCACCGGATTACCGGCCGATCGCGGGAATAGCGGCGAAGCGGCTGATGAATTGTCGGGGCGCGGCCGGAGACCGGTCACACAGATGGCGGCGCTGTGCTCCTGGTGTAATCACCTGTTGGCCCGGGCCGAGAGGGTCGATTACAAGGGCACCCGACACGTCACTCCGAGTATGCCACGGGCGAGTCGAGACGGCGTGTCGATCTATTACGAGCGCGACGACGGCGACGGGACGCCCGTCGTGTTCGTCCAGGGACTCGGGTACGGGCGGTGGATGTGGCGCTGGCAGCGGGAGGCCGTCGCCGGCGACTACGGCGTGATCGCGCCGGACAACCGCGGGACGGGGCGGTCAGACGCCGGCCTCCCGCCGATCGTGCCGCGTCTTCCGCGCAAACTCCGGGCCCCGCTGATTTTCAAGCTGGCCGGCTACTCGATCGCGGGGCTGGCCGCCGACCTCGAGGCGGTACTCGCGGACGCGGGCATCTACGAGGCGCATATCGTCGGCGCGAGCATGGGCGGGATGATCGCCCAGCACTACGCGCTCGAATACTCGCGGACAAAGACGCTGACGCTGCTGTCGACGAGCCACGGCGGGACGGATTCGGTGCCGGTTCCCGAGGAGACCCAGGAACACATCTTCGACGTCCCGAAGGGGGCGAGCGACCGCGAAACGCTCCGCCACCGGATGCGTCCCGCGTTCACCGAGCGGTTCACGAACCGGAACCCGCACCTGATGGACCGAATCATCGAGTGGCGACTCGAACAGGACGCGAGCGATCCGGCCCGCGAAGCTCAGGCCGCCGCCGTTCTCGGGTTCGACGTCGGTGACCGAACCCACGAGATCCGCGTGCCGACGCTAGTCGTCCACGGAACGAGCGATCGCGTCGTCCCGGTCTCGAACGGAACGCTGTTGGCCGAGAAGATTCCGGACAGTCGCCTCGAACTCGTCGAAGACGGCTCACACGCCGTGTTTATCGAGAACGCCGATCGCGTCAACGAGGCGCTGACGGCGTTTTTGGCAGACCACGAGTAGCGTCTCGATATCGACGGACGCTCAGTGTCGACACACTCTCGGTCCCGAGCTACACGCGTTCGGTCTGCTGGTCGTCGACGGACGCCGAATCGAGGATTCGAACCCGTCCGTCGGTGCTGACACAAACGTCGAGTCCATCGTAGAGAAACCACAGGCGGTGGACGCTCTCGGCATCGACCCGCTCGGCGTGGTCACAGAGAGAATCGAGGGCGTCCGGTTCGACGACGTCGTAGAGCGGGGGGAGATCGGATGGCTCCACGCCGTTTGACGTTGCGACCGCAGTGACGACGGCCTCACTCGCACGTTCGCCGGCTCCGGGGTCGAACGTCGTCACGTAGCCACTTTCACGTAACTCACTGTCGGCATCGTCTCTGGAGGACATAGCCTCTAATACCGGAGCGATACTGGTAGGAACGATCCTTACTATGTAACGCTTTTATATTACGACAGGTTCTGGAGCTGACGATCGGTCGGTCGAACACCACTCGCGAACAGCGTCGTAAGCAGGTTGCGGTGGCCGCGCCGGAGTCGGCCTGCGAGGGATTGGCGTGTGACTCCGAGGTCGCTCGCGAGGTCGTCGAGGGTGACCCGCCGGGGGTCGTCGAAGTACCCTCGTTCGAGTGCGAGTTCGAGCGCCTCGAGTTGTGCGATGGTGAGGCTCGCATGGGTCTCTTCGGACGTGAACGGCTGGAGGCGAACGACGGTAATGTCGACGCCGTTTTGCTGGCAGCGATCGCGAAACGCCGACAGTTCGTCGTGGCTGTCGGCCCGTATCCGGAACGTCCACAGGTTGCGTTTCCCAGTCGCAGAGAGCACCGTCACGTTCGGGTTCGTGAGCGCGCTGACCAACCCGTCGGCAGCGGGGTTCCACGCGACCCGGTAAAGCAATCCGTCGTCTTCGAGATCGTCGACGAGTGACAGCGAGTGGATGTCTGTCGTCCCTGTGAGCGCACTGTCGACGTCATCCCTGTTTACTCCCCGTACCCAGATGTAGGGAAAGAGTGAATCGGCGGTCGGGACAATCCGTTCGAGTTCGATCGTCGCCTCCGGCAGCGAGGCGAACGCGGTTCCGAGCGGGAACGCGTCTGCTGGGACGGTAAACTCGAGAAGTGTGGCCATGCTCCCGGCATACTACAGCCGGTTTCATAAACCCGAGGGTACGCGTTACTATTCCAGTCGTTCAGGCTGTAATCACAGTATACCGATCGTCCCCCGTCGAACTCCATTGCAGGGACCGTTGGCGCTGAGGATCGATCAGTCGCTCTGGATTCGCGGCGCCAGCATGTAGGTAACCTGACCCTGTCCGTCACCGAAGCCGAAGTAAATCTTGACCGGGAACTCCTCGCCGAGGTGGAGCGTGACCTCCGTGTCGCCGGGGATCGCTTTGTTCATGTCCTTGAGATAGTCGAGCGAGAACAGCGAGTGGGCGGGACCGACCTGCAGGTCGATCAGGTCGCCCTGGGTGAGTTCGAGGTGCACGTCGTCGGTGTCGCCCTCCGCGTCGACGTAGAAGTACTCCTCGGCCTCGTTGACGCCGAGTGCGATGTGGTCTGAAACCATGTCGGCCGCCTTCACCGATCGGTTGACGTCCTTCCCTTCGAGGACGACTTCTGCGGGCAGATCGAGGTCCGGAATGTCCGGCTCCTGTCGGATGGAGTCGGGATCGATCAGCGCGAGCGTGTACTCGAGTCCGTCGATCTGGATGTGCAGTTTGCGAGTCTCTTCGTCGAGTTCGAGCTGGATCAACTGGCCGGATTCGGCCATGCCCGCGATGTCCTCGAGTCGGGAGAGGTCGACGCCGATCAGCCCGCCGGTGGCTTCGTAGGATTCGAACGCGGCCGAATCGAGCGAGAGGTCGACCATCCCGACGTTCGCGGGATCGACGGCCCGGATTTCGAGGCCGTCTTCCTCGAGGTGAATTTTGCACTCGTCGACCAGCACGCTCACCGAATCGAGCGCGCTGGTGAGCGTTTCCGCGCTCACGATGGCCTTGAACATATGCGTCGGGGTACGGACGGTTGCCATAAAAAGCCACCCTTTACGCGCGAGCAGTACGGGGCGTTGACGATCGGGCCACCACAGCGTGTCGACGATCGGGCACCACTTCACTACATCTATCAGTCTCAACCGACTACTGTCCGAAAACCATGGCTCGCAAGGATCACTACTACAACAAGGCCAAACAGGAGGACTATCGCTCCCGATCGGCTTACAAGCTCAAACAGCTCGACGACCTCGAGAACGTCATCTCGGGCGGGGATACGGTCGTCGACCTCGGGGCTGCACCCGGCGGCTGGCTGCAGGTCGCCGCCGAGAAGGTCGGCCCGCCGGGCAACGTCATCGGGGTCGATCTCCAGCGAATCAAGGACCTCGAGGATTCCACCCTGGACGATCGCGTGGAGACGCTTCGCGGCGACATGACCGAGGAGCGAACCCGCGAACGGGTCGTCGACGCGGCGGGCGGTCCCGTCGACGTGGTCGTCTCGGACATGGCACCCAACATGTCCGGCGAGTACTCCCTCGATCAGGCTCGATCGCTCCACCTCGCCCGGATGGCCTTCGAAACCGCACTCGACCTGCTGGACACCGGCGGCAACTTCGTCGTGAAGGTTTTCGAGGGACCGGACGTGGACGCCTTCCGGGCCGACGTCGAAGACGAGTTCCAGTACGTGCGTGCGACGGCTCCCAAGGCGACCCGCGACGAATCTTCCGAGATCTACTTTATTGCGAAGGGGCGACTCACCGCGCCGATCAGGCCCGGCGACGAACTCGAGGTCGAGATCGTCGACGTGGGTAACGAAGGCGACGGGATCGCCTCCGTCGACGGCTACCGGCTGTTCGTTCCGGACGCCGAGAAAGGCGACACCGCCACCGTCCGCGTCGAGGACGTCAAGCCGAACTTCGGGTTCGCAACTCGGATCGATCGAGACTGAGCGATCGTCGCCATCTCGCACCTCTACGTGTCGTCTTGCAACCGCGATGCTACGCCGAGACAACGCTCATTCTTCGGTGTCGAGTCGGTCGTGGCGCTCGTCGATCTCGTCCAACACGTCGAGCGTTTTTCGGATGGACGCGCGGATCGCGTCGCTTCGGTTGACGAACTTGCCGTCGTCGCCGACGTGACTGTCCAGATCGTCGAGTAACTCCTGTGGAATTTCGACGCTGATCTTGGGCATATGCGTGGCGTTTGGAGGGAAACCTCTTAAGCCGTCGCCCGCTTTCGTTTCGGGTTCGTCGTTCGATCGAGCTGGCACCCCTCGTCTGCCGGGACGGGGGCGTCCCTAGCGACGCTTGGAGCGGCGTGCAAACGCAATTGCGGACGCGAGCAGGACGATCGAGACGATCGCTGCGAGCACGTAGCCGGAAGAAAACACGGAGACGGCGCCGAACCACGAGAGGGTGGTTATCGCCACGGCGACCGCGCCGAGGCCAAGCCAGTAGGTCGGCCACGCGGAACTGGTCTCCGGGACGAAGCCGAGATACGTCTCGAACGTCCCGGTAGCGGGCGTGGTCCGTACCGTCCCTCTCGCTTTGTCGTACTCGATGATCCCGTCGCGGTGTAACGCCGGCAGGTGTGACTGATACAGCGACGTGTAGACGCGCTTTCGTTGTTTGTAGGTCACTTCCGGGACCGGCACGTCGTTCTCTGCGGCTGCGATCCACTCGGCCAGCTCACGTAACGGAACCTGTGGGCCCGTCTCGGCGTGTTCCGATAGATATCGAAGCGCAAGTCGCCGGCGTCGGTTCGACAGCGTGCTGAATATCGTGTCTCTCGAGAGCCCCTCCTCGACGCGTGAGTCCTCTCGTCGGTTCGGTTCGCTGGTAGCGGCGGCTCCGGTAGCCCCATCCCCAAATTTCCCCCGCATACGTAGTGTATAACAACTGCTACGAGCATATAGATTCAGATTCCGAAGTATATTTCCGCTATTGATACGTGTTTTTGGGCTTCTCGCAGCGATCGGCCGATCCGGTTGGCGAAACAACACTATCGTTGCTCTGAGAGTCCGGTTTGTGTAATCGCCCGATCGACGTGGTGGTCGCCGGTAGCTCCGTCCGCTCGGCCGAGCGAGGCGGCTCTCGACGGCCCGACTCGGAGCGTGGGACCCCGGAGTCCGGGACACAACCGGACCGCGCCCCGTCCGGTTGGGGATGCTTTCCAGACGGTTCGCTCACAGGTAGGCGGTGTACAACTACCTCTCTTCCACGGGATCGACGGCTATGAGTCCAGTTCCACGCGTTCCAGCCACAGTCCTGGCGCTGAAGAATCCGGCCTACACCGGCGAGAACCGGTGTCTCCCCTGTACGGCTCTCAATCTCGCGATCGCGGTCGTGGCGGCGGCCGCCGTCGTCATCGTTGGAACGGTCGTCAGCCCCGGCCTCGCGACGGGTGCGGGTGTGGTGGTCCTCGTCGGATCGATCGCGCTCGTCTACTTTCGTGGCTACCTGATACCGGGAACGCCGGCCCTGACGAAACGGTACCTTCCCGACCGAGTCCTCTCGATATTCGGAAAAGAGACAGCGGCCGTCGCCCCCTCCCCACAGACGGGTGCAGATGTCCAGTCAATTCTGCTCGAGACCGGTATCGTCGTCGACGATCCCGCGGCCGACGATCTGGTGCTCGACCCGGACTTTGCCGCCGAATGGGAGCGATCGATCGCGATGCTGGACCGCGACGAAACGATGCTCAGCGACCGCCTGGCGTGGCTGGCCGACGCCGACGCGACGGCCCTCGAGTTCGAATCCCGGCCGCGATCGTTCGAGGCGTACGAGGGACCGACACCCCTGGCTCGATGGCCCTCGCGGGCCGCCTGTCTCGCGGACGCTGGCGCTGTCGAGTCGCTTTCCCGGCGAGACCCGGACTGGGAGCAGCGCCCCATTTCGCTCAAGCTGGATTTACTCGGCGTGTTGCGGCTGTTTCTCGAGCGCTGTCCGACCTGTGATGGGACGGTAACGCTCTCCCAGGAAGTCGTCGAGTCCTGCTGTCTGACGCGAGACGTCGTCGCCGGGACGTGTACCGACTGTGACGTTCGCGTCTTCGAGATGGACGTCGACCCCGACGCGCTCGCGACCGAGTGAGGCGGGACACTACCCGCTCTGTTGTGTAATTCTCACAGAAACTGCCAGTGAAACGGCTTTTCGACCGACTCTGTCTGTGTCGGCTTCGTTGAAATACGCAGACAGTGATACGTGTACCAAAACTACTGAAAGCTATACCGTGTGAGTGTTTCAACAGAGGCTCCGTATCGTCATTCGTGACGATCGGTGTCCGATTCCACTCGCCAGTGGTAGTCCGAAACTGCTGCTCGTTGTTCAACTGTTGGTCGTCGTCCCAGCGAACGGGCCGACGACGGGTACACCGATCGAGGTGCGTGACCGTCTACGGACGGCGATCGATCTCGACGTCCACTCACGCGCGAAGCGATCGCAGCACGGACCACCGGTTCGACCAGAGCTGGGTCCCGATCGCGACGGCGAACCCCGCGAGTGCAACGCTGGTCCACAATAGCGGATCGATCGCGCTGACGACGGGCACGTCCAGCTGCGTCGCGAGAACGACCAGCAGCGAGACGATACCGAGAGTCCGGTAGAGTTCGCTCCAGGTGATGCCATAGCGGGTGACGACCTCCATGTACTGGTCGACCTCGCGTGCGTGATCACACAGGGTGACGGTTCGCCTGTCGCGATCGTAGCTGACGACGCCGAGTTCATCGAGTTTCGGCAGGTGCGTCTGGTGGAGCGAACTGCGGACGCTCTCGCGGACCGACACTGGCGGCGGTGACTGGCCGGTTTCGGCGGCAGCGATCGCATCTGAAAGCTCGTAGACGGTAATTGAGCCGTCGGTGGCTCCGCTCAGACGGCGGAGCAGCTCTCGACGGCGACTGTTCGCGAGTACCTCGTATATTTCCCCCTCGGGGAGTACATTCGTTCGAAACATTCCCAACCCTCCCGACGATCGATCGTCGGTGCTTCTCGGTTGGCTATCGCGGACCGTCAGCATGTGGCGCGTACCGCCACCGGTATCGTCGGCCACTCCGGTCACAGGCCGATCGATCCGGCGGTTTGCCGAACAGTACGCGATCCGTGCCACCACCCGGACGACCCGGTAGGCCGGTGTGTCCTCCGTTCAGGTTCCCCTCGAAGAACCGGTTTGGCCACCGTACGCGGGCCGAACGACTGGTTCGAAACCGGCGAACGGTCGATTCGGGACCGACGGTCGACACCGATCGTCTCGTTCGACGGTGACGTGTCGGCTCGTAACTACGTGGGAATCACGCCCCGGTTGAGGTAACCTGACCGATTCCAGGAGCGGTTCCCTGACGATCGGTCAGGACAATCAATCATGACCGACGACAACACGACTATTGGACTGAGCCGCCGACGCGTACTCGGCGGCCTCGGCGCGATCGGACTTGCCTCTGCGGGTGCGGGTCTGGGAACGACTGCGTACTTCAGCGACTCGGAGAGCTTCGAGGGCAACACCATCCAGGCGGGTACCTTCGAGCTGGACGTCACCCAGACCACGCACGTGGTCGGCCAGGACGGGATGGGGCCGGACCAGATGGCCTTCGAGGAGGCGCTCGACCTCGTCGACGGCGAGTACTACGAGGGGTTCTTCGACATCACGGACGCGAAACCCGGTGACGACTACAAGTTCTGTTGGGACATCTGCGTGAAGCACAACCCCGGCTTCGTCGAGATCACCCTCGACGCCGAGGAGATGACGGGCAACGACAATGGCGTCTCGCACGTGGACGCGTCCGGTACTCTCGGTGAGTACATGCTCGCCGTCGTTACGATCGACGACCAGCGCGCGGGCGACGACACGGACGTCGTCTTCCAGGGAACGCTCGCAGAACTGATCGCAGAATGGGACGACGGCGGACTGGTCCACTCGTGGGACGACGAGGAAGTCACGAAGTACTGCCACCTCCCCTGTGAGTCGGACGTCGAGGGTGCGGAACTCGCACTAGACACCGTCGAGGTCTGCGTCTACCTCTACTTGCCCACCCACGCGGACGTGGGCGAGACGGTCGATGTCGGCGGCGTCTCCTTCGACATCGAGCAAGCGGACTCGCCCGGAAACCTCGTTCAGGGGGCGTCGTTCGAGGGCGACGTCGCCTTCGCCGCCGAGCAATGTCGCCACAACACCGAGCCATTCGGCGGGAAGTACTCGGTCAGCGACAACTCCCCGCCGCCGGGTGACGGGAGCTTCGGCGGACCGGCGTGAGCTAATTCGATCGTAGCGGCGGGAGAGAACCGTCGTCTGCGCAACTTATTCAAATCATGACACAAAACAATATCGACCTCTCTCGTCGCAAACTCCTCGGCGGGCTCGGGGCCGTCGGGATCGCCTCGGCAGGTGCCGGACTCGGAACGACGGCGTTTTTCAGCGACAGCGAGGGGTTTACTGAGAACCGAATCGACGCCGGAACGATCGAACTCCGGATGGACTGGCAACAGAGTTACTACACCGGCTGGGGCGACCAGGACCCGGACGATCACACCACGTGGGAGAAGGTCAACGCCTACCCCGACCGGGACGGCGACAACGTACAGGACACGATCTACGCCCGCGAACAGCTCGTCGAAGATCCGACGCTCCTCGGACTCCCGGCCGATGCAGACGACGACGAAATCGAGGCGGCCTACCGCGGCCAGTTCGCCAGCTTCGTGGGGACCAACGCGGACGGCAACCACGAGTTCCAGGGCCCGGTCATCGACCTCGACGACGTGAAACCCGGTGACAGAGGCGAAATCACCATCAGCAAGCACGTCTTCGACAATCCCGGCTACCTCTGGGTTGGCGCGAACCTCCAGGAGAACGCGATCGGCCCGATGAACGATCCCAAGCGGGAGGCGCTGCTCGAACGCTTTGGCGACCAGTTCGACGGTGAACCGACGGACCAGCAACTCGAAGCGGCCGCCGAAGCGGAGATGCTGCTCGCAAAGGAGATCGAAGCCGTCATGTGGTACGACGACGACTGCGACAACTTCTTCGACGAGGGGAAGGCGACCTGCATCCAGTTGGTCGTGGACAACACGGACTCGATGGGCAGTCAGGCCCCAGGTTCGCTCGACCAGCTAAAAGACGAGCTCCTGATCGGGGCGCTGGAGGAGTACGTCGGACGACTCGACACCAAAGACGGCTCCGAGTCACCTGACGGTGACATCTCGCCGTTCAGCATCGGTCTGACCAACTGGACCACGGTCGCGGATACCGTGCTCCCGCTGACCAGCGACGTGGGCGACATCATCGGAACGGACGGCGGGAGCTACGCGGACTCCACCGGCCTCCAGACGATCGACTACCAGTCCCTCGACGGCGGCACGGACCTGCCGCTCGCGATCGAGACTGGAGCCGACGAGCTGGCCGAGTGTCCCGAAGACGAAGAGCGCGTGATGGTCGTCGTCACGAACGGGATCAACGTCGACACCACCGAATTCCTCGCAGCAGCGAGCGACAACCTCCGTCTGAACGGCGGGTCGATCGACCAGTACCTCATCATCGGCTTCGGGACGCTACCCGACGACGTCGCCGTGTTAGAGCAGATCAGTACGCTTCCGGGGAACCACAAGTTCCTGCTCGTGTCTGGTACGAACATCGACGAGGCGATCAACGGCCCGACCGACGCCAGCGACGATCCGATCTCGAGCGTCGCCGAGGAGATCGGCTTCACTGCGGGCGGCGAGGAGGTAATCGTCCAGGGGTCGCTGTACGACGTGCTCACGCAGCCGGCGGGGATCACGGACGGCTCCGCCGAAGGCTACGAGGTCGACGGGATCGCGGTCCCCGAGGGCTACCCCCTCGACGCGGATCGCAACCGGGACGGTCGCGCCTGTTACCCGAACTCCGACACGCGGTGTATCGCTCTCGAGTGGCACCTCCCGACGGATGTCGGCAACGAGATTCAGGGCGACTCCCTCGTGTTCGACCTGCAGTTCTACGCCGAACAGTGTCGCCACAACGACGGGCTGAACCCGGCCCCGTTCGCGGCGCTGGACTGAGCGTGAGCGATCGGGCCACCGGTTCCCGGTCGCGATCGATCGCGATCGGATCGTTCACGACGGCGGTCCGTTAACCAATCCTGACGGTATGAGTAGCCTGTCGCGGTGAATTCGACTGGTAGCCGCGCCCTGCCGGCGCGGCTTCGAGACGGTATGGCTGTCATTCATATTGGCGCTCGACACCGACAGCGAACGACGAGCGGCCCACTCCACAGCACCTTGGACGCGACGGATGGGACGCCAAACACGAGTCGGACGCGAGGCGCGATCGACCCCGTGAACGAACACAACCCCAGCGTGGCTGGGCAGTCATCGAGGATGGACAGTGACACACCAACAACCTACCATAACGCGGCGATCGCTCCTGAGTAGCGGGAGCGCCGTCGGAATCGCGGCTCTCGGTTTTCGGGGTGCGACCACGACGGGTAACGCACCGGCGTACACGGACTACACGTACGCTCGAACGGCGGGAGACGAGGGGCCACGGCTTCGCGTCTCCTGGTATAGCACGTACAACGATCGGCTCGTCGCCGCGTCGCCGACGGACGAGGGTGGGAATGGCGGCGGCGGTGACGGCGGCGACGGCGACGATAATGGAGACGACTGGATCGCAACCGCACCCCCGCCCGCCGACGGTGACCAACCGCGAACCCACGGTCCGCTCGTTGCCGAGCCGAACGTCCTCCCGGGCGACTCCGGAACGATCGGGCTCGGCCTGTACGCCGAGGAGATGGACGCGCGGATCAGCCTGTTCCCGGCGGTTTCGGGCGACCTCGCGGAGGTCGTCGATCTCGATCTCTGGTACGACACCGGCGTGTTCGGGATCGGCAGCTGTTCGGGAACGAGCGTCGTGCCGGCGACCCCGGACGTTCAGACGACGCTCGCCGCGTTCGGTGAGACCTACGGAACCGATGGGCTCGCGATTCGAACCGGCGTTGTAGACTGTCTCCCGGAGGGTGAGCGCCTCTGTCTCGGCGTCGCCTGGCGCATCGACCGCTCGGTCACGAACGAGTGGCAACGGCAGTCCGTCGAGTTCGGACTCGGCTTCGAGGCCCAACAGTGCGGAGGGCTGCTATGAGCCGCGACGCCGTTCGGCTGAGTCGCCGCCGCGTTCTCGCCGCCGTCGGTGGCGTCGGCGTCGTAGGTGCCGCCGCTGGCGTCGGAACGACGGCGTACGTCAGCAATCGCGAGCGATTTACGGCCGCGATCGCCGCCGGCACGATCGAAATCGACGTCGACTGCGAGTCGTGTACGGTCGGGCCCGCCGGGGCGCAGTTCGCGTTCGACGGCATCGAACCCGGCGAGTCGCGAAGCGAGCAGCTGGTTCTGCACAACGCTGCCAGCAATCCCGCGCGCGTCTGGCTTCGGACCGATTGCCCGCCGACGATCGACCCGCTCGGCTCGACGCTCGAGGTCCGGCTCTCGATCGATCCTGACTGCAGTACGCTCACCGACGACGACCTCGTCGAGTACGATTCGGGGTGGACGACCCTGACCGATCTCCGGCGAACCCTCGCCAGCGGTCTGACGCTTACCGCAGACGACATCTGCCTCGCCCCCGACGACGTGATTTGTCTCCGATTCGAGTACCGGCTTCCGGAGGACGCGGCGTGGCTCGTCGACGCCGAGAGCGCCCTCACACTCGACCTCTACGCCGAACAGTGTCGCCACGGCGGCGACGTCGCTGTCGGGGACGGCCCGTTCGATCCCGTCGACTGTCCGGAACTCGACTGTCCCGACTGCGTCGAACTCGGGAAATTCGACGTCGATAACGATCGACTCCACGCGGGTTCGATCTACCCGCTCGACGACGGCGAGCACGAGATCCAGATTCTATCGGTGACGGACAAAGCCGACGGCGGCGATCGCGAAACCGTCTGTGCGAGCTTCCGCTTGCTGAAAAACGGCGAGGAGGACCTCGCACCGGCGATCTGCCGTGTTACCGTCGGCGGGGGGATCCCCCGTCGTCCGCCGAGCGACCCCGACTCTCGGGTCGTCACGTACCAGGTCGATCCGCCGCTGTCCCGAACGCGAGGAACACTCTGTGCCGCAAACGGCGAGGCGAAACTCGATCCCTGGTCGGTCGACGACGAGGACCGACCGGCGATCAGTAACATCACGGTGTTCGTCTGTCCGGATACCGCGGCGGAGACGAACGGAGGCCCTCACCAATGAACTACAAAAAAATCGCGAACGTACTCGGTTTCGTCCTCCTGATCGCGCTGGTCGTCCCCTTCGCCATCTACGCGGTGCCGGGAGTCATCGGCGGAGAGTACAGCTTCATCGTCCTCACCGGCAGCATGTCGCCGGCGATCGAACCCGGTGACGTGGTCGTCGTCGGTGAGACCGATCCGGCCGCGATCGAGACCGGCGACGTGATCACCTTCGTTCGGGGCTCCGAGACGACTCCGGTGACCCACCGCGTCATCGCCGTCGAGCAGACGGACGCGGGGCTGGCCTTCGAGACGCAGGGCGATGCCAACGGCCAACCGGATACGAGTCCGGTTCCCGCCGCGAACGTCCTCGGCGTCGTCATCCTGACGATCCCCTACATCGGCTACGTGATCCAGGCGGCGGGGACGCCGATCGGGTTCGTCGCGCTCGTCGCGATTCCGCTCGGGGCGCTGGTCGTCTCCGAACTGTGGTCGCTGGTCGCGGCCAGACGGGCTGACGATTCCCCATCGGAGGATGCCGACGACGTGCCCGCTGTCGATACCGAAACGGGCGGTGCGGAGGTCGCAGCCACAGCCAGCGAAGCCGCGGTCGACGAGCGTGCATCCAACCCGGCGACGACACCCACAGCGTCGCCGGACGAGACGGGCGGTGAGATCACCATCTCGGTAACGGACCTCCGACTAACGGGGGCGACGCTCGCCCTGATCGCGCCCTACGCCGGGTACGTCGCTTTCGAGCTTCGTACCGCCCTCACGATCGCCGTCGCGTTCGCGGTCATCCTGTCGGCGCTGCTCGTCGTCGGAACGCTGGCTTCACTCCGATTCGGCGGGAACGGTCCCGAATCGGCCCCGGAAACGGCCGTCTCGCGACCCGGCGCTGACGAGGCGGTCGGCGCGGCGACCGACGGCGGCTCGATCGCGACCGAGACGGACGACGTGGAATCGGCGGCCGTCGAGTCGGAGACCGATTCCGACCCCGTCGACCCCTCCGCCACCGTCGCGTCCGCCGAGTCCGCGTCCGTCGAGACGCGGACGGAGACGGCGGACCCATCGGCCGATACCGAGCCGTTGGAGACGAAGAGCATGATGGAGACGGCGGATTCGTCGGACGAGTTCGCGTGGACGGACGATCCCGAGGGGGGTGACTGAATGGCCTCGATCCGCACTCTCGGTATCTCCCTCCTCTGTCTGCTGATCGCGACGGCAGGCTTTGCCGGCGGCGCGGCAACCCTGGCGGTGTTCTCGGATACGGACGCGCTGTCGGGATCGTTCGCCACCGAGGAGTCGTTCTCGGAGACGATCGTCGGTGAGGAGTCGTCCACCGACGACGCTGGCCCGGCGTTCCGAACCGACCAGCACACCGACGAGGAGTCTGAGGACGTGCCGACGGACGACGGTGACACGCCGATCGAGAACGACACGGCCGACGAAACGAACGAGACGGTCGAGAACGAGACCGTAACCGACAACGAGACGACCGACGAGGAACTGCCGACGACGGATGAGACCGGGGACGGAAACGAGACCGCAGTCGACGATCCGCCGGCCGACGGCGATCGATCGCCATCGACCCAGCCGTCCGAGGATGACGACCAACGCGAGATCACCGACTCCGGAGACGATGACGACGGCGATGATGGGGTGGGAAGCCCCGCGCCAGACGATGACGGCGCGTTAGACGAACACGACGTTTCGGAGGCCGAAGGAACGGGTGAGGACTCGGAAGCGGAAGAGGCGGGTGACGGTCAGGGGGCGGAAGACGACTCGGAGACCGAAGACGGTGAGGACTCGGAGACCGAAGACGTTGGCGACGATCCTGCATAGAGCGCGGAGTAACCCTGCATAGAGCGCGACACCACCATTATTTACGAGCACCGAGAGCGGTTCACCGCCGGAGCAGGTGAATCCCCGCGACGGCGGCCTTTTCACGTCGACGGGTTTTGCCGGGATCGATCGAACGAGTGTCCTCAACGCGATGAGAGAGACCCCCGGAAAACGGGGCTGCGATCACTCGGCGGCCGTTGCCTCGGCCTCCGGGTCGGTCTTGCGACCGCCGCGGCCGCCGAAGAGCCGTCCGCCGGCCGTGAGCACGTACAGGACCGCGAGGCCGAGCATATAGGTCAGCGCGATCGGGAACGCCACGAGCAACATCGTGAGGATCCCTTTCGGGCTGGCGAAGGCGGCGACGGTGAAGATGCCGACGACGACGGGCCGCCAGCGGTTGAGCATCGTTCGATAGTTGACGATGCCGCCGACGTGGAACAGGGCCATCGTGACGATGATGTTGAACAGGAAGCCGACGCCGAAGGTCGTGTAGATCACGAGCCACGAGAAGCTGTTGATCCGGTAGGTGACGACCATCTGGTTCTGGATCGCGTCGGTGATGAGATACGAGATGACCGCCGGGGCGATCCAGTAAAAGCCGAGGAAGAGGCCGACCCCGAAGCCGAGAAACAGCGTTCCGCCCCAGACGAGGAAGATCCGCGGATCGCCGCGGACGAGGCCGCGCTCTCTGGCCGCCGGCCAGCCCCAGTACAGGATCAGCGGCGCGACGGAGATGAACGCCAGGATCGTACTGACTTTCACCATGAAGATCAGCACCTCGACGGGATGAAGCGCGATGACGAGACCGAGTTCGCCAATTAAATCCGTCGTCACTTCTTCCGTGGTCGCCGTCTCGTCGGTCACTTCCGCGAGAACCTCGGGCGGAACCCGATCGACGAACTGGGCGAGGATGACTCCGAACCCGCCCTGGTAGAGCGCGAGGAACGAGCCGCCGAGGACGGCCATGAAGACGCCCACGATGTAGATCGTTTTCGAGGTGAGGCTGTCGACGATGAACGCGAGGTCGTAGGCGTAGCCGCCGATGTCGTCCTCGGTCGTTTCCTCCTCGGTGAAGGGGTCGAGCATGCCGGCGGCGGTACTCGAAAAGAGGCTCCCCTCCTCGTCGCCACCGCCGCTTGTCGACCCCGAGGCGGCGCTTGCCGCGCCGGACGCCCCGGAGCCGTCGCCGCCACCTTCCCCGTCCCCGTGTTGCTGTGCCTGGAGCGTATCGAACCGGTTCAGAATGGCTTCGGCTTTGGCCCGATCGTCGTCGTACATCGCCTGTCGGGAGTACTCGAGGGCCTGTTCTTCTTCCATTTCGAGGAAGACCGGGGCCGGCAGTTCCCTGATGTCCTCGACGGCGAGCGTTCCGAAGTCGACGTCTTCGGGGTCGTCGGCGGCTCGAATGTCGCCCTCGCGCGGGTAGACGGGCGCTTGCAACACTTTCACCGTGTAGCCGACGAGGAGGAGGAGGCCGACGACCGCGGCGACCACTGCGCCGGTGGCGACCTCGCCCAGCAGGCCGTACTCGGCAACGAGCGACTCGAGTCCGGAGCCGAGCGTCAGCGACCCTTCGGGTCGGATCGCGGAGGGAAGCAGCGGAAAGACGGACTCCTCGACGTACTCGAGGCCGTACTGGTTGAGGAAGACGGCGGTCGCGCCAGCGACGAGTCCCATCGCGCCGACGAACTGGAGAACCCGCCGTTTGACGAGTCCGGTACCGGCGTCGAGTTCGGCCGCGCCGCGTCGGCGCATGTTCGCGACGACTTTCGCGAGACCGAGGCTGAAGACGTACAGCGCGACCAGCGGCAGCGCCCACATGATCAGCGTGAACGGGTCCGGCGGTGAGAACAGCGCGCCGAAGACGGTGATAGCGACGATCGCGTGTCGCCACTTGTCCCGGAACGTCTCGTAGGAGACGATCTCGGTGTACGACAGCACGCTCATCAGCAGGGGAAGCTGTGCGGCGAGGCCAAAGGAGATCGTCAACAGGGCGATAAACTCGGTGAACTCGGTGATCCCCCAGCTCGGGTTGACGCCGGCGTCGTGGGCGACGGCACCGAGGAAGTCGAACGCGTAGGGAAAGAAGACCGCGTAGGCGTAGACGACGCCGATCCAGAACAGTCCGATCGAGGTGAGGGCGAGCGCGGCCAGATACGCCTTCGAGACGGGGACGACCGACTCGACGCCCCGCTCTCGGAGTGCGTCCCGCGAGTAGTAGAGCAACGCCGGCAACGCGAATATCGCGCCGACAAACATCCCGATTTTCGCCTGTAACAGGATGACCTCGAACGGCGTTCGCGTAATGATGTTGGTCGCCGCGGCGACCTCCTCGCTCATCTCGGCTTTCGCCGTCGCTTCGAGGAAGTCCCAGATGTATATTCGCAGGGCGTAAAACGAGCCGATAAAGCCGATGACGAAGACGATAAAGACCTTCTGGAGGTGCGTCTGCGCACTCGAGAGCAGCGCCCCGATCGTTTCCCGGCCGGTGGTGATAGCTCGGGCTGTATCCTCGCCGACGGCAGAACTCATTGACTGGTGGTTGGTAACCGAGTTCCAGTTATCAACCTTTCGAGTAGGAGAGCGCGCCGACGGCTGAGGTGTGGGAAGAGAACGCGTGGTGACGGCTGGAGACGAGTGTTCCGGCCACCTGCCCGGAGTGGTTGTAAGAAAAAGGCCTATAACCGCCGCCCTATCTATATCTCGATAGATGTCGGACCAGCCGGGAGCAGGTGGGGACGACGAGAGCCACGACGAGCCACGGGACTCCTCGGAAGACCACATCCCGGATTCCGAATCGACTCCTGACGGCTCTCATTCGCCCGATCCCGAGGAACTGGATGAACCCGTCGAAGCCGAGGTGTCTCCGGAAACCGACGAGATTGCGGAGACCGACGCTTCCGCGAACGAAACCCGAACCGACGGCGAAGGCGTGGTCGGAGACCACCCCGACCCCGATCGTGGCGAGACGAGCTATCCCGACCCGGACGACGATATCGGCGGCATCTCCACGCCGCCGGACGACGAGGAGATGCCCCTGGCCGACCACATCGAGGAGATGGTGCTCCGGCTCGCGGTCGTCCTCCTCGTCGGTGCCGCCGGGACCGCGATCGGGCTGTTGTGGGCCTCGCAGGCGATCGGACACATCTGGCTCAACGTCTTTCCGTACACTACTGACCAGGTGCCGCCGCCGCACATCTACCATCCGCTGGAGCTGTGGCTGACCCGGATCAAGCTCTCGGCGCTGCTCGGGATCATGGTCGCACTCCCAGCGTTCGTTTACGAGTGTTACCTGTTTATGCGCCCGGGGCTGTATCCCCACGAGCGGAAGTACTATCTCGCGGCCGTCCCGATGAGCGTCATCCTCGCCGGCGTCGGAATGCTGTTTTCGTACCTGCTGGTCCTGCCCATTCTGTTCCAGTACTTCACGTTCTACGCCGAGGGGAGCGCGAACATCGCCTACGCGCTCGGTGAGACGTTCAACCTGATCATCACGCTCACCGGCTTCCTCGCGGTCGTCTTCCAGATTCCGCTGTTTATCATGCTCGCGATCATGATGGGCGTGACGACCCGCCGCTGGCTCGCCCAGAAGCGCCTCTATTTCTGGGCGGGATTCGCGGGGCTGTCGTTTATGTTCACCGTCGATCCGACGATGATGGCACCCGTCCTCGTCGCGATCACGATGATCATCCTGTTCGAGGGGACCCTGCTGGTGTTGAAGTGGGTCGGCAGGGAGTAGCCGACCCCGGTTGGCCGCGGCTCCGTGTTCGTTCTCGGTCGGTCCTCGAGCGGTCGCCAGCGACCGATCCGTCCCGGTCTGGCGGGCCCGTGGACGCCCGCCGGATCGATCTCGTTCAGCCGCCGATCTTACAGCCTTATATCCCTCTTATGCGTTCGTACATTGCGGAGCCGCACCGTTTCCGCAACGAAAGCTAACGATTTGTAAACGATTACTGTTTAGTAACATCAAACGTTCTCTTATACTGTGAATCAGTGGATGATCTCGGCGCAATCGACCTCCACAAGGTGTGATTATGGATCACACAGTCTTCTCCCGAACCGCCCACGGAGGTGGCGTCCGTGACGGACCTCGTCCCAACGACGTGTCTGCGGTGTGCGGTCGGCTGTGGCCACGTTCAACAGGGTGTCGAGCAGGGATACGGTCTCGATATCGTTCGCGGCGACGCCGCCCACCCGGTCAATCGGGGTCTCGCCTGTCAGCGCGGCGTCAGCGAAACTGCGGACCCCGACGGGACGTGGCTGACCCGCCCGCTCGAGCGCCGCGACGGCGAACTCGTCCCGACGACCTGGGAATCCGCCCTCGCACGCGCCGCCGAGGGTCTCGGACGCGCACTCGAAACCGATCGCGACAGCGTCGCCGTCCTCGGCAGCGGTCAGCAGACCAACGAAGCGGCCTACGCGCTCGGCAAACTCGCCCGCGGCGGGTTCGGGACGCGGTACTACGACGCCAACACGACGCTGTGTATGGCGAGTGCGGTTACCGCCTACTACGACGCTTTCGGTAGCGACGCCCCGCCACCGACGTACGACGACATCCCTGACGCGAAAACACACCTCGTCTGGGGTGCGAACCCGTCAGCCGCGCATCCGGTGTTGTTCCGGTGGATCCGCCAGTCCGCAGACGACGACGATTCGGAACTGATCGTGATCGATCCGATCGAGAGCGAGACCGCCGACGTGGCTGACCATCACGTCTCGCCTGACCCCGGGAAGGATCTCGCGCTCGCCCGTGCAGTCCTCGCGCGCGTCGTCGAAACCGATCGCGTCGACGAGGACTTCGTCGCCGAGGCTACCGACGGTTTCGACGCGCTCCGTGACGAGCTTCCCGACGCGGCCGAGGCCGCAGCCACCGCCGGCGTCCCACTTGCGGATGTCGATCGACTCGCCGCCGCCCTCGACGATCCGACCCTGCTCTACTGGGGGATGGGTGTCAACCAGAGCGTCAACGGGACGGCCACGTCGGCCGCGCTGATCGATTGCTGTCTGGCGACGGGGAACCTGCGCCCCGGCTCGGGACCGTTCTCGCTCACCGGACAGGCGAATTCGATGGGGACGCGAGTCTGTTCCTCGAAGGGAAGCTGGCCCGGCCACCGTCCGTTCGACGATCCGGCCCACCGCGAGGCGGTAGCCGAGGCGTGGGACGTTCCCCGCTCGCGACTCCCCGACGATCCCGGTCCGGGACCGGTCGGCATCGTCGACGCGATCGGCGACGACGTCGAGGCCGTCTACGCGGTCGCGACCAACCCCGCCGCGGGGCTGCCCGATGCGAGCAGAGCGCGCGACAAACTCGAGGACGCCTTCCTCGTCGTTCAGGACGCCTTCCGCAGCGAGACGGTCGAATTCGCGGACGTCGTCTTTCCGGCGGCGACGTGGGGCGAATCCGACGGCACCGTCACCAACATGGAACGGACGATCTCCCGTGTTCGCTCCGCGAGCGAAACGCCTGCGGGCGTCAAAAGCGACCTCGAATGGATCGGCGCACTCGCCGATCGACTCGTTCTGGACCTTTTCGACGAGCCGCTCGAACCCGAGATGGTATTCGACGAGTTCGCGGCGCTGACCGCGGGAACGCCCGCGGACTGTTCGGGGCTGAGTTACGATCGACTCGAGGTCGAGGTTGCGGTTCGCTGGCCGGCACCCGAACCGGACGTCGCCGGGGGGTACCGGTATTACGAGGGCGACGCCACACCCGAAACCGGAGAGCGGGGCGATGGGGCGGCGTCGTGGTCGTTCCCGACCGACACCGGCCGCGCGCAGTTTTCCAGCGCCGACGCCCAGCCGCTTCCCGAACCGATCAACGAGGCGTATCCGCTGACGTTGACGACCGCGCGCCGAGCCGACGCGTACAACACCGGCGTCCGAACCCGCGAGTCGGAGCCGCCGATCGCGCGCGTCAGTCCTGCGACCGCGGCGGCCTTCACCCAGGAACTCGACGATGGGACTGAGGAAGCCGCCTCCGACGAGCGCCGATACGGACGCGTCGTCTCTCGCCGGGCGTCGATCGACGTTCGCGTCGAACCGGATCCATCGATCCCCGACGGGATGGTCTGGCTGCCGATCCACCACCCGTCGGTCAACGACCTCACGCTCCCGACGGTCGACCCGCGATCGAGAGAGCCCAACTTCAAGCAGTGTGCCGTCCGTCTGTCATCGCCACGCGATCGGCACGGCCAGTCGATCGCCGCCCCGACAGCAAGTGACTGACCGCGTTGTTTTTTTGACCGCGACGATCGCGAGCGGATTCGGTTCGACGCCGATCTGTGGTCTGACGGTCGCCGCGTGTCTCTTGCGACCATCGACGGAAGCTGTCTGCCGCCCGGCTGCTGGTTGCAGCGGATCGAGCACCGATCGTCGCGTTTCTCGCCGCCCATTTTCCAGTTTGTCCCGGTTCGGGTCGACGGGAACGTCCTAATACAGACTATATTCGATTGCACATCCGACGCGTGCGACAAAGCAACTCCAAAAAGTAGCGTTTTGTAAACGATTATCGTTATATGGTTCAGACACGTGGCGATAAAATATGAATTGCAGTGTATTTGGAGTGCAGGAAGGGAGAATGCGTAACGATCGTTGGATTGGTTTTGAGGTGGTCACCGATGGTGCATAAAAAAGAGGAGTACAAGGACGGTTGCTACGGCGACGAGGTACGCGAGCACATTCTCGAGTTTGCCGAGACGGGCTTCGAGGCGATTCCCGAAGACGAGTACGACGAGTGGTTCACCCGGTTCAAATTCTGGGGACTCTTCCACCACCGCAGCGGGCAGGAGTCGTACTTCATGATGCGCCTGACGAACGCGAGCGGGATTCTCGAACCCGGCCAGCTCCGTGCGATCGCCGAGGTCGCACGGGACTACGCGAAGGGGCCAGTCGAGAACCCCGAGTTCGGAAACGGCTGGATCGACCTCACGACCCGCCAGTCCGTCCAGTTGCACTGGATCGAACTGGAGGACGTGCCCGCGGTCTGGGAGACACTCGAGAGCGCGGGCGTCACCTCCCGATCGGCGGGCGGGGACACGATGCGCAACATCTCCGGTCCCGCGCTGGCCGGAAAGGTCGAGGAGTACGTCGACACGCTCCCGCTGCTCGAACGCTTTCAGGAGGAACTCCGCGGCGACGACGTGCTCTCGAACATGCCTCGAAAGTTCAACATCAGCGTCAACGCCGACATGGTCGGCTCCGCTCAGGATTCGATCAACGACATCGGCTTCGAGGCCGCACGAAAGGAGATCGATGATGAGGAAGTCCGCGGGTTCAACGTCCGGATCGGGGGCGGTCTCGGCGGCCGCAAGCCCCGCGCTGCGACGCCACTCGATGTCTTCGTCCGGCCCGAAAACGCCTACGAGGTCGGTCGCGGCTTCGTCGAACTCTACCACGATCATGGGAACCGCCAGACGCGATCGAAAAACCGCGCCCGATTCTTCGCCGAGGAGTGGGGAATGGAGCAGATTCGCGAGACGCTTCAGGAGGAGTACGTCGACTTCGAGATGCACACCGCGGGCGAGGACTTCCGCGAGGAGTACACCTACAACGCCGGCAAATCGTCCTCGGAGGGACCGATCGACTACGTCGGCGTCCACGACCAGAGAGACGGCCGGAACTACGTCGGTCTCTCCGTACCGATCGGTCGGATGCCCGCCGAGGACGCGATCGAACTGGCAGACCTCGCGGACGAGTACGGCTCCGGAGAGGTTCGCCTGACCCGGCGGCAGAACGCGGTGATCGTAGACGTTCCCGACGAGAAACTAGACGCCTTGCTCGACGAGCCCCTGCTCGGGGCGTACCGACCCGAACCGAGCGTCTTCGAGCGCGGGGCGATGGCCTGTACGGGCACCGAGTTCTGCTCGCTCGCGCTGACGGAGACGAAAGCCCGGATGGCGCGGATGCTGCGCTGGTTCAACGCGAACGTCGATCTCCCCGACGACATCGAGACGATCAAGATGCACTACTCGGGCTGTACCGCCGACTGCGGGCAGGCGATGACGGCCGACATCGGCCTGCAGGGAATGCGCGCCCGAAAAAACGACGAGATGGTCGAAGCGTTCGACATCGGCGTCGGCGGCGGGATCGGCGAAGAGCCGTCGTTCGTCGAGTGGGTTCAACAGCGCGTTCCCGCCGACGAGGCTCCGGGGGCGATCCGAAACTTGCTCGAAGCGTTCGCGGCCCACCGCTCGTCGGGCCAGACGTTCCGCGAGTGGGTCGAGGCGACCGGTACCGAGGCGCTCATCGAGTTCTGCGAACCCGAAGAGACGGATTTCGAGGCTCCGTACATGGCCGACGGCAAGCAAGCGTGGTACCCCTTTGCCGAAACCGAATCTGCAGCGGCCGCGGCGAGTGAGGAATCCGTCGCGCCGTCGGACGACTAACGCCGTCTGATCCGGCTCGATTCGAATATCGAGGATGCCGGGGCTGATAATTAGCGAGCGGACGAATGGGGGGGCTGGTCGTCAGTGGGTAAAAATACGAAGGCCAGTTATCGGAGCAGGTCGCGAAGGACGCGTCCGAGCCGATCGATAAACGAGGGCGTCGGCGTTCCGGGCAGGTAGACTGGCGTGTCGTTCTGTTCGATCTGTTCGACTTCCGTTGGATCAGTTGGTGCTGGTTCCGTCATAGTTGACCGTTGGGACCGGTCCTATTTAGGATTTGGCAACGATAGTTTTACAATCAAAAACCAAAGATCGTTATTGAGAAACACTCTCACGGTACTGTGTCTGTCGGCAGGCCCGTACCCTCGCCGGTAGGAAGGGGGTTCTCCAGCCGTCGTCACTGACCGTTCTGCGCTTCATCGGGCACCTTACCGTCTAGATTCTCGCGGTTCGTACGTCTCGAGCTACCGGTGATCGCGGGTTCGGTGGTGGGCGTACTCGAGCGCGTCTTCGAGCGAACCGGGACCGTCGTAGGAGGCCGAGAACAGATCCATGAACTGAACGGCGATTCCGTTACAGCGCTCGAACCGAAGGACGGTCCTGACCTGCATCGTCTCCGAAAAATCGAGACCGGGGTAGCTCGTCACGGTGAGTCGATAGCCGGGGTGGTCTTCGCCGTCGAGCGAAGCCGGTGCGACCCTCACCCGAAGATCGCCCGATTCGTGGCGGTAGATTCGGTACTCCATCTCCCGATCGCTGTGGCCTGGGGTATACGTCCGACACTCTTCGATCGTCCAGTCGGGCGGCACGTCGGCGTCCATCGATAACTGATACTGGTGGAAAGGCTACGTCCGTATCGCATTGTGCAATATTATCGGACGCAAGTTCAGAAACACAATCCATGGTGGGTTCACGACGCGGAATGCGGTTATATTCTGGACGAATGTGCCCTCTTCCCGCTCGGTTTCTGACGATCGAGAATCCGGCGCGGGTTCCGGGAGGGCCCGCGATCAATTTCCGGACGGTCGGCGGCGATCAGTCGTCGGTTCCGGCGTCGGTCGCGAAGACGTCTTCGACGACGGGGTCGTCGGTTTGTCGCACTCGTTCGGACTCGCTTGCCGGGCTGACACTGCCGGTTCGATACCCGTGTAGGTCGAGTGTGACGTGTTCGAACCCGATCTCTGTGAGTTCCGCACGGACGGTTTCGACGAACTCCACCTCCAGTGCGCGCTCGAGTTCCTCGGGCGAGACCTCGATACGCGCGAGCCCGTCGTGGTCGCGGACGCGGAACTGGTCGAACCCCCACTGGCGAAGTAAGGCCTCGGCCTGCTCGACGCGCGTGAGGCGGCCCTCGGTCACCGACAGCCCCGTCGGAATGCGCGAGGAGAGACAGGCCATCGAGGGTTTCTCCGCCACGGAGAGCCCGTAGTGGCTGGCTATCGACCTGACCTCTGCTTTCGTTATGCCGTGATCCAGAAGCGGTGAGCAGATGTCGAGTTCGTCGACCGCCCGTAGCCCCGGCCGATGGCCAGCGCCCGGATCGTCGGCGTTCGTCCCGTCGCAGACGGTTTCGATACCGTGGTCGCGTGCCGTCTCGATCATCTCGCCGAGTCGCATCGTCCGGCAGTGATAGCAGCGATCGTCGTCGTTCGCGACGAAATCGTCGCTTTCGAGTTCGGAGAAGGCGACGATTTCGTGGCGGATACCGATCTCGTCGGCCACTCGCTTCGCGTCTTCGAGTTCCGCGTCGGGTAGCGTCTCGCTCTTTGCGGTGCAGGCAACTGCGTCCGCGCCGAGGGCGTCGTGGGCGAGCGCGGCCACCACGCTCGAATCGACCCCGCCGGAGAACGCGACCAGCACGCCGTCGTGGGTCTCGAGGTCGGCGCGTGCGGCCTCGAGTTTCGCCTCGACCCGTGTCATGATCCCTCGTTCGCACTGGACGGGCAAAAGCGCGTTGTCGTCTACCCGTGTCTCGTCCGTCCGTGTCGTTCGATCGCGCACGACCCGAGAGCGGACAGCGTCGTGGCGGCGTCTCGCCGCTCGTCAGGACCCGTTCTCGATGCACGATGGCGCGACCTCGACGTGTGTAAACTCGAACCGAGCGCCGCCGTCGCTGCTTTCGGTCACGGTCGCCGTCCAGCCGTGTGCGCTGGCAATTTCGGCCACGATCGATAGCCCGAACCCGGTTCCATCGGGTTCCGTCGAGTAGCCGCGTTCGAGCACTCGATCGCGATCGGTCTCGGGGATGCCGGGACCGTCGTCTGCGACGTAGAATCCGATCGTCTCACCCGACTCTCGTCCCGTGCCGGTACGTCCCGCCTCACGTTCGGTGCCGTCGATGGTCCCGATCGTGATCGTTACGTCGGGTCCGCCGTGCTCGACGGCGTTACGGATCAGGTTTTCGAGCAACTGTTGTATTCGGCTTCGGTCGGCACACACGTCGGACTCCCCCTCGACGGCCAGCGTTGCGTTTTCGGTTTCGACGGTCCGCCAGCAGTGGTCGGCCAGGGTCGAAAGCGAGACGGCTTCGAACTCGGTGACGGCCTCGCCTTCTCGAGCGATCGTCAGCAGATCGTCGACGAGCGAGGCGATCCGATCGTGGGACTCAGCGACGATGTCGAGTGACTCACTGCCACGGTTGGACCGCGCTTGTTCGAGGTGTCCTTGCGCGACGTTTAGCGGGTTCCGAATGTCGTGGGAAACGATGTTCGTGAACTCGTCGAGGCGTTCGTTCTGTCGCTCCAGTTCTCGCTGGTAGCGTTTTCGTTCCGTGATTCGGGTACTGATTCCGATGATTCCGTTTATTTCGCCGTCGGAGCCGTACCACGGCACTTTCGACGTGAGCGTCCACTCGTCGGAAAGCTGTGCGTACTCCTCTTTGTGAATAATCGAGTCGCCCGTCTCGATGACGCGCCTGTCGTCGGCGTAGGCCGCACACTGATGATCGCTCTCGGCAATTTCGGTGTCGATCTTCCCGAGAATCTCGTCACGGCAGTACGAATTGATCAACAGATCGTCCGTTTCGTGGTCGATCCGATCGATGAGGTGGTTGCTCACGCGAAGGTGTCGCCCCTCTGTGTCTTTGACGAACAGGTGAATCGGCACCTGATCGAAAATCTCGTCCAGCAGATTGCTGTCGGCCTGCAGTCGCTCCGTCCGTCGGTGGGTCTCGACGGCATCGATAACTCGTTCGGACAGTTCGTCGCCGGAGACGTTCTCCGCCGTCGGCCGCAGGTAGTCGGTTGCCCCGAGCGAGAACGCCTCGCTGGCGATCGCTTCCGAGCCCTCGTCGGTGACGAGGAAAAACGGCAGTTCCGGATCAGACTCCCGGACCGCTTCGAGAAACTGGAGTCCGTTTTGGTCGGGGAGTCGGTAGCCGGCGACGATGCAGTCGATCGACTCGCGTCGCCGTTCCAGTCGACGCAGCGCTGCAGTTGCAGTCGTCTCTGAGACGATCTCAAGGCGAGGATCTGACCGCGCGGGATCGATCGAGAGTTCCAGGCGCTGTTCAGGGACGCGAAGCACCTGGATCGATTCGCTCATCTGTCTGCTGGTCGTTCTCGGTCCACACTAATTTGTTTATTGGCACGATTACTGATAGTTAAACCGGAGTTTCGATTGATTACCTTCCCCTTCTAACCGATAATTCGCGGCGCTTCGGGACCGTCCGTGCCGTCAACAGCCTGCCCGACCGTTAAGACGCTCCCGGTGGTAGCCTTTCGTTCACTCGATCATGTCTCTACCCGACCGACTGCGCCGGATTCGATCACTTCCCGACACCGAGGGGCACACCGACGAAACCGACGGCCGCTCGCGAGCGGAACACGCCGCCGGCGCGGCCGCCCGCGGACTGCAGGCCGGTTTCGTCGCGACCGTCATCATGACGGCGTTCCGGCTTCCAATTTTGCGATCGCTCCCGCCATCAGCGAACTTCTGGGCGCAGTACGTCTCCGGCGGCGACCCCGAGGATCATCCGGTTATCGGCCTCGTCTTGCACCTCGCGTACGGCGTCCAGGCCGGCGCGCTCTTCGGTGCCCTCTTTGCCCTTCAGGACGCCGAGCGATCGATCGAACCGGAACAGCGCGGCATCGTCTGGGGGATGATCTACGGGATGGCGCTGTCGGCGTTCGGCTCGCAGGTCATGCTGAACGACCTGCTCGACATTCGACTCGACACTGACGAACTCGCGCTCTTTCACGCCGGTCACCTCGTCTACGGACTGTCTCTCGGTGCCTGGGTCGGCTCGCGAACCGAAGGCGTCGAGGATCCAGAACGGGAGTACGAGTACGGCGACGGAAACTGACTTCACAACTTCCCCTGGCCCAGTATCTAACGTTAATAACTACTTTTGGCAGCTGTTAACCTCTGCTAGCCGTATTACGATCGCCCGATCGCGCTCATAACAACCTGTTTAGGTGACCGCCACCGCCGTGTCCGTATGGAACTCGGGCTCGTCGCTGGTGTCGTCCTGATCGGGTTCGTTCACGGCGTCTTGCCCGACCACGGCTGGCCGATCGCGGCGACGTACGCGCTCAACCGACAGCGCCGCTGGCTGTACGGCTTTCTGGCTGCGCTGATTCTCGGCGTCGGCCATCTGATCAGTAGCGTCGTCCTCGTGCTCGCGTACTTCTGGTTCGCCACGTTCGCCGAGTTCGCAGAGGGCCCGTGGCTCCGCTACGTCGCGGGGGCGCTCCTGATCGCACTCGGTCTCTACGAGTACCGACACGGCGGGCACGGAACGCACGAGCACGATCACAGCCACGGTGGCGATCACGACGGCGACTACGATCACGGCCACGCCGTCGACACAGACGGCTCCGGGCACGACGTGGAACGCCACAACCACCACGACCACCACGATAACACCCATCACGCCGACGAACCGGACGCTGGCATCCTCGATCGCGTCCGCTCGGCACTTCCCGGCGGGGGCGGCCACCAGCACTTGAGCGAAGAACACGCCGAACGGGGGTTGGCCGCGCTCGGAATGACCGCCCTGCTGCTCGGGTTCGCACACGAGGAACCCATCCAGATTTTGGCGATCTGCGTCGGGACGGCGTTCTGTCTCGAACTCATGCTCATCTACTCGATCGCGGTGATCGTCGCGATTATCCTGCCGACGCTGCTGTTGATCGCCGGCTACGAACACCACCGCGAGCGGATCGAACAGTACACGCCCTACTTGCCGCTGCTGACGGCGGTCGTTCTCGTCGGCATGGGACTCGCGTTCATCACCGGCCTCATCTGACCGACTCGCGAGGCGAGACGCGAGTTCGATCGTTTGCTCAGAACTCGACCGTCCCGAGCAAGGCGTCGACCTCGGCTTCGAGTGCGCTGGCGTACTCGAGTCGCAGCTCGCGGGCGTCTCCGCGCGTAACGTACTCCCGCCCATCGATCCGGGTCGAAATCGGATGGTAGTCGTCGACCGAAAACCCCATTCGATCGAGATATCCGCTGACGTCGTCGTTCTCGAGACCCTCGTAGATGGCACCTTCGGCCAGATCACAGGCAGTGTCGAAGTCGGGGAGCGTAACTTCCGCACTCGAGACGCGACCGGGATCGCTGCCGGACTGGTCGTCGATCTGGACGTCCGTATGGTGGATCCGCTCCATGATCGACCGGAGCTCGTCGGTTAGCCGAAGGAGCTGGCTCGGAAGCGCCGCGTCGGGCGATCGCCACTCGACGGTCGGCATCGCCTCTCGGAGCCGAACCGGGGTCCAGACCACGTCGTCGGGCGAGAAGTGCTCCTCGACTGCCGCTTCGTCGACGCCCGCTTCGATCGCGGCCTCCTCGAACTCCTCGTAGCGGCGTTCCAGGCGGCGGTGCCACTCGCCGACGTTCTCGACGTACGCCCAGAGCTGTCCGTGTTTCGGGTACTCCTCGTATACGTGCTTGCGATACCAGTCGGCTCGCGCCCCGTTCGCGACGCGATCGCCCTGGACGTGCGGCGACGAATTGACGAGTGCGAGCGCCGAATCCAGCGCGATGAGCGTGTTGAGCTGGTCGGTGACGTTTCGCTTCTCGACGTGGATGTGAGTCCCCGCGCAGTATTTCGCTCGCTCGAAGTCCGACCCCACGACCTGTTTTTGAATCCGGCCCCGCTCGCCGGAGCGTCGTTCGATCCCGCCGCAGTTGATGGGGGTTCCGAGGGGAACGAGTCGCCTGTCCAGTTCGTCGGCTCGCGAGAGAACCGCGTCGAGTTCCTCGAGGAACTGCCGCCGAAGCTCCTCGATCGACTCGCAGGGTGACGTCTTCAGTTCGAGCAGCGGTTCGACGAACTCCTCGACGGTCTGCTCAGAGACGCCGGTGAGCGCGTCAGCCGGCGCGAGCCGTCCGTCCAGATCGATTACCCAGTACTCGACTTCGATGCTGATGTTCATAGCTCGCGTCCGGCGGCCGCTGACTGTCCCGTCAGTTCGACCGATTCGATCGAGTCGATCGGTGAAAACCGACTTCCTCGGTCCACGGGCCGGATTCGGGTGCGTTCGGTCGAATCGCTCCGGCCTGCACCCGCCTGCGCTATTTGCGTTCGGTCGACGGCCACAGCTTCGGCCCCGGCTGCGATACCCGCCTACCCGCCGGCCTTCGCGATCGGTTGCTCCTGGGACTGGGGACGCGGATTCGTGGCGTCGCTCGGCCAAACACCGGTTCGTTTCGACCCGATTCGGCATGGAACGGCCACGCCAAAACGTTTCACCGCGCTCGTGGACGTGCGCCTATGACCACGACCGAGACGTTCGCCCGATTCGTCCAGGAGACCGAGTACGACGACCTCTCTGCGGACGTACGCGACGCGCTCACCGGTCGGCTGCTCGACTCGATCGGCATCGCGATCGCCGCGGAGGGCGCGGAGCCGCCGCGAGCCGTCCAACGGACGGTAACCGCCCTCGACGATGGCGGCCCCTGTACGCTCTGGCGACGGGATGCGAGCGCGTCGCCGGTCCAGGCCGCGATGCACAACACCGCGCTCGTCAGGGATCTCGATTACATGGACTCGTTTCTCGCGCCCGGGGAGACGCCCCACCCGAGCGACAACACCGCTGCCGTCCTCGCCGCGGGGGAGTACGCCGACGCCGCCGGTGAGGAGTTGCTCGCCGGGCTGGCGATCGCCTACGAGATACAGGGAGAACTCGCCTGGAAGGCTCCGGTTCGCGACAAGGGATTCGACCACGTCACCCACACCGTCATCTCGGCCGCGGCAGGCGCGTCGAAACTCCTCGGACTCGACTTCGAGGAGACGCGGAACGCGATCGCGATCGCAGGGACCGCACACAACGCGCTTCGCGTGACCCGGACCGGGGAGATCAACGAGTGGAAGGGTCTCGCATCGGCGAACGCAGCGCGTAACGCGGTCTATTCGACAATGCTCGCCGCAAATGGTGTTTCCGGACCGCGGACGCTCTTCGAGGGACAGAAGGGCTGGCAGGACGTGATCTCCGGCCCGTTCGAAGTCGAATTGACGCCCGGCGAGCGCGTCCACGACGTGATGACGAAACGGTACGTTGCCGAAACCTACGCCCAGTCCGCAGTCGAGGGGATCATCGAACTAGCCGAACGAGAGGACCTCGACCCTGCGACGGTCGCGGGAATCAAACTCGAGACGTTCGCCGGCGCGAAGCTCATCATCGGCGGTGGCGAAGGAAACCGATACGAGGTCGAGACCAGGGCGCAGGCGGATCACTCGCTGCCGTACATGCTCGCCGTTGCGCTGCTCGACCGCGACCTTTCACTCGCACAGTACGACCCCGAGCGCATCCGACGCGACGATGTCCAGGACCTGTTGCGGATCGTCGATGTCACCGAGGACCCCGTCCTCACCGAGCGCTTCGAGGCGGGCGAGATGCCCGCCGTCATCGACGTGACGATGGACGACGGCACGACCTATCGGGTCGAGAAGGAGGCCTTCCGCGGCCATCCCAGGAACCCGATCGGCTGGGACGGCTTAGAGGAGAAGTTCGAGACTGTCACCGATGGGCACATCGACGACGAACGCCGGGCGTCGCTTCTCGAGACGATTCGGAGTATCGACGACCACGAGGTTACGGATCTGACGACCTTACTCGCCTGATCGACACCTCACTCGGCTGACTGCCACCTGACCACCTCACTCGGCTGACCGTCGCCGCTACTAACGTGCGTGTTACCGTTTTGGTGGTGCTCGTGGTGGCTGTGTCCATGTCCGACGATCACGAGTCCGATCGCGCCTTCGACTTTCTGCAGGTCAACGAACGCGAGGGAAAACCCCGGGAGAACGGACTCACCGAGATTCGCGGTCCGTACTACGACCCGATGGGACCGCGCGAACTGCGCGACATCCTCGAGACGATGGGAGCGTATGTGGACATCTACAAGTTCTCCGGCGGGTCGTTCGCGCTGATGCCCGAGGAGGTCGTCCGGGAACTGATCGAGATCTGCCACGACCACGACGTGCAGGTGTCGACCGGCGGGTTCATCGAACACGTGCTGATTCGGGACTACGATCAGGTCGATCGCTACGTCGAGGAAGCCGCGAATCTCGGCTTCGATATCGTCGAAATCTCGAGCGGATTTCTCGCGATCGATACCGACGATCTGGTCGCGCTGACGGAACTCGTCTGCGATCACGGCCTGAAGGCGAAGCCGGAGATCAACGTCCAGTTCGGGGCCGGCGGCGCTTCGAGCGTCGAGGAACTCGAGTCGGAGACGACGATCGATCCGACGAGCGCGATCGAGGAAGGAAAGCGCCATCTCGAGGCCGGCGCGTACAAGATCATGGTCGAGTCGGAGGGAATTACCGAGCAGGTCCGCGACTGGCGAACCGACGTTGCGTTCGAGATCGCGAACGGACTCGGCGTCGAGAATTGCGTCTTCGAGGCCGCCGACCCCGCGGTGTTCGAGTGGTACGTAAAGCAGTTCGGCCCGAAGGTAAATCTCTTCGTCGACAACTCCCAGATCGTCGAACTCGAGTGTATGCGATCGGGCCTGTGGGGCAAGAAGTCGACCTGGGGACGGATCGCGAGCTACGGCGACGACTGATGGACGTGAACAGGCGACTGATGGTCGAGGGGCGCGCCGGAACGATTGACGCCAGCGAGACAAAGAAACGGCGCGTGACGGCATGACTACTATTACCCATCTCCTCCTCGTTGGGTTCGTCCATGACGGTTCGACCGCACGCCGGTCAGCTTCTCGCCCGACTCGATCGCCCGATCGCGACCGAGCCGACCCGAATCGCCGTCCTTTCGGACGTGCATCTCGCGACGGATGCGACGGGGACGTGGAAGGTGTTCCACCGGACCGAACGCCACCTCCGCGGTGCCGTCACGGCGGTCAACCAGCGCGACATCGACGGGGTGGTCGTCGCGGGCGACCTGACGCGCAACGGGGTTCCCGAGGAATTCGACCTGTTCGACGACCTCGTCGGATTCGAGCCGCCGACGGTCGCGGTCCCCGGCAATCACGACTTTCCGACGACGTTCGACGAGCGCGCGTCGCTCCCGATCTCGGGCTTCGAAGAACGCTACACGCCCGGCGGGCTGCCGTTTCAGATCCGGTTTGGCGACCTGACCGTCTTCGGCCTGAACAGCCACGCCGCAAGCCCCGACTCGCCGGCGGAGACGTGGGACGGTCGCGTCGACGCAGAACAACTCATGTGGCTCGACGACGCGCTGACCACCACAGACACCGACGCCTCCATCGTCGTGATTCATCACAATCTGCCGGCGACGGGCGACCTCTACACCCGCTACGGGAACGAGTTACCGGTCAACGGCGAGGTCCCCGGCTTTTCCAACCCGGAGCCGCTGGTGGATCTCCTCGTGACCCACGATGTCGCACTGGTCGTCACCGGGCACCTTCACTTCCCCGCGATCGAGCGCGCCGACGGCGTCACGGAACTCACCGTCCCGGCGGTGTCGTCGTTCCCGCACGCGCTGCTCGTCCTCGAGACCGATCGGGAGGGGACGGTCGTCCGACTCGTGCCGCTGACTGACGGCGACGGAATGGTCGAATCGGTCGCACACGGCTACGAGAAAGACCGCGTGTTGCTCTCGGCGGCCCAGATTGCGACGTTTCCGCTGGTCGACGACTTCGCGTGACAGTCTCCCCGGTGAACGCCGGGGTTCCCAGCCACGCGAGTCGCCCGCGGGTCAGGGGGTATCGCCCGCGACGATCGCCCTGAAGTTCTCGAAGACGGCCGTCACATCGATCGCCTCGAAGCCGCATTCGCCGTCGGTCCAGCCGAAGTCGGCTGCGAGTCGATCGCGGAGGGCGACGGTGAACTCGGGGTGGAACTGGACGGTCCACAGCGGCGCGTCCCGGTGGCGTGTGCCGAAGGCCTCGTAGTAGTCGGTCGAGGCGATCACCTCGAGGCCCTCACCCGGTTCGGTGACGACGTCGCCGTGGACGGCGGGTACGGTCGTCGAAACGCCATCGAAGAGGAGGTCGTCCGCGAAATCGGCCGAGACTGGACGGCTGGTCGTGCCGACGTGCTCGACCGTTCCGCCGAGCGCCGCGTTGACCACCTGGTGGCCGAAACAGACGCCGAGCGTGGGTATCTCGCGATCGATCAGTTCCCGGACGAGTCGCTGCTGGTCGTCGATCCACGGGCGCTCGTCGACTTCGTAGACGCCCGCAGTCGAGCCCGTCAGGACCACGCCCTCGGCGCGATCGAGATCGGGGCGTTCGCCGGCCGGATAGTCAACCTCTCGGGCGTCGGGAAAGTAGCTTGCGAGGGCATCACAGTGGTATTCTGCCTCCGAGTCGACCTCGTTGCGGACGAGGACCAGCGTCGGCGCTCCCATCGCTCTGTATTCGAGCGCGATCGGAAAAAACGCTACCGGACCGGCGAGTCGAGTCCGGCGCGGCGTCAGCACCGTCGAACACGCGAATTGCAAGCCGAGTTTCGACCGATCAGGCGGTCTTCGATCCCGACGACCCCTCACCCGGCCGGACCAGCTTGAGAAGCCCCTGTGCGGCCAGGCCGATGATCGTCCACTTCCAGGCGAGGACGGCGACGCCGAGGAGCAACACCGCTCGCGCGTTTTTGCCCCGATCGAGCGACTGTTTCGCTTCCGAGAGCACCGAGAGGACGGTCAGCGATCGGGTCGCTCGGGAGCCGAGGAGCTTTTTGAGTACCATACCTGTCCTACGGGGGCCGACGGGATAACGGGTCCGCCGGAGCGCGCAAGCGATCGGATGGGCGCGTGACCGCGGTTTCGATCACTGCGGAGGACGATCGGAACTACCATTTAGTCGCTCCCGTTGCCGCCGCGTCGCCGCTTGAGGAGGTATCCGGCACCAGCGGTCCCGGCGATCGTTCCGAAGACGCCGAATCCGGGGACGGCATCCTCCGACCCGCTGTCGTCTCCCCCGTCGTCACTAGCTGCTGACTCCGCATCGTCGGTCTCGGTCGTCTCTGCATCGTCGGTCGCGTCCGCCTCGCTCGCCTCTCCGACGGTTACGTCTTCGGTGACCGTCTCCTCGCTGCCGTCGTCGAAGACGATCGTCAGTTCGACGGCGTACTCTCCCGGATCACCGAACTGGTGGGTCGTCGTTTCTCCGCTCGCGGTGGCGCCGTCGTCGAAGTCCCAGGTGGCCGCGGCGATTCCCAGCCGTCCCGTCTCCGACTCGCTCGCGTCGAAGGTCACCTCATCCCGGGTTGACGGTGACTCCGGCGTTGCACTGAACGCCACCTCCGGAACGAGGCGCTGTCTGAACTCGTCGACGGATTCGCCCTCGATGCTTCGCCGGTGAAACTCCACGATATCGTCGGCGGCGGGACGCGGCGTGTGGCCGGCGTCTTCGTAGACGCGGAACTGCGCGTCGACGCCCGCGTTCTGGTACAACTCCTGTGAGCGGACGAACCGATCGTTGATCATATCCTCCCCGTACACGTCGAGTGCGAGTTGGCGGAGGTCGTCGTCGGTCCACGCGTCGTCGTACGGAATGGTGTCGTTGTCGTCCTCCGCACCCATGTAGAGAAACTGGTTCACCTCGCTCACGGCGTCGGTGTCGACCGGTTCGCCGGTTAATTTCTCGACGTCCGCGATGCCGACGTGGAACGGCAGCGCTTCGCCGTCGACCGTCTCGACGGGCAACAGAGGCATCCCGTTCAGTCCGCCGGCGGTCACGGAGAGAACGCGATCGGGGTGGAGGTGTGCGAACCGATCGACGAAGTTCCCCGACGCCGAGAAGCCGTTCAAGATGACGTCCCTTTGGCCGCTTCGGACGGGATACCCGCGGTCACGAAGGCGGTCCTGGGCGTCCTCGACCATCCGGATGATCTGCCGGTCGATCCGTTCTAACGGCCCGTCGTCGATCCCCAGCGTGGTGTCGTCGAGGGCGTGCGTGTAGTGCGTCCAGTCGACGGGGTCGTTTCCCGGCCGCGGGAACGCTGGAACGACGAACGGGACTCCGATCCGATCTGCAAGCCACATTCTGGAGTCGTGTATGCGCTGGGCGGCTTCCCTGTGTACTTCAAAGTCGTCGTCGGACGTGCCGGTGTTGACAGGTTCGACGAGGACGGGTTTCTCGTCCGGTTCTTCACCCTCTCTCACCAGCGCGTCGGGCGCGTACAGGTAGTATGGATAGTTGAATCCGCTCTCGGGATCGGCGTCGACGAGCGTCTGCTCGATGCCGTCGATGCGCTCCGGCGGATTTTCGACCTCGACGATCGCCGTCTCCCGGGCCAGTGTCGAGCCGTTCGATTCCTGGAGCGTCGCGGTGAGTTCGTGCTCTCCGGCGGCGAGGGGCGAGTTTTCCGGGGTCAGGTCGGCGTTCTCCACGACGTCTCCCGCAGCCAGGTTGAGTCGTCGCTGCGGGTCACCGACGATGTCTGCAAAGCCGTCCCGACCGATCACGACGAACGCGTCTACGTCGGTTCCAACCCGCGCGATCGTCAGTGCCGTCCCGTCGCTTTGCTGATCCTCGAAGACGAGTTCCGGCTCCGGATCAACACGGCCGGCACTCGCGACTCCGGCGATGGCGGACCCGGCGAGTGTCACGCTCGCCGTTTTCAGCATCGTTCGTCGATCGATCCAGCCCGTTCCGTCGATTCGTTCCAGTTCCGGTTCCTCGCTGCCACCCTCGCGTTGCCCTCCTCCCATCGATACTGGCAGTGGGCCGACCGAACTGATAGTCCTACTGGCCGACAGGTCCGCGCCGATCGTCCCACTGCAGGCCTCCTGTCCTTTTATACGGATCGTTGTACCGTTTTGTCGGTGATCGCTTTCCCAGTCGAACGATTATCGGTAACGAATTACAGTACACCGTATGACAGTCACCGGCGATCACATCGCGTCGGGAGAGTGGAGAATCGGTCATAGAGCCTGAAGGGGAGTAAGACGACGGTTCGACGCTCTACCACCAGAGGGACGAGTCCGCCGATCAGCGTGACGTACGGACCAATTCCCGCGATAAAGATACCTGACCAGCCGTAGTGGGCGAATAAAAACCACACCGAGAGGCAGACGGCGACAGCCCCGACGCCTGCTCTGTACGCGTTGGTGCCGATCCGTCGATCGTCAACCAGCGTTCCGAGCGATGCAGTACCCGCGAGTACGAGGGTTACGAGCCCGTACGTTTCCGTGCCTGAATCCATTCCTGCAATCTTGGCCAGCGGCACGTGCTCGTACGATGGATTTGCGACGACCCACGGAAGGAACGCCCCGAGGACGAGTAGACCAAGACCGACCCACGCTGTCAGCCTCGAGAGCGCGCTCATAGTTTCGTGTGAACTGTTCGAATTATAACTTTTTTGATAGCCGGGACCGTGTCTGCTCCTTCCCTGTTGTGTTCGAGGCGTTCGTACGCTGATCTTCGCGCCCGTACGTTAATTCTCCGTCCAACACTGCCACGCTACTTCGACCTATCCGATCGGGTGCACGGCCTCTCGTCGGGCGGGAGCTTTTTCTCGCTTCGCTGGGATACGGCGGATACGAAGCATGGACCTCGAGTCGATTCCGGGCGTCGGCGAGAAGACTGCCCGGGCGCTGTCGGAACTCGACGAGCCCGAACGAGCGCTGCGCACGGGCGACGTCGCGCGGATCGCCGAGGCCCCCGGCCTGTCCCAGGGGCGAGCGGCCCGCATCGCACGCGGGGCGATCCGCCGCGACCACGACGATCCCGGCGGGTTTCTCGCGACCGATCGCGCCCGCGAGGTCTACCGTGCGGTGCTCGGCCTCTTGCAGGAGCGCACCGTCACCGATTACGCGGCCCAGCGAATCGAGACGATCTATCCCAGTCCCTGCCGATCGCGCATCGAGGAGGTCCAGGCCTTCGCCGCGGACGCCGTCGACCGGGACTACGACGAGGCCGTCCTCGAGGCACTCGAGGGCGTCGAGCCGCTCGCGACGCCGGGCGACGTTCGGGTCCGAGAGCGCTGTCTGGCGACGACGGACGCCGAGCGCTACAGCGAGGCCCGCGAGGCGATTCCAGAACTCTCCGTCGAGGTCGTCGAGGACGCCCAGGGCCTCGCGGAACTCGCTCGCGGCTACGCGACGGTGATCGCCCTCGACGAATCGTTCGCCGGCGTCACCGTCGACGGCGACGTTCAGGTTCGCCCCGACGCGCTCGAGAACCCGGCCGAAATCGTCCCCGAACGCCCGTTGGCCTTTTTCGCCCGAAACCGCGATCGGCTGCGGGCGGCGATCGAGGTCCACCGCGCGGCCGACCTCGATCCGGTCTGTGACCTCGACGCGCTCGAAGACGGCCTCTCGCGGCTCGACGAAGACGGAACGGTCGCGGGCGACGACGAACTCGATCGGCTGACGACGGCCGTGGACGATCTCGACGCGGCGGCGGGGACGGCCGAAAGCGTCGCGAACGATCGCCTGCGGGAGGCGATCCGCGAACAGGACGTGACGATCGAAGGGGCTGACCTCCTCTCGCTGGTCGAACGCGGCGCGGGCGTCGACTCCCTGCTCTCGCGGGAACTGGCCGACGAATACGCGGCGGCGGTCGAGGCCGCCCGCGAGCACCTTATCGAGGCGATCGATCTCGATCAGGGAGAGTCCGAGATCGCCCGCCGGGCGTTCAGCGACGAACCGACGTTTCCGGTCGAACGGGACGAGGACGCGATCGGTCGGCTCCGCGAGGAACTCACGGCCGCGAAGGAGCGACGCGCGGGGCGGCTCAAACGCGACCTCGCGTCGGATCTCGCCGACCAGCGGGAAGGGGCCCGCCAACTCGTGCGGGACGCGCTCGAACTCGACGTCGAACTCGCGATCGCGCGCTTTGCCCGCGAGTACGAGTGTACGATGCCCGAGTTCGTCTGGACAGCAGACGGTGATTCAGGGAAACCCGCTGGCTTTGCGATCGAGGGCGGACGGTCGCCGCTGCTGAACGAACCGTTCGCCGCGATCGACCCTGTCGACTACGACGTCTCTGGCGTCGCACTGCTTTCGGGGGTCAACAGCGGCGGGAAGACCTCGACGCTGGATCTCGTCGCGAGCGTGGTCGTCCTCGCCCACATGGGACTCCCGGTCCCCGCCGAGCGCGTCGAACTCCGGCGGTTCGACGACCTCCACTACCACGCCAAGAGCCAGGGGACCCTCGACGCCGGAGCGTTCGAGACGACGGTCCGGGAATTTGCCGACCTCGCGGCGGGCGGCGAGGGATCGCTCGTCCTCGTGGACGAACTCGAGAGCATCACCGAACCGGGGGCCAGCGCGAAGATCATCGCCGGCATCCTCGAAGCCCTCTCCGAAAACGGTGCGACGGCGGTCTTCGTCTCCCACCTGGCGGGCGAGATCCGCGAGATGGCCGACTACCCCGTTACGATCGACGGGATCGAGGCCGTCGGCCTGGTCGACGGCGAACTCGAGGTGAACCGATCGCCCGTCAAGGACCACCTGGCTCGATCGACGCCGGAACTGATCGTCGAGAAACTCGCCGGCGAGCGCGAGGCGTCGTTTTACGATCGGCTGCTCGAGAAGTTCGAGTGAGCGTCCGCCGGACGTCGGAGGGCGTGTGTCCCCCCCTCCCGCCGCCGACCTGACGGCTTCCGGGCGACAGGATTGTGCAAGTGCAATAGCTACCCCGGAACGCGACCAGTGTTCTGGTATGGCATACCAATTCGAGTGTCCGCTGGGGTCCTGTCAGTTCATGCTCCGATCGAGTAGCAGCGACGAGGCGAGACGACTGGTGCGCGCTCACGCCCGAGTGAGCCACGGCGGGCGGATCGATCCGGCCGACATCGACCGCGGGATGGAGCGAATCGAGATCGCGTGAGTTGCAGTTGGTGCAACCGACCCCGACTGTATGTCGCGTCCAAACGTACGCAGGCAGGGGCGGCCGTGTGCCGGCCGAAACCCGTAACGCTACGAACAACTAAGTAGCTTCGACAGCGTGGTGAAAGTAATGGCAGACGACCCCAGCGAGGGGATGTTGTCGTGGGACGAATCCGTGTTCAAAAACGAGCACGTCTTCGAGATCGACTACGTTCCCGAGACGTTCAAACACCGCGAGGAACAGACCCGGAGTCTGACGTACGCGCTCCGGCCGGCGGTGCGCGGGTCGCGGCCGCTGAACGTGATGGTGCGGGGACCGCCCGGGACGGGAAAGACGACGTCGATCCAGAAGCTCTACGACGAGGTCGGGGCCCAGACGAGCGACGTCCGGACGATCCGGGTCAACTGTCAGGTCAACTCGACCCGGTACTCGGTGTTTTCTCGGCTGTTCGAGGGGACCTTCGACTACGAACCGCCGTCGTCGGGTATCTCGTTCAAGAAACTGTTCGGCCAGATCGCCGAGAAACTCGTCGAGGAAGATCGCGTCCTCGTCGTTGCACTCGACGACGTGAACTACCTGTTTTACGAGAACGAGGCCTCCGATACGCTGTACTCGCTGTTGCGAGCCCACGAGGAGTACCCCGGCGCGAAGATCGGCGTCGTCGTCGTCTCCTCAGATCCTGCCCTCGACGTGATCGAGGAACTGGACTCTCGCGTCCAGAGCGTCTTCCGGCCGGAAGACGTCTACTTCCCGGTCTACGACCAGCCCGAGATCGTCGAGATCCTCGACGAACGGGTCAAACGCGGCTTCCACGACGGCGTCATCGCTCGATCGACGCTCGAACGGGTCGCCGAGTTGACCGCCGAGAGCGGCGACCTCCGCGTTGGGATCGACCTCCTGCGACGGGCCGGACTCAACGCCGAAATGCGTGCGAGTCGGACCGTCGAGATGCAGGATGTCGAAGACGCCTACGAGAAGTCCAAGTATATCTCCCTCTCCCGTAGCCTCTCGAACCTGACCGACACCGAGCGGGCCTTACTCGAGGTCATCGCCCACAACGACGGCGATCAAGCTGGCGACGTCTACGAAGCGTTCCACGATCGGACCGATCTCGGTTACACCCGCTACTCCGAAATCGTCAACAAACTCGACCAGCTGGGGCTGATCGACGCCGATTACGCCGACGTCGACGGCCGCGGTCGCTCGCGATCGCTGTCACTGGCCTACGAGACTGACGCGGTGCTCGATCGCCTCGAGTAACCGTCCAGTCGGCCTGCAGAACAGCCCTGGGTCTACGCCTGCTCGATCGTCTTCCGATAGGCCTCGACGGATTCGATCGCGCTCTCGACCTTCGATTCGGTGTTCCCGTCGGCGTTCTTTTTGACCTGTCGGAGCGTGTTGAGCCGTTCGTCGAGGAGCGCGTGGTCCGGTTCGGTGTCGCTCATCACGTAGTCGGCAAAAGCGTCGGTCGTCTCGCGGATGTCCTCGCGGACGTCGTCGTCCGCCGACTTTGCCGCTTCTTCGAGGTCGTCGCGTGCCTGCTGGAGGCGGTCGGTCATGCGCTCGGCTACCTCGGCCCGTCGGATAACGGTTTTCCGGGCACGCGCCACGTGTGCGATCGGTTGGCGATCCCCCCGCGTTCGATCGACGGCAGTATCCTCCTTCTACACGGCGCTAGGATCGAGCTACAGGGCGCGTTTCCTCGCGGTTTGCTCGTCGTCAGCGAACGAGAGACGACCCGCTCGCCGTCAGCGGACGACGCGGCATCGGCACGCGCTGGCCGTCAGGATGCGGGAGGGTACTGCCGACACGCGCCCCGACCACCCGCATTTCCGTACGAGCGGCCTTCCGGGAGCAGGTTCGCCGTACACTCGAATCGCCCGAGAGAAACGCTGGAATGAGGTCTGAGACGGTCTGGCGGCTATTTATTCGTCTGGTCCTCCCTCTCGATCGCATCATGCCAGTATCACGACGAACTGCGCTGAAAGCGATGGGTGTCGCTGGTGGACTGACCGCCGCGAGCGGAACCGTCCTCGCCGTTGGCGAACACGAACACGACGAACGCGCGAAAAAAGACGACAAGAAGCCGGCGAAAGACGACAAAGACGACGGGAAACCCCTCGACGTCCACGGCGCGGCCGTTCGGGTGGCTCACTTCTCGCCCGACGCTCCGAACGTGGACGTCTACGTCGAGGGCGATCGCGTGCTCGCGGACGTCGCTTACGGTGACGTCTCGCCGTATCTCGAGATCGAACCGGGCACGTACACGGTCACGATCACGGCGGCCGGCGATCCGGAGACGGTCGCGTTCTCCGGCGACGTCGAGGTCGGCCCGGCGTTCTACACGGTCGCGGCGATCGGCGAACTCGGCGCGGGAACCTTCCGCCCCGAAATCCTCGTCGATGCTGGCTCCGCACTCGTTCGACTCCTCCACGCCTCACCGGATGCGCCCGCCGTGGACGTTCTCGCGGACGGCGAACCGCTGTTCGAGAACGTCGAATTCGGCGGCTCGACGGACTACGTTCCGGTCCCCGCCGGCAGCTACACGCTCTCGGTCACCCCCGCCGGCGATCCGGAGACGACCGTCGCCTCCTTCGACGTCGACCTCGAACTGGGGATGGCGTACACGGCGAACGCGATCGGCTATCTCGAACCGCCCCAGGGCGTCGAGGGTCGGGACTTCACGGTCCAGATCTCCGTCGACGGCCCGATGAGCGACGAGGAGTAACGCGGTACGGCGGGACCCCCACCGCTCGATCGACGGCCGTCTCCTGGTGTGCGATCGAGCCGGCCAGCGGTCCGTCTCGCTTCGGCAGCGAACGGATTTGTCCGATCTAGTAACGGATCCGACCGGTCTAGTTGAATGAATCGCGTGCCGCATGCGTGCGGGTAAAGTGCCTCGACCACCTGAACCCGATAATGAGCGACACGCGAGGCCCCTTGCAGCCCGATCGGCCGGACGTCGATCGTCCCTTCGAGGTCGACGCGCCCTTCGAACCCGCTGGCGATCAGCCCGAGGCGATCGAGCAACTCGCCGACGGATTCCTGTCGGGGATGGACGAACAGACGCTGCTCGGCGTGACGGGATCGGGCAAGACGAACACCGTCTCGTGGGTGATGGAGGAGATCCAGAAACCGACGCTGGTGATCGCTCACAACAAGACGCTCGCGGCGCAACTCTACGAGGAGTTCCGGAACCTCTTTCCCGAAAACGCCGTCGAGTACTTCGTCTCCTACTACGACTACTACCAGCCCGAGGCCTACGTCGAGCAAAGCGATACCTACATCGACAAGGACGCCTCGATCAACGACGAGATCGATCGACTGCGCCACTCCGCGACTCGGTCGCTGCTGACCCGCGAGGACGTGATCGTCGTCGCCTCGGTGTCGGCGATCTACGGCCTCGGCGATCCGCGCAACTACATCGACATGTCGTTGCGACTCGAGGTCGGCGAGGAGATCGGCCGCGACGACCTGCTCGCCCAGCTCGTAGACTTAAACTACGAACGAAACGACGTCGACTTCACGCAGGGCACGTTCCGAGTGCGGGGCGACACGATCGAAATCTACCCGATGTACGGCCGGTACGCCGTCCGCGTGGAGCTGTGGGGCGACGAAATCGATCGCATGGTCAAAGTCGATCCGCTCGAGGGAAAGACTCAAGGCGAGCAACAGGCCGTGTTGGTCCACCCCGCAGAGCACTACTCCATTCCGGAGCAAACGCTCGAGAACGCGATGGACGAGATTCGCGACGATCTCGACTCCCGGATCAGCTACTTCGAGCGCAAAGGGGACCTGATCGCGGCCCAGCGCATCGAGGAGCGAACGACGTTCGACCTCGAAATGATGCAGGAGACAGGCTACTGTTCGGGAATCGAGAACTACTCGCTCTATCTCTCCGATCGCGACTCCGGCGAGGCACCCTATACGCTGCTCGATTACTTCCCCGACGACTTTCTGACCGTCGTCGACGAATCCCACGTGACCCTGCCCCAGGTTCGCGGGCAGTTCGCCGGCGACAAGTCACGCAAGGATTCGCTGGTCGATAACGGATTTCGACTGCCGACGGCCTACGACAACCGGCCGCTGACGTTCGAGGAGTTCCAGGAAAAGACGAACCAGACGCTATACGTATCCGCGACGCCGGCGGACTACGAAGAAGAGCACAGCGAACAGATCGTCGAGCAGATCGTTCGACCGACGCACCTCGTCGATCCGAAAGTCGAGGTCTCGCCCGCCAGCGGGCAGGTCGACGACCTCATGGATCGAATCGACGGGCGGATCGATCGCGACGAGCGCACCCTCGTGACGACGCTCACCAAGCGGATGGCCGAAGACCTCACCGAGTTTCTCGAGGAAGCGGGCGTCGACGTCGCGTACATGCACGACGAGACCGACACGTTAGAGCGCCACGAGATCATCCGCTCGCTCAGACTCGGCGAGATCGACGTGCTCGTCGGGATCAACCTCCTGCGGGAGGGACTGGACATCCCCGAAGTGAGTCTCGTCGCGATTCTCGACGCCGACCAGGAGGGGTTCCTCCGCAGCGAGACGACGCTCGTCCAGACCATGGGCCGGGCGGCGCGAAACGTCAACGGCGAGGTCATCCTCTACGCCGACGAGCCGTCGAACGCGATGGAGTCCGCGATCGAGGAGACCCAGCGTCGCCGGGAGATCCAGCAGGCGTACAACGAGGAACACGGGTTCGAGCCGACGACGATCGAGAAAGACGTTGGCGAGACGAATCTTCCCGGCTCGAAGACCGACACGAGCGAGGTTTCAGGTCGGGAACTCGCGGACGAAGACGAAGCCGCTCGCTACGTTGCCGACCTCGAAGACCGGATGGAGGAGGCCGCGAGCAACCTCGAGTTCGAGCTCGCAGCCGACATTCGCGATCGAATCCGAGAGCTTCGCGAGGAGTTCGATCTGGACGGCGGCGAGGAGGAGGGAATCGCGCCGCCGACCGAGGAGTTCTAGACGACTCACGATCGCGCTCGTGGTCGATCGCGAGATCTAACGTCCCACCAGCGGGATCTGGCGTCTCGCGAGGGCGATTTGGCGTCTCACCAGCGAGAATCGCGGGCGATGGGGAGTCCGCAAGAAAAGCCAAAGTTGTATATCCGGCAACTGACTGCGTCTAACAAAGCATGACTGACGTGGGCGTCATTGGATGTGGAAACATGGGAGGGGCCTTGCTCAAGGGCCTCTCGAAGACAGAGCGATACACGCTGACGGCCTGCGATCTGGACCCGAACGCACGCGAGGCCGTGGCGGCGTACTGTGCGGAGACGACGGACGATCCCGACGCGGTGGCGACGGCGGACATCGTCGTCATCGCGGTGAAACCGGACCTCGTCGACGCCGTGCTCGCGGACCTCGACCTCGATCCGGCACAGACGCTGGTCTCGATCGCGGCGGGCGTCTCGACGGATGTCCTCGAAGCGCAGACGGATGCGACGGTCGTTCGCATCATGCCGAACCTGGCCGCGGAGACGGGGAACATGGCGGCGGCCGCCACCGGGGAGACGATTCCCGACGCGGTCAGACGGATGCTGGACGACGTCGGGGAGTACGTCGTGGTCGAGGAAGCACAGATGGACATCGCGACTGCGGTCAACGGCAGTGGACCGGCGTTTGTCTTCTACCTGCTGGGCGCGATGCAAGAGGCCGGCGTCGAGGGCGGTTTGAGCGAGGACGACGCCAAAACGCTCGCCGCACAGACGTTCAAAGGGGCCGCCGAGACGGTGTTGCGATCGGATCGGTCGATCGACGACCTGATCGACGCGGTCTGTTCGCCCAACGGAACGACGATCGAGGGCATGGAGGTGCTGTGGGACAGCACCGCAGCCGAGGCGGTCACCGACGCGGTCGGTGCGGCCGAGCGTCGGTCCCGGGAGCTGGCGGGGGACGGGGACGATGAGTAACACACTGGAGTTCGAGGACACACAGCGGGCGAGACGGCTCGCGGCCGACGCCGAGCGGGTGATCGTCAAGGCGGGGACGAACTCGCTCACCGACGATTCGTCGAACCTCGATAACGACAAACTGAACAAACTCGTCGACGACATCACCGACCTCCACGAGCGGGGCAAGGACGTGGTGCTCGTCTCCTCGGGCGCGGTCGGCGCCGGCAAGGGCCGGGCCGGCTTCACCGGCGAGACCGTCGAGCAGTCTCAGGCGCTGTCGACCGTCGGACAGAGTCACTTGATGCGGCGGTACACGGAGAGCTTCGAGCGCTACGACCGGAAGATCGCCCAGCTGTTGCTCACCCAGCACGACCTCGAGAACCCCGAGCGGTTTACGAACTTCCGGAACACGATCGAAACGCTGCTCGAGTGGGATATCGTCCCGATCATCAACGAGAACGACGCCGTCGCGACGACAGAGATTCGAATCGGTGACAACGACATGCTTTCGGCGTCGGTCGCGATCGGCGTCGACGCGGACCTGCTGGTCACGCTGACCGACGTCGGCGGCGTCTACACCGGCAATCCCAAAGAGGACGAGACGGCGGAGCTGATCGACGCCGTCGGGGAAAACTACGACGAGATACAGTCGATCGTCGAGGAGAGTTCGACCAGCCAGTTCGGCGGCATCCAGACGAAAGTCCAGGGTGCCCGCGAGGTCAGCGAACACGGCATCCCGGCGATCATCGCCAGATCGACCGAGGCGGACGTGCTGGAGAAAATCGCTGCTGCCAAGCAGGTCGGGACGTTATTCGTCCCCATAAACGGTGTCACCGATGACTGAGAAGACAGCCGAAACCAAAGAGAAGGCGGCCGAAACCAAGGTACAGGAGGCACAGCGTGCGGCGCTCGACCTCGCACAGCTTTCGGACGAGGAGCGACGGGCGGGCCTGCGATCGATCGCCGCCGCGATCGACGACCGCCACGAGGAGATCCTGGCGGCGAACGAGAAAGACGTCGCACACGGTCAGGAACTGCTCGAGGCTGGCGAGTACAGCCAGGCGCTCGTCGACCGCCTGAAGCTCTCCGAGTCGAAACTCGAGAGCATCGCGGAGATGGTCAGAAGCGTCGCCGGCCAGGAGGACCCGCTCGAGAAAACCCTGGCCGCACGCAGGCTGGACGAGGGGCTCGAACTGTACAAGGTCGCGGTCCCGATCGGCGTCGTCGGCACGGTCTTCGAGTCCCGACCCGACGCGCTAGTCCAGATCGCGGCGCTGAGCCTGAAGTCGGGCAACGCCGTCATCTTGAAAGGCGGGAGCGAGGCCAGTCACTCGAATCGCATCCTCTACGAGACGATCGTCGAGGCGACCGAGGGGCTGCCGACGGGCTGGGCCCAGCAGATCGAGGCGCACGCGGAGGTCGACACGATGCTCGAGATGGACGAGGAAATCGACCTGCTGATGCCCCGTGGCAGCTCCGAGTTCGTCAGCTACATCCAGAACAACACCCAGATCCCCGTCCTCGGCCACACTGAGGGGATCTGTCACGTCTACGTCGACGAAGCCGCGGATCTGGAGATGGCCCGGGAGATCGCCTTCGACGCGAAGGTCCAGTACCCCGCCGTCTGTAACGCCGTCGAGACGCTGCTGGTCCACGAGGACGTCGCCGAGGCGTTCCTGCCAGAGATGGTCGATCGCTACGCCGATGCGGGCGTCGAACTCCGCGGCGACGCGGCAGTGTGCGACATCGTCGACGTCGATCCCGTGACCGACGACGACTGGGAAACGGAGTACGGCGACCTCGAACTGTCGATCAAGATCGTGGACTCGCTCGCGGCGGCGACCGACCACATCACCACCTACGGCTCGAAGCACACGGAGTCGATCGTCACCGACGACGCCGATCGGGCCGGCCGGTTCATGCGGAGTCTCGACTCGGCCAGCGTCTTCCACAACGCCTCGACGCGGTTTGCCGACGGCTACCGCTTCGGTCTCGGCGCGGAGGTCGGCATCAGCACGGGGAAGATCCACGCCCGCGGCCCGGTCGGTCTCGAGGGGCTGACGACCTACAAGTACCACCTCGAAGGCGACGGCCACCTCGTCGCGACCTACGCCGGAGAGGACGCCAGACCGTACCTCCACGAGGACCTCGACGCGGACTGGACGCCCGATAAACGCGCCGATCGGTGATTCCAGGCCGCACGGACGCTCGTTTTGAATCCCGTTCCGTCACGGACGCTATCGCATCGGCGGTCAGTGGCTCCGATCGTGCTCGTCGCGATCGTCACGCAGGTGCTCGATCGCGTGGAGTTCGAGGACGGGAATGACTTTCGAGACGAGGAGGAAGAACAGCGTCACCATCCCGACCGTTCCGATGATCGACATGAGTTCGATCCAGCTCGGCCAGTACGTTCCGGGGGTCGCCTCGTAGATGTCGAACGTGGGGTGGTAAAAGCCCTCGACGACGAAGAGAATCTTCTCGGAGAGCGTCGCGGTGAGCACGGCGACGCCGGCGACGACCGCCCGTTTCTTGGTAAACAGGCTCGGTCGGATCGTCTGGGCGAAGATGTACGCGAGGACGACGAAGACCGTGATCATCGAGAACTGGTAGAGGGGGTGTTCGACTCGCGCTTGTGCCGCGTGGCTGACGTCGACAGGGGCCTTGAACAGGCCGGTGACGTTCTGCTGGAGTTGCAACCAGAGAAAGAGCAGACAGAAGAACCCGAGCCACAGGAGGAGTCCCCGGAACACGTCCTCGGTGATGATGTGGTCCCAGTCGTAGGCCCACCGGAAGCCGTACGAGAGGAGGATCACGCCGCTGATCGCGGAGGTCAGCGCGATCGTCAGGAACTGCGGTCCCTGAACGCCGCCGTACCAGACCGGGTACGTCGGGAGGACCGCGAACAGCCACGGAATCACACCGCCGTGGAGCAAGAGCGGGGCCATGATGATGATCGCCAGCGCGAGCCACCAGACCATCCGCTGAACGATCCGGTCTTCGCGCTCCGTGTAGCCGAGGGTCAACCCCCTGTAGATCGGCTCGAATCGATCAGGAAGTTCGTCACGCAACCGGGTGACGTCGTAGCGCACCGTCAGTCCGAGATAGGTCGCCGTCAGGACGAAGTAGGCCGTGATGACGGTCACGTCCCACACCAGCGGCGAGGCGTGGACCGTGATGTGGTAGTGTCCCGCCACGCTGGTGACCATCCGATCGGGCCGGCCCAGGTGTATGAGGATGAAAAACCCCGCCGCCGACAGCCCGGCGATCGTGAGCAGTTCCGCGAGGCGGGCGACCGGCATATATCGGTCCATTCCGAGGAGTCTGACGGCCGCAGAGAGGATGATGCCGCCGTGGGCGATGCCGACCCACCAGATGAACGCCCCGATGTACAGCCCCCAGGTCACGCCGCCGCCGCTTCCCCAGTCGGAAAGTCCGGTGACGACCAGCCCTTCCGCGAGCTGATACATCCAGCCGAGCAAGAAGAGTCCGAAGGCGAGGCCGGCGACGGCGACCAGTGCGTAGTATTTTGCGGACGTCTGTCTGATCGGACGGAGCACGTCCGCTTCGTTCGGGGTTTTCGTTGCCATTATGCGAGTCCTTCACTAGCGTATGTGGAGAACGCACTTGCTTTCGTCCGGTGAAAGTGCAAGCCGCTTCTTGTACCCGAGGCAACGGCGGGGGTTCGGCGGTCCGAGTGTTCGACCGATAGCGCGTTCGATCGCCCGGACGCCGCGATCGCTCACAGTTCGAGCGTATAGACGACTTCGCGGCGCTTTTCGCCGCCGATCTCGACGTCTCCCTCGCCGGTTCGCTCGAAGCCTCGCTCCTCGTAGAACCGCTGGCCGCCCTCGTTGGACGCGAGATCGATCGCTCGCATCCGCTCCATGTTGAAATCTTCGAGATCTTCACGGAGCCGATCGGACAGCGCGGTTCCGACGCCTTCGTGCTGGTGGTCGGGATGGACCGACAGCCGAAGGATGTCGCCCTCGTCGTCCTGTACGACGCCGTGGGCGAAGCCGACGATCGCTCCTCCTGACCGGAGCACGTCTGACCGCTCTCCGATTTCGGCTCCCCGCTTTCGGCGACGAGAAACGCGGTTCCCGGCTTCGAGAGCGCCATTTCGAGGGCGTCGTCGCCGTACCACTCGTCGATCGTCTCGTCGATCGTCTCCGCGTCGAGTTCGTCGTACGTGTCGTGCCAGGTCGCCCGCGCGACTGCCCTGATCTCCTCGCGATCGTCCGTCGTGGCTGGTCGAACGTCCATGACGAGTACTATGCGATCGATTGACAAAGTGGTTCCACCGCACTGGGTAGGTGTCGTCGGGCGACGACGCGGTCGCTACTTCCGAGCGGTGACCGAAACGTCGCCGCTGGACCGATTCATTCGCGGACGCTGAATCCGCGATTGCGGAGCAGGTCGGGGACGCGACCGCGGTGGTCGCCCTGGAGTTCGATCCGCCCTTCGTCGACCGTGCCGCCGGTCCCCATCGCGGATTTCAGTTCGGATGCAATCGCCTTCACGTCGGGTTTCGGAAGATCGAACCCCTCGACGATCGTGACCGGCTTGCCGTACCGGCGCGTTTCCATCCGAACCGAAAGCACTTGCTGGGCGTGTTCGAGGTCGTCGTGACCGTCGAGTTCGTCGAGCAGCTCGTCGAGCGAGTCGTCGTTTGACACGTCTTCCCAGAGGTGGCCGAGGGATAAAACCGTACTCGCTTGTCGGATATCGTGACCGTTGCGGTCGGTGCCCTGATCGGCCTGGAATCGATCGATTCGGCGGTGCTGTCGGGACCTGCCACCGTCGAACTCGACTACCGAGCCCGCTACAGCCGCTCTTTGACCGTTCGGGCCGTCTGCTCCCCGATGCCGGCGACGCTTTGGAGATCGTCGATCGAGGCCTCGCGGACGTTCTCGACGCTCCCAAAGCGGCCGAGCAGCCGCTTTCGCGTCTCTGGACCGACCCCCGGCACGTCGTCTAACACCGTCTTCACTTCGTCTCGGACCGTCTGGTGGTACTGGACCGCAAAGCGGTGGGATTCGTCACGGATGCGCTGGAGCAGGTGCAGGTGGGGGGCGTCGCTGGGCCAGGTAAACTCTCGTTGCGGCGTGATTACGCGCTCTTCGGCCTTCGCGAGCGCGATCGTCGGTACCTCCCAGCCCACCGCAGACAGGGCGTCTCGGGCCGCCGTCAACTGTCCCTCGCCGCCGTCGATCACCAGCAGATCGGGGTCGGGCCGATCGTCGCGGCCCTCGACGGCGCGGCTCGCGCGCCATTCGAGCAAGGCACGCATGTTGTCGTAATCGTCGTTCTGGTCGGTCAGCTTCTTTCGCCGGTAGTCGGCCGTCTCGGCGTTGCCCTCGACGAACGTCACGTTGCTGCCGACCGCCGACTTTCCCTGGGCGTGGCTCACGTCGAACCCCTCGATCCGGCGGGCCGCGTCGATTCCGAGCGCGTCCGCGAGCATCCCGCACTCGTCTCGCCCGCCGACGTTCCGCCGGGTGTTCTTGAGCGCGAGTTCGACCAGTTTAGCCTCCCGTCCCGCTCCCGGCACCCGGACGCTGACGCCCTCGGCAGCGAGCCACGCCGCGACCTCGTCGTCCCCGTGACCTTCGGGCAACAACAGCGCGTCGGGCAACTCCCGTTCGGCGTAGTACTGGACGAGAAACGCCGCGAGCACCGCGGGGACACCCCCGCCGCTGCCGGGGTCGTCGGTTTCGACTCCGGTCGTCGTCTCGATCGCAGCCGTCGTTTCGATGCCACCACCCGGCGTATCCATCGTGTGCCGCTCGCGATCGATCAGCTTCCCGTTCTCGGCGCGCAGGCGGGCAACCGTCGCGTCCTCGCCCTCGATCGCGACCCCGAGCACGTCGACGGTTCGCTCGTCACCGACCGACTGGACCGCTTCGCCGCCCGTGCCGTGGAACGCCTCGACGGTCTCGAGCCGATCGCGGCGGTTCGCCGCTCGCTCGAAGTTCCGATTCTCGGCGGCGGCTTCCATCTCCCGGCCCAGCGGATCCGCGAGAATCCCCGTCTCGCCTTCGAGGAAGCGCTCGACCGCCGTCACGTCCTCGGCGTAGCTCTCGAGGTCGATCTCGCGGGTACACGGCGCGGTACACAGCCCCATCTCGTAGTCGAGGCAGGGTCGATCGCGCCCGGCGTACTTGTGGTCCGAACAGCCCCGAATGCCGTAGGTCTCTCTCACGGCCTTCACGACGGTTTCGACCTGTCCTTTGTTCGTAAACGGGCCGAAAACGGTGGCCGACTCGTCGGGGTCGCGGGTGATCTCGATCCGCGGTGCCTCGTGGCTCGTCAACTGCACCATCGGATACGACTTGTCGTCTTTGAGTCGGACGTTGTAGCGGGGCTGGTGGCGCTTGATGAGGTTCGCCTCCAGCAACAGCGCCTGCGTCTCGGTGTCCGTCACCGCGATCTCGATCGCGTCGGCCCGATCGACCATCCGGCGAATGCGCGCGCTCCGCGGGTCGGCGTAGGAGCCGACGCGGCTGCGAAGATCGACCGCTTTCCCGACGTACAGGGTTGTCCCCTCGCTCTGGAACTGGTAGACGCCGGGCTCGCGCGGCAGCGATCGCGCCCGATCGCGAACCTCGTCCCCCTTCATCGACGGCCCTTGGTCGTGAACGGGTTTCAGCCTACCGTCACCGATCGGCGTCGTCGGCGGTCTCGATCGCACCCGTCTCGGCGCTGGCGTCGGGTCTCGATTCCGGAGCGATCGCATTCTGCAGGGCCGGAACGGCCCCGGATTCGATTTCGGCGGCGGTGACGGGAAGTTCGAGCGACGACTCCCCGGCGACGCGAACGACGATTCGGGGCGATCGCGAGCGAGCGTAGCGAAGGCCGAAAAACAGGGCGACGCCGAGGACGACGAATCCGCCGGCGAAGAGTCCGAGTTCGAACCAGACGAGGAGCGTCTCGACGGCCTCAAGCGTGCCGTCGACGGCATCCGTACCGGGGGTAGTCCCCGTCCCGGCGTTGATGTCGTCGAGGGCCCCGTTCGGGTCGACGAACACGGCGGCGACGAGCAGTCCGAGACCGACGATTCCGGCGGCGAGAGTCCGAAACTGGGACCGCTGGCTCCCGCTGAGTTCGAGCACCACGCTGCGAACGTTCGGTCGATCGATCGCCCGAAAGTTTGCCCGGTCTCGTCCCGGGGTGAACGCGAGGACGCGGTGATTCGTGACGACGACGGTCGTCGACGCGAGTTCGACCCGATCGCGCTCGCACTCGCCGTCGAGAAGCAGTTCGTCGACGTGGTCCGTCCAGTCCATCGGGTCTACCTCTTACGGCCGTCCGCAAGTACGCCGGGGTGCTCTCGCAGCGCGGGAAACACCGCGGGATGCAGCGATCGACTCGGGATGCAGCGATCGACTTCGACACGACGCGGTACATTCTCGGTCCTCGATTTCCAACGGGGGCGTATGAGTGAGTCGACGGTACGGTGCTGGCTCGTCGAGCGGGAGTTCGGCGACCGGGATTTCGTGACGATCGTCTACGCGACCCCCGACGGGTCGCGGTATCAGCAACGCCAGCGGTCCTCGACGGCGCTCCGGACGGGACCGGCGGTCACCGCCGCGACCGAGATTCCCGAAGACGACCTCGAACCCGTCCCGGACGAAGAGACCCGCGATCGGTACGCCGCCGAAGTCGATCGAACGGCCGCACGTTACTACCCCGACGATCCGATCTGAGGCCGGGACCGCACCCATTTCGGCGGTCTGATTCGAGAACTGAACACTATTTTCTTCGAGAGAACGGGGTATATCATTGCGGCCAAGTGACAAACCTTATCGGAATCCGGCGTGACCACACAGCCAGCAATGCCCGCAATCACAGTCGACAACCTGACCAAGTCCTACGGTCAGACCCTCGCGCTCGACGACCTCTCCTTCGAGGTCAGGGAGGGCGAGGTGTTCGGCTTCCTCGGTCCCAACGGAGCTGGAAAGTCGACGACCATCAACGTCCTGCTGGATTTCGCCCGTCCAACAGCCGGGCAGGTACAGGTCCTCGGACTCGACGCGCAGGCACACAGCCGCGAGATCCGCTCGCGGACCGGCGTCCTCCCCGAAGGCGTCGAAACGTACGATCGGCTCACCGCTCGCCAGCACCTCGAGTTCGCGATCGACTCGAAAGGAACCGACGACGACCCCGAAGCCCTCCTCGAACGGGTCGATCTGGTCGACGCAATCGACAGGAAAGCCGGCGGCTACTCGAAGGGGATGTCCCAGCGACTCATGCTGGCGATGGCACTGGTCGGCCAACCCGACCTGCTCATCCTCGACGAGCCCTCGACCGGACTCGACCCCAACGGCGCACGCGAGATGCGCGAGATCGTCCGCGAGGAGAGCGATCGCGGCGCGACGGTCTTCTTTTCGAGTCACATCATGGAGCAGGTCGAGGCCGTCTGTGACCGCGTCGGTATCCTCCGAGACGGCGAGATGGTCGCCATCGACTCCGTCGAGGGACTTCGCGACTCCGTCACCGGCGGGACCGCGTTGCGCGTCACCGTCGATCGGATCGACGACGACGCCCTCCAGGCGATTCGATCGCTGCCCGACGTAAGCGACGCCGTCGTCGAGGGTGAATCGCCGCCGACGATCGTCGTTCAGGTCGAGGGCTCGAAGACGGCCGTCCTCTCGGCGCTCGAAGACCGCGGAATCGAGGTGCAGGACTTCGAGACGACGGAGGCCTCCCTCGAGGATGTCTTCCAGTCGTACACGACGGGGGTGCAAGCATGAGTACTGAGACCGCAACCGGTTCCGGATCGACGACGAAGCCGTCGAGTTCGATCAACCTCGAGAGCGTCCGCGCAGTCGCGAAAAAGGACTTCCAGGACTCGGTTCGATCGTGGCTGTTCTGGGGCCTGAGCGTTTTCTTCTTTACGCTGCTGGTCACCGTTACGGGAGCGATCTCTTACTTCGGCGAGGACATCGCTGCACAGGGCCAGACCACGGAAGCGCTCGTCCTGTTTGTCAGCGAGATCACGCGGCTGGTCATCCCGCTGATCGCGCTCGTCCTCGGCTGGAAAGCGATCGCCGGCGAGCGCGAAAGCGGCAGCATCAAGATCCTGCTGTCGCTCCCTCACTCCCGGAAGGACGTCCTCCTCGGGAAACTGCTCGGCCGATCGGCCGTGCTGTCGCTCTCGCTTTCGATCGGATTCGTGCTCGCGGCGGTCGTCGTCGCGGCCTTGCTCGGTAGCTTCGACATCGTCGACTACGTCGGCTTGCTCGCGATGTCGATCATCTACGGGATCGCCTACACGAGCATCGCCGTCTCGCTCTCGTCGCTGACCCGCTCGACGACGATCGCTGGTGCGGCGATGTTCGGCGTCTTCGTCCTCTTTTATATCATCTGGAACGCGATCAGCACCGTCTTCCAGTTGCTGATGAATCGCGGCACGATCTCCGGTGAAACCTACAGCTTCGAGATCAACGGCCAGACGGTTCAGAGCGAGCGACTGCCCGACTGGGCGCTCTTTATCGATACGATCGATCCCGGTAACGCCTACGCGAACGGCCTCTCGATCGTGACGAGTGCCGCCGAGTCCGAACTCGGCGTCGCGATCCAGGACGCCATGTTCGAAGGGGACGTTCCGTTCTTCCTCGAAGGCTGGTTCGGGTTCCTGATCCTCCTGTTCTGGATCGTCATGCCGCTCGCGATCGCGCTCTACCGGTTCGATCGCGTCGATCTCTAGGCCGCGATCGCCGTTGGCGATCCTGATGGCTGTCGATTTCTGTTACGTTTGGCGGGACGCTTAGGTAGCGGTCGCTGGTACTGGTGGTGTGACCGACTGCATCTTTTACGGCGGCAAAGGCGGCGTCGGCAAGACAACCTGTGCGGCGGCGACCGCTGTTCGACTCGCCCGCGACGGTCGGAAGACGCTGGTCGTCTCGACCGACCCCGCGCACTCGCTAGCTGATTCGTTCGGAGCCGCGATCGGTCCCGAGCCGACGCGACTCGACGACGTGGTGGACGGCGCTCGAACGGCCCGAGACGTCGCCGGGGTGGACGAGCCGGAAACGGGCGAGTCGCCGGCGGGAACTGGCGCGGCGGGCGAACTGTGGGCGGTCGAGATTGATCCCGACGTGCGAAAGGAGCGCTACGAGAAACTGGCGCAGGCGCTCGCCGCAGATCTCCGTAGCGCCGGCATCACCCTCAGCGACGCGGAGGTCGAACGGATCTTCGCCGCCGGGGCACCCGCCGGGAGCGACGAACTCGCCGCGCTCGACCTGCTCGTCGAGTACGTCGACGAGGGCGACTGGGACGTGGTCGTCTTCGACACCGCGCCGACGGGCCACACGCTCCGGCTGTTCGACATGCCCGAGGTGATGGGACTCGCCCTCGAGACGACCCGATCGCTGGCCGGCCAGGCGCGACGCATCGGCACCGCGGCCCGCAGCGCCGTCTTCGGGCCGATGTCGATGATGACCGGACGCGATCGCAGTGCGGACGACCTCGAGACGTTCCAGGCCAGACTCGAACGCGCTCGCGAACTCATCGTCGATCCCGATCGAACCGCCTTTCGGGTCGTCACCCACCCCGAGGGGATGGCCATCGCTGAGTCGGAGCGACTGGTCGATCGCCTGCGCGAGGCCGGCGTGTCGATCGATCGACTCGTCGTCAACCGGGTCTTCGAAGACCCAGAGGAAGGGTGTTCGCGCTGTCAGTCCCGTTTCGAGCGCCACGAACGCCGGGTCGCGGAGATCCGAGAGACGTTCCCCGACTTCGAGATCGTGACGTTGCCGGAACTCGAGGGCGAGGTGCAGGGCAGCGAGGCAGTCGCCGCGGTCGCGGATCAGGTGCCGGCGTAGTCACCACTCGGGAGGAGCAGGTGCCATAGAGGGGCGGCTTCGGACGATTTCGGAGACGCCCTCGCCACTGTCACTCGATCGAGAACGTATCACTGTAACGACTGTCTGTTTATCTAGACGTACCACGAAGCTTATACCGATTTCCTCGCTCTATCCCACCGTAGCTGGCACGCTACGCGATCGACGTGAAATCCATCGAGACGTACCTGGGACGGTTGTATCGACTTCGAGAACCCGCCGTATACGAGTGTGCAAACTGTGGGTGTACGGCCGACACGAACGACACCGGTTGTCCGGAGTGCTGGTGCGATCGACTGGTTCGAGTGAAATAGCTCGCGGTCAATTCCGTCGGGTTCTGCGGGCTCGCGTATCGATTCAGAGAGCCATCTGTCGATGTCGATCCCGTGCTCTCATTCGAGGTCGATTCCGTACTCCGCGAGCAGGTCCCGGAACTCGCTCTCGTCGACGATCGGCACGTCGCTATCGGCAGCGTCGTCGCGTTTGGTCTGGCCGGGATTGTCACCGACGACGAGGTAGTCCGTGTTCCCGGAGACGCTTCCCGTCGCGTTCGCGCCGTGGGCTTCGACGATCGCCTGGGCCTCGCTTCGGGTGACGCCCTCGAGCGAGCCGGTGAACACGAACGTCAGGCCATCGAGTTCGTCGCCGCCGGTTTCGATGTCCGCCTCCTGGGGCGAAACGTGATCGAGGATCGCCCTGACCGCGTCGGCGTTTGCCTCGCTCCGAAAGAACTCGTGAATCGTCTCGGCAACGGTTTCGCCGACGTCGTCGACGCCCTCGAGTCGCTCGGGTTCGTTCGCTGCGACCTCGCGAAACGCCTCGAACGTGCCGAACTCGCGGGCGAGTTCGCGGGCTGTGGCGGGTCCGACGTGGGGAATCCCCAGCGCGGAGAGGAAGTCCGAAAGCGGGGGGCTGCGACTCTCTTCCATCTCCGACAGCAGGTTCTCGGCGCTCGTCTTGCCCCACCCGTCGAGTTCGGTTAGCGACTCGCGATCGAGTTCGTAGAGGTCCGCGATCGAGCTGACGAGTCCCGCGTCGACCAGCTGGCTGACGCTCTTTTCGCCCAGCCCCTCCAGATCGAGGCCGTCGTCGCTCGCGTAGTACTCGATCGACCTCCGGAGCTGGGCGTCACAGGCCAACCCGCCCGTACAGAACGCCATCGGGCCGTCGCGTTCGATCGGGCTGTCACAGACGGGGCAGGTATCGGGGAGTTCGTAATGGCCCTCGCTCCCCTTTTCGACGACCTCCTCGACGTAGGGGATCACGTCGCCCGCGCGCTGGACGCGGACGGTGTCGCCGACGTTGACGTTCTTTACGGCGATCTCCTCGGGGTTGTGCAGGCTCGCCCGCGAGACCGTCACGCCGCCGACGTCGACCGGGTCGAGCAGGGCGACGGGCGTCACCCGGCCCGTGCGCCCGATCTGGACCGCCACGTCTGCGATCGTCGTCACCTCCGCGCGGGCGGGGAATTTGTAGGCGAACGCCCACCGATCGTGGCGGGCGGTTCGACCCAGGTGCTCGCGGGCCTCGCGGTCGTCGACCTTGATCACGACGCCGTCGATTTCGTAGGGAAGGTCGTCTCGCTCCTCGAGCAGACGGTCGCGGTAGTCGATTGCGCCGTCGATATCGCCAACCGTCTCGACGCGATCGTTTACCCGCAGGCCGTACGTGGGGAAGGATGCCAGTTCCTCGCGGTGGCTGTCCTCGAGGTCGCTGGCGTCGAGCACGTCGAAAAAGAAGACATCGAGGGGGCGCTCGGCCACGATCTGTGGATCGAGTTGGCGGATCGTCCCCGCAGTCGCGTTACGCGGGTTTGCAAACGGCTCCTCGCCGCGTTCGATGCGCTTGCGGTTGTGCGCCTGGAAGGCGTCTTTTGGCATGTAGGCCTCACCGCGGACGGCGAGGAAGTCGGGATAGTCGCCGTGGAGACGCTGGGGAACGGAGCCGATCGTCCGGGCGTTTCGCGTTACGTCGTCGCCCTCGCGGCCGTCGCCGCGCGTGACCGCCCGCTCGAGGCTGCCGTCTTCGTAGACGAACTCGATCGAGACGCCGTCGAATTTGGGTTCGCAGACGTATTCCACGTCCTCGTCGTGACCGCCGGTCCGCAACTCCCGACGTACGCGATCGTCGAACTCCCGTACGTCCGCGGCCTCGCCGCTCTGGTCGATCGAGAGCAGCGGGGCGACGTGCTCGACGGTCTCGAACTCCTCGATCGGTTCGCCGCCGACGCTCCGCGTGGGGCTGTCGGGGTGGCTCAGGTCGAAGGCGTCTTCGAGTTTTTGCAAGCGATCGAACAGTGCGTCGTAAGTCCGGTCGGCGATGATGGGGTCGTTCTCGACGTAGTAGCGTCGATCGTGTTCGTAGATTGCCTCGCGGAGGAACGCGACCTGTCGCTCGGCCTCGGATTCGGAAAGCGTCTCCACGGGATCGAAGTCGGTCTGTGGCTCGCGGAGATACGGATTCTCGTCGTCCGCGTTCTCGTCGGCGAGAGACATTGCTCATCCGAGTGTATCCCGTCGGTTCGGTTAACCGTACTGATCGAAATGGGTGCTGATGGCCGATCACACGAGTGACGTCCCATCTCCCGATGGGGACGAGATCAGCCCGGTCGCGGGTATCGTGGGTCGAATCGACGCTCAGAAGGATTCGTCCGGTTCTTCGCTTTGCTCGCCGGGTGCCGGCGGCGTTCGATCGCTGTATCCTTTTCGTCCGATCGCGCCTTCGGAGACGTTGCCGAAGATGGCCGAACGAGCATCGTCTGCCGAAGTGAACCGCTCGTCGCGAGCCGTCTGGAGCACCTCTTCGAGCGTCTGTTCGCCGTTCTGGAATTCGAGAACTGCGCCCCCGTAGGCGTCGACCAGTTCCGAACACGTCGCCGGATACTCGTGTTGGTCGAGTTGGTCGGCGAGGGAACCGAATTCGATTCCGAGGGCTCTGTCGTGGCTGCTGTTAGACGGGTCAGTCATTGCGACACATCCTACACTATCGATCGTCATAAACGGCGTTCGTGATTGTCCGACCTATCAGCGTCGGCGGGAATCACCGTTGAGTACCTGGAGCGTCCCCACTACTTCCAGGGGTTTTCGACCAGTTCGGTCTGCACCCGTGAGCCGACGGCGACCCGGCAGTTCGTCCGCGGCGAGGCGATACACAGGAGCACGTAGCCGTCCTCCCGGTGGCGTGGCTTCAGCGCCCTGGGTGCGCGGTGATAGGCGAACGCATCAGCGATGTCGATTTCGTCGTCGTCACCTGCCGCGCGGTGTTCGTCACTGTCGTTACCATCGACGTCGAGTACGCGCCCGACACAGGTGCCACAGGCACCGGTTCGACAGCCGAAGGGGAGCGCGACGCCGGCTCGCTCGGCCCCTTCGAGCACTGTTTCACCCTCCTCGATGGTGACGGTCCGGGTCGGGCCGCCCACTCGATCGAGAGTCACCTCGTAGCTGGGCATTTCGCGACTCACTGCCAGACGTCGCTGGTGCAGTCGCCGTCGGGCCACCGGATCTCGTGAGCGCGGGCCGGTCCTTCAGGCAACTCTCCCCAGTCGACGAGAAAGTCCTCGTCGAGTTCCATGGTTCCCTTCCGCGGGTCGACGTCGGCTTTCAGCATGACCGACCCGCGCTCGCCCTCCTCGGGGTAGAACTGGTCGTCCCACGAGGAAAACAGGGAGGTGGTCCAGTAGAGACGCTCCCCGTCGAGGGAAAGCTGGAGCATCTGCGGGCCGGCAGAAATGTCGCGCCCCTGGACTTCCTGAATCTCGCCAAAGTGGCCGCCAACGGATACCGAGTCGGCTCGCCGGGGGTTCGCGGGGTCCGAGATGTCGTACATCCAGAGTTCGCCGTGGAGCCAGTTCGAGCCGTACAGGTACCGATCGTCCATCGAGATGAGGATATCCGTCGGTAGCGCGGGCACTGGCATGTCCCAGTCGGGATGCTCGCGGGCTTCGAAGTCGATCACTTTCTCGGCGCGATACGGTTCGCTCTGGTCGCTGTCGCCTCCTTCGGCTCCGTCTTCACGCCAGAAGTGGAAGACGTTCGAGGAGAGCGCCGCCCCCACGAACCCGTGGGTCGATTCGGGCGTGTGGAGGAACCGAACTTCGAGGGGGATCAGCCCCTCCTCGCCAAGATCGATCGTCTGCTCGACGGTCCGATCCTCCCAGTTCCAGACGTGGAGTCGCTGGCCGTAGTTGCCCGCCTCGACGTCGTCGAGGTCGAATCCGGGGTAGTACGTCTTCGGTGCAGCCCACTCGCTCGAGACCATGACGTTCTGGCGCGGCTGGTACCAGTAGTCGTAGTTCATCTCGATCTCGCCCGGCGGTTCCCACCGGCCCTCGATCTCGAAGGCGTCGTTGATCTCGAGGAACCCGCCGGGTAACTCGCCGTCAGCATCCCCGAGCATACTGATCAGGATCTGGCCGTCGGGCACGCAGTGGACCGTATGCGGTGCCGAGAGGTCGTACTCGAAGACATCCTCGGGTTCGATTACCTCGACCAGTTCCGGGTTTCGCCGGTCTTTCGCGTCGATGACGTGAATTCGCGACGATCGCTGCCCCGGGACGATCAGGTGTCGCCGCTCGAGTCCCTCCACGTGACACGACGACGAGCAGGCGTTCCACCCGAAATGGTGGAGTTCGTCGCCGCGCTCGGGCATCTCGACGCGATCGACGATCTCGCAGTACGTCTCGGAGTCGGGATCGAGATCGACGACGGCGACGAAATCCGACGCGTCGACGTCGGTGCCGGTGTAGAGGCTCATGACGTAGGCGAGTTCTTCCCGGTCGCCCTCCTCGATCGCGGCCTGTGGCGTCGCGTAGCCGGGACCGTCGTGGTCGTAGTGATCATGGTCGCCGTGGTGATCGTGGTCGTGTGCCGGTCCCGTTTCTGGGCCGCCACTGTCAGCGTCACTCATGGGCCGGCCTACCACGATCGGGTACATAATACCGCACGGGGATGCGGGACGAGTCGACGGGGATGCCGGGCGAGTCGATGATGGCTGGACGGATCGTCGTTTCGCAACCGACGTCGGCGGCGACGGCGTACAGATTACGCCCAGGGACTGTCCCCGACTTCGGCGCGAATCATCGGCCCGACGGCGACCCGGCAGTCCGCCCGCGCCATAGCGACACACAGCAGGACGTACCCGTCCTCCCGCTCGCTCGGCGTAAGCGCTTCGGGCTGGCGTCGGTAGTCGAACGCGAGCGCGGCGTCGATCGACTCGTCGATCCCGTCCGTCCCGTTCACCTCGCCGGTCCCGTCCCTTTCGTCCGTCCCTTCGCGCTCGTCGATCGCGGAGCCGTCGTCGACGGATCGAAGCCGCCCAACGCAGGTTATACAGGTTCCCTTTCGACAGTCCGATGGGAGCCGTATCCCCTCTCGTAGCGCCGCGTCGAGTACCGTCTCCCGGGAGCCAACCGTCACCGTTTCGCGGCGACCGTTCGGCCACTCGAGCGTCACGTCGTGGTCCGTCATTTGAAGACCCCTTTCGAGTGGTGCGTGCTCGCTCTTCTCGTCGTCATACCGTCCCTATGATGGATGGCGAGAAAAGGCTGCCCGTGGCACTCGTCGGGGCTGTGCGAGCGGTTGGCCGACCGTTCGGCAGCCGTCGGGACTGCGCGAGCGACACTCGCGTGTGAACGATACCCAGTACTTTACCCGCCAGAGTTCCTACGACAGAACAGATGGGACAGGGAACGGAGTACGGACTGGTCGACGAGAGCGAGGTCGAGACCCCGGGCGACGAGTGGGAAGAGATCGACGTTTCGGAGACTGAAGCCGATCGCATCGCCCGCAAGCGCGATCGAAAGTTCGAGCAGTTCGAGGAGCGAATCAAGGACGCCGACCAGTTCAAAGTCGAGCAGTCGGTGTTCGACGACGCGACACTGGCGGCGCTGTACAAACTCGTCCAGGACGGCTACGTCGAGGCCTTCGGCGGCCCGCTCTCGACGGGCAAAGAGGCGAACGTCTACCACGCACAGGGTGACGGCCGCGAGGTCGCGGTGAAGGTCTACCGGATCAACGCCTCGAACTTTCGGCAGATGCGTGACTATCTCGAGGGCGACCCGCGCTTCGAGGGGTTAGGCGGCAAAAAGAAAGACGTCGTCCTCGCTTGGACCAAGAAGGAACTCGCGAACCTCGAACGCGCGCGGCAGGCCGGCGTTCGGGTGCCCGAACCGATCGCGACCGAGCGAAACGTCCTCGTCATGGAGTACATCGGCAACGAGGAGGGCCGTGCGAAACGCCTCGGTGAGGTTCACATCGAGAACCCCGAAACCGCCTACGGCGTCATGCGCGAGTACATGCGTCGGCTCTACTCAGCCGGGATTATCCACGGCGACCTGAGCGAGTACAACGTCGTCTTCCACGAAGGGCAACTCGTCATCATCGATGTCGGCCAGGCGGTTACCGTCCACCACCCAAACAGCCGAGGCTTCCTCGAACGCGACTGTCAAAACGTCGCGACGTTTTTCGGCCGGCAAGGCCTCGACACCGACGCCGACGAACTGCTGGAGTTCGTCACCGATCCGGAGCCGGACCCGTCGCGGCCGTAGGTCGCGCCGATCGACAGGCCGATTTTCTCCCAATTCCGTCGGTACTGACCGTCTCATACGGATTATTGTACCGTGTTACCGGTGATCGCACAACCGGGGCGGCGATCACCGGTACCGAATTACAACAGACCGTATCAGGACCGCGGAAGGTCGATCCGAACGCGAGCGCCGCCGAGCGTTTCGTCGGTGTCGATTCGCAGCGAGCCACGGGATTTCCGGACGATGAGATCGACCATCCAGAGGCCGATCCCCGACCCGTGTTGCAGATCGGTTTCTTCGCCGGCGTACAGCGTCTCGATCTCCTGCGGATCGATCTCCGACCCGTTGTCGGCCACGGTGAGCGAGACGCGGTCGTCCGTCACCGTCGATCGGATTTCGATTCGGACTGGACCCATCCCGTCGTGGTGGACGATCGCGTTCTGGACAAGTTCTTCGATCGCCCTGGCGAGGCTCGGGTGGCCGTTGACGGCTAGCTCCGACGGCACCTGAACGTCGATTGTAACGTCCGGGTCCCCGCTGGCGTAGGAGTCGGCGTACCGTCGAGCGACCGTTCCGACCTGTACCGGCGTGTCGGTCGTGTCGGCGTCGATGATCGCCTCGAGTTCTCGCGCCTTCTCGCTGTGTCTGAGGATGCGATCGCTGTGTTCGATGATTTCGTGTGCGTGGTCCTCGTGTCCGTCGTCCGATCGCTCCCGGATGAACGCGGCGTGTCCGCGGAGGACGGTCAGTTCGTTCCTGATGTTGTGCCGGAAGACGCGCGAGAGCACCTGTTTGAGCAAGTCGAGTTCCAGTTCTCGCTCCTTGAGTTCCGTAATGTCGCGCAATACGAGCAGTGAGCCGGTAACGGTCGACCCGTGCTCGACGGGGCGGACGTCCATCGAAAAGTGTCTGACAATACCGCCTGCCTCGACGCTCACTTCGGTTCCGGTCGATCGGTGCTGTTCGTATTCTGCGAGAATCGCCGGACGGTCCCGGCAGACGTCCGCGATGTCCTTGCCGATGCAGTCCCCACCGTCGTTGAAGAGGGTCTGTGCCGCCGGGTTCGCGTCGACGATCGTTCCCCGCGTATCGACGGAGAGTAACGGATCCGTCATCGTTTCGACGGCCTTCCGTCTGCTTACCGGGACGAGGGCAAACAGCTGGTACCTGAACAGGGCGAGCCCCCAGAGCACGGTCGTGACCAGAAACAGGATCGGTGTCAGATCGACGTAGGCGGGGATCGAATCGACGTTTCGGAACAGATGGGTGTTGAGTGCGCCGGGGAAGCCGATCGCCCACCCCCCGAGGAGGAGGAGTAGCTGCCTTCGGTGGTCTCCCACTGCGGAGCGCAAATCCTGTGCGAGTGCCCCTGCGGGAATAATCACGAGCGTCACGGCGAATCCGATGTGGACGAGATACCACGGTCCGAGGACGAACTCACTGATGCCCGACGGGTTGACCGGCGTCTCCGGGCCGAGTACGAGGTAGTGCCACGGGTTCGTCGCGGTGAGTACGACCGTGACCACGGGGACGGCCAGAAGCACAGCGAGGACCGATCGGCTCACGGCGATACGATCCCGTCGAACGTACTCCCAGACGAACAGCGGCCATCCGAAGATCACGAGGTACTGGAAAAAATGTCGAATCGTCGTATTGACGAACACCGGCAGTATCTGTGCGGGCCAGGTGAGTAGTGCGAGCTGTATCGACCAGCCGACCATTCCGATCGTACAGAGCAGGAATCCGCGGGCACCCGGCTTCTCCCGATTGCGATACGCGTACGCGGTAACACCGGCGATCGGAACAGTACAGATCAACAGGAGAAATGCCATCGACTGTTCCGCGCTACTCATTGTCTCTATTCATGTTCGCGTACATATGTATATATTGTATAGAATTATATGACTTTATGACAATACATTAAGGAGATGTGTTCGACCGTCGTAACGGGGCGCCGTCACCGACTATCCGATCTCGTGAAACCAAACGGATTCGGTTTCGGTGTCGAGAACCGCAACCGATCGATCGCGCTCGGAACTCGGCAGAACGTGGGCACCGGGGTTGATCACCGTCGTTCGACCTTCCTCGGAGTGTTCGCGTTCGTGATGGTGGCCGTAGCAGACGAAGTCGTACGTCTCGCCGGCCGCGATCGCTCGTACTTCATCGATCGACTCACCGTGGAGCGCTGCGATCGAGCAGCCGTCGAATTCGAGGCTCGCAAACCGGCCGTGGAGTTCGCTCTCGCCGCCCAGCGCGTCGAATGCTGCCTGAAGATTTCCCGCGTCGCCATCGTTGTTCCCGAGAACGCCGTGGAGTTCGAAGCCGTCGAAATACGGCACCATCAGGGGTGCGATGAAGTCGCCACAGTGAACGACGACCTCGACGCCTGTTTTCTCGAAGTGCGCCGTTGCCGCTTCGATCGCCGCGACGTTGTCGTGCGTGTCCGAAATGATCCCGATCTGCATCGGGTGTTTGGTTCGGTACCCACTCAAATAACGTGTGGGTACTCGGTTCCCGACGAGCGCGCGGTCGTGGTCGTACTGACGGGCGTTTCGCGCTGACGCGAAATCTGCGCTGACGTGCGTTCGCCGGATTCCGCGGCGCACTCTCCGCGTTCCGTGAGCGTGAGCGAGATTTCGCGAAACCCCCTCATTAACCGACGGAACGCCTTCCGGTCCGTGCGCCGGTCTTCCCCGCGTTTCGTCCGCAAACTTCGTTTCAAATACCAGTTTTCATGAGAGTCAGTAAAATCAGTATTTCTTTACAAGCATAACATAATAGCCAGATAAACTTGACCATCTTACAAAAAAGACTTATAGGACTCTGTTTCTTTCATGAGCCTGGACTAATGGCACGCGAACGAAAGTCCGACGCAGACGACAGTATATTGAACGAGAACACGCTCAGCCGTCGTAACTGGCTGAAAGCGACTGGTGCGGGGACCGCCGCGGCGCTCGGCGGCCTTGCACTCGGCACCAGTACCGTTACCGCCGCGGACGGTGACGGTCACAACGGTGCTGCACAGCCGAGTATGATCGATCGGTTCGTCTACGAAAGCGGCGGGACCTTCTACGTCGACGACGGCGAAGGCGGGAGTACCGTCGCGACCGAGAGCCGATTCGAGGACGCGGTCCGAACCGCAATCGACGGGATCAGTTCGGGCAACGTCGTCGTCGCCGACGGCGCCTACGTGATCAACGCGCCCAACGTGATTCACATGCGGGATAACGTGAATCTCTACGGTCGCGGTGGCGCGACGATCGAAGTGAACATGTCCGAAAGCGGCAGTTCGGATCACAACGCCGTCCTCATCGAGAACAGCAACGACTGGACCCTCGACGGATTCGAGTTCGTCGGCACGAGTAACCAGGTCTACTCGACGATGGTCGGCGATCCGCGGAATACTGGGGCGAAGTACAACATCACCGTCTCGAACTGCACGTTCCGCTACTCGACGTACGCGGCGATCAACTTCGACAACGTGATGGGCGGCGGCCGCATCGAAAACTGCGTCTTCGACAGCCCCACCTACTACAACGGGGCCGGCTGGAACGGCATGGCCGTCCGCCAGCACTCGTGTGAGGGCACCGTAATCCGCGACTGCGTCTTCGATTCGCGGAACGTCCCGAGCAGCGCGCCGCTGTTGTCGCTGTTGCTCATCGACGATCGCAACAACCGCCTCGAAAACAGCGAGTTCTACGTCAGCGGCACCGAAACCCACGGGGCGATCGAGTTCGCACCCGACGGCAGCTTCCAGATCTACGGGCAGGAGATCGACAACTGTCTGTTCGAAGGACCGGACGCCGGCCAGGGGATCGACGCTCACTCGAACACGACGACCGATACCAACACGATCAGCGACTGTACGTTCCGATCGCTGTCGGTCGGCTTCGACGACACAGCCAGCGGTGGCGGTCAGGTCGTTACCGGATGCCGATTCGAGGCCTGTTCGACGGACCTTCAGCTCCACTCCGGAAGCAGCGCCTCGAACAACACGAGTACGAACGAGATCTCCGACGACGGGAGTGACGATGGTGAGGAGCCTGAGGAGGAAGCCGAATCCGACGGGAACGACGAAACAGAAGACGACGGGGTCAGCGGCGAATACACCTACGAAGTCGAAAACACGAGCGATACCGACGTCGACTATTTCCTCCAGATCGAGGCGGGCCCCTTCGAGGCAATCGAGTACAACGGGTCGATCGTCGACGAGGACCTGATGTGGACAGAGGGGGACAAAGCGGCGGGCCGAGTCGAGCCTGGCGAGACCCACGCCTGGACCTTCGATCACCTCCTCCTCGACGTGACGATCGAGGACGAGGCCGACGCCGAGGCGCGCGTCGATGACTTCGAATCGAACCTCGACAGGTATCCCCTCGAGGGTGCGGACGGTGACGATTGGAAGGATATCGACGCGTTGCTCGGGCTAGACGAGGACGATGGAACCGACGACGGTGGAACGGACGATGGAACCGACGACGGTGGAACGGACGATGGAACCGACGACGAAACCGATACGGAGAGTGATGGCCCGGGAAATCGGTGGGCAAACGCTACGGCCGACGATGACTGGATAGTGGCTCTGCGACGGCGGATCTGGGGCGAGACGTAACCCCCCAAGAGGGGACGGCCGGCCCGATACCCCGTTGCTGTTTCATTTTTTCGACACCCTGCCTCCCTCGATGAGAGACCGAACGGCGTGTGAGCGATCCCAACTCGTTGCTCGCGGACCAAGCGCTTAACCTCGGGGAGTGACTACCGGGAGATATGCAACACGTGAAGATTCCGCAGGACCGTATCGGCGTTCTCATCGGTGAGGGCGGCGAGACGATGCGCGAAATCGAGTCCGAAGCGGAGGTCCGTCTCGACATCGACTCCGAGAACGGGTCCGTCGCTGTCGAGACGGTTGGCGATCCGGTTCGGGGGCTCAAAGCGCCCGATATCGTCCGCGCGATCGGGCGGGGATTTCCGCCCGAGGACGCGCTTCGGTTGCTCGACGACGACATGGTCTTGTTCGACATCGTCGATATCGACTCCGCCTCGCGCAACACGAACGACATGAAACGTAAGAAGGGCAGACTCATCGGCGAGGGCGGGCGCACCCGCGAACTCATGGAGGAACTCTCGGGCGCATCGGTCGTGATCTACGGCTCGACGCTCGGAATCATCGGCACTCCCCCACAGGTCGACGCCGTCCGCAGCGCCGCAGAGATGTTGCTCGACGGTGCACCCCACGGAGCCGTCTACTCGTTCCTCGAAGAGCGACACAACGAAATGAAACACCAGGGGATGGAGTACCACCGGTTCCCCGGCTCGTCCGGGTCGTCCTGACCGACTTGGAGACCTGCCAGTTGGTACGGCCACCGAGTCGGGAGCGAGCGGACAAAACGGACCGAGCGGACAAAACGACTCGGTCGCGTGCGAGCGGCGGTTGTCTGGATCTGTTCCCGTTTGGACGGGTCCACTCCCGTTCGGATTCGTGCGGATACATATGGATAAATACCCGTCGATCGATTTCAGCTGAAGCGACCGCCCCGGCCGATTCGGTCGCCCTGAGAGTAGTAATACCAAAGCTTTTATATAGAATAACAATCAATCCTTCAGCTGACTATGGCACAACAGCAGATGGGCAACCAGCCCCTTATCGTTCTCTCGGAGGACAGCCAGCGGACATCCGGCAAAGACGCACAGTCGATGAACGTACAGGCCGGCAAAGCCGTTGCCGAGTCCGTGCGCACCACGCTCGGACCGAAGGGGATGGACAAGATGCTCGTCGACTCGACGGGCAACGTCGTCGTCACGAACGACGGCGTCACGCTTCTTTCGGAGATGGAGATCGACCACCCGGCGGCCGACATGATCGTCGAAGTCGCAGAGACCCAGGAGGACGAGGTCGGTGACGGGACGACGAGTGCCGTCGTCATCGCCGGCGAACTCCTCAGCCAGGCCGAGGACCTCCTCGACCAGGACATCCACGCGACCACCCTCGCCCAGGGGTATCGCCAGGCCGCCGAGGAAGCGATCGACGCCCTCGACGAAATCGCGATCGACGTCGACGCGGACGACACCGAGGTTCTCGAACAGATCGCCGCGACCGCGATGACCGGCAAGGGCGCAGAGAGCTCCCGCGACCTGCTGGCCCGACTCGTCGTCGAGGCCGTGCGATCGGTCGCCGACGAGGACGGCGTCGACACGGACAACATCAAAGTCGAGAAGGTCGTCGGCGGCTCGATCGAGAACTCCGAACTCGTCGAAGGCGTCATCGTCGACAAGGAACGCGTCTCCGAGAACATGCCGTACTTCGCAGAGGACGCGAACGTGGCGATCGTCGATAGCGCTCTCGAGATCAAAGAGACCGAGATCGACGCCGAGGTCAACGTCACCGACCCCGATCAGCTCGAGCAGTTCCTCGAACAGGAAGAGCGCCAGCTTCGCGAGATGGTCGACGAACTCGTCGACGTCGGCGCGGACGTCGTCTTCGTCGACGGCGGCATCGACGACATGGCCCAGCACTACCTCGCTCAGGAGGGCATCATCGCTGTCCGCCGCGTCAAATCCAGCGATCAGGGCCAGCTCGCCCGCGCGACGGGCGCTCGCCCCGTCTCGAACGTCGAGGACCTGTCCGAGGACGACCTCGGCTTCGCCGGCAGCGTCGCCCAGAAGGAAATCGCCGGCGACCAGCGCATCTTCGTCGAGGACGTCGACGACGCGAAGGCCGTCACCCTCATCCTCCGCGGTGGCACCGAGCACGTCATCGACGAAGTCGATCGCGCGATCGAAGACAGCCTCGGCGTCGTCCGTACGACCATCGAAGACGGCAAGGTGCTCGCCGGCGGCGGCGCACCCGAAGTCAGCCTCTCGCTGTCCCTGCGCGACTACGCCGACTCCGTCGGTGGCCGCGAACAGCTGGCCGTCGAAGCGTTCGCGGACGCACTCGAAGTCATCCCGCGTACGCTCGCCGAGAACGCCGGGCTCGACCCCATCGACTCGCTGGTCGAACTCCGCGCCGACCACGACGGCGGCAACTCGGCCGCTGGTCTCGATGCCTACACCGGCGACACGATCGATATGGCCGCAGAAGGCGTCTACGAGCCGCTGCGCGTAAAGACGCAGGCGATCGAGTCCGCCACCGAAGCGGCCGTCATGCTGCTTCGCATCGACGACGTCATCGCCGCCGGTGACCTCGCGGTTGCCGACGACGACGATGACGAAGAGATGCCACCGGGCGGCGGTGGCATGGGCGGCGGCATGGGCGGCATGGGCGGTGGCATGGGCGGCATGATGTAAGACGAACTTTTGCTCTGCGTGCGGTCGCTTCGCGACCACACTCGGCAAAACTTCGATGAAAAGCCTCTTGCCTCCGTTCGCTTGAGCGCGACGGAGCCGCGCTCGCCGCTCACATCGGTCGTCGGCCCGCGAGCGACTCAGGGCGCTCGCGGTGAACGGCGTCGCTCGGGTTCTCCGAAGCTCACGGGCGCTCTGCGCCCGTTCGCATTCTCGCGGCGCGTGCCGCTGCGCACCGCTCGCTCGCCAGCACGAAATACAAGACTCGGTTCACCAGGTGACGGCGTCTCTGGCGGGGCATCGCTGCTGGAATCGTTCGCTAACGTCTTGAACCGGTTCATCTTCTCGTTCCGTTTCGTCGTCGCTTCCAACCCAATCTCACTTCCAGCGCCGCGTATCCGATCGATCGCCACCCCAACTTCGAAAGGTTATGTAATACAGTTAGATATTCGAAGCAAAAGCTCTGATGCGGCCCCGTCGACGACGACTCGCCACGTATTTAGTCCTCTCTCGCAATATTCGCCACTATGAACACGCTTCTATTGGACAGCGAGGCCGTCGACGAGCACGCACGACTGGCCGACGTCGTCCCCGCGATCGAGGAAGCCTTCGGAGCCTACGAGCGCGGGAACGCCCAGATGCCGGCCAAATCCTACATCGATCTCCCCCAGTACAACGGCGATTTCCGATCGATGCCCTCGTATCTGGATACCGGCGAGTGGGACGCTGCGGGCGTCAAGTGGGTCAACGTCCACCCGGACAACCCCGAGCAACACGATCTGCCGACCGTGCTGGGGACGATGATCTATTCGGACCCTGAAACGGCGTTTCCCCTCGCGATCATGGACGGGACGATGCTCACACTGAAACGAACCGGAGCCGCGGCCGCGGTCGCGACCGACTACCTCGCGGTCGAGGACGCCGCGAGCCTCGGGATCGTCGGTGCCGGCGTCCAGTCGTACTCCCAACTCGAGGCGATCGCAACCGTTCGCCCGATCGAGACGGTCGTCGTCGCGGACAAAGACGAAGAGCGGGTCCGGCGGTTCGTCGACGCCTTCGGTGACGAGTTCGACGTCCGCGCCGGAACCATCTCCGAAGCGGGCCACTGCGACATACTGTCGACGGTGACGCCGGTCCGAGAGCCGATCGTCGGTCCCGACGACGTGGGCGAGCGCACGCACATCAATGCGATCGGGGCCGACGCGGCGGGGAAACACGAACTCGCCAACGAGGTGTTGCTCGAGGCGACGATCGTGATCGACGACTACGAGCAGTGTACTCACTCCGGCGAGGTCAACGTCCCCTACGGCGAGGGCGTACTGACCGACGACGATATCTACGGCGAGATCGGCCAGTTCGTCGTCGGCGAGCTAGCGGTCCGGACCGACGAGACCGGCGTCACGGTGTTCGATTCGACTGGACTCGCGATCCAGGACGTCGCCGCCGCTCGTATCGCGTACGAAAACGCCCGCGAGCGCGATGCAGGCTACGGGTTCGAGCTGATCGACACCGATCGTTAGGACTGTCACGGTAAGCCACGCGTACCCGTCTGCGTTCGTTGGATGGTCATTTCGAACAGCCGTCGCTGAATCCCGTCGTACCGCGAGCGGCCGTATAACACACTACGGCGACTGTCGGGATTGTCGTCAAACCGGGAACGATCCGACACGATCGTCCGATAGCGCCGACACAGCCCGTTTTGCGGCGACGCGAATGCCGATGCTGTCACCGATGACGAACGACGGCGATCAGTTAGTCGGGTCGACACCGCCTGCGTCGTCACCGGGTGATGAGATGGTAACCTCCTCGGTGGCGTTGGCGACGGGCTCGGGCTCGTCGGTGCCCGTTCCGGCCCGTTCGCCCTCCGAACCGCCCGATTCGATCTGTGTGACGATCTGGTCGGTCGCGTTGGTCGCCCGGAGCAGTATCGCACCGAAGCCGATCCGGAACACGATATCGAGGTAGGACGCGATGGCGACGCCGGTAAACGCGTCCAGAAAGCCCAGCCCCTGTCGCGTAAAGATCGCGAGACAGAGAAAGACCCCCCACATCAACAGCAATACGTTCCGGAGTTTGCCATAGAGGAGGACGCGCTCGCCGGTCTGGGAGCCAGACTGGATCGTAATCGGCCAGACCAGCAGGTAGCTGATGACGAGCAACAACAGGATCGAGGAAGCGGTAAACGCCGTGTCGAGTGGTGGCGTCGTCAGATAGGTTCCGATGATGCCGCCCACCGCCAGAACGACCAGCGTCGCGAGCGCGAACAGTTGGCGTCTGCTCGCGCCGGCGACGATGCCGGCGATGACCGCCATGGCGGACCAGGCGATCATGTACTCGACGTGGCGAGTCAGCGGTGCGGCCGCACCGGTCGACGCCTCGAACCGGAGCAAGCCGATAGACATCCCGAAGTTCGCGAGGGCCAGGGTCCCACAGAGGATCGGAACCGGAAGCAGGTACCGTCGCTTCCCCGAGGGCAGTCGGGCAATCCACAGGAGAAAGAGCCCGGTCACCGCAGCCATCACGTAGAACGTGACCCGGTAGAACTGCAGTTCGGGGATCATCGCCGATCACCCCCGATCTCGGCGATCGGTCTCCCGTCACTGGCCTCGTCGGAGACAGTAAACTCGTCGACGGCGTCGGCGAGCGTATCGGCCCGCTGGTCGAGCCGCGTCGCCTCCTCCGAGACGTCTGCGACCGTCGCCGTCGTCTCCTCGGCGGCCGCCGTCACCCGTTCTGCCTGTGCGGTCGTCTCCGTCGAGACGCTGGCAACCTCCTGGACGATCGTCGCGAGTTCTTCGGCGGACGCTGCCTGTTCGTGAGTCGCCCGGTTGATCTCCTGGACGCCGACCGTCGTCTGGTCGATTCCCGTCGCGATCCGGTCGAGTTTGGTCGACAGCGAATCGACGCGATCGGTCGCCGCGGCGATCGTCGCGTCCGTCTCCTCGATCTCCGTCGCGCTCTCGGTCGCTCGCCGCTGGATCGACTCGATCATCGACTCGACGTCCTCGACCGCCGTCTGGGTCTGTGCCGCCAGTTCCTTGACCTCGTCTGCGACCGCCTGAAAGCCGCCGCCGTCGCCCGCGTTGCTCGCCGACCGAGACGACTCGATCGCCGCGTTCAGCGCGAGCATGTTCGTCTGGCTGGCGATGTCGTCGATCAGTTCGACGATCCGCTGGATCTGCGTGGCCTCCCGCTCGAGTTCGCGGATCGTCTCGACGACCGCCTCGGTTCGATCGCTGGCGTCGTGCATCTCTGCGGTCGTTTCGGCTGCGACCTGCTGACCCGTCGTGACGAGTTCGTCGACCTGTTCGGTCTGGTCTGCGATCGTGCTCGTCGTGGCCGCGACCTCTTCGACCGTCGCGGACAGTTCCTTGACCTCGGTCGTCGCAGTCTCCATATCTTCGGTCTGGGACGCCGAACCGTCGGAAATCTCCTGAATCGAACTGCTAACTTCCGCACTGGCCCGTCGAATCTCGTCGGAGCTGGTCTGCATCTCCGTACTCGCCTCGGCAACCTCGCTCGAGACCCGCTTGACCTGCGCGACGGTCGCTTCGAGGTCGGCGACCATCTCGTTGAACGCGTCGGCGATCTCGATCATCGCCTCGTGGTCACTTTCGGGTTCGAGCCGTCGGTCGAGGTTGCCCTCGGCACACGCGGCCATCACCGTCCTGAACCGCTCTGCTTCCGCCTCGAGTTCGCGGTTTCGACGCTCGGTTTTCGCTTTCGCCTGCCGGGCGCGCTCTCGTTCGACTTCTAGATCCGTCATCGTCTCGTCGAGGTCGTCTCCCATTGCAGCGAACGAATCGTAGAGGATGCCGACCTCGTCTTTCCGATCGGTCTCGAGATCTACGTCGAGGTCGCCCCGTCCCATCTGCTCTGCTTTCCCGGCCAGTCGGCGGAGTTTCAGCGAGATGTTGCCACCGAGGACGATCCCGACGAACCCGAGGTGGATCACGAAGACGAACAGCAGCGCCGTCATCCCCGCGATCGCCGTCTCCTGGGTACCGTACACCGACGTTGACTCACCGTACGTCGTCACTTCGAGCCCGTCACCGATCGTCGCCGTCGTCGCCGCGTACTCCCGGTCTGTGCCGTCGGGGACGCCCGTGACGACGCCCGAACCGTCCGTCGAGAGCGCTGCGAGGACAGCCTCGTCGCCAACGTCAGCCTCGTCGCCGACGGCCGCGATCGGCTCGTCGCCGTCGGTAACGATCGTTCGGTACTCCTCTTCCGTCTCCAGAAGCGTCGCGAACGCATCGAGCGGGACGGAGACGACGACGTACTGTCCGCCGGCCTCGCTGTGGTCGAGTTCGGAGACGAACGAGAGGACGTCCTCGCCGCTTCCGAGCGCCGCGTGTGGGGCGCTTGGCCCGTCGGTGTCGCCGTCGATCCCGGTTTCGTCGAAGAACTCTTCCTCCGTGGCGTCGTCTGCACTGCTCTCGAGAACGGTTCCGTCGCCGTCGAGGTAGTGAATCTCGGCGACCCTATCCGCCCGCTCTTCGCGGGCCTCACCGAGTCGTGTGTCGATCGCCGCCCGATCACCGTCTCTGATCGTCGCGTCCGTCGCGAGGCCGAGTGCCGTTTCGTCGCTCGTTTCGAGCCACGTCGCTGCGATAGCGCTTCGATCCGCCGTCCGGTCGTCGAACTCGTCTTCGGCCGCCGGCCCGAGTGCCCCTGATACGTGCGCGAAAAATACTGCGGAGACACCGATCGTTACGACGACGACCAGCAGAAAGATCACGCCAATCTTGACGCTATACACTTCTCGTAGCCGATCAGGAATGTAGTCCTCGGGTGACATGATATTCACGAACAGGCAGCCGACCCTGCGGTATGCCTTCTCGTGGCACTGCTCTCTCGCCCATGTTGAATATATCGGTTAGATTGACTATTCAGACCAGAAATGTAATTGGTGGAGCTGATTGGATTTAATAACTGAGTTCTGTCGAACAGGTCGCAGGGGGAATCCGAGACGTGTGGCGACTATCGCAGAGCGGCGTTCGACAGGCGACATCCGGATCGGGTGATCGATCCGCGAATCGCGCGTCTCTCGACAGTTGGTCCGTCCGCTTCGCTGCCTGCGGGCGATCAGTCCTCGATTTCGATCGCCGGGCGGCCGGGTTCGGCGTTTTTCAGCACGGAGTCGTCGGCCGCGTCGGCATGGCGGACCCGAACCGCTGCGTCGAACTCGCGTTCGAGCAGCCAGCCGGCGGCTTCGAGCGCCCCGTGCTCGTCCTCAGGTCCGAGGGTCATCGACAGCGCCTCGCGTTCGACCTGCAGGTCCTGGCCGTAGTCGGCCGCGGCATCGCCGTGCTCGCGAATGTGCGGTTCCTGCATGAGTTCGCTGATCAGATTGTCGGCGTCGCTTTCGATCGCGAGTTCGAGGGCGTCGTACTTCCACTCCGGGGCGACGATCACGTCGATCGCCTGTGGATCTTCGATACCGGCGACCTCGACGATGTCGCGGACGTCCTCGCGTGTGTTCTGGACCAGTCTACGGCGTTTTTCGACGTAGTCGCGATCGACCGTCGCGGTCGGCCAGGGGGCGTCGACGACGAACTCGTCGTGGCCGAGGCTCTCGTAGAGTTCCTCCGCGAGGTGTGGAGCGACGGGTGCCAAAAGCCGGACGACCGCCGAGAGGCCGCGCTCGTAGGTTTTCGCGTGGGGTTCCGTGTACTCTGCATACTGGCGCAAGGTTCGCACCAGATCCTGTGTCTCGCGAAGGGCCGTGTTGAACGTCAACTCGTCGTACTCGCCGCCGGCGATCGCGATCGTCGCGTCGATCTCGCTGTCGACGTAGCTGGCGATCGCGTCGTTCTCACCGGCTGGCTCCGTCGTAGCGTACTCCTCGACCATCTCCCGGAGCTGCGTGAGGAAGGCGTAGGTCGACCGGACGCCCTCCTCGCTCCAGTCGAAGTCGCGTTCGGGCTGGGCGGCCTGCATCATGAACAGCCGTGCCGTATCCGCGCCGTACTCCTCGACGATCCGCTGGGGCGAGACGACGTTCCCCTTCGACTTGGACATCTTTTCGCCGTCGAGTTGGACCATCCCCTGGGCGAGCAGGTTCGTGAAGGGTTCGCGGTGATCGAGACCCTCGTGATCGGCCAGCACCTTGGTGAAAAATCGCGAATACAGCAGGTGCATCACGGCGTGTTCGATGCCGCCGACGTACTGGTCGACGGGCATCCAGTCGTTGGCTCGATCGCGATCGAACGGAGCCTCGGTGAGATCTGGTGAGACGTACCGCAGGAAGTACCACGAGGAGTCGACGAAGGTATCCATCGTGTCGGTCTCTCGGGTCGCCTCGCCGCCACAGTCGGGACACGTCGTCGCCTTCCACTCCTCGGCGGCGTCGAGCGGATTCCCGGTCGTGTTGATGAACTCGGGCAGTTCGACCGGCAGGTCGTCCTCGGGGACCGTGACGGGACCACAGTCCTCGCAGTGAACAACCGGAATCGGCGTTCCCCAGTAGCGCTGACGGGAGATTCCCCAGTCGCGAAGCTGGTACTGGGTGGCCTCCTCGGCACCGTCGATCGCTTCGGTAAGTCGCTCGCGAGCCGTCTCGCTGTCCAGTCCCGAGTACTCCCCCGAATTCACGAGGACGCCGTCGTCGGTGAACGCTTCCTCGCTCACGTCGGGCGCGTCGGGGACCGTCTCGCCGTCCCAGTCGTCGGGTTCGGGAGCGATGACGGGAACGATCTCTTCGCCCATCTTTGTCGCGAAGGCGTGGTCGCGATCGTCGTGGCCCGGAACCGCCATCAGCGCGCCGGTCCCGACGTCCGAGAGGACGAAGTCGGCGATGTAGACCGGAATCTCCTCGCCCGTGACGGGGTTTGTCGCGGTGAGATCGGTCTCTACGCCGTTCGGTTCGTCGCCGTCGGGATCGGCTTCGTGGTGGACGAACTCGTGGACCTCGTCGTCCTCGGCGGCCAGTTCCTCGCTGATCGGGTGATCCGGCGCGAGCGCAAAAAAGGTCGCGCCGTGGATGGTGTCGACGCGGGTGGTGAAGGCTCGAACGTCGCCGTGGCCGTCGATACGGAACTCGAGTTCCGTCCCGTACTGTCGTCCGATCCAGTTGCGCTGCATCTGGCGCACCGAGTTCGGCCACCCCTCCAGCTCGTCGATCGCGTCCAGCAACTCGTCGGCGTACTCGGTAATCTGCAGGAACCACTGGTCGAGTTCGCGCTGCTCGACAGGGGTGTCACAGCGCCAGCAGAGTTCGGCCTCGCCTTCGACCTGCTCGTCTGCGAGGACGGTCTCACAGCTCGGACACCAGTTCACGTCGGCGTCGCGACGTTCGACCAGCCCCTCCTCGTGGAAGCGCGTGAACAGCCACTGGTTCCAGCGGTAGTAGTCGGGCTCGCAAGTGGTCACTTCGCGCTCCCAGTCGTAGCCAAAGCCCATCGCGTTCATCTGGTCGCGCATCGTGTCGATGCAGTCGATCGTCCAGTCGCGCGGGTTCGTATCGCGTTCCTTGGCCGCGTTCTCTGCGGGAAGACCGAAGGCGTCCCACCCCATCGGGTGGAGGATGTCGTCGCCGCACATCCGACGGTACCGGGCGTAGGCGTCCGTTATCGTGTAGTTTCGGACGTGGCCCATGTGCAGCTTTCCGGACGGATACGGATACATCCCGAGGACGTACGTCGGGTCGTCGACGTCGTCGGGCGTCCGGTAGACGTTCGCCTCGTCCCACGCCTCCTGCCAGCGTCGTTCGACTGTCGCGTGGTCGTATCCCGCGTCACTCATTTGAATACGTATCGTTGGACTCGTAGCCGCCCTATAGCTTACTATCTATCGACTCCTTCGGTCCGAAACTCCGTCCAGACCGACACTCCGACCGTCCGATTGATCTCGCCCCAGGTGGCGACGGTTCCCCGCATCTCACCGATATCGTTGATACCGTCGGCGTCGTCTTCTCTCACATGGCTTCGTCCACTTTCACCACCGACCTCTCTGAGGAACTTGCCGATGCGCTCGTCAGCGCAACCCGAACGAGCCTCGGTGACACGCTCCGATCGGTCGTCTACTTCACGCCCGCCGAATTCGACGTCCTCTACGTCCGAGAGGACCTGTACGACTCGACTGCCGAAGCCCGCGAGGTCAAATCCCAGCTCGTCGACTTCGAACTGGTCGGCTTCGCGGAAGCGCCCGTTCGGACAACGATTTCCGCCGCGGACGGCGATAGGGGCATCGGTCCCTACGAGTTCACCGTCCGGTTCCACGCGGACGGCTTCGTCGTCAGGAAACTCATCGGAAACGCCGGCGTCCTCCTCACCGCCGACAGCATGGACGTCACCGCCTTCGAGGACGCCGGACACGCGATCGATCGACTCCTTGCCGATCGGTAACTCCCGGCATCGAGTCCTCGACTCGATGTCTCGCCCTCGGCTCGGTCACTCGATGTCGATCGCGCGCGAGGAGCCGCCGCCGCCGACTTTCGGCAGGCGGACCGTCAACACGCCGTCCTCGTAGCCCGCCGAAACCCCCTCCTCGTCGACGGGTTCGGGAAGCCGAATGCGTCGACTGGCCGACGTGCGGGTCCGCTCGCGCCGGAGATATTGGCCCTCCGCGTACTCGACATCGTCCGCGCGGTTGGCTTCGAGTCGCAGCGTCCCCTCTGAGAGCGTCAGGTCGATGTCGTCGGTGTCGTAGCCGGGCAGATCGACCGTCACGACGTACTCGCCGTCCGTATCCGCGACGTCGATCGGGACGGAGCCTGGCACCTGGAGACCACCGCTCGTCATCCCCTCTTCGACCTGTCGGCTGACGCGGTCGAGCATCTCCTCTATTTCGTCGAACGGGTTTCCTCGCATACCCCGCAATACGGACTCGAGCGAGATAAATTCTGCCCGCGAGTCTCCGACAGAAGGGACGCGATCGCTGACAGTGGTCTCGAGGCGACCGTCCACTCGTTCACTCTGGCAGGGTGACGAGGCCCTCCTCGAGTGCGTCCAGCAGCACGTCTCGGGCGTGACCGTCGGGGTCGACGCCCTCGTAGACCGCTCGAACCTCGCCGTTGGCAAGGAAAAAGGTCGTCCGTGCCGCGGCCCCACCTCGGCGTTCGACGTCGAACGCCTCGCAAATCTCGCCATCGGGGTCGGCCAGCAGGTCGAACTCGAGGCCTTCGGAATCGCAGAACGATCGATGCGACTCGACGTCGTCCGTCGAGACGCCGTAGACCGCGACGCCGGCCTCCCGGTAGGTCTCGCGCTCGCGCTGGAACTGGGTCGCTTCAATCGTACAGCCCGGCGTGTCGTCTCTCGGGTAAAAGTACAGGACGGTCGGCTCGTCGAACGCGAGCGTGACCGCCTCGCCGTCCTGGTTGGGTGCGGTCACGGTCGGTGCATCCACACCAGTTTCGAGTGTCATACAGTACCATATTGCTATCGGGCGCAAACGGCTTTCGGTGTCGTCTCGGTATCGCCGTTCGACGACCACGGGACGCAAAAACAGTTCCCGTCGGGAAGGGCCCGTTCAGGGAGACGTGACGCTGCGATTCCAACCGGGGTCGCGACCGGTTCGTTCGATACAATCGGATCGGCACGCTGGGCAGTAATCGGGTGTATCAGTTGCACTCCGCGGAACGTAGACCGCGCCGCTGCACTTCACGCACGCATCGGAAACGATGGTCGCGCAGTCGACACAGATGTTGAAGTCGTCGACCGTAAGCTCACGCAGGGGTTCGAGTTGTTTGTCCAGGGTGTACTCGTCGATGACCGCCTGACAGTTTTGGCACGGTTTCATGTCGATCCGAGTAGTGGCATGTGATAGCAATACAAATGCCTGTCGCTACGTGATAGTCAACGAACAGCTACAGTGGTCGTGTTCGACAGGACGTCTGTCCGACAGGACACCCGTTCGGCTACGGCTTGCCGATCGCTATCGCGTTTCGGGTCCGGAGAGATACCACTTGACCAGTCGGGCTTCGCCGCGGCGCAATACCGTACTCGCCGTCGATTTGTCGACCTTGGCGGTCGCGGCGAGTTCGGCAAGTGTACATTCCCGTGGCACCTCGAAGTACCCCGCTCGCACCGCTGCGTCGAGAATCTCGCGCTGTCGATCGGTCAACAGCGTCTCTTCTTCAGTCGTGTTGACGAGTGATTTCAGTTCGTACGAAAGTGGCGCGGCGTCGAGTCCCGCCCGGAGTCGATCGAGTTCCTCGCGGGTTCCGGTCAGGTCGAACTCGAACCAGCCGTTGCTGACGTCGACCGGGAACTCGATCGGGAGTCCCGACCTCTCGACGAACGCGTAGAGGTCGAGGTCAGTCGTCTCGTACTTGCCGAGAGCCCGTCGGTCGTCGGACTCGAGCAGTTCGTATTCGTGTATCGACGGCTGTTCGCGCATCGCTTCGACGACCGCATCTGGCGTCTCCGTCCGGACCTCTCCGAGTTCGACGGCGCTGTCATCCAGTCTGTATCCCGAGAGGAGCCGAAAGGTGGCGTCGGGATACGCCTGCGAGAGCCCTGCGACCCACACGGTCTCTGGAAGCCGAATGCGAAATTGCGCGCTGATCACGTCCCTCCAACCCCGGCATAGTCGTTCCCGGTCGGCTCCCGGTACGGAGGTCGTGGAACGACGGGTCTCCCACTCGATGGGTTTTCCACCAACATATTGGAGTCCGATCCGAGTTGCGCGCCCGGCATGATGAGTGTACCGCCGCACGCGACGCGGTCTGCGATCATCTGGGGCTGGTTCGACGGACCCGGAACCACTGGCGAACCTGCGCCCCTTTCCACAGGAGCACCCCCGAGAGGGTGAGACCCGGGAAAACGACAGCCTGAACCAGTAGCTCCACCGCGTCCACGCCGGACAGCGGCGAGTAGATGAAGATCCCGAGAACGACGGCAAACACCAGATGGATCGCCCGCTGAATCGATCGCGACCACGCTCTGCTCGCGCTCATCGATTCGTTCCCGTGTATTCGGCTGAGGCTGGTCGTATTGGCAGTTCGACGCGTCGAATCGATCGCGATCCTCGCTGCATGAATTGACGTTCTCCGGCGGCGGGTACGAACGCTTGCCCAAGATGTTGGCCACCCCGGATACGCCTACTCGACAACGTGTTCCGTATCGTAGGAGCCGAGTTTCCTGACCCACCCCTTTTCAGCGATCGCTTCGATGTCCGCGATCGCTTCGTTCGTCCGTGACTCGTAGAGGCCGGCCTCGATGTCGATGTGGAAGATGTAGTCGCCCAACCGCCGGCCGCTCGGCCGCGATTCGACGCGTGTCAGGTTGATATCCCGGTCGGCAAAGGGTTCCAGAAGTTCGAGCAGGAGGCCGGGATAGTTCGCGTTCGGGTAGACGACCAGCGAGGTTTTCCCGCCGCCTTTCGAGCGCGCGTCGGCCGGCGCGATCGCGAAAAAGCGCGTCGCGTTCGAGTCTCGGTCCTGGATGTCTTCGGCCAGGACCTCGAGCGTCGTCCCGTTGTCGGCGTTCGCCGGGTGGCCGATACCCGCGACGGTCGGGTCGTTTCGGGCGCGTTCGACGCCCTGGGCCGTACTCGCGACGGCCTCGAGCGTGGCCGCGGGGTACTCGCGCTCGAGATAGGAGCGACACTGTGCCAGCGCCTGGGAGTGGCTGGCGATCGTCGAGAACTCCGGTCCCTGTGCGAGCAGCGCGTGGCGGATGGGCGTGACGATCTCCCGGACGACGGCGACGTCGTACTCCGCGAGGGCGTCCAGACTCTCCGTGACGCTCCCCTCGATGCTGTTCTCGATCGGGATCACGCCGCGGTCGTACTCCTCGCTGGCGACGGCGTCGACGATCGCAGTCACCGACTGGCGAAAGTCGATGGCGTCTCGGTCGGCGATCGCGGTCGTCGCCCGGTGTGAGTACGTCCCTTCGGGACCAAGCGTAACTGCGGTCATCGGGTACGACTACCAGCGAGAGGGAGAAAAGCGCGTCGGGTCAGTGACGTGTTCGCGACCGGTCAGTCGTCGCTCGCCACGGCGACGTACTGCTGTGGATCGTCGGAGACGACCCAGCCGTCTTCAGTGGCGCGCTCGCCAACGTCGGGCTGGAAGACCCAGGCGGCAAGCACCAGGATCGGGATCATCGTCGCCCCGACGACGGCGTAGCCGGTGTGCAGGTTCGGCAGGTACGGCGAGGCGAACGCGAGCGGGTAAACGACTCCGCCGATCGTCCCGATGCCGCCAACGATCCCGGCGACGGTCCCCGCGTTGTTCGGGAACATCGCCGGGACCTGGGCGAAGATCGCACCCTCGGAGAACGCACAGCCCATCCCGACGAAGAAGCCGGCGACGACGGCGATGTAGATGTTTCCGGTCAGTCCGGCAGCGGTCATTCCGAACATCGAAACCGTGACGAACACGAGCGTCGCAAACGTCCACTGGTCGCGGTAGCGGCCCTCGAACCACGGCAGGATGTTTCTCTCCTTGCGCGCGACGACGTCGCTGACGTAGCCGCCGATCGGTCGGAGCAACCCCGCGGCGATCGAGAACGTGGCCGCGAACGTCGCGGCGATCACGATGTCACCCTGGCCGAACGCCTCGCGGTAGTAGGTGCCAAGCCAGCCGTTCATCGCGAGTTCGAGTCCGAAGGTCATGACGTACGCGACCGAGAGCACGACAGCACCGTACCGGGTGGCGATGAACTTCCACTGGTCCCAGCTGACGCCGGCTTTGGTCGCTTCTCGTTTCGCATCACTCTTTGCAGCCTCCGTGAACAGGTAGTAGAGAACGCCGAGAACGATGGCGAGGACGCCCGTGTAAAAGAACGCTGCGCGCCAGTTGCTCGAAGTTGCCAGGAAGCCGGCCCCGAAAATCGGGTCTGCGTACCCCTCGCCAAAGATCCGCGGTAACGTAAAGTACGCGCCCAGACCGGCACCGGCGTTGCCGAGTCCGGCGAAAATCCCTTCCGCAGTCCCCAGGTTCTCCTCTTCGAACCACTCGGAAACGTGCTGGATACCGATGACGAAGGTAATTCCTGCGAGCGAGGCGACGATTCGCGAGGCCATGAACACCTCGTAGGTCTGGGCGAACGCGCTGATGATCGCGAAGATTCCGACTAGCACGAGCGTCGCGCTCCCGGTGACGTCCGCCCCGTACCGATCGGTGAGCGGTCCGACGAGGATTCGGCCTAGCGGGACGGCCACGATAGCCGCACTCGCGACGACCCCCAGATCGGCCACAGAGAGTCCAAATTCTTCGGCGATGCCGCCGGTGAAGGGGGCGAACGAAAACCAGATAACGAACCCCAGGTTGAACATCGCGGTCGCGAGAATGAGCGTCCGCCACTTGCCTTTCATGCACAGCACCTCCCGGTCGAATCAGTCCTCGTCGGATCCCCGGCTGAATCTGTATTCGCCCGACCTCTCTCCATTCTCTTCCAACATACTGGTCCTATTCTGGCCCGTACACCGACGATCGAGTTCATATCTCGATAAAATCTGGAAATCTCGACACATATAGGTCTACTCATTAGCTGATTCCAACAATACTGTCTCCGGGGCGAACCCCTAATCAATATAATTGCCACTAGGGGATCGATTGTTTGTCCAGTACTGACTCCGTCTCGGACCAACCGTGCTCCTATTCGGTGACAAATCGACGATCGACAACTTTCGGAATTTCGACGACGACCGCCCGTCGTCCCGGTTCCCACCGTCGACCGCCCGTGGTCGCGATTCGATCGATCGACTCGTGGGCCAGTGTCGGTGGTCGTTTCTGACGCGTCAGTGGTAATCCCGGACACCCACGGGTTCGTGTACGTGGAACTGTCGGCAAGTCTCGATCACGTGGAACTGTCGGCAAGTCTCGATCGAACCAGAAGCTACGTCCGGCGACTGGATGTTCGTATACGACTTTCGGCAGCGGGAGCGACGTACAAGCAGTACGCACGAAAACGCCGTCCCGTTCTCACGTCGTTACTCGTCGAGATGCTCGATTCCTTTCTTGGAGACGTTTGCCTCCGTAATTTCGCTCGGCATCCAGTCCGGTTTGTCGTCGGGAGCGGTCTCTTCCCAGGCCCACCCGTCGTAGATGTGGACTTTGTCGGTCCCTTTCTCTCGCAGTCGGAGTTCGACTCGATCGGCGTCCGGCTCGCTGGAGCCGGGATCGAGTCGCCGGGCCGCTTTGAGCGCAGCCTGTCGCGGTGTGTTTCCGGAGAAGACACTCGATTCTTCGCCGGACGACTCGCGCAGTGCAAAGTTTCGTTTACCGTCTTCACGTACCATGGTTTCGCCTCCATGCCAATTCAGCACACGGTTCGACATAAAGATATCCCCGAAAACCGACCGACTGCGCCGGTATCTTTAAGTGAGTACGACCGCCACATACTCACACCAACTCACCTCCGGGATCGTCGACCGGACGTCGTTTTATTAGTAATCGAGTGAACAGTATCAGGAACCGAGTGAACGGAACACAGACGCCGAACCGTCGAAAACACTTAAGTATATCCTACGGCGAAGTTCGTCATAGAATCCCGCGATGGTACGGAAAAAGAAGCTGAGTCCAAGCGGTGCGAAAGACGAAGACGGCAACTACCACAACGTGCACCTGAACCTCCACGAGGATGAACTCGAAGTCGCGGGCATGGATATCGGCGACGAGGTCTTCGTTCGCGTTCGGGACGGCAAAATCATCATCCAAAAGGCAGACGAAGAGGAGGTCGAACACGAGTTCTGAGGAACGAACTTTTCCGCTGCGGGTGCGCCGGTGGCGCACCCTCGGGAAAACTTCGATGAAAAGCACTCCTCCTTCCCCTGCGGGTCAGTCGTCGGCCCGCTCGCTTGTTTCACTCGCTCGCGGTACAGTACGCTTGTCTGCGGTGAAACGTCGGCTTCCGCTGAAAACCGATCGACGACCGATCAGCGCAGGGCGTCGAGATCGAACTCGAACGCCACGACGGGCACCTCGAGGTCGTGTTCGACGAGCACCTTCGGGTGGACCTCCCCGAGTACGCCGACTTCCTCGCCGTCGATGACGATCGTGGCCGTTCGACCCGAAATGAACGTCGGGTGGTCGGCCGGGGGCGTTTCGAGGTCGACGCCGAACTTCCGACAGAGCGCCTGCAGGCGGGCTTTGGCGTCCTCGTAGCCGACCTCGTGGCTGGCGAGGGCGGCGGCGACGTGGCGATTCTCGGCAACGCCCGTATTTTCGCTGTCGTCGACCGCAGCCGTAAAGCCGATCTCCGCGAGGTTCTGGGGGTACGCGCGGTGGGTGTTTCGCTCGAGAACCATCAACAGCGAAGGCGTGACCCACGTCCGCAACATGGTGAAGTCCTCGCTGTAGGGCTCTTTGATCGTCGCCGGCTCACCCGCCCCGTAGACGCCGTCGTCGGGCGAAATCTCGACTCGATCGAAGTTCTCGACCTCGCTGATCATGTGGAAGTTCAGCAGGTCCTCGAAGCCCAGGCCGACGAGCTGTTCGCGAACCGCCTTCTCGAGTCGCGATCGCTCGTGGCGGCCGCCGACGGTGCCCACGTCGGGGTACTTCGGTTCGAGGTCGTTGAAGCCGTAGGCGCGCCCGAGGTCGTCGATGACGTCGAGCGGGTGGAGCACGTCGACGCGGTAGGGCGGGATCGTCACTTCGTAGACGAGGTCTCCCTCGTCGTTCTCTCGCGTTACGGCTTCGAGGCCCGATCGCTCCGCCAGATCGACGACCTCGTCGGGATCGAGATCGATCCCGAGAATGGTCTCGATGCGATCGTGGGCGACCGTTTTCGTCTTCGTCGAGAGGTCCGGCCGCGCCAATTCGCGGTCCGGATACTCGATCCGAACGTCTTCGATCGTCGCGCCGCGGGCCGCGAGCGCGTAGCAGACGATGGTCAGCATCTTGTCGATCGTCCACTGGTCGGTGCCGGTCATCTCGACGAAGAGGTCTCGGGACTCAGTCGACACTTCGGTGCGCCGTCCGTTGATCACGGGCGGGAACGAGAACAGCCCGATATCGTCGTAGATCGCGGGGTAGCGCTCGTACTCGCTGACGAGATCCGCGTAGGTCCGGCCCGTCTGGTGCTCTTCGAGTACTTGCGCTGGCGTCATTTCTCGGTCCGAGTCGAGCGGGACGAACGTGTCGCCCTCTGGTTCGACGCCGACGTACCGGATGGTGGGGTTCCCCTCGGTTGCGGGCGAGCCTCGCAGCATCGTCAGGTCGTGAATCCCGATCGCGCCCTTCGCGCGCTTGCGCCCCATCGTCGCGTGGAGTTTCTCCTGTAGTTGGATCAGCGAGTCGAGACCGTCCTCGTCCAGATTCACGTCGCGGATCACCGCACCCGTCACGTAGGGGCGCTCGTCGGGCACCGACTCGTCGACTTCGATCGTCCAGTCGGCGCTGTTCGTCGAGGGAACGTGGACGCCGCGGGAATCGCCGTAGTGGTAGCGCATCGATCGCGCCACGCCCTCGACGGAGAGCCGATCGAGCCGATCGGGGGCGAACTCGAGTTCGAACGCGCCGTCTTCGGTGCGCCCCTCGAACTCCAGTCCGAGGCCGAACAGATCCGTCTTGAGGTCGTCGTCGCTTTTCTCCTCGCGGCCGGTCAGGCTCCGCAGTTCGTCGGGGTCGATATCGACGGTGGGCATCAGTAGGTCACCTCCGTGTTCCGCAGCAGATCGAGGTCACAGAGCGTTCCGTGGATGTCGCGGATGTCCTCGAAGCCGTACATCAGCATGAGCAGTCGTTCGAGCGCCAGTCCCCAGGCCATCACGTCGCAGTCGACGCCCAGCGGTTCGAGCATCTCCTCGCGGAAGATCCCCGAGTTGCCGATTTCGACGAGTTCCCCCGTCGTGGGATGGGTACCGAACAGTTCGAAGCTCGGTTCCGTATAGGGGTTGTAGTGGGGTTTGAACTCGATATCCGTGATACCGAACTGGGCGTAGAACTCCTCGAAGGTGCCCATCAGGTCCCGAACCGAGAGGTCCTCGGCCATCACCCAGCCTTCGATCTGGAAGAACTCGAGCAAGTGGGTCGGATCGAGCGTGTCGTTCCGGTAGACCTTCTCGACGCTGAAAAAGCGCGCGGGCGGTTCGATTTCCCCAATCTGCTCGCCGGAGAGGTATCGCGTCGAGAGCGAGGTCGTGTGCCCGCGCAGTGCGAGTGCACGCGCGAAGTCCTCGTCCCAGGGCGAGTGATACCCCTCGCCGTCCTTGCCGACGCCCTGCCGGTGGGCGCGCTCGACGCGCTCGACGAGGTCCGCGGGCAACTCGTCGATGTGTGTCGGCTGTTCGAGGGCGAAGCGGTCCCAGTGGGTCCGCGCGGGGTGGTCCTGGGGCATGAACAGGCAGTCGTTGATCCAGAAGTCCGCGTCGACGTGTGGCCCTTCCATCTCCTGAAAGCCCATGCCGACGAGGACGTCAGTGACGCGTTCTGCCGTCTGGCGGAGGATGTGGACCGTGCCGCCGTCGACGCGCTCGGCGTCAGCTTTGACGTTGTACTCGGCAAACTCGACGTCTCGCCACGCTCCGCTCGTCAGCAACTCGGGCGTGACCTGACCGACCGTCTCCGCCGTTTCGATGCCCGCCATCAGTTCGGTCACGCCGCGTTCCGTGAGGGTGACCTCGCGAACCGTCGTTTCCGATCGTTCGAGCAGACCGCGTCGTTCGAGCTGGTCGAGGGTTGTATCGTCGATCTCGACGGCGTCGATCGGCGTTTCGTCGGCGTCGACGAGCTGTTCGAGAGCGTTCGCCTCGGCGTCGGCTGTCGGGTCGGCGTCGACGTCGGCGGTGAGTTCGCCGCTGTCGATCGCGCCGTACCCCTTGCGGGCGTAGTTCGAGAGGGCGATGTCGACGGCACCGCCGTCGAGTCCCGATGCGCCGATGGCCCGCCCCATTGAGACGGGCTCTCCGTCGGCACCCGAATCGAGTGCGGCCTCGTACAGTTCGATCTCTGGAAGCGCCGCCGTAGCGTACTCCGCGCCCTCGTCGGTGAGTGAAATCGTTTCGTCGATCCGCTCGCTGACGGCGACCAGTCCCTCGTCTTCGAGTTCGAAGACCGCGCCGGTGACGGTCTCCGGCGGGAGTTCGGTCGCCGCAGCGAGGGCGTCGACGGATCGTGCCTCGTCTGCGCTTGCGGCCTCTATGACCGCAACCTGTGGTTCGGGAAGTTGCATTCGCTTATCTGAATTGCCGTGGGTCGGTCAGTTAGCGGTTCCGACTCCGATCGGCGCTCGATCCCGGTAGCGGATCGATCGCTCGGGATGTATTCGCCGCCCAGAGCGATCGATCGCCTGGGGACGCCACGTCGTGTGGCTCCGCGCCGACGGGGCTGACGTGGACGGTTTCGCCGGGAACGGCCGGTGTGGCCGTTCCCGGGTTCACCGGCCCGGATCACCGGGCAAAAAAGAAGCCGAATCCCGACCGCTGCTGTACTATCTGGGTATCGACACCGACAGCGTGGGATTCGGACGCCATACCCGTCGGAACACGACGATACCCGAAAAACCTTGCGCTCGCTCCGGGATCGGTAACGAACCGTCGACGACGGTGGGGCGACGGCGGGAGTACTGTGATCAGCCGCGGAATTAATTTTTTTAACCCGGATCGGTATTATTTCTAAACACGAACTCTCTACTGTAACGCAGTACGAAACTCTATCAATCGTGACGATCGATTCGGCAGCGAACGGCCGATCAACGGCCGTTCGTGACATTATCGAACTTATGGTACGAAAAAGACAGACCGTTTCAGACGAAGGTAACGCGTCACCGCAGCAACGCCACGAACTGCACTCTCAGCCCTCCTCGAGGACGAGACGACCCTGGGAGACACTGGTGTATAGCTCGGCGTATCTGTCGCTGATCGCCATGGCAGAGGTCATTATCGTGTCGGTGTTGCTCTCGCTGCAGTTGACGCCAGCGGCGGCGATCGTCGGTCTCGTCGTCTTCGCTGTCTACACGAACGATCGACTCGCAGATGTCGACACCGACGCGGTGTCGAACCCCCGGCAGGCGGCGTTCGTGCGGCGATACCGGGACGTGCTGTACGTTCTGGCATCGATCGCCTACGGCTTCGCAGTTGCACTTTCCGTTCTCGGTGGGCCGTTCGCGCTCGCGATAACCCTGCTGCCGGGAGTCTTCTGGATCGGGTACGCCACGGATTTGTTGCCCAGTCTGGGAACGCGCGTTCGACGGCTGAAAGACGTCTTTCTGTTCAACACCGTCGTGGTCGCACTCGCTTGGGCCATAACGCTCACCTTTCTGCCCCTCGCGTTCGCCAACGGTACCGTGACAGTGCTGGCCCTGATCGTCTTTGCGTACTTCTTTCTCCGGGTCGTCACGAACACGGAACTCTCGAACGTTCCCGACACCGAGGGGGACCGCGCGATCGGCGTCCCGACGATGCCGGTCGTCTTCGGCCGGACGAGGACCCGTCAGCTCCTCCTCGGAATCGATCTCGTGACGCTCGGTCTCATAGCGGGTGCAACCGCGGCGGAGTACCTCTCTCCCGTGATGGCACTGCCACTGGTCGCCGGGATCGCCTACTCGATCGGTGTCACGTCGCTGATTGGGCGGTACGACGACGAACAACTGCTGGCGAAAGCCGCCGAGTGCGAGTATCTCGTCGTTTTCGCCGTTCTTCTGTTCGTTGTGCTACTGTTCTGATCTAACTGGCAATAGAAACACATCTTTTGATAGTAGGGTTTTACCGTACATTTAAGACCCAACGCTGAGATCAATTCAGTATCGGTGCCCTCTCTTACTATTCTGTCGGGGATCTTACTTGCAACCGTCGCAATCGGTACGGCGGCGGCGCTTCTCGCCTGGCGAGAGCGACCCGAACCGGGTGCGGTACCACTTACTGTGATGCTGGCCGGACAGTGTCTGTGGTCGGCGCTGTTGGTCTTCGACCTGGGGGCGTCTACGCTCGAAATGAAAGTCTTCTGGGCGAATGTCAGGTGGCTCGGCGTCGTTGCCATCCCGGTCGGGTGGCTGCTCTTCGCACTGGAGTACACCGGCAGAGATCAGTACATCCGTCCGCGGTACGTCGTTGGCCTCTCGGTCGTGCCAGTCGTTACGATCGTCCTCGCTCTCACCGACAGTTCGTTGCTCTACACCGACTCGGAACTGGTCCAGCGAAACGGTGAGCTGTTGCTCAGCCGAACTCCCGGTCCCTGGTTCTGGATCATCACCGCCTACACGTATCTGCTCGGACTTCTCGGGGCAGTTCCACTTCTCAAACTGATCCGAACGAGCTCGCTCCCGTTTCGAGGACAGAGCACGGCGCTGCTGATCGGGATCATCGCCCCGTGGGCCAGCAACGTGCTCTTTCTGACGGACTCCATTCCGGTGCCGGGTCTCGATCCGACGCCCGTGGCGTTTTTGATCTCCGGCGTCGCCTGCCTCGGGGCGCTCACGCGATTTCAACTCTTCGGGACGAGTCCGTCGCCCAACCCGCGCGCCCGTCGACTCCTCTTCGAGCGGATGCCCGACGGTGCCATCGTCATCGACAGCCACGGAAACGTCGTCGACATCAACGAGGCCGGCGCGTCGATCCTGGGAACGGAACCTTGTGACGTGCTTGGCCGCCCAGTCCCGACGATCACATCCGACGATTCGTCGATTCTGCCGGACAGCTCGACGTCCAGATCGCAGCCGTTTACGAGTCCCCACGACGACCGACTGTACGACGTGACGTCGACCCGACTCACCGATATTCGGGGGCGAACCATCGGACACGTCATCACGTTTCACGACATTAGCGAGCACGTTCGACACCAGCAACGCCACGAAGTTCTGAACCGGGTGTTCAGACACAACATTCGGACCGAAACGAACGTCATCAGCAGCTACGCGGAGTTCCTCGCCGAGGAGGGCCGACAGGGCGCTGCCGACGAAATCACCGCGAGCGCCGAACGAATCGAAGAGCTGGCAGGTAAGGCCCGAGACATCATCGGAATTTTCGAACAGGGTCGCGAATCGATCGAGCCTGCGTCACTCGATTCGCTGCTCGACGACGGAATCGAGACCGTCCGGGAGACCCATCCCGACGCCCGAATCGATCGCGAATCCCGGTGCGAGGATGTTTACGTCGCCAGCGTCCTCGAACCCGTGTTCGCGAATCTCATCGAGAACGGAATCGAGCACAACACCGATCCGTCGCCGTCCGTTCGGATCAGCACGGCCACCGACGGCGACCGGGTCCGCGTCTGTATCGCCGACGACGGCCCTGGCATCGCTACTTACGAGCGCTCGGTTCTCGAGCGCGGAACCGAAACGTCCCTCAAACACGGCAGCGGTCTCGGTCTCTGGCTGGCCAAGTGGGGCACGGAAATCGCCGACGGCTCGATCGCGTTCGCGGAGAACGATCCTTCCGGCGCGGTCGTTACCGTCGAAGTGCCGGTCCTCTCGCCGTCGACCGAAGCCGACGCCTAAGAAGTATCGAGACAGAAACGATCGTCCGGCGACGGGCGAGAGGTTCGTTGACTCCCTACGCCGGCCGGCGCGGCGATTCGAGTTCGATATCCGCGGCCTCGAGCAGGTCTTCGACCTCCTCGCGTTTCTCCTGGTGGTCTTCGAGGAACTCCCGCATGAGCTGTGCGGCTTGCTCCTTGCAGTCTCCACAGAGACGCTGCCCGCCGACGCACTCGTCGTAGACGCGCTTTGCGAACTCGTCGTCGTCGCCGGTCAGCAGGTAGGCGTACAGCTCGTAGACGGGACACTCGTCCGCCTTTCCGCCGAGTTCGCGCTGTTTCTCGGCTGTTTCGCGCCCACCGGTCGTCGCAGATTTCACCTTCTGGTACCCGTCCTCGGGATCGTCGAGCAGGGAGATGTGGCTCGCCGGAATCGAGGAGGACATTTTCCCGCCGGTCAGCCCGGTCATAAAGCGGTGATAGATCGACGACGGCGGCTGAAACCCGTAGCCGCCGGTGTCGACTTCGACCTCGCGGGCGAGTTCCTCGGCCTCGCTCACGTCGAGATCGAACGCGTCGACGTGGCTCTCGTAGACGCGCTTTTCCCCGTCGATCGCGTCGACGAGCGCGTCGAAGGCGTCGTCGGTCGCGCGCCGATCGAAAAATCGGGTTCTGGGGCGAACCGGTTCCATGCCGCCGCCCTCGAGTTTCGTCAGGAGAGAACTGAGCGTGTCGGCGGACACTGCGAGATCCTCCAGAGGGGTCTCTTCGATCGCCTCGGCAACGTGGACACACCGGAGCGAATCGTCGTCGAAGTCGGCGGGGTCGAGTTTCTCGTAGAACTCGGCGACGAGGTCGCGTTCTTCCGAGTCGAGTTCGAAACTCGCGTACGCCTCGGTCACCTTGAAATAGCGCATCCGTTCGGCGAGATCCCGAGCCAGCCGGACGTGGGGATCCTGGTCCGGGCCGACGGGGATGACGGTGGGTTTGGGTTCGTCGAGTTGTGGGTAGAGAATGTCGGCCATCTGGGTGACGACCGACTGCATGTGGGAGACGTCGGTCTCTCCATCGAAGCCGTAGATCGCCTGAAACTCCGAGAAGTTCGCTTCCGCGCCGAGATCGAACGCCAGATCCTGGACCTCGCGGTTCGTCGACTGTCGATAAAGTTCGCCCTCTTCGGGGTCGAACCCGAGTGCGAGCAGGGACAGCAAGTAGTTGCGGGCGTGCTCGTCGATTTCCGTCCAGCTCATCCCGCGCGCCGAGTTCGCTTCGAGGTCGGCAATGAGGGCGTAGGCGTCGGCTCCCTGTTGCTGGTGCCAGATGATCTCGTCGAAGACGAGTTTGTGGCCGATGTGGGGGTCGCCCGTCGGCATGAATCCGGAGAGCACGGCCGCCGGCTCGTCGTTTTGCAGCGCCTCAGCGACGGGACGGTAATCCCGGTGGCCGAAAATGACTCCCCGACGCATCAGGTAATGCGGGTTCGGTACCTCGGGGAGAATCTCGTCGAACTCCTCGATGCCGAACTCCTCGAACAGCGTTCGGTAATCGGAGACGCTCGACGAGCCCCACGGATCGAGCGCGACGTCGTCGACGGCTCCGCCGTCTGTTCGAGGGGTCTTCGATCCCTCGCTGGCTGCACCGTCCGCCCCTCCATCAGCCGGCGGTTCCCCTGACTCTGGCTCCGACTCGGACTCCTCGAGTGGTTCGTCTCCGGTCATTGACACCGCGTTGGCGCTCGGGGACGCAAAAACCTTCGCTTCCGTCGCGCCCCACTGACCCGTCTGGTTTCTCCCGAAATCGCCACCGTGGACCGACTCGGCCCGATCGCCGGTGACGGCTGCTTACGAACCGTCGTGGCCGCCGGTGTAAAATTCGAGCCGCAACCCACCGTCGTCGCTCTCGCCAACGTCGACGGTCCAGCCGTGGGCGGTCGCGATGCGCTCGACGATCGCAAGGCCTAGTCCCGTCCCCGACTCGTCCGTCGAATAGCCGTACTCGAACAGGCGACCGACTTCGTCTTCAGACACGCCCGTCCCGTCGTCTTCGACGAAAAAGCCGTCGGCGGCGAGCGGTCCGAGGCGGACGGTCACATCGTCGCCGCCGTGGGTGGCGGCGTTCGCGAAGACGTTCTCTAAGAGTTCCCGGAGCGGTCCCGGTGCCGCTCGGACCGACCCCAGCTCCGGGGATCGATCGAGCGTCGCCGCATCCGTCTCGACGGTCTCCCAGGCCTGTCCGGCGCGGACGCCGACGGAAACCCACTCGAGTTCATCCGGCTCGATATCGTGCCGAACGAGCGCCAGCACGTCGTCGATAATGTCGTTCATCCGTACGAGCGCGCCGTCGATGCTCGCGAGCGCGGCGACCTCGACCTCCTCGCGCACCAGTTCGAGCTGTCCCATCGCGACCGTGAGCGGATTGCGAAGGTCGTGGGAAACGATCGCGGCGAACGTCTGGAGTTGGCGGTTGCGCTGCTCGAGTTCCCGCTCGCGTTCGGCTCGCTCGAGGGCGGCCGTCGTATTTTCGGCCAGGATGCTGACGAACCGCCGATCGTCGACGGTAAACGCCCCCGGCTCGAGTGCAACGATGCCGAGTGCACCGTAGTCACCGAGCGGATAGACGACTCCCGACGACATCGGATTGGTGGGATCGTCGAGAACGTCGCTTTCCTCGATCGCGCGCACGTCGGTTTCGGCTGCGTCGTCGAGAACTGCGGCGTCGGCGTTCTCGTCGAACCAGATCGGATTTCCACTCCGGAAGACGTCCCCGGCGAACGATCCCTCGAACGGAATCGACGAGGGTGGGCCGCCGTAGGATTCGCGTTCGTCGGTCGTGGCCACGATATCGAACCTGCCCTCGCGCTCGTCGGCCGCGAAGACGGTCGTAAACGGATGTCCGAGAACGCGACTCGCCGTCTCGACGGTCTCTTCGGCGATCGATTCGGCCGTCTGCGCCCGAAACAGCGCGCGCGTCGATCGCTGGAGCGCCTGCAAAATGCTCTCGCGTCGCCGCCGATACAGGAGTTCTTCGACGTGGTCGACCAGCCCGTCGATGGCCGACCGGTGAAACGTCGCCGGTCTGTACGGCGCGTCGTCGAACGCCCAGCCGTCGACGGACTCGTCCGCACGCGTCTCACAGAGAACGATCGCGGATTCGGGTTCGGTTTCTCGCCCGCGATCGATCAGGTTTCCGAGGGTGCCGCCGGCCGCCGGCCGCTCGGCAACGATGCAGCCGACGCTCGACGACGACAGCCGATCGAACGCCTCGTCGACGGTTTGCACCTGCGAGACGGTCGCGCTCGGAATGCGTCGCTCGAGGGCGGCGACGATTTCGTCGGCCGACGCGGTGCCGACCACCAGGACGTCCGGCGCACCGATCGCGCCCGTTCCCATCGATCAGACGTTGGTCCGCTGGGGAATATACTTTATTGCCAAACAGGTCGTCCCGGCTCCGTTGCTCGGTCCGGCGGCCTATCACGGCGTCAGCCGCTCGACCGACCACCAGTCGATCTGTGCGCTCTGGTCCTCCTCGACGCCACCGCCGTCCCGCGCTCCGGTGTCGGTACGATCGCCGTTGGCTCTCTGGCCGACCAGCGCGAACACCATCGTCTTCCGGACGCCGTGGGCCAGGCGCACGTCGAGTGCCAGATCGCGCGGTTCGAAGACGTGGGTCGCGGGGTGGATGCGAACCAGCAGTTCGGAGTGGCCGAGGTCGTCGACCGACTCGACGCTCGCGTAGGTTCGGAAATCCGCGCCGAACTTGTAGCCGGTCTTCGGAACGACCCCGCGATCGCGCAGGTCGGCGTACACCCGCAGGCGGCGATCGAATCGCTCGCCTTCGACTTCGCGACCGCGCTCGCGGACCGCGTCCGGATCGAGATCGATCGCGTCGCGTGCTGCGAGGTAGGTCGCCTCGAGCAGCGAACACTGCAGCGTCGGCTGTTCGTACTCCCGGCCCTCGAGTGGTTGACCGTAGAACGTCTTCTCGTACAGTCCGAGTGGCGGCTCCCAGACGACGACGCGATCGGCCAGCAGGTCCGCCTCGCAGTTCTCGGGGAGCGCCGTCGCGGACGATCCCGACGGATCACGGCGGCTCACCTCGAAGTACGTGATCTCGCTTTCCTCGTCGACGATCGCGATGACGCCCTCCCCGAGCGCGCTCGCGGGCACGTCGGTTCGCTCCCCGATCACCCGGATGGGGTACTCGATCGCGCCGTCTTTCGGTCCCTTTCCGCGGGGGAAGACGGCGAAATCGGCGGCGGGCGGCTCGTCGACCCACGGTTCGGCGGCCGGGGAGAGGTAGAACCCTCGCGACCGAAGGTCGGCGTAGACCAGAAATCGAACGCCGAAGTCGGTTCCCGGCTCGCGAGCGACGAACGATCGAAAGCCGAGTCGGTCGCCGTCCGCGATGACCGCCTCGAGATCACCACGAAAGAGGAGATGGGCCGCTTCGACGGGCGCGAGGTCGATCTCGTTGCCGGTGAGTGGGTAGCCGTAGCCGCGGGAATCGTAGAACTGCTGGCGCGCATTGCCGCCGACGCGGACGACGCCCGCCTCCTCGTCGAACCGCCCCTCGAGTGTCATACCGGTACGTTCGCCGTCGGCCACTAAGGGGCTGCGGATCGATTCTGCACCGACTCGTATCGTGATTCGCTTGTCGGTCAACTCGGTCTGTCGTCAGTCGTCGCCTGCAGCCCCGATCGTCTCCTCGATCGCCCGCTCACACGTGGCGTCGAGACAGCGCCGTCCGCTCGCGGTCTCGAAGGTTGGAAGCCCGCAGGCGCACTGGCCGTCGACGACGCCGGCGGGGACTGCGAAACCGGTGTCGCAGTCGGGATAGTGCTCACAGCCGGCGAGCAGGCCACCGCGACGGAGGATCCGAAGGTCCCCGTCACAGCCGTCTTCGGGACACGCCCATTCGCGATCGAACGCCTCGCGGACGGCTTCGTCCAGTGACTCGCAGTTGCGATCGAGACAGACCGAAAAGGCGAGGCCGCGTTCGACGCGCATCCGGGGAAGGCCGCACTCACAGTGTTGCTGTCCGTTCAGAATCGTCGCGTCCGTCGGGACGCCGTAGCGATCGCCACAGCCAACGCAGTGAACGCCGGAGGAGCGGACGAGCGCGCCGCCACAGCCCGGACAGGTACCGACGGGGGTTCCCGCGGCCGAACTCGGATAGTGGGCGAAGCCGTCCTGGTCGTGGGCCGCGATACGGAGCGTCTGGGTCCCTTTCGTCGCTACGAGGGTGAAGCCGTCGGCCCGATCGCTCGAGAGCGTCTCGGCGCGGGTGAGCCAGGCGACGGGCTGGTAGCCGTCGATGTCGTGGACGAGGACGGTATTGTCGGGCTTGACGATCGTCGTCACCCGACCGCGGTACTCCTCGCGATCGGTGCCGTCCGTAATGACGGTGCAGTCGCCCGCGAGCACGCGAATTGCGTCGTCGATCATGGACGGTCTGGCCGCGGGTTCGTATATAAATCCGCGGATGAGCCTTCGCCGGCCGGCGGGACTCACCGGCGGGCACAAGCGTCTTTGCTCGATCGATCCGTAAACTCACTATGACCGACATCGAGGCGGAAATCGTGCTGTTCGACGGCTTCGACGAACTCGACGCGATTGGACCCTACGAGGTCCTCGACAAGGGGGCGCAGGCGGGTGCCTCGATCGATGTTCGACTCGTCACACTCGAGCCGATCGAAATAGTGACCGCGAGCCACGGACTGCGGGTCGAACCGGACGGAACGCTCGGAGATCCTGATCTGCTGGTGGTCCCGGGCGGCGGCTGGACCACCGACGGCGGCGTCCGGGCCGTCGTCGAGGACGGCGCGTTGCCGGCGGCCGTCGACGAGTGCTACGCGAACGGCGCGACCGTCGCCTCGGTCTGTACCGGCGCGATGGTCCTCGCAGCGGCGGGCCTGTTGGAGGGGCGACCGGCGACGACGCACCAGGTCGCGATCGACGACCTGGCGGCGTACGCGGCGACCGTGGTCGACGAACAGGTGGTCGACGACGGAGACGTCGTGACCGCGGGCGGCGTCACCGCGGGGATCGATCTGGCGTTGTGGCTGCTCGAACGCGAGTTCGGCGCGGACGTGGCGGAGGCGGTCGAGCAAAGACTCGAATACGATCGCCGGGGCGAGGTGTTCGCGCGATAGGAACTGTTTCATACGGAGTAGTGTCCTTAATTATCAGTCTCAGAATACTGCCCGTTTAGCGGAGCGGGATAGATGGCGCGTATCTGGAACGAAGGTCTCTCACTATTCGGAGGATCCATTACCGAGTAGCGCCAATTCCGCACAACTCGCTCATGAGGAGAGACCCAGTATTTCGTGAGGTACAGCGGTTTCGCCAGCCGTGGATCTGGGCGCTTCTCGGTGGTATCGCGCTTCTCATGCTCGTACTAGGGCCCATATCGTGGGGAGGACTCGTCGTCGTCGGTGCGGTCGCTGGACTCGTTTACAGTCTTCGACTCCAGACCGAGGTTAGAGCCGACGGCATCTATCTCAAAATGTGGCCGCTTCACTGGTCGTTCCGTCGAATTTCGTGGTCGGAGATCGAGCGATACGAGTCGAAACAGTACAGTCCACTTCGTGAGTTCGGCGGCTGGGGAATCCGGTGGGTACCCGGAAAACTCGCATACAATGTCAGCGGCACTCAGGGGGTCTGGATCGAACGGACGAACGGCCGTACAGTTCTCGTCGGATCACAACGCGCCGAGGAATTTGTCAGGGCGATCGACGAGACAGTACGGTAGCGTCGCCCCGGTTTTGCGCCTTGACCACTCAACTGTCTGACGGGATCCGTTTTCGTCACGCCGCGATCGATCGCCCCTCGCTCGACGCCCAAACGGCTATCCGGCCCGGACGAATAGCCGCCGCCATATGCGCGCAGTGTTGTTCGACATGGACGGCGTCCTCGTCACGAGCGAAGACTACTGGGTCGACTTTCAACGCGAGGAGGTTCTCCCGGCCGCGGTTCCGGACGGTGACGTGGACGTCTCGGAGACGACCGGGATGAACTACCGCGAAATCTACGACTACCTCGACGCGGAGTACGAGACCGCAATCTCTCGCGAGGAGTGGATCGATCGGTTCGAGACGTTCGCGGAGACGCTCTACACCGATCGCGTCGACGCGCTCGATGGGATTCACGAACTGCTCGCGGCGCTGGACGATCGAGGCATCGAGACGGCGGTCGTCTCCTCGTCGCCCCACGACTGGATCGGGATGGTGATCGAGCGGTTCGACCTCGAAGACGGGTTCGACGAGCGAATCAGCGCCGACGACATCGACGTCGCGGGCAAACCCGAACCCGATATCTTCGAGTACGCGGCCAGCGAGGTCGGCGTCCCGCCCGAGGAGTGTATCGTCGTCGAAGATTCCGAAAACGGCGTCGAAGCCGCCGCGCGGGCGGGGACGACGGTCGTCGCCTACCGGATCGACGCCCACGACGATCTCGATCTCTCCCGGGCGGACGTGGTCGTCGACACGCCGGCACAACTCCGCGAAGAATTGCTCGCGAGCACCGACTGAGCGTCGGCCGTCTCGCCGGACGCTGACCGTCGGCCGTTACTGTTTACTCCACCCTGACCGTCCGCGTCTCCTCGATCGGCAAGAGTGGCTCCTCGGGGAAGGCGACGCTGACGGTAAACTCGAGTTCGTCCGCATCCGCGCCGAAGACGCCGACGGGAACGGTTTCGGTGTCTCGAAGGTAGCTACTCACGCTCGTCATCTCGATTCCGCCGTCGTCGCTCGCTCGATCGCTGACCGTGACGCGAATCCCGGCACGGGCGGGGTCGCCGACGTTCCTGATCGTCACCTCGCAGACCTCGTTCTCTCCTGTCTCGATCGAGTCGGGAAACGACCCCCACTCGAACTCGATCGCGGGGAGTGACTGTGCGTTCTCGTAGACCTGTTCGGCGACGCCGTCGGAGAGTCCAGCGGCGACGAGCCCGTCCACGCCGGCAGCGAGGACGTCTCCTGGTGTCGAAAGCCCCTCGTTCGAGAGTTTGCTCGCTCGTCCCGGCCCGACGCTGTCGATCGCCGTCAACCCGACGGCCTCGGCGGCCACGCCGTTTTCGATCCGGGCTTCGACCTGCCGGGCGGTGTTCGCCGCGTGGGGTCCCGCGAGTCGATCGAGGAAGGCTCCGAGCGCGGAGACGAGTCGCGTCGCGTTGCGCCGGATCACCCACGCGTCGCTCGAGAGTTCGGAGGGAACCCCGCGCCCGTCGGCGGCGGCACTCCGGAGGATCGCGAGCACCTTCCGCTGGCCTGCCTCGAGGTCGCCCGTCTTTTGACCGGTGAGTATCGAATCGATCGCCTCGCGCTCGGACTGCCGGGCTGACACCGAGTCGAACTCCTCGGCGGTCGCGACCGCCTCGAGCACTGCCGCAGTGGTGAGTTCGACACCGTCGTCGGCGACGCGATCGCACAGCGTCGCGAACGTCGCCGCCGTCTCGAGGCGCAGGTAGTACTTCGAGGCGAGCATCCCTCGCGGCGTCGCCTCGATCGAGAGGTCGTCGCCCATCTCGACGAAGCCGCGATCGACCAGCCCCTCGAGACAGTCCCGGACGCGTCTGCGGAGGTTCGGGAAGTCGTAGTCTTCGGGCTTCGACTGGCCGCGGACGTAGTAGAAGGTGGTTTCGAGCCAGTCCATCACGTCGTCTAAGTCGGTGATGGTCCCCATCGCGATTTCGGCGTTGAGGTGCGTCTCGAGGGTTTCCGCCAGCCGGGACTCGATCTCTTTCCCGTCGCGGAGCAGGCGTCGGTACTTGTCGGCTTCGGCGGTGTCACAGACGACCCAGCCATAGCCGACGTCGTCGTAGCCCGGCCGGCCCGCGCGCCCGAGCATCTGGAGCACGTCGAGGGGACTGATGTCGACTTCGCCCTCGAGCGGATCGTGGAGTTTCGTATCCCGGAGGACGACACAGCGCGCCGGGAGGTTGACGCCCCACGCGAGCGTCGACGTCGAGAAGAGGAGTTCGATGTGGCCTGCCTTGAACCACTCCTCGACGAGGTCGCGATCGTTCTTCGAGAGGCCCGCGTGGTGGAACGCGACGCCGTCCAGCACGGAGTTTCGGAGGGTGTCGTTTTCGAGGCGCTCTTTTGACTCTTCGTGAAAGTCGAGGTCGCCGCGGACGCCCATCTCGATGTCGCGCTCTGCGATTTCGTCTCTGGCCTTTTCAGCGGCGCGGACGGTGTCCTGTCGCGAGGAGACGAAGACGAGTGCCTGGCCGTCCTCGCGAATGTGCGGTTCGGCGAGGTCGAGCGCGCGGTAGAGTCGTCGGTATTTGTCGGCAAATGAGTTCTCCCCGTGCGTGTAGGTCTTGACGCCTGACGTGAGTTCTACCGGTCGGTACTCCGCGCCGAACTCGAAGGTGGCCTCCGCGGGGGCGTCCAGCCACGCCGCCACGTCGTCGACGTTCGGCATCGTTGCCGAGAGGGCGACGATACGGGGATCACAGAGCCGGCGCAGGCGGGAAATCGTCACTTCGAGCACCGACCCCCGGCGATCGGCGTCGAGCAGGTGGACCTCGTCGATGACGCAGACGTCGACATCGGTGACGAAGTCGTATCGCCGGGAGTCGTGTTTGCGCGTCGCCGAGTCGAGCTTTTCGGGCGTCATCACGAGGATGTCCGCGCGACGCGCACGACGCGGGTTCAGGTCACGCTCGCCCGTGACGACGTAGACCGAGTAATCCAGCTCCTCGAAGCGGTCCCAGTCGTCTTCTTTCTCGTTGGTCAGCGCTCGCATCGGCGCGATAAAGAGGGCGGTGCCGCCGTCGGCGAGGGCCTTACAGATCGCCAGTTCCGCGAGGGCGGTCTTGCCGGATGCCGTCGGCGCGCTCGCGACCACGTTGTCCGTACTGTCGAGCAACGCGGGCAGGGCCTCGCGTTGCATCCGGTTGAACTCCGCGAAGGCGAAGGCGTCTGCGAACTCGGGGAGAACCTCGGCGACCTCCATCACTCGGACACGGGCGGTGGCAGGGCAAAGGCGTTTCCTTCGAGTCGTGTTCGCTCGTCTATCCGCGACCGGTGCGCCGGCGACGATTGCCCCGCCGATGTCGGTTACCTCCCACCGCGTGGCCAGCACCGCGCCGGCTCCGACGAGCACGAGCGGCGGGATCACGAGCGGCGAGAGCACGTACGACAGAGTCGCGCTCGTGCTCCCCGACTGGGCGATCAGATCGACGGTATTGGTCCCGCCGATCGAGCCAACCGAACCGCTGACCTCGATGTCGACCACGTGCGCGTTGTAGTACCAGGCGACGCCCTTCCAGTCAGCGACGCTGTCGTCGAACTCCGCACGGACCTCGCTTCCGACCAGAACGTACGTGAGGAGGTAGCCAATCGCCGCTGTGAAGACGCCGACTCCGGCACTTACCGAGACGTTCGTTGTACTCGATCGCGACTGCCGCGTCGGTGTCCGAGAGTGCTGGTCATCGTGTCGGATACGGATCGAACTCTCCGTGATGGAGCTTCTGGTTCGGGAACGCAGGCGAGATTCGATCCGAGGCAGTCAAACCGCTCGCTGATCCCTGTCTCGCGAGGACTGCCCCAATTGATCGCTGAGCACGCTCGATGCTCGATCGGGGTTTGGAACCTGTTCGAAGACCAGTTCCGGATCGCCAGAGCCGGCGGTGTACACCGTCAACTCGCCGTAGCCGAGCGCCCGGCCGAGTGCGGACTGCCGGAGGCTGGTGTTCTGGACGCGATCGAGACGAAACTGGGTGACGTCACGGGAGACGACGCCGCGTTTCTTGTACAGTTCCGCCGTGGTGATCACGTAGCGCGTGTTCGTCCAGACGAGATAGCGGGCGAAGACGATCGCGAAGCCGACGAGGGCGACGACGGTCCCGACCACGGTGAGGGCGGCGATGTCGCTGACGATGCCCCATCCGAGGAGGAAGACGCCGACGAGCGCCACGGCGAGACCGATCGGCAGGCCGCTCCCCATCGCGATCGGGTGGGGGCGGCTCTGCCAGACGATGTCCTCGTCGTCGCCAAGGTGGAACCAATCGGGCGTCGAGCCGAGCCTCATTGGACGACGATATTCCACTCGCCGTGGTAAAGCTACCGGGGGTATGGGGTGGTTACCGGGCGGGTAGCGACGACCCGCTGCCCAGGTGGCGTCGATCACTGCCCTCGCGGGCCGGACCACCACGGTTTTTCACTGCGCGGATCTTTGGCAGAGATATGAGTACCGTTCGCAAACCCGACTGGCTGAAGATGCGGCCGCCGTCGGGGCGGGAGTTTACCGACATCCGGGAGACGCTCCGGGAGCGGAACCTCCATACGGTCTGTGAGGAGGCGAACTGTCCGAATCTCGGGGAGTGCTGGTCGGGCGGAGCCGGAACCGGAAATAGCGAGGGTGGGACGGCGACGTTCATGCTGATGGGCGATCGCTGCTCGCGGGGCTGTAACTTCTGTGACGTCGAAACCGGCGGGATGGAGGCTCTCGATCCGAACGAACCCGCGAACGTCGCCGAGGCAATCGCCGAGATCGGACTGGATTACGTCGTCCTGACGAGCGTCGATCGAGACGACCTCCCCGACCAGGGCGCGGGCCACTTCGCGGAGACGATTCGGGAGATCAAAGACCGCCACCCCGGTATTCTCGTCGAGGTCCTCATTCCGGACTTCCAGGGCGAGGAGCGACTCGTCCGCAAGATCATCGATGCCGACCCGGACGTAATCGCCCACAACGTCGAAACCGTCGAGCGTCTTCAGTTCCCCGTCCGCGATCGGCGCGCGGGCTACGAGCAGTCGCTGTCGGTGTTAGAACAGGTCGATCGCGAGTCGGAGACGTACACGAAGACCTCCATCATGCTCGGCCACGGCGAGTACGACCACGAAGTCTACCAGACGCTCGCGGACTGTCGCGAACGCGGGGTCGATATCGTCACGCTGGGCCAGTATCTCCAGCCGTCGCGAAGCCACCTCGACGTCAAGCGCTACGACCACCCCGACAAGTACGAGACGTGGCGTCGGGTCGCGGAAGACGAACTCGACTTTTTGTACTGTGCCAGCGGACCGATGGTCCGATCGTCGTACAAGGCCGGCGAGCTGTTCGTCGACGCTGTCCTCCGCGAAGGAAAAACCGTCGCGGAAGCCAGAGTCCGCGCGCGCGGCGAACAGGCGTCGGCGACGGAGTAACGGCATCGACACCATCCGCGGAGACGAGTTCCCGGATTACTCAGTTCTCCGGATCGCAGGTATCCAGTTTTCCGAATCTCTCGGTTCCCGGTTCCTCGAACCGGGTCACTGCGCCCCCGATCGACTACTCGTCCAGACCCCGAGCGATCGGTGTACAAATACACAGGTGACAAGCGACAGTCGCCCCGAACATTGACGATCGGGGTGTTCAAATCCAGTTCGACGGACGCCTGCCAGTGTCCGTGGCAAGAATCTCTCCGATAGTAAACTATTTACGAAAATCCTTTAACGTGAGCGATAATTCATTATGGTATGCGCAGGTGGGTACACCCGTGAGTACGATACAGCGCGACCCCCGTGAGCGAGTACAGGTCCTCGACGACGCCGGTCGGGTGCTCGAGGGGGCTTCCGTGCCGGATCTCGACGACGACGTGTTCGTCGAGATGTACGAGCAGATGCGCCTGGCCCGCCACTTCGACGAGCGGGCGGTGAGCCTCCAGCGCCAGGGACGGATGGGAACGTACCCGCCGCTGTCGGGCCAGGAGGGGGCGCAGGTGGCCAGCGCCCACGCCCTCGATCGGGACGACTGGGTCTTTCCCAGTTATCGCGAACACGCCGTCTCGATGGTCCGCGGAATGTCGCTCAAGCGGACCTTGCTGTACTGGATGGGCCACGAGATGGGCAATCAGATCCCGCCCGAGGCCAACATTTTCACCGTCGCCGTCCCGATCGCAACGCAGATCCCCCACGCGACCGGCGCGGCGTGGGCCTCGAAACTGCAGGGTGAGGAGAACGCCTTCGTCTGTTACTTTGGCGACGGAGCTACCTCGGAAGGCGACTTCCACGAGGGACTCAACTTCGCTGGCGTTTTCGACACCCCCACCGTCTTCTTCTGTAACAACAACCAGTGGGCCATCTCGGTGCCCAGAAAGCGCCAGACGGCCAGCGCCACGCTGGCCCAGAAGGCCGAGGCCTACGGCTTCGAGGGGGTTCAGGTCGACGGGATGGACCCGCTGGCCGTCTACAACGTCACGAGAGACGCCGTCGAGAAGGCGAAAAACCCGGACGCGATCGAAGACGACTCTCCCGGCAGCGCCACCCGTCCGACGCTGATCGAGGCCGTCCAGTACCGTTTCGGCGCGCACACGACCGCGGACGATCCCTCGGTCTACCGCGACGACGATGAGGTCGAACGCTGGAAACAAAAGGACCCCATCCCGCGGATGGAGACGTTCCTGCGAAATCGCGGGCTGCTCGACGACGAACGGGTCGACGCGATCGAGTCGCGGATTCGCGAGGAGGTCGCCGACGCGATCGACGAAGCGGAGTCGGTTACGCGACCCGAACCCGAGGAAATCTTCGCCCACGTCTACGAGGGGATGCCCAAACGGTTACGGCGCCAGCTCGAGTGGTTGGAAACGATTCGCGATCGACACGGCGACGACGCGGTCCTGGAGGGCTAACATGGCTGCAGAATCGGAACACCTCACCCTGGTACAGGCTGTACGTGACGGATTGCACACCGAAATGGAGCGGGACGACGACGTCATCGTCATGGGCGAAGACGTCGGACGGAACGGCGGCGTCTTTCGTGCGACTGAAGGGCTGTACGACGAGTTCGGCGGGGACCGCGTCGTCGATACACCGCTTGCGGAATCGGGGATCGTCGGGACGGCGATCGGAATGGCCGCCTACGGGATGCGCCCGGTTCCCGAAATTCAGTTTCTGGGCTTCATCTACCCCGCGTTCGACCAGATCGTCTCCCACGCCGCGCGCCTGCGAACGCGCTCTCGCGGCCGGTACACCTGTCCGATGGTCGTCCGTGCGCCCTACGGCGGCGGTATTCGCGCGCCCGAACACCACTCCGAATCCTCCGAGGCGATGTTCGTCCACCAGCCCGGCCTCAAGGTGGTGATTCCCTCCACGCCGTACGATACGAAGGGACTGTTGACGAGCGCGATCCGATCGCCGGACCCGGTCGTCTTCCTCGAACCGAAGCTCATCTACCGAGCGTTCCGCGAGGAGGTTCCGACCGAGTCCTACGAAATCCCGATCGGCGAGGCCGCGGTCCGTCGCGAGGGAAGCGACGTCTCGGTGTTCACGTGGGGGGCGATGACCCGGCCGACGCTCGAGGCCGCGGAGAACCTCGCCGGCGAAATCGATGTCGAAGTGATCGACCTGCGAACGCTCTCACCGCTGGACGAGGACACCATTCTCGAGTCGTTCAAAAAGACCGGCCGCGCCGCCGTCGTCCACGAGGCCCCGAAGACGGGCGGGCTGGCCGGCGAGATCACCGCGACGATCCAGGAGGAGGCCCTGCTCTACCAGGAGGCACCGATCGAGCGCATCACGGGCTTCGACACGCCGTTCCCGCTGTACGCGCTCGAAGACTACTACCTGCCGGAGGCCGCACGGATCGAAGACGGCATTCGGAACGCCGCGGAGTTCTAACATGGTTCGCGAGTTCAAACTGCCCGATGTCGGCGAGGGCGTCGCCGAGGGCGAACTGGTCTCGTGGCTCGTCTCGGCCGGCGATACGGTCAGCGAGGATCAGCCGGTCGCAGAAGTCGAGACGGACAAGGCCCTCGTCGAGGTTCCCGCACCGGTCAACGGGACCGTCCGCGAACTGCGCTACGACGAGGGGGACGTTATTCCGGTCGGCGAGGTGTTCATCACGTTCGACGTCGAGGGCGAAGCGCCTGCTGAGGCCGAAACTGGGTCGGCGGATTCCGGCGAGCACGTCGACGAGAGTGAACCGGCCGGTGATCCCGGCGCGATCGGTTCGGAGGCCGGTGAGATCACAACGCCTGCCGATCGGGTCTTCGCGCCCCCACGCGTGCGCCGGATGGCCCGCAAGGAGGGGATCGACCTCTCGGCGATCGAGGGCAGCGGCCCTGGCGGTCGGATCACTGCCGCTGACGTACAGGCTGCAGCGAGCGCCGGCTCGATCGATTCTGTGGCTGCTGGCGAGCCTTCGGCTGCCGCCGGTGTGACTGCGTCCGAAGCGGTTGCCGATGCGACGGGGTCCGAAACTGGCGCTCCGGACCGAACGAAACCCGATACCGAAACCGGTGGGCAACGGACCCAGCACGTCCGGCCGACGCAGGTTACGTCCGCCGATCGGGACAGAACACTCGCTGCGCCCGCGACTCGTCGACTCGCCGACGAGGAGGGTGTCGACGTCGACGCCGTTCCGACCGAGGAGGAACGCGACGGCGAGGCATTCGTGACGCCCGAGGCAGTTCGGGCGTACGCCGAGGCCCAGCAACGGGCTCAGAAAGCCGACGCCGAAGTGGTCGAAGCTGGCACACCGGTCGCCGACACCGGGGTCGAAACGGATGCTGAGTTCGCTCCCGGCGAGCACGAACGCCGCGAACCGTTCACGGGCGTCCGCAAGCGCATTGCCGAGGCGATGGTGGAGTCGGCGTACACTGCGCCTCACGTCACCCACCACGACGAAGTCGACGTGACCGCTCTCGTCGAGGTCCGCGATCGACTCAAACCGCGGGCCAAAGAGCAGGGTATCCGGCTGACGTACATGCCGTTCATCATGAAAGCCGTCGTGGCAGCGCTGAAAGCGTACCCCGAAATGAACGCGGTCATCGACGACGCGAACGAGGAGATCGTCTTCCGCGATTACTACAACATCGGCGTCGCGACGGCGACCGACGCTGGCCTGATGGTGCCGGTCGTCGAGAACGCCGACGGGACGGGGCTCCTTCAGCTTTCGTCGGAGATGAACGAACTCGTCCAGAAGGCCCGCGACCGCACGATTAGCCCCGGCGAACTACAGGGGTCGACGTTTACGATCACGAACGTCGGCGGCATCGGCGGCGAGTACGCCACGCCCATCATCAACTACCCCGAGGCGGGAATCCTCGCGATCGGCGAGATCAAGCGTAAACCGCGCGTGGTGACTGACGAGGACGGCACGGAGTCGATCGAGCCGCGATCGGTACTGACGCTCTCGCTGTCGTTCGATCATCGGCTGATCGACGGTGCGATCGGCGCGCAGTTTACGAACACCGTGATGGAGCACCTCGAGAATCCCGAACTGCTACTGCTCGAGTGAGCGGCGGTCTCCGACTGGTCTTCTATAGTGGCCACTGAAACGATTTATACACTGATCGAAACGCCGTCTTGCGATCAGGTGCGTATTAATTTCCAGTGGTTACTATCGCTCGAACTGGACTGATGGATCCTGGCGGATACGTTTCTCGAGACGCCCCACCTCGTATAGTTGGTCTGATACATTGCAACAGGTACACCGTCCCCGACATCCAACGATGGGTATGGTCGTTGGAGACGTTACCACCGGGACGGACGTACTGGTTATCGGCGCGGGGCCCGCGGGCTACGTGGCCGCGATCCGTGCCGGACAGCTCGATCTGGATGTCACGCTCGTCGAAAAAGAGGCCTACGGCGGAACCTGTCTGAACCACGGCTGTATCCCCTCGAAGGCGCTGATTACTGCTTCGGACATCGCCCACGAGGCTGGCAACGCCGAGGAGATGGGCATTCACGCCGACCCCGCCGTCGACCTCGCGAAGATGGTCGACTGGAAAGACGGCGTCGTCGACCAGTTGACCGGCGGGGTCGAGAAGCTCTGCAAAGCGAACCAGGTCAACCTCCTCGAGGGGACGGTCACCTTCGCGGGCGAACACACGGCTCGCATCTCTCACAGCGGCGATGGACAGGGCTCAGAGAGCATCGAATTCGAACACGCGATCGTCGCGACCGGCTCCCGACCGATCGAGATTCCCGGCTTCGAGTACGGCGACGGTCCCGTCCTCGACTCGCGGCAGGCGCTCGCACTCGAATCGGTCCCCGACTCGCTGGTGGTCGTCGGCGCCGGCTACATCGGGATGGAACTGGCGACCGTCTTCGCCAAACTCGGCACCGACGTGACTATCATCGAGATGCTCGATTCGATTCTGCCGGGGTACGACGACGATCTCAAACGCCCGGTCAAACAGCGGGCGAAGAGTCTCGGGATCGAGTTCCACTTCGGGTACACCGCCTCGGAGTGGCAGGGCAACGGCGACGGGATTCGGGTCGTCGCGGAGCCGGCGGCGCAGGCTGAAGCAGACGGCGGGCAGACAGATGCGGTGGAAGACGCCGACTCACTCGAACTCGACGCCGAGAAGGTTCTCGTCGCCGTCGGCCGCGAACCGGTTTCTGACACGCTCGATCTCGAGGAAGTCGGTCTCGAGACGGACGATCGCGGATTCGTTAAAACCGACTCGCGCGCACGCACTGCCGTCGACCACGTCTTCGCGGCCGGTGACGTCGCCGGCGAACCGATGCTCGCACACAAGGGCAGCATGGAGGGCAAGGTCGCCGCCGAAGTGATCGCCGGCGAACCCGCGGCGATCGACGCCCAGGCGATCCCGGCCGCGATCTTCACCGACCCCGAGATCGGGACCGTAGGAATGACCGAGTCCGAGGCGGCGGAAGCCGGCTTCGAGACGGCCGTCGGCCAGTTTCCCTTCCGGGCCAGCGGCCGCGCACTGACGGTCGGTGAGACAGACGGCTTCGTCAAGATCGTCGCCGACGAGTCCGAAGGATACGTCCTCGGCGCGCAGATCGTCGGTCCCGAAGCCTCCGAACTGATCGCGGAACTCGGACTGGCGATCGAACTCGGCGCGACGCTCGAAGACGTCGCGGCGACGGTCCACACCCACCCGACGCTTTCCGAGGCGGTGATGGAGGCCGCCGAGAACGCGCTCGGACACGCGATACACACGCTGAACCGCTAACCCGCTGAATGCTGAACCGCTAACCGGCCGAACCGATCGATCGACGGCGGCCGCCGGACCGTCCCGAGGATTCGCGTTGCCCGCACCGAAATTGCCCGATGTCCGTCGACGGTCGCGATCTCTGCACGATCGTTGATGGCTGATTGCGGACCGTGTATTTTCATCTATCGGGAAGAGCCGATCATGTTCACGCGTTTCTCGACCGGCGGGAACCGACTTAATGACCCTTCATCCGTCGGTCCCGAGTGTCGGATAGACCGATGATATCGAATACGTCTCCTGGTGTCCGTCGCCGAACCGTTCTCTCGACCGCCGGTGCGAGCGCACTCGGAAGCCTCGCCGGCTGTCTCTCGGTCCTCTCCGCCGACTCCGACTCGGATCCCGGCGACGAGACCGAGTCGGACGGCGAACCCGACGAACCGCTGACCGACTACGCGTACACGGCACCGCCCCAGGTCGTCGAGCTCGCCGAACAGGATCACCAGTCGACGCTGCGGACCGTTCCGGCCCGTCACCGGGTCGTCACCGCGGAAGCGAAGGGCGGGCCGGTCGAACTCCCCGAAGTCTGGGCCTGGCAGGCCGACGACCTCGAACCGAGCGTTCCGGGACCGGTCTACCGGATGAACGAGGGCGAGACGTTCGAACTCACCTTCGAGAACACCGAGCACGGTCGGCCGCACACCGTCCACGTCCACGCGCTCGACAAGTCGTGGAAAGACGACGGAGCGCCGGTATCTACGCGGATTCAGGTCAACCCCGACGAGAGTCACACGTACGAACTCACCGGCGACGTCCCTGGCACTCACTTCTATCACTGTCACGTCCAGACGCACACCCACCTCGACATGGGGATGTACGGGATCGTCCGGGTCGATCCTGAAGAGTACGCCCTCCCGGACAGGGAGTACTTCCTGACGCTCCGGGAGTGGGATAGCCGACTGCACGAGATGGAAGCCGGCGGCGACGCCGAGTACGACGCTGGCGATCGGAATCCGAACCTGTACACCGTCAACGGGCGGAGCGCCCCCACGTCGTTTCATCCCGAACTCGGCACGCCGCTGCTCGCGTCCGCGGGCGAGACGGTCCGCGTCCACGTCGTCAACGCCGGCTACGAGAGCCACGCGTTCCACACGCACGGCCACCGGTTCACCGTCGTCGAGAAGGACGGCAGTCCGATCCCAGAGGCCGCCCGCTACGAGGAGGACGTGGTCGCCGTCGCGCCCGCCGAACGGGTCACGCTCGAGTTCGAGGCCGACGCAGGTCCCGGGATCTACCCGGCACACTGCCACAAGGTCGATCACGTGACGACCGACGGGAGCTACCCCGGCGGGATGGCGACGGCGATCGTCTACGAAGAGGCGATGGAGACCGAGGAATTCGCCGAGGTCATGGACGACGCCGGGTTCGAGGGCTGACCCGCGTCTCCTACTGTGCGTACATCGAATAAGCGATCACGAGAAAACCGATCAGAACGAGCACGCTCTCCAGTAAGACACCCAGCGCGAGCGGGACGCCCAGAACTTCGGTGAGCATCCCCGCCAGGACCAGTCCGAGGGTCACGATACCGAACCCGGCTGCGAGAAGACCGAGTGCACGCTGGCGAGTACGCCGGTAGGCTTTGAACGCGACGAACGTGATGACGCCGCCGACGACTAAAACGAGCGTCTTGACGACGGCCAGTGCGAGCGCAATTTCTGTCGCCCCTGTCTGAAGTAGGCTCATGTTTCTTTCCGCACCTCCGACCACAGTTCTGCGAGCCGTTCGTCTGCGGTCCGAGACGGCCGTTCGATCTCGACTGCCAGCGATCGATCGTCATCTAATACGAGCGTGATCTCGTCGAATGCGATCGAATATTTACTCGCGTGATGGCCGTCGCGTCTGATCTCGGTCGACTCCTCGAGCAACGTCGCGTCGGTCAGCAACTCGAGCTTTCGGTAGAGCGTCGACTGCGGAATATCACACTGCGTGGTGAGTTCCGAGGCCGTCAGCGGCTCGTCGAGCTTCCGGATAATCTCACGGCAGTCGGGGTCGTCGAGTGCGGCGCAGATCTCTTCTGCGGGTGGCATCGACTCCGAACCGATCGGGTCCCGGACCATTCGTGTTGCTGTTGTAACCCACGTGGTTTATTGGCATCGATGCTGCGTGCCGGGTTCTCGTCGCCCCTTCGAATCGGTTCGGCGTTCTCAGACGATCGTCCCCCGGTTTCGGCCCGCCAGGACAGCGGTGCTGTTCGACACGAAGCCTTCTTGCGCATTCAGTGTCGAGTCAGACGTGCGCGGGTCTCATTCGGTCCGACCGTGTCTGCGAGGACGGGATGATCGGCCGACCTCCGCCCGCGCGATACGGCTACGCTGTGTACAGGTCGTCGCTGTCTACGTTGTGATCGACGGAGATCGTTCTCGACCAGTGTTTAGATTTATCAGTGTCCGTTCGCTGACAACCCGGTGCAAAACCGTCCCATGGTATCGGGTTTCGGAGTGCTACTGGTTCGACGGCCTTATATATGGACCCGGTATTCGGTTTGAATGCAAACGGCGTGGCTCAGATCGCCACGTCCCCTCCGGCTGTGTTCCAGCACGGAGGCAGGACACGTCCACCCTCGTCTTGACCGTCGGACCGATTCGACGGTCTTATTGATATGCGGGCACTCGGTTCGGGTCGTGCTCGTGGCCGACTCGATCGGCCACATCGATCCGGTGCCCTTATATTCGACGGGGCACTTCGATTGGGTCGAAAACACCCTCGCCGGATGCGACTTCCGGCGCGGGTCCGATCCGGTGCCCTTATATGTACGAGGGCATTCGGATGTGATGTGTTCGGCGGCGCGATACACTCGCGCCGTCGATCTGGACACCGTCAGTCCGAAGGGGTTATGTACCCCTGATGGCTTACGACAAAGTCCGGAAGGAAATGAGGATCCTACCCCTGCGGTCCGCCGTACAGATGGGATCTGATGTTAGCTTCGACAGTTCGGTGACGCCCAGTCGGTCGACGACGACGTGTCATCGAACGTGTGGACCCAAATTGTGTGAGTGTGTACAACATTCACCGCCAACAGACCCTCCAGCCCACCTGGGCTGGAGTAATATAGCATTCATTCCGGTTGATCCTGCCGGAGGTCATTGCTAGTGGAGTCCGATTTAGCCATGCTAGTTGTACGAGTTTAGACTCGTAGCAGATAGCTCAGTAACACGTGGCCAAACTACCCTACAGAGCGCGATAACCTCGGGAAACTGAGGCTAATAGCGCATACAGCTCTCCCGCTGGAATTGCAGAGAGCTCGAAACGTTCCGACGCTGTAGGATGTGGCTGCGGCCGATTAGGTAGACGGTGGGGTAACGGCCCACCGTGCCAGTAATCGGTACGGGTTGTGAGAGCAAGAGCCCGGA